>NZWH02000016.1 GCA_002701865.2 bacterium | reverse complement strand
CTTTCAACATTAATCTTCGAGTTTTCCACCAGAAATTTTTCTCAACTTTGTTTGTAAAACCCTTATTGGATTTTCTTGAGATGGGTTTTTGGCCAGCAAATCTTCTACGGTGGCAATAGAATGAAGGACAGTTGAGTGATCTCTTCCACCAAAACCTCTACCTATTTGAAGAAGAGATTCATCAGTAAAAATTCTACATAAATATATTGCAATTTGTCTTGGCCTTACAACACCTTTTGTTCTTTTTTTAGAACAAAGGTCTTGCACGCTTATACCAAAAAAAGCCGCAACTTCTTTTTGTATCAACTCTATGTTTATCAAATCAACGCTTTTTGTTGATAAAAGTCTTGAAGAAACGTCGTTTACAAGAGATTTATCAAGGGCAACGTTTAACATCGAAGCCTGTCCGACAACGTTGTTAAAAAATCCTTCAAGCTCGCGAATAGAGCCCCCAGATTTTTCTGCCACAACAAATAAAACCTCTTCGTCAATCCTTATACCCAAATCCTTAGCCTTTGTTTGTAAAATTGCCACCCTGTGTTCTACGTCGGGAGGCAAAACCTCAACAGAAAAGCCCCACTCAAGCCTACTTACGAGGCGCTCTTGAATTCCAGAAAGTTGATGGGGAGGCCTGTCGCTTGTTAAAATTATCTGTTTGTTCGCATCATAAAGGGCGTTAAAAGTGTAAAAAAATTCCTGCTGTGTGCCTTCTTTTCCAGCTATAAACTGTATGTCATCTATCAAAAGTACATCGCAGTCGAACCTGAAAGAATCTCGAAGCTCTTTTGTTTTCCCGGATCTTATTGAGCTAATAACCTTGTTTGTAAAATGTTCTGCAGAAATAGAACAAATTTTAAAGTCTTTGTTGTCATCATAAATTGTGTTTCCGACCGCATTTAACAAATGAGTTTTTCCCAAACCAGTCCTGCCATAAACAAAAAGGGGGTTATATGATTTTCCCGGTTTGTCGGCAACCCTTTCAGCAGCAATGGCAGCAAGAGTATTTGACGCACCTTTTACAAAAGTACCAAAGCTTTGCCTGCCGTTTAAGGTTCCCTCGTGGACACGCGTAAGCCCCCTAGCGCTAGATCCTTTCTTTTTTGGTTTTAAGTTTCTGGATTTATAGGCATCCTGAGAGTTCACAACCACCTTTTTAAAGCCAAGCTCTTCCTCTGACTCTTCCCAAAAAACCTTTTCCAATATGTGCATGTAGTGATTGTTTATCCACTCGGAGGTCATAACGTCAGAGACAATAAAGGTAGCTTGTTTATCGTTTACCTCTATCAGCTTAATAGTTGAAAAAAACTGTTTTATTCCAGGGTAGTTTTGAGATATGTTGTCCAAAACCATCGCACCAAGAACGTTTTTATCTACTAGGTCTGAGTCTAAGTGTTCGTTTAATTTTTGCGCTTGTTTGTCTTCCAATTCCGTATCCCTATGATTTCGTCAATATGACCCACCCCGTCTACTTATCCACAAAATGTGGATAAATGTGGATAAAAATGTTAACAATTTAGGCAGCTTATAAGGACCAAAATAGAATTAACACTTTTTAATATTAACAAATAATTAACACTGCGTCCATTAAAAAAGTAATATTGAATTTTTTTTCAATGGTTATGGAAACTTAAATTTTTATTTTCTTTACTAAGGCCGTTGTGATGGTTTCAATTTCTTTGTTCAGTGTTCTGAAACTGGTTTTATTTACGATTACTTTTGCACTAATTTCCATTATAGTTTCAACAATTTTTAAATTGTTTTCTCTTATCGTTGAACCAGTCTCTGTTATGTCCACAATTGCATCAGCAAGCCCTGTTAGTGGAGCCAGCTCAACCGATCCATTTAGAAAAACAATTTCTGGAGCTATATTTTTTTTTAAAAAGAATTCCTGCGTTATCCTAGGATATTTAGTGCCAATTTTTATACTCATTCCAGCTTTTAGTTCTACTTTTTTATTTTTTGGACAAGCTAAAACCATCCTACATTTTCCAATAGGCAAACTAATAGGCTCATAAATGTCACATTCAGCTTCTAGTATACAATCCGATCCAACAATTCCACAATCTGCAGCACCTAGTTCAACATATCTGGGGACATCTGAAGGTTTGCACGCTAAAATTTGAAGATTTTTAACATTAAAAATTAGTTCACGCGAATCCTTCTTCCCAATATCGTTTGGGTATCCCACTTTTGCAAGATATGCGCAAACTTCTTTAAGAATCCTGCCTTTTGAAATTGCTACTCTTACTCTTTTACTCTGCAAATTTTCGCTCCAACCTCTCTTAATTTATTATCTATTCCTTCGTACCCTCTATCAAGGTGATATATTCTAAAAATTTCACTTTGTCCAACTGCACTTAGTGCTGCAAGGACTAGTCCCGCGCTGGCTCTTAGATCACTTGCTTGCATTTTGGCTCCAGCTAAACCCTTCGTTCCTTGTATTTTTGCCAAATTACTACTCAGTTTAATCTTAGCCCCTAATTTTCGCAGCTCCGCAACATGTATAAACCTGTTAGGAAAAACATTCTCCCTTATACTGGAGGAACCTTCCCCTAGAATTAATACTGCCATTAGTTGAGCTTGAAGATCAGTAGGAAAATACGGATAGGGGTTAGTTTCAACCTTTAGAGCCCCAATCTTGTTTGGCGCTGTAATTTTAATAGACTTTTTTGTCTGTTTCACCTTTGCACCTAGCTGCTTGACCGTTTTTATAACATCTATTAATGTCGAGGCATCAACGTTGGTTATAGTTAACTCATTCTTCGGTAGGCATGCTAAATACATAAATGTTCCAGCTTCAATTCTGTCAGGAATAATTTTATAGGCTTTTGTCTGTTTTTTTAATTTAAGAACAGGGGTGATTGTCACCTTCTCCTTCACACGTTTTATGGTTGCTCCTAGTGAGTTTAGGAATTTAATTAAATCATCAACCTCGGGTTCAAGTGAACAATTTGTTAAAGTTGTTTCTTTGTCTCCCATTATAGATGCTAAAATTAGGTTTTCTGTTCCAGTCACACTTTTAATTTTAAAATTAAATTTCCCACCTATTTCTCCTGCAGATACCGACTCAAGATAACCTTGATTTATGTTTGTTTCGTATCCAATTGATTCAAACCCTTCTAGGTGCTGGTCGACAGGTCTATCCCCAATTGCGCAACCACCAGGGAAAGAAATTTTGGCTTTATTAAACCTTGTCAAAAGAGCCCCCCATATTAATACAGAGGCCCTCATAGTCTTAACAAGATCATAAGGAGCTTCGTGTTTACTTAATTTTGTTGATGTAATCTCGACCTTATTATTCTTAAAAGTATATCTTGAACCTAGAATTTTTAATAACTCTAACATTGTTCTAACGTCTTGAATGTCAGGTACGTTCGTGAATTTGTATGAACCAGGAAAAATAGCGGTAGCAGCAAGAATAGGCAGCGCAGAGTTCTTTGAACCTGAAATGCTTACTTTGCCTTTAAGGGGAAATCCGCCCTCTATTACTATTTTTTCCATTTTCCTACAACTATCCTTTTTATTTGATTTAAATCATTATAAGTTAGCAAGTCGCAGTATCCAATATCCAATAAAATTTCTTTCACCTTTTCGGACTGATTTTGTCCAACTTCAAAAAAAAGGAGCCCATCTTGTTTTAAAAAGCCTGCGGCACCCTGTGCAATTTTTTTAATGTGCAAAAGGCCCTTGTCTTTGCTAACCAAAGCAAGTTTTGGTTCGTAGTCCTTGACTTGTTTTTCTACTAAAGCATATTCCTTTTCACTAATGTAAGGAGGGTTAGAGCAAATAACATCAAACCTTGTATTCGGTATGTTAGAGAAAAACTTCGATAAAACTGCGGTACATCTTCTTTTTACCCTAAAAGCTTTAATATTTTTGACTGAACATAAAAGGGCTCTTTTGCTTGTGTCAGCCAACACTATTCTTTTAAAATTTCTGTTTTCTAAAGCTAAGCTAATGCCAATGCAACCACTTCCGGAACACATATCNAAGCATGAAACATTGCTTCTTGCCTCAAAAGTCTTCAATACTGTTTCNACAAGTATTTCAGTTTCTTGTCTTGGTATTAACACTCCTTTTGAGACATAAAAAGCNCTGGAGTAAAANTGGCCCACCTTTGTTATATATTGTAGAGGCACTCCACTAGTTCGCTTTTTAANTTTTTTTATGAAAGCCANGTTGTTNGTTTCGCTTATATTCTTCTCTTTTATTAAAAAAAGNTCCTCNGGTGTTTTTTTTAAGAGATTTTCAAGTATTTCTCTGGCTTCNTTTTTATAATTTACTATATTTGCTTTTTTTAGAGCNAATTCACCAAACTTTANAGCTTCCNGTNTTGTAAGTCCCATTTGTTTGATTATATATTATAATAATCTTTAATTATTATGAGTANACAGCTTAATTATCAAAATTTTGTTAAGGAANTAAATGATCACCTAAAGAGGCTTAACCAAAAAACCCTTCTTGTTGCGGTGTCTAAAACAAAACCGCTTGAAGANATCCTTGATCTTTATTCTCTTGGGCAAAGAGATTTTGGCGAAAACTATGCACAAGAGTTGCGTGATAAAATTAAAGCAACTATTTTAAANCATGAAGANATAAGGTGGCACTATATAGGGCANATTCAACAAAATAAAATAAAATATTTCGCTGGCAAAGCCNCNTTGGTTCANACGGTAGACACCNTTAAAAAGGCTTCAATGATTAATGANTTCTGTTTAAAGAAAGACCTTTTTCAAGACATNCTTTTGCAAGTTAACGTTTCAGAAGACCCAAANAAGGGTGGAGCAAGGATTGAGGAGGTTCAAGAATTATCTTCGAGTATTTCTATTCTGGAAAGGCTAAAGATAAAAGGACTTATGACAATTACNGAATANTCACAAGACCCTGAATATAGCAGGATGGATTACAGAAAAATGAAGAATTTGTCATTAGATATTGAAAANAATTTAGGAGTTAGTCTCGAGCTATCAATGGGTATGAGCAATGATTATAGGGTAGCCTTAGAAGAAGGTTCTACTATAATTAGGGTGGGAACAAAGATTTTTGGAGAACGCATTAAATGAACGTTGGAATAATAGGTACAGGCAACATGGCAANATCTTTGATTAANGGCTTNCTAGCCCAGGGNANACACAAGGTTATTTGTTCTGANGTAGACACTAAAAGATTAAAACCGTTAANGGCTCTTAAAAATGTTAGAACAACAACTGAAAATATTAGTGTTGTAGAAAATTCTGAAATTATTTTTCTTTGCGTTAAACCTGATGCGGTTTCAGAGGTATTAAAAGAAACAAAGAAGAAGTTAAATTCCAGAAAGATTCTTGTCTCAATAGCAGCCGGNGTAAAAACATCTTTTATNCAAAAACTAATAGGACCAAAGAAAAAAGTTATAAGAACAATGCCGAATTTGTCTTGCCTTGTNTTAANGGGCGTTATTGGTTTNAAGGCTAACAGGCATTGCACNAACAAGGATCGAAAAGCTTTTTTAAGCTTAATAGAGACAACCGGAAAAGCATTTGAGCTAAANGCAGAAAAAGATTTTGACTATATCACGGCAATAAGCGGTTCTGGNCCTGCATTTTTAGCAGAATACATTGCAGCCCAACTCGCTTACGGTAAATCTAAAAATTTAGGTGAAGNGATGGTAAAAGATATAGTTTTTGAAACTATTTTAGGTNCAGTGGCATATTTGAATACAANCAAAGTATCCCCANAGAAATTTGTTAAGTTNGTTTCCTCTCCAGGCGGCACCACTGAAGCAGGTATTAAGTTATTGAAAAATAAAAGATTTACCAATATNATTGTTCAATGTCTAGATTCTGCATCTAAGAAATCNGTAAAAATTAGCGACAAGNTAATTATGAATAAAAATTGATATGATTNTTACAAATTTAATTTTAGCNATTGCAAACGTTTTAAACTTAATTCTTTCTCTTTTTGTGTGGCTAATAATTATTCGAGCATTAATTTCATGGTTTAACCCNGATCCTTATAATNCTTTATTTCAATTTTTGTATAGAATAACNGAGCCGGTTTTATCNATAGTAAGAAANGCTATGCCAAATCTCGGTGGAATAGATATTTCACCNATTGTTGTTTTATTAGCAGNAGAATTTTTAAAAAGCTTTTTAGTTAAATCNTTGGTTCAGCTTGCCTATACCTTTTAAATTTGAGAATTCTAGTATCAGTTAAACCAAGGTCAAAAAANTCAGAGGTTTTGAGTTTTGAATTAGGNGTTTTATTAGTAAAAGTNGCAGCAATACCACATAAGGGTGCGTCAAACCTCGAATTGATTAAGATACTTTCGGAATTCATAGGAATACCAAAGTCTAAAATAGCTATTGTTNGTGGCNTTAAATCAAGGGTTAAAACNCTAGAGCTAGCCTGNTCTTCTAACAAACTTAACCTAGCTTTAAAAAAACTGTTATAATATTNCAAATNATAATTTGATTAAAGGAGAATTAAATGAAAATTAGTTTATTAGGTGGAACAGGGTCTTTTGCTGAAGGTCTTGTAATAAGATGGGCCAAAGCAGGCCACGAANTTTTAATAGGTTCTAGAACCCAAGAAAAAGCAGANGCNGCTGCAGCAGAGATAAANGAGAAAGCAAAAGAGCAAGGTGTTGATAAAAGCATACTCGGTATGGAAAACGGAGAGGCTGCAAAAGCAAGCGAAGTAGTCGTTGTATGTTTGCCTCCTGAATACACAAAATCAACCTTGGAAGGTATTTCCANNTCTTTNACAAATCAAATTGTAATCTCNCCAGTTGTTCCCATGAAGTTTGGAAAAGTTGTATCTTATGATCCACCAGATTCTGGATCTGCAGCTATTGATATTCAAAACGTGTTACCAGATTCAGTAAGAGTCGTAAGTGCCTATCACAACATTCCTGCAAAAGGTTTGGCTAATTTTGAAAAACCACTAGACTATGATGTTGTTATTTGTGGCAATGATGATGAAGCCAAAGCAATAGTTTCAAAGTTAACCGAAGAAATGCCAAGTCTTAAAGCTATAGATGCTGGACCACTNGAAATTTCTTCAATGATAGAGGCTATTACTCCATTGATAATAAATATGAACAAGAAGCATAAACATGAATTTTCAATTAAATTTATTTAATTGACTTGAATGTTCAATAAACATGATTATTTTATAAGTAANTAAAGTTTAAGGGGAGTTTATAATGGGTAAATCTAAGAAAAAAACTGTAAGACCTTTGGGAGCGTTTGTTTTAGTTGAAAGAAACGAGGCTGAAAGTACAACACAGGGCGGCATTATCATTCCTGATAGTTCTCAAGAAAAGCCACTTGAAGCAACAGTTGTTGCTGTAGGGTCTGGAAGAGCTGATCAGAAAGGAAATGTTACTCCGCTAACAGTTAAAAAAGGCGACAAAGTTCTTTTTAGTAAGTTTGGTGGAGCAGAGGTTAATATTGANAATAAAGACCTTATGGTTCTAGAAGAAAGAGACATTTTAGCAGTAATCAGCTAAANGNATTATGTTTACTATTGTTGGGNTGNCTTTCACGAAAGTGTTCAAGGTCNTTNANGCAGTCTATATCAAGTCCAATATTTTCATTTTCTAAAATCNTATATTGGACTTTTTTATCTTCAAACTCTTTAATATGTCTTTGCAAACTGTTTTCTCCAAAAAATGATTGAATNATATCCGGCGGTGTTCTAAGCATTGCGTTAGTGCCACTACCACTTTTGGACGGGACNACTATACAGGAGTTNTGTTCTTTNGCNTTCTTAAAAATATAATCAATATCTTTNAAGCTTAAAAGTGGCAAATCACCCGGGATTCTTAAGACGCTCGTTGCACCTTTTTCTTTTAGAATTTTTGACGCAAAATCAATTGAAACACTTTCACTAAGCTGCTTTTCTTCTTCAATTATTTTGATTCCAAATCTAGATGCAATTCTTATAGCTTTTTTGTCATTTGTAATGATAAAGTTTTCGTCTGACATTTGTGACTTTGAAACTTCTTGTAAAACATGAATGAGCATNTTTTCAACAATTTTTTCAGTTTCCTGANTGGACAAGTCTTTTCTCATGCGTGTTTTAGCTGATTTAAAGTTTTTAAACGGTACAATAATAAATTTCATATATAATTTCCACTAACATGATGGGAAGAATTATTATAAACTAATTTCATGAACATATTTTCTTGGAATGTAAACGGAATTAGAGCTGTAAAGAAGAAGGGATTCTTAGATTTCATTTCAGACTATTCTCCAGATATATTATGTCTTCAAGAAACGAAGGCACANGTTGAGCAATTAGGAGATGANTTGCTTAANATACCTGGATATTTATCTATTTTTGATTCCCCTAAATACAAAAAGGGATACTCAGGAGTTGCNATATACACCAAGNAANAGCCTCTTAATNTTTCAACAACCCTTGATTCTGATCAGGATTTGGATGANGAAGGAAGAACNCTGATAGCCGAATATGATAAGTTTATTTTGCTTAATTTTTATTTTCCTAATGGTCAAATGANTGATATAAGGCTTGATTACAAGTTTAGGTTTCATGACGCAGCNTATGACATGTTTGTAAAGTTAAAAAGAAAAAAGAAAAATATCATAATATGNGGAGACTATAATATTGCACANAATGAGATTGANCTAAGNCACCCTAANCCTAACGAAAATACTTCTGGCTTCCTTCGGATAGAGCGAGATTGGTTGGATAAGTTTCAAAAAAAAGGATTTGTTGACACTTTTAGNTACTTTTATCCAAANGAGGTCAAATATTCATGGTGGACATATATGAGGAATGCTAGGCAAAACAATGCNGGNTGGAGAATTGATTATTTTTGGGTTTCACAAATTGACAAGATTAAGGATGCTCAAATTCACAACGATGTATTTGGNTCTGACCATTGCCCTGTATCTATATCACTTTAGNCCTNGTCCCTAGGTTCCTCTGTGTATTCATCCGCAAGATTCTCAAAGCTAGGNACTCCTTGGGTNTCTAGGAAGGCCAAAGAAACTGTTCCNGTCGGACCGTTACGTTGTTTTCCAATAATAACTTCGGCTAAGCCGTCTCTTTCATCAGCNATCCTTTTNTAGGCATCAGCACGATGAAGAAAAATGACCATATCAGCATCTTGTTCCAGCGCACCACTTTCTCTTANATCTGAAAGCTGNGGTTTTTTGTCTGTCCTNGCTTCAGTTTGTCTGCTAAGNTGNGAAATAGCAATAATAGGGATTTGTAGTTCCTTNGCAAGAGCTTTAAGAGACAAAGAAATTTCGGCAATTTCTCTTTCACGGTTATCNGTTCTGGAAGAGCCCCGCATNAATTGAAGATAATCAACAATTAAAATATCTATACCTTTATCGCTCTTTAGGCGCCTTGTTCTGGANCTTAGATCCAGAGAGGTAAGAGCAGGTGTATCATCTATAAATATATTCGCTCTTTGTAAAGTTTCTGCAGCAGCNACAGTTTTTTGAAACTCGGAATCTGATAAAAACCCCGTTCTAATTTTGCCAAAATTNAGCTTAGATTTTGCAGAAAGCATTCTCATCATTAGCTGTTCTTTCGCCATCTCTAGAGAGAAAAAACCTACCTTAAGTCCATGAACCAAGCCTGCATGCATGACAATATTTAAACTAAAGGAGGTTTTACCCATACCAGGCCTTGCTGCAATTATGATCANATCAGAATTTTGAAAACCAGCAGTCATTTTGTCCAGCTTTTTAAAGCCACTGGCAATNCCAGTAATAGCCATTTTTCNTGTTGTTAAGGTTTCAATTATTTTTATAGTTTCTGTTGCAAGTTCAGCAGTTGAAACAAAGCCAGACCTCTTTTTGTTTTGACTAATTTCAAACAATTTCTTCTCGGCCTGATCAACAAACTCATCAACTTCAACTTGGTCTGTTTGCCCTTCATCTATAATTTCAGATGCTGTCTTAATCATGCTCCTTAATATTGACTTCTCCCTTACGGATTTTGCATAGAAAACTACATTTGATGAGCTAGGAACAATTTCAATTAATTGGCTCAGATATGAACTACCACCAACCTCTTTTAATAAAGATTTTTTTGACTTTAACTTGTCATATAGTGTTAATATATCAATTGGCTTACTTTCCTTGTCCAAGTCAACCATAGCAGAAAATATTTTTTTATGGTTTTCGTCATAAAAATCGTTTTCAGCAATTTCTTCAAGTGCTAAATTCATAGCTTCTTGGTCTATTAAAATAGAACCAAGCACCGCTTGTTCTGCTTCATTGTTTTGCGGTAGCTTTTTAACATTTATTGCCATAAAGTTATTATAACAACAGTTCTATCAAGTTAGAAATCGTGATCATTGATTCCAAGGTATTTTTTTAAATGTTTTACGCCAATATACAATAAAGGAGTATCAAGGAGAGCAATTATAAATTTAAAAATATATGCATATGATATAAGCAAGAACAATCCATTTAATTCTGACTCTGCTTCAGGAAGCGGTATTGATTTTGATAAATAATGTGTGATTGAGATAACACAGATAGTGTCTATTAGAGAGCTGATCATAGTAGACCCATTGTTTCTTAGCCATAAATGCTTACCTTTTGTGAGCTTTTTTAAAAAATGAAATATTTTTACATCAGAATATTGTGCTAGAAAATAAGCAATCATCGAGGCGGTTATAGTACTCAGTGACAAGGANCTTATAATCATGAATGCATTATCGGCGTCTACACTGAGATTNTTAGTTGTAAATGCAGGTATTAGGCCACCTATCCACAGTATTATTGCAAGCCAAATGTTTACAATTAACCCTGTCCATACAAGCTCAGAAGCCCTNTCTTCACCATAAATTTCGGATATTAAGTCTGTACATAAAAAGGTTATGGGATAGGGCAAAACNCCAACAGCTAAAACCACNGGGATTTGTAAACCCAAAAGATTAAAGCTTAAATCTAGGAATCGTGATGTTCCTAGAAGATTAAGCATTGTCATTGATGATATGAAAATAGCTGAAAGTACAAGGAGGACAGCTCTTCTTCTGTTGGTATATTTAATTTCTNGACNGTTATTCATATTTTTTTAAACCAGCTTTCCTTGAAACTCTCTTTGGGCATGATAAACTCAAAATCCATCGGCCGTGTAGCTCAGGGGTAGAGCGACGCTCTCATAAGGCGTATGTCGGAAGTTCGAATCTTCCCACGGCCATTATCCAATACCCACCATNCTATCAATTGCNGTTTTAGCTTTAATTGCTATTTCGCTNGCTACTNTTACCTCTGGTCCCTCANATTTTAATGCTCTAAGAACTTTTTCTACGGTAATCATTTTCATATATTTGCAAGTTGCTGTTCTGTTTATTGGTATGAAGTTTTTTTCAGGGGATGTTTTTTCTANTTTGTGAATAACACCAGTNTCTGTGGCTACTATGATATTTTTNGCACTCGAACTTTTGGCTTTATTAATCATTGCCTCTGTTGATAAAAAGTGAACATTTTTATCATTATTTTTTTCTGAATAATACATAGCTTCTGAACCACAGGCACACTCAGGATGAATTAAAACCTCAGTTTCAACATANTCATCTCTAAGGTTTTTTATTTCTTCATAAGTCATAGCAGCATGAACATGACATTCGCCAGGCCAAATATCGATTTTNCTTTTTGTTTTCCTTTGGACATATGCACCTAAAAACATATCAGGCAGAAAAAGTATTTTTTTATCTTTATCNATTGACTCTATAATTTTTACAGCATTTGAAGAAGTAAAACAGTAGTCACTCTCTGCTTTNATTTCCGCAGTTGTATTAACATAAGAGACAACTACAGCTNCAGGATTCTTTTTTTTCCAATCCTGNAGTTGTTGTAAGTTTATAGAGTNAGCCAAAGAACATCCTGCTTCCAGGTCTGGTAATAAAATTTTCTTATTAGGACAAAGTATTGATGCAGTTTCTGCCATAAANTGNACGCCACAAAAAATTATCACTTCTGCTTCAACTTCTAATGCTTTTTTGGCAAGACCTAGAGAGTCTCCTATAAAATCGGCTATATCTTGAACTTCGGGTATTTGATAGTTGTGTGCAAGAATTACAGCATTTTTCTTTTTTTTAAGATCAGATATTTGCTTTAAAATATTTAAGTCCATNGTTTATTTTAACACATTCATAGAAATATCTATGGATGGCGATGAATGNGTAATTGTTCCCACAGAAATATAGTCAACATCTAAAGAGGAGATTTTTTTTATNTTAGACATATTGATTCCACCTGATATTTCTATCTCAANACCAGGGAATTCCCTTATTCTTTTGATTGCCTTTTTTATATTGGGCACGCTAANGTTGTCCAACATAACTCTTTTAATTTTAAATTTCAATGCACTATCGAGTTCAGAAAGAGATTTAACTTCTATCTCAACAGGAATACGGTTTTTCTTTTTGAATATCTTTANAAGAGCGTGCTCTACTCCATTAAGTGCNCTTATATGATTATCNTTNATTAATATTAGTTCAGACAGGTCCATCCTATGGTTTTGTCCGCCTCCAACCTTAACACAGTATTTTTCTATTAATCTCCACCCCGGAGTGGTTTTTCTTGTATCTAAAAGATTAATTTTTTTGTTTTTTATCAGCTTGCAGAAATTATAAGTTATAGTAGCTATGCCAGATGTCTTTTGCAAAAAATTTAGAAGAACTCTTTCAATTGCAAGAACCTTGTTTCCTGGACCATCTATTGAAGCAATCCTAGTATTTTTTTTAATAAAAGACCCTTCTTTGAATTTCCACACAATCTTTATTTTGTCATTAAAATTTTTAATTAAATAGGTAACTATTTTTGTACCACACAAAATTCCACTTTCTTTAAATATAAGCTCACAAGTCAAATTTGAATCTTCAATTAAGGTTTGTGTAGTTATGTCGGTAAATACTTTATCTTCTTTTAATGAAGAATTTAGAATTGTGCTAATACTTTTCTTTAAAGCACTGTTCATATAAGTCTATTTAACTTCCCAAGTATCCCCAGAGGAAATAAGCTTACTTAAATCAGGTTTAAATTTTGTTTTAGCGGACTCAATTTGTTCATGTACACGGTCATCAAAAGTTGGTTGCTTAACCCTTTTTATAACTCCCATAGGAACGGGAAATTCAGGAAACTTCATATCAACAATCATTCTTACTAATGTTAAATCAGTTTCATCGTATATTACTACATTATCTGGTACATTCTCTGGTTCAAATTCGACAATATCAAATTTACCGTAGCCCATAACAAGACCTTTGTTGCTTTTTTCACCGAAGATTAAAGGTTTGCCATGTTCTACTTTGATATTATTATCATCTCTGATGCTTCTTTCGGTAAACCCATCAAAGGCGCCATTGTTGTATATGTAGCAATTCTGATATATATGAACAAAAGATGTTCCTTTATGATTATAAGCTTCGACTAAAACGGCTACAAGTTCCTTTACATAAGTAGCAGAAATTTGTGCAACAAAAGATGCTCCGCACTCAACAGCTAGAGATGCAGGATCTGCAGGTTCTTCAATTGTTCCGTATGGGGCTGTTTTGTTAATTTTACCTTTTTCACTAGTAGGAGAGTATTGACCTTTTGTTAGGCCATATATCCTGTTATCAAACAGAAGGATATTCATATCAGTATTTCTTCTTAATGCATGCATCAAATGATTTCCACCAATAGAAATCCCATCACCGTCTCCAGTAACAACCCAAACAGCTAGTTCTGGATTAGAAACCTTTAGCCCTGTTGCAATAGGAAGAGGTCTTCCATGTATTGTATGAAATCCGTATGTGCCCATATAGTAAGGAAATCTGGATGAACAACCAATGCCTGATACTACTGCGTGTTCGTTTTTAGGTCTACCTATTTGTGCCATAGCTGTTTGAACAGCCTTTAAAATTGCATAATCTTCGCAACCAGGACACCACCTAGGTTCAGCCGATGATTTAAAATCGTTAGCTTTGTATTTAACTGCCTCTGTAGTAGTACTCATAAAAACTCCCTAAATATTAATTAATGCTCTTTTAATAAGTTTAACTCATTATTTATAAATTCCACCATTTCAACAACAGAAATTGGTTGGCCCGTTACTCTTCCTAAGAAAGAAGTATCAATCATAAATTTTGATCTGATTATCATATTCAACTGTCCTAAGTTTAATTCTACAACTGCAACTTTTTTGAAGCTTTTTAAAACTGCCTCTAAGTTTTTAGGAAAAGGATTTATATACCTTAAGTTGACTATTGCAACTTTTTTGCCGCTTTTTGCAACTATTTCAGCAGAAGCTCTCATGCTTCCTATAGCGCTACCCCACCCTAAAAGAACAAGGTCTGCATCTTTATCTCCTAGAACTTCAACATCTGGAATATCATTTTGCACTTTTTGTACTTTTTCTGCTCTTAATCTTGTCATCAGATCATGGTTTTCTGGATCTTGTGAAATTGCACCGGTTTCATTAATCTTCTCTAGACCACCAATTGTATGCTCTAAGCCTTTTGTTCCTATCCTAACCCAGTCCCTAGCTAAAGTTTCTTTGTTTCTTATATAGGGAAGGTAGTTTTCAGGGTCAGTTCTAAAAGGCGGTTCCATTTTAGGTATTGTGCTTAAATCAGGAAGTTTCCATGGCTCAGAGGCNTTTACTAAGAATCCCTCAGATAAAACTATTACAGGCGTCATATATTTTGTTGCCAGCCTTACTGCTTCAATTGAAATCCAAAAACAGTCAGATGCTGACTCTGGAGCCAGAACAATTAGGTGAGAATCAGAAGGTCTACCAAAAAGAGCCATAGCCAAATCACCCTGTTCGGTTTTTGTAGGCATTCCTGTTGAAATTCCTGATCTCATAAAATTAAAAATTATTAATGGTAATTCTGTCATTACTGCCAAGTTGATGGCTTCGATTTTAAGTGCTAGCCCGGGGCCTGAGCTCCCAGTTATTCCAAGTGAACCACCATAAGCAGCTCCAAGGGCCATAGTTACAGCGGCTATTTCATCCTCGGTCTGTATGGCGGCAACATCAAATTGTTTTAATGCTGCAAGAGTATGAAGAATTTCACTTGCTGGTGTAATCGGATATCCCGCATAAACAATTGGAAGTTCTATTTTTTCTGCGGCAGCCAGCAGACCGTAAGAGGTCGCCAATGCTCCATTAATATTTCGATAAGTTCCTGGTTCAAGCTTAGCTGCAGGTATTTTGTACATTATCGGAAAAATCTCCATTGTATCGCACATGTTGTATCCTGCATGAAGAACTTTTGTATTAGCTTCTAAAATTAAAGGCTTTTTGCCAAATTTTTTTGTTAAGAAATTTTCAATTGGTTCTAAAGGTCTTTGGAATAGCCAAGAAACGACCCCTAATGCTAAAAAGTTTTTACATCTCAGTTTATCTGCGTGACCCATGTCTTCCATGTCTTCCAAAGCTTTTAAGGTAAGTGTTGTTATAGGAATTTTGTGAACCCTAAAGTCTTGAAGAGAAGTATCATCTGGATCAAGTGGATCAGATTCAAAACCTGCTTTTTTCAGATTCTTAGGAATAAACTCGTCTTCATTAACAACGATTATCCCACCCTTGTTAACGGTACTCATATTTACTTTTAATGCAGCCGGGTTAAAGCAAACAAGAACATCTGGTGTGTCACCTGGCGTGTAAATATCTTTAGCTGCAAATTGTATTTGATAAGAAGAAACACCATAAGTTGTTCCAAGGGGCGCACGAATTTCAGATGGAAAATCGGGAAATGTAGAAAAATCGTTACCGGCTATAGCGGTTGTATTACCGAATTGATCACCTGTAATTTGAATTCCGTCCCCAGAGTCCCCAGCAAATTTTACTGTAACCATTTCTAGTTCTTCTAATTGTTTTTCAACAGCCATTAAACTTCACCTTTTCGTTAAAATATACTTAATTTATGGAGTACTTTCAGTAAATACTGAACTGCAACGCACCGCAAAAAATTATAGCATTTTTTTTATTTAATACAATGTGAATCAACATAAATCATTGCTTTGAGTATGAAAACCGCAAGGTTCCATTGTTTAGCTTCCAATTTATATGCTTGTGCCACTTCGATGATTCACTTGAAAAATCTTCTCGGATGTGNGCACCTCGNGACTCTTCTCTTAATAGAGCAGACTTTGTAATTAGGTANGTTAAACTTTTTAGGTTCATAAGCCTTTTGTCTATAAGGTCAAATTCATCTAAATTTGTTCTTTTAATGGATGAAATTTCGTTAAGAGCAAGNAGTAAATCTTTTTTATTTCTTAAAATTCCAACATAATTATTTATAGTTTGTGAAAGCAGTATCCTATAGTTTAAATATGACTCAACTTTCTTATCCGACGATATTAGAGAGCATTTTTTAGCNCTNTCTATCAAATCTTTAGGAATTTTCATTTCTTTTTTTGATAATTTTACAGCCGAATCTATAGCTCTTTTTGCAAAAACTAAACACTCTAAAAGAGAATTGCTCGCNAATCTGTTTGCACCATGAGCGCCGACNCAAGCAACTTCTCCGCAAGCATACAGATTCTTAATGTTNGTTTGTGANGAAATATTTGTTTTGATACCCCCAATCATATAGTGCGCAGCAGGGGATACCGGAATATCATCTTTNGTAATATCTAAACCTTCCCNCAGGCAAAGCTCAAAAGTATTTTTAAATCTGTTTTTTATTAGACTGGGNTTTAAATGCTTTAANGATAGAAAAACATTTTTTTCACCATTAGTTCTCATCTCATTAAATATTGCCCTTGCTACTATGTCTCTTGGAGCAAGCTCTAGTTGTTTCGAATAGTTTNCCATAAATCTGNTTTTTGAATGATTAACAAGCTGACCACCTTCACCTCTTATNGCTTCTGAGATAAGAAAATTCTGAGCACCTTCTTTAGAAAAGACCGTTGGATGGAATTGTATGAATTCCATATCTTTAACNACAGCACCTGCGTTAAGTCCAAGNGCTATTCCNTCACCNGATGTGCTAGATGGATTNGATGATTGAGAATATAGCCCGCACCCTCCACCTGTNGCAANAATTGTAGCNTTTGAATGGATACTAATTTTATTTTTTTCTTTATCAGAAAAGACTAAACAACCAAAGCATGATTTAGAGTCAGAGAATAGGTCTATTACAAAAGAGTTTTCATAAATTGTGATTTTATTATTCTTTTCAACTTCTTTGCATAAGAAATCAACTACAGCTTTTCCTGTTTCATTTCCCAATGCATGTAGGATTCTTCTTCTGCTATGCCCACCCTCAATTCCAAAATCAAAACCTGATTCTGCTCGATCAAAATTCATCCCCTGATTTATTAATCCTTGTACACGCTCTGTTCCCTCTGAAACCATAGTGTTTACAGCTTCTTCGTTATTGAGCCCACAACCCACAGAAAGGGTATCTTTCTTATGTATTTCAATTGAATCGTCATCATTTATAGCTGCCGCAATTCCACCTTGAGCCCAATAAGAATTACTTTCCTGAATTGAGGATTTTGTTATTAAAGTTACTTTGCCAAAATTAGATGCATAAATTGCAGAATAAAGCCCGGATAATCCTGAACCTATGATCAAAAAATCGGTTTTTATTTCTGATATATTTTTTTTGTTCATATTAATATATTTTTCAAGCTCCTCTTTATAAGTTCGATGTCATTTTCTTCTACAAGCTTTCCCCCACTTATTTTCTTTACATAAAAAGAATCATCAACAGAACCTCTCCTAGTAGAAATTTTAACCAACCCCAGCGATAGTCCCAAATTTTTTAAATTTTTGGAAATTTCATATAGTAGACCTGGTTTATCTGCTGATGAAAGTTCGATTATCGTATAATTATTAGAAGAGTTATTGTCAACTTTTATCTTCGTTTCAATTTTAACACCATTTAGTATTGATGAAATATTTTTTCCAATTTTGCTTTCTTCGATAATAACTTCTTTTTGCTCAAGCTCACTTTGAATTGAACCCCATATACCCCTATCGCTAAAAGTTGATTTCCCAAATCTATTAACCTCGAATGTATAGAGCGCAAGGTTTTTCTTAAGTACAGTTGTTCTTCCAGAATAAATATTGATGCTTGCAGAGGAAAGTTTTCCGCAAATCTCNGCAAAACCTACAGTCTGCTTCTTCGACCATATTGTTACTTGGTCAACATTGTTTTTTTGGCTGTATTTGACTTTAAGAGAGATATCTTTAGTTTGATTCATCAGAATTTCTATCTGGTATTTTAATTCTTCTAGTGTGTAAGTATTAAAATAAGTAGAGAAATGACGACCAGCAGTTTGTTTAAATTTTACCTCATCTATACTTTTAAATATCTGATCCTTTTTAGTTGTTTTTACCAATAGAGTTTTTTGTTTCGATTTGGAATTAATAAATAGTTCATTAGCTTTTTTAAAAAGGAGTGAAAGTAAGTTCCCTTTCCAGTTTGACCAAACATCGGGCGCAACACTTCTGAGATCACAGAAAGTAAGTATAAATAAATACTGAAGATTTTCTTTTGACTGGACTCTATTTTTAAACTCTTCAATTAATTGGCTATCATCTAAATCCCTCTTTTGTGAATAGCTAGACATTATTAAGTGTTCTTTAACTAAGAATTCAACCGTATGAGTTAACTCATCATCACAAAACAAATTCTGACAAATATCTTTTGTAATTTTACTTCCTCTTTCGGCATGATTGTTTCCATAGCCTTTTCCTATATCGTGCAATAGACAAGCTAAGTAAAAAGCTTCTTTCTTTTTTAATTTAGAAGCAATACTTGATTCAAAAGGAAATTCCTTTTTATACTCACCATTAATAAGTTTTTCATATTCGTCAATTAGCAATATAGAGTGAACATCAACCGTATAAATATGAGATGGATCGGCAAGAGGTAGGTTTTTTATGACTTCAAATTGATGAATTAAAAAAGATAAAATATTATTTTTGTTAAGACTAGAAAGAATCTTAAAGATATTCCTTCCTTTCCTAAGTATTTCAATAAAGTGTTTGCTTATTACTTTTTCTTCGCTGGCTGAGAATCGAAACGTCCGAACTTTTCTTATTTCCTTTAACAGATCATCAGAAATATCACAATCGTGAATTACAGAGTATTCAAATACTTTTAAAATATTTCGTGGATTGCGAAACAATTCTCCAGGATTTATAGCTCTTAGCATTCCTCTGTGAATAATAAAAAAATCATCTAGGTTTTGTATTCTCTTGGAAGTGAATATTTTTTTACTTATAGTCTTCTGAATTATCTTGTCTGTCAGCTCCCCAACCTTATTTATAGTCCCATACAGCTTCTTCATAAAAAGGGTTTGTTTTGTTAAAAAGTTTTCATCTTCTATATTAAAAAAATCAGCTGCTTTAATTTGAGAATCAAAATCAATAATGTCTATATCGTGTTTTTTATTTATATGTAAGTGGTTCCTAATTGTTAGAAGAAAATTCAAGGATTCATTTATAATTTTTAGTTCATTTTTATTTAAAAATCCCGCCCCTAAAAATTTATTAATTTCAATTTGGGAATGAAATGCTTTAAGAATCCAAAAAATTGAGTGAATGTCTCTAAGGCATCCTTCACCCTCCTTTATATTTGGTTCAGTCAAGTATGTTGCAGAACCATATTTTATATGCCTTTTCTTTCTTTCAATGATTTTTTCGTTTATAAAGTTTTGCGAAATATTTGGTAAAAGCTTTTTGTTTATATCGTTTTGTAGTTTTTTTTGTATAAGGGAATCTCCGGCAATGGCTCTTAAGTCCAATAAAGAGCTTAAAACGGTTGAGTTTTGGGAGCTTGCGAGCTCAAGACAGTCATCAACTGTTCTCAAAGAATTCCCAACTTCTAAACCCGTATCCCAGAGCTTATAAAGTATTTTCTCAGCTATATCCTCTGCTTCGCTTTTTCTGGTTTTTTCGTAAAGGATTAATATGTCTATATCTGACTGAATACAAAGCTCCCTTCGACCATATCCTCCAAGAGCTAAAAGTGCTATTCCCTTATTTTTATAACTCAAGCTTACTTCAGAAGAAATAAGTTTGTCTATCTGATTCGAGTATTTATTGGCAATTTGAATTCCGGAATTTTTCTTTAACAAATGAAAATTTTTTATTTCTTTATAAA
This sequence comes from bacterium, assembly GCA_002701865.2. Lineage (GTDB taxonomy): Bacteria > Desulfobacterota_D > UBA1144 > UBA1144 > UBA1144 > TMED58. The sequence continues at coordinate 150,245 of NZWH02000016.1, read as the reverse complement.
TATTTTGAAATTTCTCGGCAAAAGTAGAATTTGTCATTTTTTAAAGTTAACAAAAACCTCACCTTCGTCGCTTTCTTTGTTTTGGTGTCTGGCTAAAACAAATAGCAAGTCAGAAAGTCTGTTAATGTAAATTAAAACATTTGGGTTTACCCACTCCGTTTTACCTAATAAAACAATATGTCTTTCAGCTCTTCTACATATAGTTCTTGCTAGATGCAGATAGCTTCCTACCGAAGACCCAGAAGGCAAAATAAATTCTTTAAGAGGACCAACTTTTTTATTGTAATAATCAATTGTTTTTTCCAACTTATTTATTTTAACTTTTCCTATTCTAGGAACTTTTGTTGATTTAGTGGAAGCCAGATCTGCCCCTACTATAAATAAGTCATTTTGAACCAAATTAATAATTTCTTTAATTTCTTCTAACATATTGCCCGAACAAGCAACACCTAATGCAGAGTTTAACTCATCTACTTCGCCATATGATTCAACCCTATCCGAGCTTTTCGAAACAACTTCACCACCGACTAGCATTGTGTTGCCTTTGTCGCCAAATTTTGTATAAACCTTAGATATGCGCATTTTTTTAACCATATTCTATTTTAACCCATACCTAACATGTAAACAATTTTAAGTAAATTTGTTATTCTTATTTTGTGCTAGAGGATTTATTTAAGAATAAAAAGGAAGTTCCTTTTTCAGAGTTTGTAACTTATGCATTATATGGTCCAAAGGGCTACTACAAGAAAGACTCACATGTTGGTAAAAAGGGTGATTTTTTAACTTCACCGATTTTATCAAAAACTTATGGAGAAACAATAGCTAATTTTTTCCTTACAAAAGTTATTCATAATCATAAGTCTGATAAAATTTCTTTAATAGAACTGGGACCTAATGATGGAAGCCTGATGTGCTCAGTGGTAGATTACATAAAAAATTCTGCACCTAAGATATATGAAAAATTAGAAATTATCTTAATTGAACAAAACGTTAATATTCACAATAAAATTGCAGATCTACTTGATGTTCATAAAAAAAAGCTAAGCATTTTTACAACAATTGCAAATATAGAAAAAAAAGTCAATGAGTCATTCTTATTTTGTAATGAATTTTTTGACGCCCTAACTTTTGAAAGATGTGTAATGAAAGAGAATGTTTTATTTCTTGTTAATATTAAAAAAGAAAATAACAAAATTTCAGAGGTCTTAGTTAGAGCAGGAGATTCTCTTGTCACGAAAATGGAACAGTATGACCTACAAATAGTAGACAATTTTTATTTTGAACTTCCTATATTAGAGTATGAGAAATACTTTGGTGAGCTCAGTAAAAAGTTTATAAATCTTAATATTTTAGTCAATGACTATGGAGAAAAGTCTGATTTTTTTCATTCTTCACCTNACCCCCATGGGACTTGTAGNTGCTTCTATAAGCATGATGTCNCAAGAGATTTTTATAACAATATAGCGAATCAAGATATAACTTATGATGTGAATTTTAAGCTCTTAAGTCTTNCTGCCAAAAAATANGGGTTTAAAGAGATAGGATTTTACTCCCAATTNAATTTTTTGCTCTCAAATAATATTTTAGATTTTATACCAACTGAAAACGNAGAAGATAACAACNTGTATTTGAGAGATTTTAAAAAATTAATCTCTCCCATTGACTTTGGTGAAAAGTTTAAATTTATTCTTTTTAAGCTAGGTAAAAACTAATTTGAAGTAATTTTTTTTTTACGTTAGAGTTAAGCCTATTATGAAAATAGATTGGTCAGATAGAATTAAAAACCTTCCGCCTTACTTGTTTGCTGAAATTGACGCTAAAAAGGATGCCTTAATAGATAAAGGTATAGATGTTATAGATCTTGGGGTTGGAGATCCCGACATACCAACACCAAAAAGAATAATAGATGCCCTTCATAGTTCGTCGTTAAATCCTGAGAACCACAGATATCCTTCATATGCAGGAATGATGTCTTTCAGAGACGAAGTCGCAACTTGGTACAAAAGACGTTTTAATGTTGAGATTAAAGGAAATAAAAATGTAATTGCCTTAATAGGATCCAAGGAGGGGGTGGCACACGCTCCTTTGGCTTTTATTAACCCAGGAGATATAGCTCTTGTTCCGGACCCTGGATACCCTGTTTACAGTGTGGCTACAGAATTTGCAGGTGGGACACCGTATGTTATGCCCCTGCTNGAGTCTAATGGCTTCATGCCTGACTTAGATATAATTCCAGAGGATATTTTGAAAAAAACAAAAATCATGTTTCTTAATTATCCAAACAACCCAACATCTGCTTTTGCAAATGATGAGTTTTTTAAAAAAGCTATTGATTTTGCTTTTAAAAATAATATTTTAATTTGCCATGACGCAGCTTATACAGAGGTCTATTTTCAGGAAAAGCCGAAGAGTTTCTTGGAATATGACGGAGCTCTTGATGTTGGAATTGAGTTTCATAGTCTATCTAAGACCTTTAGCATGACAGGCTGGAGATTGGGACACGTAGCTGGAAACGAAAGCGCGGTAGCTGCAATCGGAAAGATTAAAACAAATATTGATTCAGGAGCCTTTCAAGCAGTTCAAGAAGCGGGTATCGAGGCCCTTAGAAACTACCAGGACGAGCTTCAAGATAGAATAGATATTTATAAAAAAAGATCTGAACTTTTATCTTCTGGCCTCGAATCAATAGGAATTGAGGTTTATAAACCTAGGGGAACTTTTTATGTTTGGTTTAAAAACCCAAATGGCATCTTATCAAAAGATTTTGCAAATAGTCTTTTAGAGGATGCTGGAATAGTTATGACGCCTGGAACAGGTTTTGGTGAGTATGGCGAAGGTTATACTAGAGCATCCGTTACTTTAGATGATAAAAGATTAGAAGAAGCAGTTGAAAGAATTAAAAAAATAACTATTTAATTATTATATTAATCAACCTATTTTTTACATAGATTTTCTTTATGATTTCTTTTCCTTCTAAAAATTTTGCAAAATCCTTAGACTTAGAAACTCTTAAAGATATACCTTCATCACTTTCGTCTTCAAACAATAGGGGCGTTGACCCACGAGTTTTTCCATTAATCTGTACAGCAATAATAACCTCATCTTTTTCAATTATTGATTGATCATGCTCTGGCCATATTAAGTTAATATTTTTCTTATTAAATTTTGCTAATTCCCAAAGCTCATTTGTCACATGCGGAATAAATGGATTAGCTAGCTGTAAGAACTGGTAAATAAAAAAACCAAAAAGCTTTTCATTATTATTTTTTTCTTTAAACTTATAAGCAAAATTTAAGAGCTCCATTAGTGCAGCTATACAGGTATTAAATTGAAGGTTTTCAATATCCCTAGTTATTTTTTCTGTTGTTTTATGAATTTTAATTAAAAAAGCTTTTTCGTCATCTTTAACTGTATTGATATCTTTATTAAAAGAAGAATTTATTGATTCAATATTCTCATATATTATTTTCCACATTCTTTTTATGAATCTACTGGCACCTTCAATACCTTTATCGTTCCACTCTAAGTCTTTTTCAACTGGAGCTGAAAACAAAATAAAAACTCTGACAGAATCTGCACCGTATTTTCTTATTATCTCTTGAGGATCGACTGTGTTGCCTAGAGACTTAGACATTTTTGCTCCATCTTTTAGGACCATTCCTTGTGTTACAAGTTTCTTAAAAGGTTCTGTGATATGACTTTTTCCCAGTCTCTTTAGGGCATGCGTGAAGAACCTAGAGTACAATAGATGAAGTATTGCATGCTCAACACCGCCTATATAAAGATCTACAGGCATCCAGACTTTGTATTGTTTATCAAACATCTTTTCTGATTGAGGTGAGCAAAATCTAGCAAAATACCAAGATGATTCGAAAAATGTATCAAAAGTATCCGTCTCTCTTGTTCCAATTATTTTTCCATCTTTATTTTTTACATGCTTCCAGGTTGGATGTGAATCTAAAGGATTTCCATCTTTATTAAAATCTATTTTTTTTGGAAGCTCCACAGGTAGCTCATTATCTTCTACGGGAATAGGATCACCATCTTTGGAATAGTATATTGGAATCGGCGTTCCCCAGTATCTTTGTCGTGACACTCCCCAGTCTCTTAATTTATATTTTATAGATGATTCTGCAAGATTTTTATCTTTAAGTTTTTCTATGACTCTCAATTTTGCATCTTCGATGGTTAACCCATCCAAGAATTCTGAGTTAATCATTGTTCCTTTATCAACAAATGCCTCTACAAGCTCTTGTTCTTTATTGTTTGCGCTAACTACTTGTTTTATTCTAAGATTATATTTTTTAGCAAAATCAAAATCTCTCTGGTCATGTGCTGGACAGCCAAATATTGCTCCAGTCCCATAGTTTATAAGAATAAAGTTTGCAANATATACNGGTATTTGTTCTTTTGTAAACGGATGTTCAACTAAGATGTTAGTATTGATTCCTATCTTTTCTGCTTTTTCTAAATCCACATTCGTTGTTCCAGCTTGTTTGCAAATTTTAATGAAATNAGAGATTTTCTTATTATTTTTTGCAAGTTGAATGCTAATAATATGGTCTGCCGATAAACCTATGAAAGAAGCACCATATATGGTGTCAGGCCTTGTGGTAAAAACTTCTATTANTTCACTTGAACCAATAATTTTAAACTTAATNGTAGCCCCAATGGATTTACCTATCCAGTTTTCNTGCATNGATAAGACNTTTTTCGGCCATAAACTTAAATCTCCTAGCCCNTTTAAAAGATCTTCTGCAAAATCGGTTATTTTTAAGAACCATTGAGATAATTTCTTTTGTTCTACAAGTGCCCCAGACCTCCANCCTTTTCCATCTACAACTTGTTCGTTTGCGAGNACTGTTTGATCAACAGGNTCCCAGTTNACAAAGGACTCTTTTTTGTATGCCAATCCTGCATTATAGAGCTCCAAGAAAAATTTTTGTTCATGGACGAAATATTCTTTATCACATGTTCTTATTTCNCTGCTCCAGTCATACGAAAGACCCATTTGNTTAAGCTGGACTTTCATGGCCTCAATATTTTCATAAGTCCATTCTTTAGGATGCACATTGTTNTTTATAGCTGCATTTTCTGCAGGCATNCCGAAAGCATCCCAACCCATTGGATGAAGAACATTGAACCCTTGAGATCTTTTAAANCTTGCTGAAACATCCCCGATTGCATAATTTCTTACATGTCCCATATGAATCTTGCCTGATGGATAAGGAAACATCTCTAANATATAATATTTTGGTTTTTTGCTATTTNTATCGGGACAGAAAATAGAGCTATCTTCCCAGTTTTTTTGCCATTTATTCTCGATATCTAAAAAATTATATTCCATATCTTTTTTTGCCAAAAATAATTTATAGTTTAGTTTTATATATATACCATGAATCTTCAAGTTAAAAATTTAGATAAANTTAAGATTGAAAGACGAACTAGAATGCTAAAATCTTTAGGGCTTAAAGGGTTNCTGGTTACTAACGAACAAAAGGCCACTCTTTCTAAATTAAAGANNAATATGAATCCGAAGAGTTCAGNGGTTCCGGTAANGGTACTTTTTGTTGGTGACNACTTAAGCTCCNAAGANTCAGAAGAAGGGGTTTTNTTTGGGAANATAATNAAAAAAGGAATGAATATCACGCACCAACAGTTTGCAACTTTAGATACATCCAACTTTGATTTCACTGATAATCAAATTGATGGNGTTAAACTTNTTAATAAATTAATAANTGAGAAAATAAAACTTTGTAGNCCAATAATTATTGTATGTTTTGGTGAAACAATTTCTCAACTTGCTTTGAACTCCAATAANTCTATTCTTAGTCTGAGAAATAATTTTTTTGATTTATTTAACTCAAAATTAATTTGTACATTAGATTTAAATTCAATTGTTAATGATCAGTCTAAGAAAAGATTGGTTTGGGAAGATATTAAAAAGGTGAACAAAGAGGTTTTAGATGAAAAATAAACTAAGTAATGAAAATAGCCCATATTTACTTCAACATTCATCTAANCCGGTTAANTGGCTNCCTTGGGGTGAAGANGCTTTTAGACTTGCCAAANAAAAAGATTTNCCAGTTTTTTTGTCTATTGGATATTCAACTTGCCATTGGTGCCACGTGATGGAAAAAGAGTCTTTTGAGGATGAAGAAGTTGCTCTAATCCTAAATAAGAACTTTATTTCAATTAAAGTAGATAGGGAACAAAGACCAGATTTGGATAGTATTTATATGTCTGTATGTCAAATGATGACAAAGCGTGGAGGGTGGCCTCTTACAGTAATTTTGACACCCGATAAAATNCCNTTTTTTGCGGGAACATATTTCCCCAAGAACTCCACTAAAGGCTCAGTTGGATTGTGTGAATTTCTTCCNAAAGTTAAAGANGTTTGGGATGAGAAAAGAAAAGATGTNCTNANNTCATGTGATTCTATATANAATTCCCTAAAAGAAGTTTCTAATCCTAATGTTCCAGANAGCTTTGTTAAAAAAGAAGATNTAAAAGAAATATTTGAGAGCATAAAGGACTTTTATGATGAAAAGCATGGGGGNTTTGGTGAGGCACCNAAATTTCCAAGTCCACAAAATATGATTTTCTTGTCAAAATTTTATAAATTATTTGATCAAAAAGATGCAATGAGAATGGTTGAGCAAACATTGACTAGCATGCGTTTAGGNGGAATATTCGACCANNTTGGCTTTGGTTTTCATAGATATTCTACTGATATTAAATGGCAAGTGCCNCATTTTGAAAAGATGCTNTATGATCAGGCCATGATTCTTGAGTCTTTTGCAGAAGCTTATAGCCTATCATCNAAGGATTTGTTTAGAGAAACCGCTGAAGAAATTTATACATATGTTAANGAAGTTTTAAGGTCTAAAGAAGGAGCCTTTTTTTCAGCAGAGGATGCAGATAGTGAAGGAGAGGAGGGAGCTTTTTATACTTGGGATATTGAAGAAATTAGAAGCATTTTGACGAAAGATGAATCTGCTTTTTTCGAACATTTATATAGCATNGAACNAGAAGGAAATTTTAANGAGGAGGTTTCTAAANCCAGNAATGGAAAAAATATAATTTACTTAAAAGATGAGCTTGAAACTTTTTCGTCCATTTTTTCAATTGATCACCAGTCAATAAAAGAAGAATCGAACAGAATTAAGCATAAATTAAAAAGCNCAAGAGATAAAAGAGTTAGGCCTNGTCTAGATGATAAAATANTAACNGACTGGAACAGTATGATGATTTCAGCTCTATCAAAATCATCAGTTGTTTTTAGGCAGGATAACTATTTGTCNTCGGCTATAAATAGTTATGAATTTATAAAGAACAATATGATAAGAAAAGACTTTACTCTTTTTCATTGTCTTAGAGGTGANCATGCTTCTATTGATGGAATGATTGATGATTATGCTTTTTTAACCAAAGCATGTGTTGATTTATACGAAGCTACTCTTGATCCAACCATNTTAGATACAGGACGNAATATTTGTGAAAAAATGATNGAACTTTTTTGGGATAATGNTAAGGGTTCATTTTATGCAACTCCTGAAAGTTCTAAAGATGTAATTGTCAGGCAAAAGAATCTTTTAGATGGGGCCATACCGGCGGGAAATTCGGTAGCTTTATTTGGNCTCATAAAAATNGGAGGGTACTGTAACAATCCTATTATATTAGAGAANGCTAACAAGCTATCGCTTCAATTGGGTGAAATGGCTAAAAAGTTNCCAATCAACTTGGCTCAATTCTTAGCAAACCATTTAACTCTCTTAAGTGATAGTCTTCAAATTNTTGTTNTTAATCCGGGTAGGGANTTAGACTACAGCAATGAGANAGTAAATTATTTAAGAGATTTTAATCATTACAACAAATTAATTTATTATGTTTCAACTTCAGATGATTTAGATAATTATAAAAAGATTGTAAATAATTGTGATAGTTTTCTGCCAGATATTTCTGATAAATTTGAAATATATATATGTAAGGATTATAGCTGCAATTTGCCGGTTTCAACTTTGTCTGAAGTGAAGAAAATATTAGAATAGTTTAGATTTTTACTTCGTTTATAGACTGGTCTTTTTTAATATATATCATAAGAATGTTGATGGCCGCAGGAGTAATCCCTGAGATTCTAGATGCTTGACCAATAGTTTCTGGTTGAATTCTATTCAATTTTGACTTTAGCTCATTCGACAGGCCCGGTATAACATTAATATTCAAACTTGATGGAATTTTAATGCTCTGGTGTTTTGATATCTGCTCAATTCCGGCATTTTGTCTAGCAATATAACCTTCATATTTAATTTCATTTTCTATTAATGATTGAACTATTTTATCATCAATTTTATTTAATCCTGTATTCAGCTCAATCAAGCTATCATAAAAAACTTCAGGCCTTCTAAGTATTTCTTTAAAAGAAGTAGGTTTTTTCAATGAAGGGGTCCCTAGCTTAGAAAGAAAAGTATTATTCTTTTCGTTAGGGACAATCTTTGAGTTATTCAGTTCTTCCATTATCTCATTGAATGAATTCCTCTTTTCATTGAATAAGTCAAACCTTTTCTGTTTTATTAATCCAATCTCATAACCTATAGGAGTTAACCTAAAGTCTGCATTGTCATCTCTAAGCAAAAGCCTATGTTCTGCTCTCGAGGTAAACATTCTATAAGGTTCATCAACGCCAAGTGTTACCAAGTCATCTATTAGAATTCCTATATAAGATTCTGATCTTTTCAGAATTAGAGGGTCAGCTCCATGAACTCTGAGGGAGCTATTGATTCCCGCAATAAGTCCTTGGGCGGCAGCTTCTTCATAGCCTGTTGTTCCGTTTATTTGACCTGCCATATATAAATTTTTAATTTTTTTGGATTCCAGGGAGGCTCTTAAATCTCGAGGGTCACAATAGTCATATTCTACAGCATATCCTGGTCTCATTATATCTGTATTCTCTAGGCCTTCTATACTATTAATAATTTTTATCTGCACATCTATGGGGAGACTTGTAGATATTCCATTTGGATATATTTCTTTAGTGTTTAACCCTTCCGGTTCTAAGAAAACCTGATGTCTTTCTCTGTCAGCAAATTTAACAATTTTGTCCTCAATAGAAGGACAATATCTCGGACCTACGCCCTCAATTTGGCCTGAATACATTGGTGACCTATGAAGATTATCCTTTATTATCTTGTGTGTCTTGGCGTTAGTGTATGTTATGTGGCACGGAAGTTGTGGGTTTCTTACATCTAAATTTTCAAAAGAAAAAAGCAAAGGATTCTCGTCCGCAGGCTGTTCGATAGTTTTCGACCAATCAATTGTTTTCCCGTCTAATCTTGGAGGTGTCCCAGTTTTAAGTCTCGCTACGTTTAAACCAAGTTCTTTAAATGAGTCGGAAATTTCAGTTGTTGGGGCTTCCCCAGCTCTCCCAGCACTTGTTTGTTCGGTTCCAACATGAATTAATCCATTTGGAAAAGTACCTGGAGTAATAACTAAACATTTGCAACTATATATTTCTCCATAAGAAGTTTGAACCCCAATAATTTCACCATTCTTCTCTAATAGAGAATGTATAAGTCTTTGTTTAACAAATAAATTTGTTTGGTTTTCAATGGCCTGCTTCATGTGAACCCTATATAGATTCCTATCTGCTTGAACTCTTGTTGCTTGAACAGCAGGACCTTTCTTAGTATTTAGTCTTCTATACTGTATTGATGAGAAGTCTGCAGCTTTGCCCATTTCACCACCAAGAGCATCTATTTCTCTAACTAGATGACCTTTTCCAACTCCACCTATTGATGGATTACAAGACATAATGCCTATTGTGTCAAGGTTAGCGGTAAGAAGAAGAGTTTTAGTTTTAAGTCTAGCCGAAGATAATGCAGCTTCACAGCCAGCATGACCTCCTCCAACAACAATTACGTCAAACTCATTTAAATTCATGATTTTTAAATNTTATATTAAAATAGTAAAAATAAAAGAATTTTAAAACTATTAAAAATACTAGATAATAGTATTTATGACCAAAAAGATAGTCGGTATAACATGCGATGTGCAAGGTAAATTTTANGAATCTGAAATNGCATATTCCAAAAAAGTGATAGAATCTGGTGGAGTNCCGTTTTATCTTCCAATGGAAACAGATAGAAAAAATATTATAAAAATTATANCATGTATAGATTCTTTGATTATTACTGGNAGCAGAGANATAGATCCGTCTTTTTATGGTCAAAGAAAATCCAAACTTATAAATCCCTTAGANAAGAGAAGAACCCTAAGTGAAATCTTATATATTGAATGTGCAATAAAGTTAAAAAAGAAAATTTTAGGTATNTGTGGAGGAATGCAANTAATTAATGTTGCCTTAGGTGGAAGNCTACACCAGGATATAAAANCTTGTGTNCCANAGTCCATCAACCACTCCAATGGAATAAAGCANAAGATTTTTATCAATTNAGACTCGATTCTTTATAAGACTTTTAAGAATAAAACAGCCATGGTAAATAGCTANCACCATCAATCAATTGATACTTTNGNNAAATCACTCCTNGTTGTGGCANAATCAAAAGATAAAATTATAGAGGCATTTGAAAGCAAAAGTAAAAGAATTCTAGGATTGCAATGGCACCCAGAGCTTTCGAATAAAGATATTGAATTAAATTTCTTTAAATGGCTNACGTCGGAAAACAAATAAGGATACTTTTGGTTAAGCTATAGAAGTGAAGAATATAACTATTAAAGGTATTAGGCAGAATAATTTAAAGAATATAGATGTACAGATTCCACGTGGTTCAATAACNGTNCTTACAGGTGTGAGCGGATCTGGAAANTCTACTTTAGCCTTTGACACAATTTTTGCAGAAGGCCAAAGAAAATATTTAGAATCACTTTCAAATTATGCTAGACAGTTTATAGATAAGTTTGAAAAACCAGACTTAGACTTCATTTCTGGATTGTCACCAACAATTTCAGTTGACCAAAAAACATTCATGAGAAATCCCAGATCTACTGTGGCAACAATAACGGAGATATATGATTTTCTAAGGTTNCTATATGCAAGAGTTGGAGAAGTTAAATGTTATNAATGTGAATCTTTNATAGATGCAACTTCTTTAGATTCTATCGTTTCTATAGTAAATCGTGATTTTGCNACCAAAAATATAGAGATTTATTATCCAATAGCGTTAGGTAAAAAAGGTGAGTTCAAAAAAGAAATCTCTGATGCATCAAAATTATTTTCCAAGATTCGAATAGACGGAGACTTNTTTTCNTTTAATGAAAAAATCAACTTGGAAAAACAAAAAAAACATNCGATAGAAGTTTATATTGATAGTCTCAAAGTAAATAANAAGAACTCATTGAGAATTTCTGAATCAATTAAGACAGCACTCCAGTACGGTGAAGGCTTGGTTGNTATAGAGTCAGAGAAAATAAAAAAAATCTTTAATCGAAATATGTCATGTTCGAATTGTAGTGCCACATTTCCGGAAATATCCCCCAGGTTTTTTTCTTACAATAGCCCTTATGGCCAGTGCTTAGAATGCGAAGGGTTGGGGTACTTTGAAATGTTTGATTTNAAATCNATAGTTCCNGATCCTTCAAAGTCAATAAAAAATGGAGCCNTAGCGCCATTTAAAGATTCAGCTTTTTATAAAAAAATTATAAANAGTTTTTTAAATCAAAATGATATTAATCCTAANNCCCCATTTGATGAANTNAGTCCAGATACCCAATCACTAATNTTTTATGGCGACAATAAAACTTTTGAGGGCATAGTCCAAATCTTAGAAAAGTGGTTTAGTTCGTCACGNGCGGAAGAAATTAGAACTAATCTTTCAAAGTATAGAAAAATTGAAAAGTGTGTAAGTTGTAATGGCTTGAGATTGAGGGAGGAGGCACTTAGTGTTTTTATAAATAAAAAAAACATCTCACAGGTATGCGGTCTNACTATCTTAGAGTGTCANAAATTCTTNAAAAAAATTAAATTTAANGGTACATCAAAATTAATTTGGGCTAAGATTAAAGATGAAATCATTTCTCGATTGGACTTTCTTTTAAGNGTGAGCCTCGGGTATCTAACCCTNNATAGAACCGCTCCAACTCTTTCGGGTGGTGAAGCCCAGAGAATAAGGCTTGCTTCTCAGTTAGGNGCNAACCTTACTGGTATAACTTATGTTTTAGATGAACCCACAATCGGATTGCACCCTAGAGANAATAAAATGCTATTAAATACTTTAAAATTATTAAAGGATAGAGGAAATACTTTGGTAGTAGTTGAACATGATGAGGAAACTATAAAAAGTGCTGATTATATAATTGATATAGGTCCAGGTGCNGGATTTAATGGCGGCTTGGTNGTTGCTGATGGACCTCCAATGTCTATNGCGAAGAACAANGCCTCACTTACAGGNCAGTACCTTTCAAAAAAGAAGAAAGTTAAAATCATTGAAAGTAAATCCAAAATAAAAAATTATTTATCAATAAAAGGNGCGGTTTTAAATAATTTAAAATCAATTGATGTTGATATTCCTGTGGGAAAGATTACTTGTGTCACTGGAGTTTCGGGTTCTGGAAAAAGTACATTGGTCGTCCAAACGATATATGAAGTGATTTCATCACTAATAAATTCTAAAAATAAAACTACACCTGATTTCCTTACTAGTGTCAGTGGTGAGGATAATTTTGATAAAATTATTAATATTAATCAGTCGCCCATAGGAAGAACATCAAGGTCTAACCCTGCTACTTATACTGGAATCTTTGGGACNATTAGAGAGGTTTTTGCTTCGNTACCAGATTCTAAAATTAAAGGATTTNNACCAGGGAGATTTAGTTTTAATGTAAAGGAGGGAAGTTGCTCAGAGTGTTCAGGTGCTGGAAGTATAANAATTGAAATGAGTTTTCTGCCTGATGTTAATGTTTTATGTGATTCATGTGAGGGTAAAAGATTTGATTTGGAAACACTTAGTGTTTTCTACAGAGGAAAAAATATTACTGATGTTTTAAATATGACTTTTTCTGAGGCAAACGACTTNTTTGTAGGATTTCCTATTTTACAAAATAAAATTAATATAATTAATTCTGTAGGTCTGGGTTATTTAANGCTAGGACAAGATGCAACTACTCTCTCTGGTGGTGAAGCTCAAAGAATTAAGCTTTCGAAGGAGTTAATTAAAAAAAATACNGGAAAAACTTTTTATATTTTAGATGAACCTACCATAGGTCTTCATTATGANGATATTGATAAACTTCTTGGGGTTATCTATCAGCTTAGAGATTCNGGAAGCACTATAGTAATTATTGAGCACAATATGGAAGTGATTAATGGTTCNGATTACATAATTGATCTTGGACCCGATGGAGGCTCAGCAGGAGGACATCTCTCTTTTCAAGGTTTGAAGAAAGACTTTCCTTTTGCAAAAAAGTCAGAAACAGCAAAATTTTTAAAAGAGCATATTAGTCAACTAAAAAGGTGAGGTGAATTTTGCTATTACTAAAGAAAAAACTACCAAGAGAAACAATACTTTTAACATCACATAAGCATGTGCGTGATCGGCACCTTTNTCAGCGTTAGGAACTCTTTCAGGGTAAGGTGGAACTACGTGCACTTCTTCCTCTGGTTNNTCTGGAGTCGCTTGAACATCAGACTCTTCTTCGGACGCNGAAATNTCCTCAGAATCAGGATTGACTGTTTTTTCTTCAACTTCNCTCATTNAAAAATAATAACCTAATGAATTACTTATTTAAATATAATATTGATTTTTATTTTATTTCGGTGCTATAATCTATATGTCGTCATTTAACTCTAATTGCAGCGACATTAAATAATTGCTAAATAGGGTGAAGATACCAATCGGCATCTTTCCTCTTTGAGTTACAAAAAAAGTTTAGGAGTTTGTTATGGTTAAAACATTGTTTGTATCGCTTATTAGTGAAGTAGATACATGTTGTTGTAACTTTTCAAACTTATGTTGTTGTAACTACAAGTAGTATTAGTTAGTTATAAATTTAAAATTTAATTTTATTCTGGTTTTATTAATAAGGCCAGATGGAGGAATAAAATGGCAGAATATAAAAATCCGGAANTGTTAGTTTCAACTGACTGGGTCNTAGAGAATAAGGATAAACCAGGAATCAAGATACTTGAATCTAATGAAGATATTCTTTTGTATGACATAGGTCATATTGAAGGAGCAATAAAAATAGATTGGGAGACAGAGCTTCAAGATAATCTTATAAGAGATTACATAGATAAAGATAATTTTGAAAAGCTGCTTTCTTCAAAGGGAATTTCACCTGAAGATACGGTTGTTTTTTATGGAGATAAGAGCAACTGGTGGGCATGCTATGCATTTTGGACATTCAAAATTTATGGTCATGAGAAATGTATTATAATGAACGGGGGAAGACAAAAGTGGATNGAAGAGAAGAAGCCGCTTTCCAAAGANNTNCCNTCTTTAGAAAATACAAATTATAAAGTTGCNGATGTNAATCTTGGCATTAGAGCATTTAGGGAAGAGGTTAAAGAACATAGCGCTTCTTTGGGGGCCTTGATTGANGTTCGATCACCTAAAGAATTTAGCGGTGAGATGCTTCACATGGAAGCATATCCTCAAGAAGGTGCACTNAGAGGTGGACATATTCCTAATGCTAAGAGTGTCCCTTGGGCAACTGCAGCAAATGAAGATGGAACATTTAAATCTGCAGACGAGTTGCTTGAAATATATCAAAATGGTGCTGGTTTAAAGCCAGAAGATGATGTTATTGCTTATTGTAGAATAGGCGAGAGGTCTTCTCATACTTGGTTTGTTCTTACNTATTTGCTGGGATACAACAGTGTTAAAAACTATGACGGCTCCTGGACTGAATGGGGAAATCTTGTTCAAGCGCCTATTGAGAAGTAGAGAGGTTTNGTTTGACNAAAGATAAACAAGAACTAATGGACTTTATTTTAGATCATTATGAGAACCCGAGAAACTCGGGTTCTCTTAGTGGTGAGGNTANAAGTAATCATCGTTGTGANATTAAACAAAATGGNGGGAACCCNGGTTGCGGTGACATAGTGACTNTTTGCCTTCAGTTTGAAGANNATGTGATTACAGATTTCAAATTTGAAGGTGAGGGTTGTATCGTTAGTCAAGCTGGAACATCTATTATTTCTGAAGTTGTNATAGGGAAATCAAAAGAAGAAATTTTAGCTATGGGACCTGAGATTATTACTGATATTATTGGTGAGGAACTAGCACTTTCCAGGCCAAAATGCTCTACTTTNGGGATATCTACNGTAAAGTTAGCTATAAAAGAACTTGAAAAAGAAGAGACTAAAAAACAAGCTTTAAGCTAATTACTTTTTTGAAATTCATATATATAATTTATAATAAACTTAGTTGCAAAAGTGAGGTAAAACTATGACAAAAAAAAATGGAAANGGAAATGGAAAAGGAAAGGTTAATTACGAAGCTGCTTTAAAGTACCCTTTGTTTGAAGCTATTTTNAATAGAAGGTCNCGTAGGTTTGGACTTGGAATGGAGCTCCCTTCAGATAGTTCTCTTGGGTATAAGTCAAAAATAGATCCTGTTCCTTTAACTGAATTTCAAGAGGCCATGTTGGTTTGGGCTGGNACTGGTTTAACTGGACTATGCCTTGCAGATTTACCACCAGAGAATGGAATTGATTTATTATGTCAATGGACAGGGAGAACTTGGCCATCTGCATGTAATAACCACGGTACAGAGCTTTTTTTCACNAACGACTCNGGTCTNTATTATGTAGATGTTAAGAATATGTTACCAAAAGATAAAGAACTTGATGTCTTTTTTAGACTTAATGTAAACGATAAAATTGACAGGTTGCTAGAATTGTATCGAGAGGGGCTTGTTAAGCTTGAGGACGGTAGAGCNAACTTGCCAGANAAGATGCCNGGTCTTTTTGANTTTAACCAATGGAATACAAACAAGGCTGGTACNACAACATTTATTCCTGTTACTGATATAACCGAGGAGTATTTAAATTTATTGACACTTTATTGCAGTAGCACTTATGCATTTAACATTTGGGATGAAAAAAATAATCGCTCATGTGGTCAAGACAAATGGATTGCTTCTGGAAGAATAAAAGAAGATGTCAAAATGTCATTATATGATCTNGAAGTTAGAATATTGACTGGTCTTAACGTTGAACAAGCATTTATTTGCCAGAATATGTCTCTAGCACTTCAAGCGCTTGGGTTAGGTGGTTGGACATTTACTGGTCTAATACCTAGGTTCACGCTGGGATCAAATCCTGANCTTTTTAAAGGATTAGGTTTTAGGTTTGAACAGCCAAAATCTGGTCCNACTAGACCTGTTGGTAAAGATGGAATTTTTGAAGGCTACTGCCCTCCATATTANAAAACAATGTCTGATGCGTTTGATAAAATGGATGAACATAAATGGGCCGCTTGGGACACAAAGAAACCTTTCCCTTATGAAGAGCCAGATAAACATTTAGTTAAAGCACCAAGGCCTACTGATACAACAAATGAGATTGTTAAGTCTGTTGCTGACTATGTTTATGACACTTATGGATCTTTTCCAGCTTATGTCGACCCAATGTATATGAGGTTAGTTTTCCAGGCTCAGAATATGGATTTAGATTTTTACGATAAATATTATCCTCCGGGTTCTTACACTGATCAACATGTTAATACTTTTAAGTATTTCCATCCAGATAAAGAGAATCCATACACCCAGAAACCTGAGAAGAAGCATCCTTGGGACAAATAAAGCTTATTTTTTGAGGGAATCCCAAGTATCTTTGGTGATTCCTTCTTCTCTTAGTTTAACCTTCTGAACCCTATTAGTAGGCGTTTTTGGTAAAGAATCTCGGAATCTTACAAATCTTGGAATCATAAATTTTGGCATTATAGGTTTTAAAAATTCTATTAGTTCGGTGGGATCAAGCTGCATCTGTTCTTTTAAAACGATAACTATCATCAGCTCATCTTCAGAGTGACGCCCTTGTTCGTCTAGCTTAACTGCTATGGCTGCAGACTCTTCAATGCTTGGATGGGAAGATATTAGATTTTCTACTTCAAAGGAGCTAATGTTTTCACCCCTTCTTCTTATATAGTCTTTAACCCTATCCATAAAGAAGATATAACCATCCTTGTCCATCCTACATAAGTCTCCAGTGTGAAACCATAGATTTCTAAAATCTGAGACAGTCTTTTCAGGCATTTTGTAATAATAGTGTAAACAAATATTTGGAATCCTAGGTCTTAGAACAAGTTCCCCGGGAGTATCTCTTTCAAGTTCTTCATCAGTGTCAGGGTCAACAATCTTTATTTCGTAGCCTGGGGATTCTTTCCCACAAGAACCAACTCTAAAAGGTTCATTTGGCCTTGTAAAAGTACACTGCCCAACTTCTGTTAGGCCGTATCCTTCGGTAAAAAGTATGTTAAATCTTTTCATAAATTCTTCAATAATATCATGAGGCGCTGGGCTACCTAAAACTAATTCAACATTATGGTCTTTCTCCTCAGGAACTATGGGGGCGTTCCACATAAAATAAGACATTACTCCTACAAGATTAAATTTTGTAATTTCAAAATCTTTCATCCATTTCCAAAATTTACTAGCAGAATATTTTTCCTCAACTACAACCTTACAGCCGCTGATCATTGCTGGATAAACACCCATTACCATTGCATTAGAATGAAAAAGAGGCAAACAAGTGAAAACCGTATCGCTTTCTACAAGATCCATAATGGAAGAGTAGTTTTGCGCAGATGAATAATCCGCTGCGCANGGTCTAACAACACCTTTAGACTTCCCCGTAGTACCAGAGGTATACATGAGCCTGGCATGATCCATATGAGTTATTTCAACTTTAGGCTCTTCCTCAGAGCCATTAGATACAAATTCATTCCAAGATATACACTCGGTTTTACTGTAACCGTGTTTATTAAAGCTGTTACCGCCACTTCTAGTCCATACAATCACTTTCTCTATATTTGGAACTCTATCTTCTATGTTGGCTAAGCGCTCAAGGTACTCTTCTGCGATTATTATGATTTTAGAGTCCGAGCTTTCGATTATATATTGAAGGAAATCCATCACATATGCGGTGTTAATTGGAACCATAACTGATCCATTTTTTAAAATTCCAAACCAAGCTAGACATATCTCAAGAGAATTAGGCATGTAAACAGAAACTTTATCTGTTTTATTTATCCCTAATGTATTTAAAGAGTTCGCAATTTTATTAGCCTGAATATTAACTTCAGAAAATGTTAGAGGCTTGTCATAGCTAAATTGTAAAAAATCTTTATTTGGATTCGTATTGGCTTGATTTACAAGAACNTTTGGAAGAGTCCAGTTCCTTTGGTCACTTTTCGTATTCCAATTATAATCAAATTTATTCTTCCATTTATATGTAGTAGGGTAATTCAAATCTTTAATTGGAAATTTCTTTTTAGACATCAAACAATTGCCATCCTTGTTGGAACTGCAACAATCATTTCCATAGTTAAAACCCTTATCTTATTGTCCATAATATTGTCTACACCTTTAAACCCCGCTTTCTCATAAGCTTTCAATCCTGCTTCAGTTACAATTTTATCTCCGCAAAGCTGGATTGTCAGGATTCCAAAGTCTTCTCTATTCTCAATTGCATCTTTATTTATTACTTTAAACGAACCCAGAATCTTTTCATCGTCTTCATTTGTTGAATCAAACATTGATTGAATTATGTCGCTTGGATAAGTTGGGGCATCATGTGAGCCTGAATTCATTCCTAAAAAATATGCGTATGGAAGATGAGAGCTTACCTCCCCCTCTACTGTAGATTTAATAGCGCCCCCATATCCTATAAAGTTTGATTTTGGAGTATGATGCACGCTTGCATCGTTGAGAGTAGAAATTTGAAGCCAACTAAAATCCACTAGATTTATAGATTTCGCAAAATCTCCCTCATAAACTTTATCTATTTCAAAATCTTCAAAAGACTTAACCTCTTTTCCGTTGAACTTATTAGGTAAGTTGTGAAACTTTAACGGCATCATTGACTCTGTTAGCCCAATCCTGTCAGGCTGATCTTGTATGCTTGACTGTGTATCTAGAGTTTTTCCTTTAGTTGCCCTTACTAAGACTTGCCTTACGTATTCAAGGACAACTTTGTTGTCTTGGTTTGTAATTGTTGTTCGAACTTGAACAGAACCATTGGAAGCACCATCTTTTTTAACTTCAATTCCTAATACTTCTGATGTTGCAAATAAGATATCACCTTCATATGCCGGAACACCATATCTTAAATTTTTATATGAAAGATTCGCAATAGCGTTAAAAGATATATCATGAACACTTAATCCAAAGCCAACATTAAATAGATATCCTTGACTGACCATAGATGGGGATTCAATTCCAAAGTTTTGTTTTTTAATTTGTATATTGGGATCTATGTAGCCTAGTGATCCCGCAAGCTTCGAGTCTATTCCTAGTGCATAATTCTTACTAAATTTTTTTATGTATTCTTTATTTCTAAATGGGGTAACTTGGATTGCTCCATGATACAGTTTTTCTCCAGGTATAAATTCTTCGATATATTTTGATGAAACTAAATCCATTTAAAACCTCCAAAATAATTAGTTAAGGTTACAATTATTAAGATTTTTATCAACGCTCTTTATAAGCAAGATAGGAAACTAATATTCCTATTTCATAAAATAATACCAAAGGTACAAGCATGAAAAGCATTGAAAATACATCAGTTGTTGGAGTTAGCACCGCTGAAATTACAGTTGAAATGAGAATGGAATATTTTCTTTTTGAAGCCAAAAATTTACTAGAAGTCACGCCAAATTTGGAGAGAATATAAATTATTAAAGGATATTCGAAGATTATTCCAAAACTAAGAATTATCGAGGACAAGAATCCTAGTGTATCGCTAACATTAGGCAAGGCTGTTATAGAACCAGATGAATATTCATTGATGAGAATATTAAAAGTTACAGGTGCAACAAATTTATAGCAAAGGAATGCTCCAATAAAAAAAAGTAAAGTTCCAATTACTATTACAATGGCCGAGGATTTTCTCTCATTTTTATATAGTGCTGGTTTAATAAATGCCCATATCTCATAAATTATTAATGGAAAAGTTAATATAAAACTAGTCAAAAAAGATATTCTCACATTTGATGATAATCCCTCTGCCGGTTTAGTGAATATAATCTTTGAGTTTACGGGTAATGAATCAGTGATTGGTATCAACGCAAGCTCCATTAAAAGCTCCCTATAATAAAATGCAGGTATAAACAATATAACCATCACTAAAACTATTTTTATTAAGCTTGCACGCAAAATCCCAAAATGTTCTAGGAATGTCATTTTCCCTTGTGACTCCATTGTTAAATTTTATACCCAGCTATTTCCTTTTACAATTAATCCTTTTGATTGACATTGTTTGAATGCTAAAATATATTTTTCTTTTGTAACTTCGGAGGAATATATTGAAGATATTAATAACTGACGGCTTGTCAAAGGAAGGACTTTCATTATTTGAGAGTCATAAAAATATAGATTTAGATGTTAGAAAGAAGATTGACAGAGAAGAGCTAAAAAAAATAATTAATAATTACGAGGCTGTAATAATAAGGAGTGCTACGAGTATAGATGCCGAAATTATAGATCTCCTAGGGGAAGGTTTTAAATTAATTGGTAGAGCGGGAATTGGGGTTGATAATGTTGATATAAAAGCTGCATCTAAGAAAGGTATCATAGTAATGAATACTCCATCTGCAAATGCTATAACAACTGCTGAGCATACAATTGCATTATTGTTCTCATTGGTCCGAAAGACACCTCAAGCTCATAGTTCCATGAAATCTTTAAAGTGGGAACGTTCTAAGTTCCAGGGTACTGAGCTATTTGGAAAGACTTTAGGATTAATCGGCATGGGAAACATTGGAAGATTAGTTGCTGAAAGAGCTATAGGCCTTAGGATGAAAGTTATTGCTCACGATCCTTATATATTGAAAGGTACAAACCTAAACATGCCAGTTGAATTGGTTGACATGGACGAGGTATTTAAGATGTCCGATGTTATCTCGGTTCATACCCCATTAACCTCAACTACGAAGAACCTTATTTCAAAAGGATCAATCCAGATGATGAAAGATGGTGTATTTATTATCAACTGTGCGAGAGGCGGGATTGTTAGTGAAGATGATATTTCAGAGGCAATATCCTCTGGGAAAGTTGGTGGACTAGCTTTAGATGTATTTAATCCTGAGCCACCAGATTTCAGTTCACCTGTTTTTAAATTAGAGGANAATGTTGTCCTTACTCCACATTTAGGTGCTTCAACACAAGAAGCTCAAATGAAAGTAGGCATTGCTATGGCGGAGCAGGTTATTGAATTTGCAAATGATGGGGTTGTTTCAAATGCCGTAAACATGCCTTCGATGAGCAATGAAGTTCTAAATGAAATTAGTCCATATCTGAACTTATGTGAAAAACTTGGAAACTTTATGGGTCAGACATGTAAATCAGGAGTTAAAGAGATAATTGTAGAATATAGTGGTAATGTTGCGGAAACTAATGTCGCCCCCCTTACAATTACTGCCTTGAGGGGGTACTTGTCACCCATAATGAGTGCGCCGGTTACTTATGTAAATGCTCCGTTGATTGCTGAGGAAAGAGGTATAAAGCTTACAGAAGCTAAAGTTTCAACAGAAGATGAGTTTTCAAGCCTTGTATCCGTTATAATTAAAACAGATACTGAGAAGCTATCAATTTCAGGATCATTGTTCGGGATGAAAGAAGCTAGGTTTACAAAATTAAATAAACATTCTATAGATTTAATTCCAGAAGGGAACATTTTAATGATACAAAATTATGATAAACCCGGCGTTGTTGGGCTACTTGGGGCTGCACTCGGAGAAAAGAATATAAACATAGCTAGGCTATATTTGAGTAGGCAAGAAAATTCAGAGAAAGAAGACTATGCCTTAGCTTTCATATCAGTAGACTCTCCTGTTTCGGAAGAAACTTTAGAGGATATTGCTAACTTATCTGAAGTTAAAAGCATAGATCAGGTAATTTTTGGATAATGAATATTTTTTCATTGCCATTAGGAATTAAAGAATATACGACTAAAGATGTAAAAAAAATTGATTTTATTTCCTCAGTTATATTAGAGGAATCTGAATTGTGGGGATTTAAGAAAATCATAACCCCCATTTTTGAAAACATTAATTCTTTAAATGTTGGATTAAAAGAAGAAACAATTAATAAGACAATTAAATTCATTGATCCTTTAAATGGAGATGTCTTAGGCCTTAGGTCTGATATCAC
Organism: bacterium; assembly: GCA_002701865.2. Taxonomy (GTDB): domain Bacteria; phylum Desulfobacterota_D; class UBA1144; order UBA1144; family UBA1144; genus TMED58. The sequence goes on along the minus strand of NZWH02000016.1, from coordinate 127,917 downwards.
TCCACAGATAGCAAGATATGTTTCAAGTAATTATAAAACTGAAAAAATGCCTCTGAGGCTAACTTACAATGAAAGAGTAGTTAGAAATAATTATAAGGAAACTGGAACAAAAAGAGAGGTCTTTCAAGTAGGATGTGAGCTTATTGGGTCCAACTCATTAGAGTCGGATTTAGAAATAATTTGTTTAGGAGTTTCAATTCTAAAGAAGTTAGGTTTTGTTNATCAAGTTGCAACTTTGAATTCATCTCTTTTGTTAAATTTTATTTTTGAAAATTTAGAGCCTATAAAAGAAGATATCAAGTTGCTTTTTCACAAAAAAGATTATCAATCGATTGCAAATTTTAGTTCAGACAAAAGGTTAAACAGTAAGCAAAAGAGTTTTATAAGAAAATATTTAAAACCATTAATTCAAAATAAGAAGATATCTGCAAAAGATTTACCTTTAAAAGTTAAAGAAAGTGTAACGAGGATAAACTTGATAGCGGAAACAGTTTCTGCTACTTATCCCTCGGTAGACTTAAGAGTAGACTTTCTTGATGTCAAAAATTTTGATTATTATTCTGGTATGACTTTTGATATTGCAGTTCCTGAAATATCCGAGATTGTTTTATCAGGTGGTCGCTATGATCAACTGATAGGAAAGTATGGAAATGCATTTCCCGCAGTTGGCCTAGGTGTTAATATTCTACCATTAGTTAAAACGGTAAATGCAAATCAGCTGGGTACACCTATTGTAGTCATAGACTCAACCCATATAGATACTTTTTCATTATCTATAGACATAAAAGACTTTTTTACTTCACAAGGATTCGTTGGGGTTTTATCTAACAAGAAGAATACTTACAGAGACAATTTCGATTTAAAGATTATGATTTCAAAAAACAGAAGTTTAACTTTGTACGACAGCAAGAATAAGAAGATTGCTTCTTTTAAAAGTTTTTCTGATTTGCAAAAAGAGGATTTTTAATTTGACTAAGAAAATAAAAAACTCAGTTTTTGTAGGGGCTCAATGGGGAGATGAAGGTAAGGGTAGGATAGTAGATCTAGTTTCTGAGAACTATGATATCATCTCTCGTTTCCAGGGTGGAAGTAATGCTGGACACACAATTATTATTAAAAATAAAAAAATTGTACTACACCACATTCCATCAGGAGTATTAAGAAAAGGAAAAGTTTCTGTAATTGGGAACGGGACTGTTATTGATTTAGCTACTCTTGTGAAAGAAATAAAAGGACTCAGAAGAAGTGGTTTTAATGTTACGGGTAAAAACTTAAAATTAAGCTCCTTGGCTCATATCATTGCTCCTTATCATAAAATAATTGACCAAGAAAGAGAATTGATGAAGGGTAACAATGCAATAGGAACTACAGGTAGAGGAATTGGGCCAGCCTACGAGGACAAAGTCTCAAGGCAGGGAATCAGAGTTATTGATTTAGAAGATAAGAAGCTTTTAAATGAAAAAATTAATAATATATTAAAAGAAAAAAATAAGATTATTACTAAAATATTTAACAAAAAAGGATTGAGCAACAAGCTGATAGTAGAAGAATTGTATAAAAATTATCTATACCTTAAGGAGTTTGTTGCAGATACGGGGAAATTTCTAAATGAAAGTATAGCTAAAGATAAGAGAGTCCTGTTTGAAGGTGCCCAAGGAGTAATGCTTGATCTAGATTTTGGCACATATCCCTATGTTACTTCCTCTTCAACTATTTCTTCTAATGCTTCGGCTGGTTCCGGTGTTTCATACTCAAAGCTTGGAGATGTAACTGGCATATCTAAAGCCTATACTACTAGGGTTGGACACGGCCCATTCCCAACAGAGATGTTTGATGATCAAGGCCTAACCCTTCGAGAGTTTGGTACAGAGTATGGGGCAACAACAGGAAGACCTAGAAGGTGCGGATGGTTAGATCTTGTAGCTCTAAAATATGCTGTTACAGTTTCCGGTATAAATTTATTAGTTCTAACAAAAGTTGATATATTGTCAATTTTTAAGAAGATTAGAGTCTGTACTGGATATAAATTAGAAAATAAAAAATTATCTTCATATCCATTAAGACTAGAAGATCTTGCTAAGGTAAAGCCTATTTATAAAGAATTTCCTTCTTGGTCTATGGATGAATTGTCTAAAAACAAAGTTCCCAAAAGTTTAAAATCCCTAATTAAATTTATTGAATCTTTTCTTAAGGTTAAGGTTACGATGATTTCAATAGGACCAGAAAGGGATGAAATTATTTACTTATAAGCTTCAATAATTTTCTTTACCAGCCTATGGCGTACCACATCATTTTCGTCAAAAGAGCAAAATTCTATTTCATCAATATCCTTCAAAATTGATTGAGCCTCAATAAGTCCAGATTTAGAACCTTTATCAAGATCAATTTGCGTTACATCTCCCGTAACCACACATTTAGAGTTGAATCCAATACGTGTCAGAAACATCTTCATTTGTGAGGAGGTAGTATTTTGAGCCTCATCTAAAATTATAAATGCATCATTTAAAGTTCTTCCTCTCATGAAGGCAATGGGAGCTATCTCAATAGTTTGTTTATCAATCAATCTTGATACTGTATCAAAGTCCAGCATATCGTTGAGGGCATCAAATAGCGGCTTAAGATAAGGGTCAACTTTTTCATTAAGGTCCCCAGGTAAAAAGCCAAGTTTTTCTCCTGCTTCAACTGCAGGTCTTGTAAGGATTATTTTTTTTACTTTCTTCATATTTAAGGATGCGACAGCAGTGGCAACTGCTAGGTAAGTTTTTCCTGTACCTGCCGGGCCTATCCCAAAAACAATATCACTTTTCTTTATTGAATCTATATATAATTTCTGATTAATACTTTTAGGAGCTATAGTTTTACGGTCTGTTGTTACACAAATAGTATCTAAGAAAATATCCTCAATAGTATGAGTTCTTTGGCTAAGAATCTTCAAGCCCGACTTGAAATCATTTTCTGATGGAAAGTAGCCCTTTGAGATTATTTTATAAAAATTCTGAATTAATTCTTTACCTAAAGTAACTTCCTTAGAGGGACCATTTAAAATTAATTCATTACCTTTCGAATGTATCTTAATATCCAGTAGTTTTTCGATTATTAAGATATTAGATTGATTGGTACCGTTTAAAATTTTAAACCAATTTCCATTATCAAAAGTAAGCTTATCTTCAGTTATAGAATCTAATAAAGGGCTCATAAGAATTTATAGAATAAATAGTAAACAGAAAATAATAAAAATCCAACAATAGAATGAACATGTATTATTTTTTCTTTGTTACTTTTCAAATAATAAATAATAAATATTCCAAAAATAGCTATCTCTGCAGATGCTAACAGATATAAAGCCTTGGATTCTAGATTAATGGATTCAGTGCCAAATATTAAGGCTACAATTCCAAAGATGCATATATTTGCCAAATTGCTTCCTAAAACGTTACCAATTACGACATCATGTTTTTTATATTTAAATATAGCCAATAAGGAAGTGAATATTTCTGGAGAAGATGAAGCCAACGCAAAGTATATCGAACCTATAATTGAGGGAGCAAACCCCAAATTCTGGAGCTCCTTTCCAACCATTACAAGGAATTCAGAACCCGCATACAAGAGACATACCCCTATGAATACATATATAGTAGCTCTCTTTTTTGAAAAAACTTTTCTTTCTTGTTCTAAATAATTGTTAGTCTCTTTGTTAGATCTTAAGACATATAGAATTATTGCAACAATCATAAGCACAGAAAGTAGTTTTTTAATTACTAAATCGTTGAAATGATTTAATCCATATAAGCAAAAAATTAGAGTTGAAAAAATACTTATTGGTATAAAGTTCTTAAATGCAAAAAAATTAAAAGAAAACTTTAGTTTAAATTTTATAAATATTGAAAGGCCTAAGACTAAGCATAGATTTGCAAAGTTACTTCCAATAATTGTTCCATAAGCAATAGTAGATCCATTAGGAATACTAATGGCCTTGGATAAGACAAATAATTCTGGCACCGAAGTTGCCCAAGCTATAAGAGTTATGCTGACAACCATTTCAGATATTTTTAATCTAGCAGCAGTAGATAGAGCACCTGAAATTAAAAAATCTGCGCCGAAATATAACATCATAAGTGATGCAATCGTAAATAAGAAAAGAAATGGATCCATTAAGCTGTTAGCAGATCTATAGCTTCGATATATTTTTGAGAAGTTAGCGAAGCAATATCCTTGGGAAGCTCGGGCGCTGGTGGGTTTTTATCCCATCCCACAGAAGTTAGATAGTCCCTAACAAACTGCTTATCATAGCTTTGTTGACCTCGACCCTCACCATATAAATCTTTTGGCCAGAATCTAGAGGAGTCTGGTGTCAGTACCTCGTCAATTAATATAAGTTCATCACCTACAAGACCAAATTCGAATTTTGTATCCGCAATAATGATTCCTTTTTCTTTAGCATAATCATGAGCAGTGGAATATATTTTTATTGAAAAATCTCTTACTTTCTCTGCAAGTTCTTGGCCTATTATTCCAACACACGATTCAAAATCAATGTTTTCATCATGCTCTCCTTGCTCAGCTTTTGTAGAAGGAGTAAAAATAGGTGTATGAAGTTTTTCTGATTCAACTAATCCATCTTTAAGTTTGATCCCACAAATAGTTCCTTGTTTCTTATACTCAGACCACCCAGAGCCAGTAATGTAACCTCGAACAATACATTCAACAGCTAAAGGCTTAGCTTTTTTTACTATCATAGACCTACCTTTAAGTATTGACTCATGTTCTTTAAGCCCAGGGTACTGTTCGATAATGTTGTCAGTTATAAAGTGGTTTGGAATTATATTTTCTGTTAGAGAGAACCAAAATTTTGATAGTTTTGTAAGGACTTCCCCTTTACCTAAAATACCAGTTGGAAGAATCGAGTCATAAGCAGATATTCTATCACTTGATACAATTAACAGTGAGTCCCCCATATCATATAAATCTCTGACTTTACCACGATTAATCAGATTTTGGTTTTTTAAGTTAGTTTCTAGTACAATATTTTTATTTTCTATATCCATAGNACAATTATAAATTAATCAGAGCAAAGAACAAAATTTGATTTATATTTTNGTCCTCTATACAATATTTCATTTAGGAAGTATGAGCGCGTAGCTCAGGGGGAGAGCGCTTGCTTGACATGCAAGAGGTCGGTGGTTCAAATCCACTCGTGCTCATTTAAGATTAATTATGAAGGTATATATAAAAGAAGAAGAGTTTGACGTTGAGATTGGTAAATCAATAGGTGAGGTTTTTTGTGGTCTTAATTACGATAGCTCATTAATAGGTGCCACAATAAATGGCGAACTGACCGATTTATTTCATATTGTTCGGGAGAACGATAAACTAGTTCCAGTTTTTAAAGATACTGAATTGGGCTTAGGACTTATACGGCACACTGCTGCTCATGTTTTAGCCGAAGCGGTTCAAGCAGTTTATCCTGAAACTAAGGTAACAATTGGACCAGTTATTGAGAACGGATTTTATTATGATTTTTTTTCCGAAAGGAATTTTACAGAGGAAGACCTTCTGCTTTTTGAGAAGAAGATGCAAGAAATAATTGATCAAGAACTACCGATGTCAAAGAAATCAATTTCTAAGGAGCTAGCCTTAAAAGAGTTTAATAAGATGGGAGAGTCATTCAAGGAAGAAATAATTGAAGGATTCCCTCCTGGTGAAAAAATCTCTTTATACTATCAAAATAAATGGTTCGACCTCTGCAGAGGTCCACATGTTCCAAACACCTCTTATATAAAGTCTTTTAAACTTTTAAGTGTTGCAGGTTCTTATTGGAGGGGAGATGAAAATCGTGAATCTCTTCAAAGAATTTATGGAACTGCTTTTTTTTCTAGAAAAGATTTAAAAAAATATTTAGCCTTATTAGAAGAAGCTAAGAAGCGAGACCACAGAAAGTTAGGGAAAGAGTTAAACCTCTTTTCTATCACAGATGAAATAGGTCCAGGACTAATTCTTTGGCATCCTAACGGGGCCACTATCAGAAGAATTATAGAAGACTTTTGGAGAGATGAACACGTAGAGTCTGGATATAGTTTGATTTTTACACCCCATATAGCAAAAGCAGATTTATGGGAGACATCAGGCCACACAGAGTTTTATAGTGAAAATATGTTTTCACCGATGGATATAGATTCTAGCAAATATTTAACAAAACCAATGAATTGTCCATTTCATATCATGATATACAAGAGTCAACTGAGAAGCTACAAAGACTTGCCAGTTAAGTTTGCAGAAATTGGAACAGTCTATAGATATGAAAGATCAGGTGTTTTACATGGTCTTTTTAGGGCTAGAGGTTTTACTCAAGATGATGCACATATTTTTTGTACCTTGGAACAGATTGAAGAAGAAGTTGAAAAAGTTATCAATCTAACTACTAAGTTTTTAAATGCATTTGGTTTTAAAGACTATGAAATCTTTGTTTCAACAAAACCTAGTAAATACGTGGGTTCTGATGATGAATGGGAACAGGCAACCAATGCTTTAAAAAATTCATTAGCAAGCAAATCTCTTAACTTCGCTGTTGATGAAGGAGGCGGTGCTTTTTATGGGCCCAAGATTGACCTCAAAATAAAAGATGTATTAGGGCGTTCTTGGCAATGTTCAACAGTTCAAGTCGACTTTAACTTACCAAAAAGATTTGACCTTAATTATATTTCACGTAATAATGATAGACTTCAGCCAGTAATGATACACAGGGCAATCTTTGGATCATTTGAGCGTTTCTTTGGAATACTGATTGAACACTACGCTGGTGCATTTCCTTTTTGGCTAGCACCTGTTCAAGTTAAGATTCTCACCGTTTCAGATGAACAATTTGATTATTCTGATTTTCTTGATGAAATATTTAGAAAATTAAAAATTAGGGTTGAAATTGATAAAAGGAATGAGAAGTTAGGTTTGAAAATTAGAGAAGCATCAATAAATAAAATTCCTTATGTTTTAACAATAGGAAAATCGGAAGTTGAGAATAACACAGTTAGTGTTAGAAAGTATGGTGGGGAGCAGCTAGGAGAATTAAAAATATCTGAATTTGAAAATATTATGAAAAATGAGAAAATGGAGGGTCTTCTATAAAAAGAAAAAAATATAGTCCAAGAAAGCCTCTGCAAAGAATTAATAATTCTATTAGAGCCAAAGAAGTTAGGCTCATAGGATTGGACGGAGCTCAGGTGGGGATTGTTTCTATAGATGAAGCATTATCAACTGCAAAGGCAAGCTCAACAGATTTAGTTGAGATTTCCCCTGACGCAGCACCCCCAGTTTGTAAAATTATGGACTATGGGAAGTTCTTGTATGATCAGAAAAAACAGCAAAGCGGTCAAAAGAAGCCAAAGGCGCAAGTTTTAAAAGAAATAAAATTTAGACCTAATATTGGAGAAAACGATTTTAATGTTAAAATAAATAGGCTAAAAGGATTCTTGGCTGATGGAAACAAAGTTAAGATAAGATTGTGGTTCAAAGGAAGAGAGATTGTCCATAAAAAAATAGGAGAAGAATTAGTAGCAAAAATAATAGAAACGGTTTCAGAGTCAGGTGAATTAGATAATGAACCAAAATTTGAAGGAAAAAATCTAACTTTAATGGTTTTACCAAAAAAGTTAACAAAGGCGGTTAAAAAAGAAAATGTCAGTACAAAAAATGAAGTCCAATAGAAGTGCAGCTAAAAGGTTTAAACTTAAGCCCAATGGTAAGCTTAAAAGAATTAAAGGTAGCAAGCATCATTGCAATGTTCATAAAGCGCAATCAAGAATTAGAAGATTAAAAGAAGATGGAACTGTAGAAGGAAGAAAAGCCAGAGATTTAAGAAAAGTAATCTTTGCTTAGAATTTAGGGGATTTAGATGAGAGTAAAATCAAGCGTAGCAAGTAAAAAAAGAAAAAAAAGACTTTTAAAACAAACAAAAGGCTTTTGGGGTCAAAGAAAGAATGTTTTTAAAAGAGCCAAGGAAACTTTATTAAGGGCTATGGCCTTTTCGTATCGAGATAGAAGAGTTAAAAAGAGAACTAATAGGGCATTGTGGATTATTAGAATCAATGCTGCTTTAAGACAAGAGGGAGTAACTTATAGTAAGTTTGTACACTCGCTTAAAACTAAAAATATTGATCTTGACAGAAAAGTGCTTTCTGAGTTAGCTATGAATAGCCCTGAGCAATTTAAGAAGCTAATTGCAGAAGTTGTCTAGAATTTGAGGTTCAAAGACCCTGATTTATATTAAATCCCTTTAATTTCGTTAAATAAACTAGCTTATAATCTCCAAATTATATTTTAGATTTTTAAATCCTAAAAGTATGAATATAATTAGGTAAAATAATAGTATGAAAGAAACCCCTCTTTTTGAAATTCATAAAAAAATGAATGCTAAATTTGTTAATTTTAATGGATGGAATATGCCAGTTTGGTTTAAAGATTTAAAACAGGAGCACCTACATGTAAGAAGCAGCGTAGGTATTTTTGATGTCAGCCACATGGGTGAGATAGAAATAGAAGGGGCCGATGCTGAGAATTTTGTTAATTTTACTTTTACAAATAAAATCTCAGATTTAAAAAAAGGACAAGCTCGCTATGGATTTTTTTGTAACAATGAAGGGGGGGTTATAGATGATGTAATAATATACAAATTAAATGACCTTAGATTTTTTGTTTGCGTAAATGCTGGTAATGTCGAAAACGTTTTTAATTGGTTAAATTCTAACTCAGATGCTTATAAGGTTACAATAAAGAACCTAACAAGTTTTTATGGTCAACTAGCAATACAAGGACCAAGAGCAGTTGAAGAAGTAGCCAAACTTTTCCCTAGTTCTCAGATACAAAGCATAAAAAAATATACAATTTCAANGGTGAATGAATTAGATGTTGAATTTAAATCAAAATTAAATCATTCCTGCCCTAATGGAGACAATTTTTTAATAGCCAGAACGGGCTATACGGGTGAAGACGGATTCGAGCTCTTTGTTCCTAACGAAGTCCTAAATGAAATATATTTAAAAATTATAGGTGAGATAGTAAATATTGAACCTTGCGGACTAGGTTCTAGAGACACTCTTCGGTTAGAAAAGGGTTTTCCACTTCATGGAAATGAACTCAGCGAAAAATTGAACCCGATAGTTGCTAATCTGGAAAGATTTATAGATTTCTCGAAAGCAGATTTTATTGGTAAAGTTTCCCTAGAAGTCCTCTCTAAAAATAGTGATTTTGCATTAATCGGCTTTAAGATGACAGATAAGGGTATTCCTAGAGCTGGATATAAAATCTTTTCAAATAATAATGAAATTGGCTATGTAACTAGTGGAACTTTTTCCCCTTCTTTAAATGTAGGAATTGGACTTGGAATTATTAAGAAAGATTTTTCGGAAATAGAAGATATTGAAGTTAAAATAAGAAATGATAAAAAGAAAGTCAAAAGGGTTTCTTATCCATTTGTCTAAGCTAGGAGTTAATTATGTCTGAGATTATAAAAGATTTAAAATATAGCAATGATCATGAATGGATTCGACTTGATGGCGACCATGCTTCAATAGGAATTACCGACCATGCTCAAGATTCTTTAGGTGAAATAGTTTTTGTTGAGCTACCCAAAGTAGGAGATGTTTTAGAAAAGTCTTCTATTTTTGGGGCAGTAGAGTCGACTAAATCGGTATCTGACCTTTATACGCCCGTGGCAGGAACAGTAACTGAGGTTAATGCTTCCGTTGAGAATGAACCAGAGTTAATAAATTCAAGCCCATATAGNGAAGGTTGGATGATNAAAATTAGTCCAACTAACGTTGCAGATATAGAAACATTGCTAAGTTCTGAGGAGTACAAGAATTTAATTGATGGATAGTAAGATTAATATCAATTCTTCATATTCTGAGGTCGGAAAAAANGATTCTTTTATAGATCGCCATATTGGACCTTCAGANAATGAAATAAACTCTATGTTGACGAGCTTAGGNTACNGTGATTTAGAGCAACTCATCCAAGCAACCGTTCCTAATCAAATCTTACTTGATGTTCCGGTTGATTTAGATGCTCCAATGGATGAACAAGAGGCCTTAAGTTTTCTAGATTCAAAGATTAGCCAAAATGACTTATTTAAAAGCTATATTGGAATGGGATATANTGACACAATTACTCCTACAATTATTCTGAGGAATATTTTGGAAAATCCCGGTTGGTACACTGCCTATACCCCTTATCAACCTGAAGTATCTCAGGGCAGACTTGAAATGCTTATAAACTATCAACAAATGATAATGGATCTTACCGGACTAGAGGTGGCTAATGCTTCCCTCTTGGATGAAGGGACCGCTGCAGTTGAAGCAATGATCCTTGCGTTTAGGCAATCTAAAGACAATAGGACTCTTTTTTTGGTCTCAGAATTTTGTCATCCCCAAACTATAGATTTAATACAAACAAGGGCNAAGCCCCTAGGNATTGAAATAAAGGTTGGAGATTTAAACTTATTAATTAAAGAGCATGGTAATTTATTTTTTGGTTTTATAGCTCAGTACCCTGACACTCTTGGAAGTGTCCAAGATTATAAATTGACAATTTCCNTAGCCAAAGCTCAAAACTCTATATCAATTCTGGCATGTGATATTTTNTCTCTAACAATTTTGAAGCCCCCTGGTGANCTNGGAGCGGATATTGCAGTGGGTACTTCTCAAAGATTTGGTGTTCCAATTGGATTTGGAGGACCACATGCTGCTTTTATTTCATGTAGAGAGGAATTTAAACGTTTGCTNCCNGGAAGAATAATCGGAAGNTCTATAGACAAGAATGACAACTTAGCATACAGGATGGCATTGCAAACAAGAGAGCAACATATAAGNCGAGAGAAAGCCACTAGTAACATTTGCACCGCTCAATCACTTCTAGCAATAGTTGCTTCAGCTTATGCAATTTACCACGGCCCAGTAGGACTAAGAAAAATTGCATTAAGAGTTCATCGACTTGCAAGAATATTAAGNAAGTCCTTGCTNNANATGGGATTTGTTAATGGAAATAAGACTTATTTTGATACAATAAGTATCAAATGNCCTAGAGACAAAATTTCTTCTATAAGAAAGAAATCAATAAAGAATAAAATTAATTTCAGGTATTTTTCCAATGAGCAATTAACAATATCTTTGGATGAGACAACAANCNTAGACGATATNCTTTTAATACTNANTTGCTTTGGAAGTATAAAAAAAATTGACTTAACTTTNGTAGANGAATCTATTTCTTTAGAAATTCAAAACATTAAAAATGATCAACTAAGAGGTNAAGACTTTTTAACTCATCCAGTGTTTAATGTTAATAAATCAGAGACTGATTTACTNAGATATCTCAAGAAGCTAGAAGATAAAGANATTGCTTTGAATAAGTCGATGATCCCTCTTGGGTCATGTACTATGAAGCTTAATTCTACCTCTGAGATGATTCCCATTGGTTGGAAGAAGGTAAATTCAATCCATCCTTTTGTTCCTAAATCTCAGATTAAAGGTTATGAGTTTGTAATAAGTAAACTCCAGGAAACTCTTTCAAGAATTACAGGATTTGACGCTGTTTCGCTTCAACCCAATGCCGGAGCTCAAGGGGAGTTAGCAGGCTTAATGACAATTAAGGCCTTTCAAGAGGCAACAAATGATCAGAACAGAGACATATGCTTGATACCTAGCTCTGCTCATGGAACTAACCCTGCGAGCGCAATATTGGCAGGGTTCAAAGTTGTAATAGTTAAATGCGATGAGCATGGTAATGTCGATACAAAAGATTTGTCTTATAAGATTCAAGAGTTTCCCGATAAAATTGCTGCCCTAATGGTGACTTATCCTTCTACTCACGGAGTTTTCGAGGAAAGCATAGGGAAAATATGTAGAATGATTCACGATGCTGGTGGACAAGTATATATGGATGGAGCCAATTTAAATGCAATTGTGGGCATTTCCAAACCTGGAAATTTTGGCCCAGATCTTTGCCACATTAATCTTCATAAAACTTTTTGTATACCTCATGGTGGTGGTGGTCCTGGCGTTGGTCCAATAGCAGTCAAGAAGCATTTGGCTAATTTTATGCCTAATCATGTCGTTGTTAAGAGCGCAGGTCCTAAAAACGGTTTTGGCTCTATTGCATCTGCCCCTTGGGGTAGCGCTTCAATTTTGCCAATCTCTTTAATGTATATAATGATGATGGGCTCAGCCGGAATTAAGAAGGCAACCCAAGTCGCTATACTTAATGCAAACTATATTGCTGACAAACTTAAAAATTATTATCCTATTTTATATACTGGCAGAAACAATAGGGTCGCTCACGAATGCATTATTGACCTAAGAGACTTAAAGAAAATTCATGGAATAACTGAGGAGGATATAGCTAAGAGGTTAATCGATTATGGTTTTCATGCTCCAACTATGTCATTTCCCGTACCTGGCACTTTAATGATAGAGCCAACAGAAAGTGAGTCAAAAGTTGAGATAGACAGGTTTTGCAACGCATTGATTAGTATTCATGCTGAAATAATTAAGTATTCCAATATTGACGATATCAAACTCTCCCCGCTAAAGAGTGCGCCTCACACCTTTTTTGATATAATTAACAATAATTTTGACTATACAATTTCTGAGGCTTTTCCCGTTCAACATCTTGAGGCAAATGTTTCTAGGTATATTGCACCAGTTGGTAGAGTGAATAATGCTTTTGGAGATAGGAANTTTGTTTGNAGTTGNGTCCCAATCGAGGACTATATTGAGGCCTAACTTAAAGTCTTAAGGAGATATAAGCATTGTCTCTTAAATCTTGGAACCANTCATCTAGAACTTCGTATTGTTTTTCATCCCCTATAGTTTTTTTGATTTCANCTCTNAGATTANAATACTCAGANTCGCCGATTATTTTNTCATTTACATAGAAGTATTTGATTTTATTACCATCTTTAAATGGGCCTACAAGTTCTTTTAGTTTAGATTTANNTATAGATTCTGAGATCTCATCATTCAAATCATCAATACTGATGTACCCCAAGCTTTTAGACTCAGGAAGAAAATAACCATTTTTGNTAAATTCTTCTAAGTTCGNNTTAAAGCTNTCTTCATTATTAATTAGTTCTACAAATTCAATAACTTTATTTTTTGATTCTGGATCATTNTTTATAAAAATAATATGCAGGTTNGCGAGGTTCTGTTCTTTTAGCTCNCCATAATTGCTTAGATAAAACTTTCTGGTTTCNTCTTCTGAAATTACAATTTTACTTCTTAAAATAATTGCTGAAATACTTTCTTGTAGATATTGGTTTTTCCAACCAAANCTAATTCTATAAAGATTAATACCTGTTCTGGCAATTTCGCTATCAACTTTTTCTTTTGTATTTGTTTTAATNAAGTTTTCTTCTATTTCATCTAATTGTTCCTCTGTCAGAGATATNCCCATTCTTTNGNCTTGAATTTCTAATAGTTTAAGATCAGCAAGCTCTTTTAAGTACTTTCTTTGGACTTCCTTGTTTGCCGAAGTGACNCCGCTATCNTTNATATGATTTCTTAAATCACTTAANAAGATTACNTCATTGTTTACTATCNCCACGATACCTTCGTCTACACTAGCNTTAGAGCTTATTGGTGACAATAAAAGAAAGAAANATATAAAAAAATGTTNAAGTTTCATAATATTTANTTGTTATCTATTATAAACTTACCATTCACAATTTCATAATCGCTTTTTAAAATCTCTTCTATGTTTGATTTTTCTTCAAGGAACTTAGTTATTTCTTTTGGTTCAGANTTCAAATTTCTGATTTCNATCTGTANTTCTTTTAANTTTTTAAATTTCTTAGAGTAGATAACTATNGAGCTATCCTTAATTAGAATTTTATGAACACCCATTCTTTGTAAGTTAATCTTTATTAAGCTGATATTGATTAGGTTTTGAACTTCTAATGGAACNAAACCAAACTTATCNAAGAGTTCCTCTATTAAATCCAGGTATTCCTTTTTNGTCGTAACTAAAGATATTTTTTTATAGTAAAAAAGCCTTCTNTCGGCAGATTCAATATAATTTTCGGGTATGTAAACATTTTGATTATATATTACTTCCGCTTCTTGATTNTCATCTATATTATNATTCTTTACCTTNCTNATTTCTTTTTCTAGAAGCTCTAAATAAAACTCAATTCCTACATCAAAAATATTTCCTGATTGCTGTGTCCCAAACAGATTTCCNGCACCNCTTATTTCGAGATCTTCCATTGCGATATTNAATCCAGAACCAAGNTTCGTTAATTTTCTAATTGCTTCTAGNCTTTTTTTCGCATTGTCCGAGATTTCTTCGTTTGGTATTAACAAGAAAGCNTTNCCTTTNTTGTCNCCTCTTCCAATCCTCCCTCTTAGTTGATATAAATCAGAAAGNCCAAATTTATGTGCGTTATTTATTATCATTGTATTGGCTTCTCTGATATCCANGCCTGCCTCAACTATNGTAGTAGTTATAAGTATTTTTATATCTCCATCTATAAACTGTTTCAATNTCNCCTCAACTTTATCTCCGGTCATTCTCCCATGTATAAATTCTATTTTTATNCCNGGNCAGATTTTTTTAATCTTTAAATAAATTTTTTCAATACTAGCGATTTCATTATGAATAAAGAAAACTCTTCCATTTCTTTTCAGCTCAAAATCTATCGACTCTTTGATTAGNAAAAGGTCNAATTCTTCTATATANGTTTCTATACTCAATCTTTCCTTAGGAGGGGTTGCNAGNAAGCTTATTTCTCTTAAACCGCTNAGCGATAACTGCAGAGTTCTAGGAATAGGAGTAGCAGATATACTTAAAGAATCTACTCCTTTTTTTAATTGCTTAATTTTTTCTTTGTCNGAGACACCAAACTTATGCTCCTCATCAATTATTATTAAACCAAGGTTCTTTAATACAATTTCCTTNGAGAAAATTTTGTGAGTTCCAATTAANATATCAATCTTTCCGTTTACTGAATCNTNAATTATTTTATTTAAGTCACTTTTCTTTGTAAATCTTGTCACGCCTTCAATCCTAATAGGAAACTTTTGGAATCTATTTTTAAAGGTTTTAAGATGTTGGTGNGCTAGNAGAGTNGTTGGTGCTACGACTGCAGTCTGCTTTAAGTTCATGGANGATAAAAAAGANGCCCTAAGAGCCACTTCAGTTTTTCCNAAACCTACATCACCNCATATAAGCCTATCCATAGGTATTTGAGCCTGCATATCCTTATAGGTGTCTAGTATTGCGCTTTTTTGATCTACTGTTTCTTCAAATTCAAATGTATCTTCAAAATCCAAGATTTCATTATTATTGATTTTAAATTGAAACCCTTTTGCTGATTTCCTTTGAGCATAAAGACTTAATATTTCTCTAGCGGTTGTTTCTGCGGCTCTCTTTGCTTTTTTTACCTTACCACCCCAGGCTTTTGAACGCAGGGTATCTAAGCTTTTATTTTTTAAAGACCCTATATACTTTTGAATTAATGAGATTCTATCTATTGGTATCAGAAGCAAGTCTTTATGGCTAAACTCACATTCAATGAAATCAACATGCATCGAGCCAATTAGTTTGTTTTTAATTCCGTTAAAGGCGCATAGACCAAACTCTTTGTGTATAACCATGTCACCAATTTTTAAGTCATTAAAACCAGAAAGCTTAAATGAAGATTGTGCGTACTTTTGTGAGCTTAGGCTCTGATTCTTAGAAATATTTTGAGCATTAAATGATATGAAGATTTCATTAGTATCTCTTGAGATAAATGATTTTCTTAAAAAACCGTTAAGGTACAAAATTTCAGTCTTTTTCACCTCTGCAAGGTCGATCTTTAGGTTTTCTATAGAATCTTNTTCTGATATTATTGTTATCTGATTTTTCAAACCATACTCGTTTATAAATTCAATCAATTTGGGTATNGANTCGTTTAGNTTNNCATTAAGATATTCAACTTTAAATTTATATGATTCTGAGGATTCTCTGNATTTAATGGGGTTTATTNNAATAATTTTATTTANATTAGTGAATTTTTTTANTCTATNAGCTTCATCTGATGAATTCTTGATTNCACAATCAGTAAAGACTATTCCATCTTTTATATGATCCAATATAAGTAATTCATTCTCAGTACTAATCTCTTTTTCAAGGGACACAATATTTATTTCCTCTAAGCTCTCACTCAACCTTCTTTCACTTTCAATATTAAATGTATTAATTGATCTTATTTTATCATTATGAAATTCAATTCTAATTGGTGCTTTAAAGGAAGGTGTAAATATATCAATAATCGATCCTCGTACCGAGTAATCTCCAAGTTTCTCAGTAAATTCATTTTTTTTATATCTAAATTTCTCAAGACTGTTTATTAGTCTCTGTCTATCCTGCTTAACTGATTTTGTACTGATAGTAACTTTATTCTTATTTATTCCTTCACTAAAAGGGTGGTAAAGATTTTCCTTTTCTATAAATTTTATTTTGTTATTATTATTTCCAAGAAAATATAATATGTTTAACGACCTATTACGGTCATTTAAATCATTATTCCGAGAATTTAGTATGTCACTTCCGAGGTAGAATATTTTCTTTTTCCAAACTTCTTCAAGGTATTCAATAATCAGCTTACATTTCTTTGTATCTTTGGTTATATAGAATATGTCTTTCGCACTTTCAAGAGCGACCTGGTTAATAATCTTAGATATTAGAAAATCATTAGATTCATAAAAGCTGAAAGCTTTTTTGTCTTCTAAGTTCATTGAAAATTTATTGATGGGTTTGAGGATTTCATTCATTTACTGAGTTTATCTATATTCTTCAAAATTTCATCACCCATTTCTGAACAAGTTAAAGTGTCCTCAATTCCAATATCTTTTGTTCTAAATCCCGCATTGAGAGCTTCAGAGACAGCATTTTCTATTAAATCATGAATATCATCCATTTGTAGAGAATATTTAAAAAGCATTCCTAACGATAAAATTGCAGCAATAGGATTAGCAATGTTTTGACCCGCAATATCAGGAGCGCTTCCGTGAACTGGTTCGTATATTCCATATTTATTTCCAATACTTGCAGATGGAAGCATTCCAAGTGATCCAGTAAGTTCTGCTATTTCGTCACTTATAATATCTCCAAACAGATTACCTGCGAGTATCACATCAAAGGTTGACGGTCTTTTTATAACTTGCATTGCGGCGTTATCTATATATAAATGTTCTAGTTCAACATCTTTGAACTCATTAGAATGTACTTCAGAAACAACATCCCTCCATAATTGCATAACTTCTAAAACATTTGCTTTGTCTAATGATGTGACTTTATTTTTTCTTTTTCTTGCAATATCAAAAGCTACCCTAGCTACTCTTGCTATTTCGTCCTCACTGTAGATTAAGTTGTTAGCGCCTATCCTTTTACCGCCGACCTCTTTTATATATCTTGGTTCTCCGAAATAGATTCCACCTGTAAGTTCTCTAACAACAAAAATATCAGTACCATCTACAACACTTTTTTTAAGACTAGAGGCATCTATAAGTGCAGGAAAAACCTTTCCTGGCCTTAGATTGGCAAATGCTTCTAGTTCCTTTCTAAGGGTTAAAAGTCCTTTTTCGGGCTTAAGGTTATGCTCAAGTTGTTCCCACTTAGGTCCGCCTACAGCTCCCAGTAGTACTGCATCTGCTTCCATAGCTTTTTCCAAAACCTCTTTAGTTAGNGGCTTTCCATGAGCATCAATAGATGCCCCACCAAACAAATCTTCGGTGTATTCAATCTCATAATCTTTCTGAAAGTAGCTTATAATTTTTAAGCACTCATTTGTTACTTCTTGTCCTATTCCATCACCGGGAAGAATTAATATTCTTTTCATTTATATCTCCTTAGAAATTGTTTTTGTTCCTAAATG
Source organism: bacterium (assembly GCA_002701865.2). Classification (GTDB taxonomy): domain Bacteria; phylum Desulfobacterota_D; class UBA1144; order UBA1144; family UBA1144; genus TMED58. The sequence continues at coordinate 110,015 of NZWH02000016.1, read as the reverse complement.
AACATTATTATTAGTACTTTCTAGCCCCTCAATTTCGACCTTTACTATGTCATTTTCTTTAATTTGTCCAACTCCGCCTGGGGTACCAGTTAATATTATATCCCCTTTGTTTAATGTCATAATCCTGCTAATATAGCTTATTAAAAAATCAATTTTATGAATCATCTGGCTAGTATTCGATTCTTGCTGAATCTTTCCATTTAGGATAGTTTTGATTCTAACATCTTGATAATTAATTTCATCAGATATTATTGGACCCACAGGACAAAAAGTATCAAAGCTTTTCCCCCTAGAAAATTGAATATCTTGTGCTTGAAGGTCTCTAGCTGTTATATCATTTATGCAAATAGCGCCTAAAATATATTTATACGCATCCTTTTTGTTTACCCATTTTGCTTCTTTTTTTATAACTATTCCCAGTTCACCCTCATAATCCACTTTTGAACTCATATAATCTGGATATATTATATTTTCAAAGGGTCCTATTACCGAAGAAGGTGCCTTTAAAAAAATTAATGGTTCTTTTGGCGGCTGCTTTTTCATCTCAATCGCATGATCATGATAGTTTAAACCAATAGCAACAATCTTTGATGGAGAAACCGAAGCAACAATATCTCTTTTATTAACTTTTCGAAAAAAACTATTGTATGAATCAATTGTTTCAAAGGTCTTTCTTATTTTTTTATTATTTTCATTGTATGAGCTAATAATCATTTTAATATTTTACATCATAAAGATATAGTCCACACGCAGGAACCGATAAATTTAGTTTTAATTTACTTCTATTTGTTAATGCATGCATTATATCGATATCACTTACTTTATCTTTTTCATAATTTAATAATGCCCCAATTATCAGCCTGACCATCCCCCTAAGAAATCCATTTCCAGAAATTCTAACTTCTAAAATCTTTTCTCTTTTTATAATTGTAAANGAATATATGGTTCTTTTTGTATCTTTCCCAGAAAAACCTGNTTTACAGAAATTAATAAAGTCATGCTCACCAATAAAAAAANTTGCACATTTTCTTAATTTTTTTAGACTTAAATCTCTTTTTATAAAGTGAACTCTATCATCTTCAAAAACACTACATGGCTCTAAAGTTTTTATTTTATATAAATAAATCTTTTTTTTACAACTATGTTGAGAGTGAAAATTATNATCAACACTTTCGCACGACCTTATTCTTATATCTTGATCTAAAAGTCTATTTAATTTATTCCTCAAAGCTATTAAGTTAATATTGATTTTTTTGTCTATATGGAAGTTGGCTATTTGTTTGATTCCATGAACACCACTATCGGTCCTCCCCGAACCTAGCAATATTATTTTGGTTTTATATATCTTCTTAAGTTTCTTTTCAATTTCATCTTGAATTGTCTTACTATTTGCCTGTTTTTGCCAGCCGCAATAATTTGTTCCAATATACTCTATGTGCATTTTAATATTCATTGGTACTTTATTCTTTTATCTATTATAGGGTAAGTAAGATCGATAAGCATATTGATAGTTACAAGCACTACTGTATAAACAATAGTTAGGCCGCAAACAATTGGGTAGTCACGATTTATGATAGACAAGATAAACATTTTCCCCATTCCAGGTATAGAGAAGATACTTTCAACTACAAAAGAACCCGTAATCATAAATGCAGAAATAGGACCAATTGCAGTTATAAAGGGTACCAAAGAATTTCTGACTATATAGTATTTGAGAATAAGATTAGATTTAATATTATTTAGCTTAGCATTTCTAAAGTATAGAGTCTTTTCGATGTCATTCATTGATTCAAGCATTAATTTAGATAGGAATGCAATAGATGGTATCGAGAGCGTGATTACTGGAAGAATATAGCTTAAAGGTGATTCAAGTAAAGCTGCAGGTAAGATTTTTAACTGTACTGAAAAAATCATAATTAATAATGCACCAATTAAAAATGTGGGTGTCCCGACGGATAAATATAGAAAATTAATTATTACTTTTGAAAAAAAGCTTTTTTTATTATTATATATAAATTTTGCAACTAGGATTGAAATAAAAATTGTAAAAATAAGTGCGAGTAAGCCTATTTTTAAGGAGTAAGGAAAACTTTTTTTAATAATATCATTGACATTCTTTCCTGGATAAAAGTATGAAGGTCCTAAGTCTAAACTGACCGTTGATTTAATATAGTATATGTATTGTTTGATAAGGGGTTGATCTAATTTATATTTTTTCTCTATATTGTTTTTAACTCTAGGGGGTAGTTTTTTTTCCGTATCAAATGGTCCACCTGGGAGAATCCTCAGCAATAGAAAAGTCGCCGATACTACTATTAATATTACAAGAATGGAGCTAATAATCTTGGTTAAGATAAAACTAATTTTCATTTCTTGTGAAGTAAATCTCCTTATAGGTTTTTATGTCCTTTTTATCAGATGCAACAATATATAATTTATTTCTCCCAGGCTTGAGGGCAATATTAAATTTCTCATTTACAACTCTTTCTTCCTCTAAGCTCAATCTAATTTTTTCATCATTAAGGAAATAGTTCACATTCTTAATTATAGAATTATCCATAATCTCAGCTTCGATGTTAATTTTATTGTTTTTAGCTTCTTGTGTAGATCTTATTGAAATTTCTGGAGGAAGCTCATAAATCCTTTTAAAACTATAAGTATTTTTTCTCTCATTATTGTTTACAATTAATTTAGCATCTTGTTTATTTAGCCAAAAGAATATTTTTTCGTCACTTGCTGATGCAAGAATGAAATTCTCTGTCTCACCTATGCTTCTAACAGATTCCCCTTTATCAACTCTTCCTACAACAATCCCGTTTTGGCTAGGCTCCGAATAGCTAGTAGAAGATTTGAAGATGCTATAATAATTTTTCACTGTCTTAAACGATATTAGCTCGTTTTTATTAATCTTAATATTTTTGTCAAAGAATGCATGCGTATCTTCGTCATGAAATCTAATTACAAACTTAATTTCATTATTTTTTATTTTTTCTAAAGGTATAGACAGATTACTTATCAGATTAAAGTTTTCTTTTTTTTCAGCTAATACTTTATGTTTTTTATTCTTTATAATTAATTGTTTATCATTTGATANAATTTTCACAAAACATTTATTGCANNNTATAGGNGTTCTTGTTATAGATATATTTATATCAAAATTAGCATCATTATTTGACTCATTTGGAATCAATGTATAGGAGAATTTCGGGAAAAGAAATTCCTTTTTTGTCACTTTTGTTTTTAAAGAAATCCTATTTACTTTAGAAAGAGTTGGTTTTAGGGCATTACTCATATCTAATTGAAGCAAGCTGAGCTTTACAATATCCTCACTTGTTTTAAGCCAGGTAGGTATTTTAAAGAGAATTTTAAAATCGCTTTTTTTGTTACTTTTAATTTTACCAATATAGAAATATTTATTATTAAAAGTTTTATTGTCAGACTCAGATTTAATAATCAAGTTAGAGAATTCTAAGTTAGAGTTATTTACAATAGACCCTTTGATTACTTTATTTGTTCCTGGTGTGAAGTCTATTTTATCTTTTACTTCCATACTCAATGTTCCTTTTTTGTTCTGCAGACCTCCATTAAAACTTTTTAAAGAGAAATTTTCTAGTTTCTTCGTAAATGAACTGCTGATTTTCCCCCCTTCACTTTCTATATGTTTTTCAAGAATTGAAAGAAAGTTTTTAGTATTTCCTCTAAGTTCTACTTTATTTAAGAGGCCAGAATTAAAAATAAATTTAGAAAAAGAAATTAATTCATCATCTTCGTTCTCCTCTATTTTTTTAGGCGAATAAATAATATTAAGTTTTTGTTCATCAGGATTTAAAGTTAACTCTTCCTCTATTTCCTTGTCTGTTATTAGGGCATTCTCTTCCAAGTTAACTGGTATGAAATTTATATCTGGACTAATTCCATTTAAATGAACCTTATAGTTTATAGGACTTAGGTACTCTGCGATAGTTAGCTTGATACCTGCACCATCATCTTGCTTATATATCTCTTGAACAGTACCTTTGCCAAAAGTTTGCTGACCAATAATTATACCTCTTTGGTTATTCTTAACAGCACCTGTTACAATTTCAGATGCACTAGCACTACCTCTATCGGTGAGAACAATTAATGGCCCATCAAACTTAGGTGTTTCAACGGGATTCGTAAAGAAGTTTATATTCATTTCCTTATTCTTACCTTTGGTCGATACAATTAGCTTTTCTCTTAGTAGTACATTTGATATTCTAAGAGCTTGATCAAACAAGCCACCTGGGTTTCCTCTTAAATCTAAAATAAGAGAACTAGCTCCATCATTTCTTAGTTGATCTAGCGCAGAAATAAATTGCTTGTAAGTATTTGATTGAAACGTATTAATTTTTATATAGCCAACTTTTTCATCCAAAGATTTTGACTCAATGCTCTTAATTTTAATTATGTCCCTAACTATTCTGAACTCAATTAAGTCTGCCACGTTGTCCCTTTCAATATAAATTGTTATAGGACTACCCTTTTCCCCTCTTAATAGTTTAATAGCTTGCTCTAAAGTAAACCCTTCAGTTTCAAAGTTCTCTATCCTACTAATTCTATCATTTGCCTTTACACCTGCTTTATCCGCAGGAGTACCTTCAATAGGAGATATGATTGTTAATTTTTCATCTCTTATACCTATTACAATTCCTAATCCCCCAAAGCTACCCTTACTTTCAATCAAGAATTCATCAAACAAGTTTGGATGTATTACTGAAGAGTATTCATCTACATCTTTGAGCATTGCATTTGCAATCAAGTATTGAATGTCTTCATTAGCATTTAAATATTCCCAGTCAAAACCCTGAAGATAACTTATCAACCTTGTTAAGATTGCTCCTACATCTTTTATATTTTTAGCTCTAAAGTCAAACTCAGTTGTAACAAGTTCACCAGCAAAATTAGTACCTTGAATCTCAAATGTAGGATTATCACTCCATTTTATTTTAATTAAAACAGTATCCGTAGATGAATTTATAGTATTAATTGATTCTATAAAAATATCTTTATACTGATCTTTTTTGTAGAAGTATGAATTTTCTTGAATATATTCAGCCGTATCTCTTATAGTGAAGTTTTCTTTTTTAGGGACACCACGAGATATATCTATAGGTATAAAAAAAAGCAGAAATGCTATAAGTAAATTTCTTAAAACCATTAATACATTATATAATTTAATAATATGAATAGAAATATTAAAGTTGCAGTTGCACAAATGAACTCTCATGTTGGATCTATTGATTATAATCTGAGGAAAATAATCAAATTTATAAATTTAGGAAAAAATAAGAAAGTTGATCTACTTTGTTTTCCTGAGCTTGCACTCGTGGGCTACCCACCCGAAGATTTGCTATTAAGTAAAAATTTCTTAAAAATGGTTGAATTAGCAGTCAAAAAAATTCAAAAAAAAGATAAAAAAATTTCCTATATAGTGGGCTATCCAAAACTTATAGAAGGTAAATTGTATAATGTCGCGGGAGTTTTCATTCATGGCGAATTAAAATATGAATACAAAAAAATTCGCTTGCCTAATTATGGTGTATTTGATGAGCAAAGATATTTTGAAAGTGGCATAGAGCCTCTTATGTTTAAGCTTAAAAATAGGAGTATATATTTAACAATATGTGAAGATATTTGGGATGATTTTAAGATATCTCCAGATATATCAAAAAAAGATTCACCAGATTTATTGATTAACCTTTCGGCATCACCNTTTAATATTACAAAGCAAAATGACCGGTTAAAGCTTCTGGGTAATATTGCAAGAAAAAACAACATTGAAGTAGTATATTCCAACTTGGTTGGAGGCCAGGACGAACTGGTTTTTGATGGCAATAGCTTTTTTCTAGATTCTGAGGGAAAGATGATTTCAAAAGCCGGGGAATTCAATGAAGAGCTTAAAGTGCAAACTTTAAATTATAAGACTAAGTATAAAAAAACAATCTTTAAAAGAAAAAATAAAAAAGACAATTTATCTAGTGTATTTTCTGCTTTATCAATTGGATTAAAAGATTATGTAATTAAAAATGGTTTTAAAAAAGTTGTAATAGGAATCTCTGGTGGAATAGATTCTGCCTTGGTGTCTGCGATAGCTGTTAAATCTTTAGGTCCAAAGAATGTTCTGGGTATTGCAATGCCGTCCAAATTTAATTCAGAAATTAGTCTAAAACTTGCACAACAGCTTTCTGCCAATATGAGTTTTAGATTAAAAGTATCTTCAATACAAGAAATTTTTCAAAAGAATCTAGAATTGTTAAGTAAAAATATATATGGAAATACACCTTTCGATGTAACTGAGGAGAACCTGCAAGCTAGAATTAGAGCCAATATCTTGATGGCTACCTCAAACAAAATGGGCTCTTTACTTCTGTCTACAGGTAATAAGAGCGAGATAAGCATAGGATATTCAACACTTTATGGTGATGCAGCTGGGGGAATAGCAATTTTGAAAGATATTCCTAAAATATTAGTTTATGACCTTGCAAAGTTTTATAACTCCCAAAATATTTTTAACTTAATACCAAAAAAGATAATATCAAGAGATCCATCTGCTGAGTTAAGAGCGAATCAAAAGGATTCCGATTCACTTCCTCCATATATGATTTTAGATAAAATCTTAGAATACTATATTGAGAGTGGAAAAGAAGTTGGTGAAATATCTAAATTATTAAAGGTTAAAAAATCATTGGTTATTAAAATAATTAACAAGATTAATAATAGTGAATTTAAGAGAAAACAGGGGCCACCAGGAATAAAGATAACATCAAAGGCTTTTGGAAGAGATAGAAGATATCCCATTACTAATGGNTTCAAAGAAGCTTGATAAAATCTTATCAAATAAGATAATATAATAAAATGGAATTTCTTGAACCAAAAAAGCAGCTTAAAATAATACTTGAGAATGTAGTGGACATAGTTCCNGAAGCAGAACTTTTAGAAAAATTATCTAAATCGTTTGAAAAAAAAGAGCCACTTAAAATCAAGGCTGGCTTTGATCCTACGTCTTCCGATTTACATCTAGGACACTCATTATTGTTAAAGAAATTNAAGGTATTTCAAGATNTAGGCCATGAAATNAATTTTTTAATTGGTGACTTTACAGCTATGATTGGTGATCCAACTGGAAGAGACAAGACGAGGAAGCCCNTAAGCGCTGATGAGATTGAAGTTAATGCGGCAACCTATAAAGACCAGATGTTTAAGGTTTTAGAGAAAGAAAAAGTTCAAATTTTTTATAATTCTNAATGGTTTAATAAGTTTGATTTGAAAGATCTTATTAACCTGTCCTCATTAGAGAATGTTGCAAGATTACTCGAGAGAGATGATTTTAAAAAAAGNTACAAAGCAGGNGAGGCCATAACTGTTACAGAGTTCCTTTATCCAATACTTCAAGCCTACGATTCAGTTGTTCTATCTTCCGATGTAGAACTAGGTGGAACAGATCAGAGATTTAANATCTTACTTGGTAGACAAATTCAAAAAGCTTNTAATATCCCTGAACAAGTGGGNGTGTTTCTCCCCATACTTGAAGGNCTTGACGGTAAAATGAAGATGTCAAAAAGCTTAAATAATTATATTGGGTTGAATGATTCCTATGATGAAATTTTTGGAAAAATTATGTCTATATCAGATGANNTAATGGACAGATACATTGAACTTCTTTTTACNAACGATAGANAGTTTTTTAGTGATATTGATAATCCGCTAGAAAAGAAGAAGGCTTTGGGTTCTAAAGTCGTAGAAGAATATCATAGCCTAGAGTTATCAGAGTTAGCTAGAAATAATTTTGAAAGTAAGTTTAGTAGAAAAGATTTCCCTGATGATTTAGATGAAATCGAAATTGAAATAAANNAAAAAANGTTTTTAGATATACTCTCTGAGGCTACTANTGAATCCTTCTCAAGNTCAGAACTTAAAAGGCTTATAAAGGATAATGCAGTTGAAATAAANGGCGAGAAATTTACCTCGTTAGAGATTCTNCCTACCTTTAAAAGTCCTTGGAAAATTAAGCTAGGTAAAAGGAATTTTTATAAAATTAAAATAAAGTAAGTGGGTTAGTAAGCCGAATTCTGTTTTATGTGATCATCTATCTAGGACAATAATTACTTATCATCTCAAGCGACCTACCCCGAAGCATNTGGAAAGGATACCAGCTTCTATACATGGTCTTTCTCCTGGTGGGGTTTGCCTTGCCAGCNTCTGTCACCAGAAACTGCGGTGGTCTCTTACACCACCTTTTCACCCTTACCACTAATATCACGTGTTTATTAATGGCGGTTATTTTCTGTGGCACTTTCCATTGCCTTTCGACACCTGGGGGTTACCCAGCACCAATTCCNTTAGGAGTTCGGACTTTCCTCTTACATTTCACAAAGTAANGATGCAAGCGATCACTCAACCCACTTAGGTTAATTATTTATGAAATTGCCTCTTTTGCAAGTTTATCTGCGACGGTATTTTGTTCTCTCGGTATATAGCTTAATGAAAAATCACATTTAATTTTTTTACTNAGTGNTTGAGCTTTTTTTAAGAGTATTGAAAGGTTTTGTTCTTTACANTTCCACTTTTTATTAAATTGCATNCAAACAAGTTGGGAATCCGAAAAAATATTAATTCTCTCAAATAAATTATCTTTTTTAATTATGGTTTCCAGACTGAGGATTAAGGCCTCATATTCCGCGATATTATTAGTCACAGTTCCCTCTAGAGGAGAGGATATTTTTTCCTCGATATCATTGTAAGCCATATAAATCCCAACACCACCAGAACCAGGATTTGGTTTACAGGCTCCATCTATGAAAACTTTTAAACTATATTTCATTCGGATTAAGCAATCTTCGGAATTATGATTTTTTTACAGCAAGGAGCAAGAACGATTTCCTTGCCTTGTAAAACTTTGATATAAACTTGAGGGGGAATCTTCATATTGCAATGACCACAAACTTCTCCGCTGGTCTCAGCAATTATTGGAGGCTTATTGTTAGAGCTAAGTCTTTCGTAAATTTTTAAAAAATCCTTATCTACTTCTTTTATTAGTTTCGATCTCTCATCATCTAGAAGTCCAACTTCTTCTTTTGATTCATTAAGCACTTTCTCTAATTCTGAAATTTCGCTTTTCATAGGTAATATTTCTTCTTCAAAACTTGTATTGCTGGCATCAGAGTCTTTTTTACATGTTTCCATTTCTTCCATTGCTTTAATCTGCTTATCTTCGATTTCTATTTTTCTTCTTTTCAAGTCACCAGTTTCTTTTTCAAGAGCCTCAAGTTCTTCTTTGGTTTTAACCCTCATAACTTTTTCAGTATTAGCTTTAACTTTATCTTCAATATCTGTAATATCATTTTGTAGATTTATTGATATTGACTCTAATTCAACAACCTTTTGAGACAAGTTTTCAATTTTAGTTTCTTCAGACTTAATTCTATTGTTAAGTGAAAAAATTTTTTCTGGGAGCTCTCTGAAGTTATTTTGGATTTCTAGTATTTGCATATCTAAATTCTGAATTTCTAACAATGGTTTAATTTTCTCTATCATTTCAATCTCTTTCCTGGGCCCAACTGGATTCGAACCAGTGACCGCCCGGTTATGAGCCGGGAGCTCTAACCAACTGAGCTATGGGCCCTAGGATGCAATAAAAACCTTATCCTATTTAATAAAAAATGTTTTGTCAATCTGAAAGACCCAACGGAAATATTCTACACGTTATAGCCACGATTGACAGACTTTAAGATGAATTTATAATATTTATTCCCGTTTGCAGTAGATATGAAAAAATTATTTATACTTATATTATTTTTAGCGTCATGTTTGTCTGTCTTAGGTGTATCAGACGAGTCCGTTATTGTTAATGATGTTGGCTGGACAGAAAAGCTTGGTGACCATATTGATTTAAACGCTAACATCACAGACAACAATAATTTTACAAAAAAGCTTGGGAATTTTCTAGATAAGAATAAACCTACAGTACTAGTGTTGGCTTACTACTCCTGTCCAAAAATGTGCACTTTTTTATTAAATGGTGTACTAGAGGCAGTTAACTCAACAGATAAAATTAGACCCGGTCTTGATTACAACCTTATAACACTAAGTTTTGACAAGAACGATAACTACGAGACTTCAAACTTAAAACAACAAAAATACAAGGAAAGTATTGCTTCAAATGAGCAGTGGAGCTTTTATTCTGCCGATAGTATAAACATAGAGGCAGTCACAAGTTCTGTTGGATTTAAATTTGCACCTGATGGGGATGATTTTGCTCATCCTGCAGGTATAATATTTTTGACAAAAGAGGGAAAGATTTCTAGATACTTATCTGGGGTGCTTTATGATTCGAAAGATTTCAAGCTAGCATTACTTGAAGCATCAGATGGGGTGATAGGTAAGTCTTCGTTGACAGATAAAGTTCTCCTCTATTGTTATGGCTTTGACCCGGTAGGAAAGAAATTTGCTTTAAGAGCTTTGAACGTTATAAAGCTTGGTGGTGGGATAACTTTACTATTCGTAGCTATATTTATGTTTTTTATGTGGTTTAAAAAAGATAAAAAAAATAATGAAGGAGAAACTAAATGAAATGGTTACCTGAATCAGCTTCGACATTTGCTCCAGGAGTTGATCTTATATTATGGTTAGTAACAATCATATCTGTTATATCTTGCGTATTAATCGGATTTCTCTTAGTTTATTTTGTTATTAAATATAGAAGAAAAACAGATAATGATCAGACCCCTGCGATTACCCATGACAGTTTCCTGGAAACTTTATGGACAGTAATACCTACAATTTTATGTATCGTAATATTTATATATGGATATGTTTATTACGATCAATATACAACTACACCAAAAAATGCTGTTGAGGTCAATGTTACCGCTAAACAGTGGATTTGGAGCTTTGATTATTCAAATGGTAAAAAAACATTAAACGAACTTTATGTTCCCGTTGACCAGCCAATTAGGCTTGTTATGCAGTCAGACGATGTTCTTCACAGTTTCTTTGTTCCTGCATTTAGAGTGAAGCAAGATTTAATGGGAAATAGGTATACTTATATAAACTTTACTGCTACGAAAGAAGGAGTATATGACCTGTATTGCACAGAATATTGTGGTACAGCTCATTCAGATATGTTGGGGAAAGTTCACGTTTTATCTAAAGCAGAATTCGCCTTGTGGGAAGATGGATCTGCGGATGAAGCCAAAAAGGCTTCAGCAGCAAAGATTCCACCTGCTGAATTGGGTAAACAACTATACTCAAGTAAGGGGTGTGTTGCTTGTCATAGTATAGATGGAGCTAATGGAGTAGGCCCTACATGGAAAGGTTTATTTGCAAAGAACAGGGTGTTCACTGATGGAACTTCAGCTAAAGCTGACGAGAATTATATTAAAGAATCAATACTGTACCCTGCTGAAAAGATGGTCGAAGGTTATGGACCAGTAATGCCTTCTTACAAGGGCTTGTTAGATGACACAGAGATAACAGCTATTATTGAATATATAAAGACATTAAAATAATTAAAAGGAGAACGTTGTATGTCAGAAGAGCATGAAAAAAATTATTTAGATAACGGTGAAGGATTTCGTTCGTGGTTTTTCACTGTTGACCATAAAAGAATAGGCGTAATGTATTTGTGGGCAATTGGTGTTTTCTTCATCATTGCTGCCATTGCATCCTTCTTGCTTAGGGCAGAGCATTTAACGCCAGGGCAAACAATTGTCAGTGCTGATACTTATAATGTTCTATTCACTCTTCATGGGTCAATGATGGTTTTTCTATTTATTGTTCCAGGAGTTGCTGCTAGCTTTGGAAACTTTTTAATCCCCCTTATGATTGGAGCAAAAGATGTAATCTTTCCAAAGTTAAATTTATATAGTTTTTGGCTTTATTTGGCAGGTGCACTAATTTTTATGATAGCCTTGGCAGCTCCAGCTGATACAGGTTGGACTTTTTATACTCCTTATTCAATAGAGACGGGCGCAAATGTGATTTTAATTACTTTTGGTATTTTTGTTTTAGGATTTTCTTCAATTTTAACAGGAATAAATTTTATTGTTACTATGCATAAATTAAGAGCCCCTGGTATGACTTGGGACAGGCTTCCTCTTTTTTGTTGGGCCGCTTATGCAACATCATTACTTCAAGTTTTAGCAACACCGGTCGTTGGAATCACATTATTATTACTGATTGGTGAAAGATATTTTGGTTTGGGCTTTTTTGATCCTGCCAGAGGCGGGGACCCAGTAATGTTTCAACATTTCTTCTGGTTCTATTCTCACCCAGCGGTCTACATTATGATTTTGCCTGCTATGGGAATTATCTCGGAAATCATGCCAGTATTCGCAAGAAAGCCAATTTTTGGTTACAAGGCAATTGCTTATGCTAGTTTGGCAATCGCTCTTATTAGCTTTCTTGTATGGGGCCATCATATGTTCGTTAGTGGTCAATCAAAATTAATTAATGTAATTTTCTCAGTTATAACATATGCCGTTGCAGTCCCAACTGCTATTAAAGTATTTAATTGGCTTTGGACTCTTTATAAGGGGTCAATTGAACTGAGCACAGCAATGTTGTATTCGTTGGCTTTTATTTTTCTTTTTACAATCGGGGGACTTACAGGTCTTTTCTTAGGCGCACTAGCCGCAGACGTTCATTTGCATGATACATATTTTGTTGTTGCACATATGCATTATGTTATGATCGGCGGGACTGTTTTTGGTTTCTTTGCTGCTCTCCATTTTTGGTACGCTAAAATGTGGGGACGTATGTTTGACGAATTTAAAGCTAAGATAGCTTTCGTTCTTATTTTCATTGGATTTAATGTTATCTTTTTTCCACAATTTATTATGGGAACACTTGGTATGCCAAGAAGGTATTTTAATTACGCTCCGGAATTTCAGTCTCTTCATCAACTGTCTACTTATGGAACTTGGATAGGAGCAGTCGGTTTTATTTTAATGCTTTGGACTTTAATGAGACCCTTGCCTGGAAAGGCACCGGGAAATCCTTATAAATCTTTATCTTTAGAGTGGAGCATGGATTCACCTCCTGGAACTTTTAATTTTGATGAGATTCCTACTATCACCGAACCTGTTTACAATTATGGCACCAAGATTGAGGAGGAGTCTTAATATGGGAATTTTTGCAATTACTGGCAAAATAATCAAGTCAATTGCTTATCCATCTGAAATGGTACCTTCTATAGAAGAAGATGACGGACATCATCATTTTGACCCTGTAACAGAGCATGAAAGCGCCAAACTAGGAATGTGGCTTTTTCTTGCCACCGAACTTTTGCTTTTTGGTGGACTCTTCGCAGCTTACGCTATTTATCGTGCCAAATATCCCGAAATGTTTATGGATGGATCGAAGAGCTTAGATGTAGTTCTAGGGTCTGTAAATACTGTGATTTTGATTTTTAGTAGCTTAACTGTTGCTATTGCGGTTAAAGCGATACAAGAAAATAGAATTAAATTAGTAAAAGTAATGCTGTGGGTGACAATTATATGTGCTGCAATTTTTGCTGTAAACAAATACTTTGAATATACGTACAAGTTTAGCAAGGGCATTTTCCCTGGAACTGATATTTTTTATTCAATCTATTTTGCAGCAACAGGTGTTCACATGTTGCATGTTTTTATTGGCATGGCTGTGCTCGGCATCCTCTTACGTAAAGTTTACAAGGGCAAATACAATAAAGAGAATTATACAGCAATAGAAATTGGAGGATTATATTGGCATTTGGTGGATTTAATATGGATTTACCTTTTTCCTTTATTATATCTAGTAGGTTAAGGAGTTTTTATGGATAATCATGGTTCCTATAAGTCGCTTATAAATATTTGGCTTTTTTTGATGTTTCTAACTGTAATCACTGTTGGAGCCGCACAATTTGATTTTGGAATTTTAAATGTTCCAATTGCACTCTTTATTGCATCAATAAAAGCAGGAGTAGTTGCATATCACTTCATGCATTTAAAGCATGAAGATGGATTGACTTGGATTTATGCAACTTACCCAATTTTCTTGTTGTTCCTTTTAATTTCTTTTACTGCTACTGATATGTTTTCACGCGTAATTAATTAATATTATGGGCAGAATTGAAAAGTTAACTTTATACTCTCTTGTTCTTCTACTTGTATGGGGAAATATGGTAAGTGGTTTGGGAGCTGGTCTAGCATGTCCAGATTGGCCTTTATGTTTTGGTAGCTTTTTTCCAGAAATTAATTTCCCAATTTTTATGGAGCATGGGCATAGAGTTCTTGGACTATTTGTAACAATATTCTTTGCTTTCCTTGCGAGAAAAAGATTAAAACTTTATAAGGGAGCATATAAGTTGATACCCATAATTTGTTCTATCTTGCTTGCTGTTCAGATTATTGCGGGAGCACTAGTAGTTATACTTCAGCTTGAAACAAATATAACTACCTTCCATTTTGGAAATGCAATAATAATTTTCATTCTAATCTATATTATGTGTAAGTATACCGACAGTGATAAATTAAAATTAGTTAATATTTTTAATAAAAAAAATCTTCCATATTTGATTCTTTTTTTATTTGTTTATTGGCAATTAGTACTAGGCGCCTATGTGAGACATTCGAATGCAGGATTGGCATGCCCTGATTTTCCAAGATGCTTGGGCTATTGGTGGCCACCTTATTTAAGTAAAACAGTATTTGTTCATTTATTCCACAGAATCAGTGGAGTTGTTATTTTATTAGTTTCTTTTTGGTTATTTTTTAAAGGTTATTACTCAAAAGCAAATCCAGAGATTTTATTAAATCTTAAGCGACTCGCTTTTCTAGTTCTAATCCAAGTTGCCGTAGGAGTGTTTGTAGTACTTTCAAAATTAGCTTTTTCAATGACTGCAATTCATCTTTTAATTGCCCTTCTAATCGTTGGAGTTATCCTTAATTTATTGTTTATAAAGAAAGAAGTTAATTGATGAAGTACTTAAAGGCAGTAATATCCCTATCAAAGCCAAATATAATATTAAGTGTAGGTTTAACTGGATTTACAGGAATTGTTATAGCCCATTCTGGAGTACCATCACTCCAGATTACTCTATTATCACTCTTATGTTTGATTTTTTCAGCTGCGGGATCAGCAATGGTTAACAATTTAATCGAACGTGAAAATGATGAGCTGATGGAAAGACTGGAAGATCGGGTCAAAGCATTAAAGTTGGTAGGAATTAAAAATTTATCTATGATAGCTGCTTTTTTGATAACTATTTCACTCGCGCTTTCTGCAATTTATATTAATCTTTTAAATTGTTCTTTAATACTCCTAGCTATACTTTCATATACTGTTTACTATACGCTCTTTTTAAAGAGGTCTTCCCCTTTTGGTACTGTTTTAGGTGGAATTCCAGGCGCTCTACCAGTTATTATCGGATATTCCTCAATTCAACCAGAATTATCAATCGGATACCTAGATATAATAGTTTTATTTCTATTTATGATGGTTTGGCAGCCTCCTCATTTTTGGGCTTTGGCCCAACACCTTTTGGATGACTATGAAAAGGGAGGTTTTCCAACTATGCCAATAGTTTATGGGCAAGAGTTTACCAATTACCTGATATTGATATACAGTTTGGCTTTATTGCCAATATCTTTATATTTCTGGATTGTTGGAATTTGTTCAAACTTTTATGCAGTAATGGCAATTATCTTGGGCCTGTCTTTCTTATATCTAGTATTCCTTTCATTCAAAGAGAAGAAACATTACAAGAGAGTTTTTTTGTTTTCAATTCTCTACATGCTGTTAATTAATATTTTTATTTCTGTAGATATAATTTTTATTAACTAGTATTTTTATCATAATTTAAAAAATTTATTGTATAGTTTAAAGTATGAAAATTATTAAACTTAAG
This sequence comes from bacterium, assembly GCA_002701865.2. GTDB lineage: Bacteria > Desulfobacterota_D > UBA1144 > UBA1144 > UBA1144 > TMED58. The sequence goes on along the minus strand of NZWH02000016.1, from coordinate 94,126 downwards.
TCTTCAGATATTAAAATTCAAATTAATAAGATTAGAAGAAGACAAGAAAAAGACTTAAATGTTATTGAAAAGAAAGTTGATAATATATTGCGTGAAGTCCGTCTTAGGGGGGACAAATCCCTTTTTGAGCTATCTAGAAAGTTTGATAATTTTGAACTTACTAAAAAAAATATAAGAATTGATCAAGCTCAAATTAATAATTCATCTATGTTTCTGTCCTCTAATATTAAGTCATCTATTAAAAAATCTATTAAACGAGTTAAAAATTATCAAAAAAAGAAATTACCTAAATCCCACAGATATAAAGATGAATTCGGCAACATACTTGGTTGGAATGTTAATCCAATTAATAGAATTGGAATATATGTCCCAGGGGGAACCGCATCTTATCCTTCCAGTTTAATAATGACAGCTACTCTTGCTAAAGTTGCGGGATCAAAGGAGTTAGTTGTTTCAACTCCACCTGGAACACAAGGTATAAATCCCGCTATTCTTTTTACGGCTGATCAGCTTGGAATCAAAGAAGTTTTACAAGTAGGCGGCGCTCAGGCTATAGCTGCTTTAGCTTATGGAACGGATAGTGTTAAATCAGTTGATAAAGTTGTAGGACCTGGAAATATCTTTGTTGCTACTGCAAAAAAGCAAGTATTTGGCAAGGTTGACATAGATATGATAGCAGGACCCAGCGAGGTTTTAATTATTGCAGATACAAATGCTAATCCTGAATATGTTGCTGCAGATTTAATTGCTCAAGCTGAACACGATGTTCAAGCATCAGCTATTTGCTTAACAACGTCTGTGAAATTGGCTAAATCAATCTCAACTCAAATTAAAAAGCAATCATCGTCATTAAAAAGAAGAGATATAATAAATGCCTCAATTAAACAAAACGGTACGATTTTTGTTTTGAAGAATCTAGACGATTGTATTAATTTCTCTAATGCTTTTGCACCTGAGCACCTTGAAATTTTCGTAAAGCAATCTTCCCAAGTCGAAAATAAAATTCTTAATGCAGGTTCTATTTTCGTTGGTGAGAATTCTGGAGAAGCATTCGGTGATTATATAGCAGGTCCAAGTCATGTTCTACCTACTGCAGGCAGTGCAACCTTTTCCTCACCATTGAGCGCGCTGGATTTTGTCAAATATTCAAGTTATACAAAAATCTCCAAGCTTGGAGTAAAGTCTTTAGGGCAGGATGTAATCTTGTTAGCCAAAGAAGAGGGTCTTGATGGCCATGCTAATTCTATAGCCTTGAGGCTAGAAAAGGGTAAAAAAAATGACTAATAAAATTAGACTGAAAAAATTTCTAAAGGATTTTGATTCGTATTCTGCTGATAAAACCAATTTTGCTTATAGATTGAACGCTAACGAGTCACCTTTCAACTTCGAAAATATATTTAACTCTAGCGCTCTAGAAAAAAAGTTTTTAAAGAGTATGAAAATAAAAGATATTAATAGGTATCCTGATTCTACGCAAGACAAGCTTAAAAATAGTATTTTAAAATTTTATGGTCTAAAAAAAGGTCAGGTATTGATTGGGAATGGTTCTGATGAACTAATCCTTTATATCCTTCTTACTTTAACAGGAAAATCATCTAAAGTTCTTTATCTAGATCCAAGTTTTTCAATGTATAAAATTTTGACCAAAGGTCTGGGATTAAAGGGAGTAAGTGTTCCCTTAAGCTCTGAATTTAAGCTAGATGTTGAAAAAGTTTTAAAGAAAATAACGCTACATGATCCTGATATTATTTTCATAGCAAGTCCAAATAACCCCTCAGGGAATTCTTTTAAACAAGAGGATATAATTAAAATTGTTAATTTTTCAAAAGGAATTGTTGTTGTTGACGAAGCATATTCAGATTATTCGGACTTTTCTTTTGTTAAATCTTTGAAAAGTTATAAGAATATGTTGATTATGAAAACTATGTCTAAAGTAGGTTTTGCTTCTTTAAGGTTAGGTTTTTTATTAGGAGAAAAAAGTCTTATAGATAGTGTTGATAAATTAAGGCTCCCATACAATGTTTCTTCTTTTTCGCAGTTAATAGCGACCAAATTCTTTAAAGACCAATCTATCATAGAAAAACAGATTGGTATTATTAAAACTCAAAGAATGAAGGTCGAAGCTTTTCTGAATAAAATCCCTGATATTAAGGTATATAGTTCAGACTCCAATTTTATTCTTATTAGATTAAAGAATTCTGACGCACTTTTTAGTTTTCTAAAATCTAATGATTTGATTGTAAAGAACTTCCTTAATAATAAAAAGCTGAATAATTGTTTAAGAATTACTGTTGGCTTACCAAAAGAGAACAATAGGCTTATGCTACTTCTTTCTAATTTCTTTAATAAATAGTGCAGCTATCCAAATAAATATTAGATAGTAAATTATTCTAATATTGGTATAGTTCGCTGTATAAAAACTTTTGTCTTTCCTTAGTATAACTTCTTCAATTAAGTACTCACTTTTATTTATTTTGATTTTATTTAGTATTTTTCCTGTAGGTGACACAATTGCGCTTAAGCCATTATATGTGGATCTTATCAAAAATCTTTTATTCTCAATTGACCTAGGAATGGATAGCATTAAGTGCTGATATGGAGCCAGACTATTTCCATACCATCTATCGTTTGTTAAATTTATCAAAATTTCGGANCCTAGCTGCGTAAGTTCTATCGAATTTTTTTCAAAGAGATCTTCGTAACATATAATTACACCTATATTNGTTTTNTTCTGNAGGATTAACGGCNTTACTATGCCTTTTTTTAGAGAAACNAATGAATCATAAATAGGAATTATTTCTGAAATTAAATCCCTAAGAGGGTANTATTCNCCAAAAATCATCAATTTGTTTTTTGAATAGATATCTATGATTTCANATTCGCTATTAATCAAAAGAGCCGAGTTNTAATATCCNTNTTTAGTTTGTGTAATTGANCCNAGCAAAAGTGCNTTGCTATTAACTTTAAATTTTCTGCTAAACTTTTTTTGAAAGTNTATATAATCTTTTTTGTTTTTTATTATTACTTTATCAAGCGAGCTTTCAGGCCATATTGTTAAATCTGGNCTCNTTGAGCTTTTATTAATACTATTNTGNANATTAATCAATTTCTTTAATGAACTTACAGGTTGAACAANTGCAACTCTAATATTAGCCCNATCCATTTGGTACTTATTNGTATTTTTNTCAATCCAAGAACCCACNATTAATATGAAAAAGAAAATCGTTAANATTGGATAAGNTGCTTTATTATTCTTCTTTATCAGCAANTCATACACGGTAATATTTATCATCAAAACTAAAGCTGAGACTATGTTGACGCCTAGAATTGAAATTAACTGNGATATTTGCGGGAAAAGTATTTGAGTATTACCTATTTTATAAGGAAAGATTCTAGGAAAGTTTTCTTCAAATATAATATATAAAAATATTATGAAAAAGTATTTTAGCCANACTTTNNTAGCTCTTTTAATAGACAAGCTTGTGANCAAGAACACNATTATATAAAATGAAGATTCGTATAAGCAATATAATAGGTGGCTCGTAACAGAGACNCCCCAANTAGCACCTGTTAGNCTNGATAGAGTTGGAGAAATCCAATATGTTGCTACTAAGACTGATATTGTCCCAAAAGCTAGTCCTAGCTTANTTGGATGTATTTTATTATTTTCAATTAAATATAATATTGGTACAAAAAAGAACCACGAAAAGAAGAATAAGTTAAANTTTAAGAAAGGAACAGTGAATAATATTATNGAAAGGAATAAAAGGAATAAATATTTCATATACCTATTATATTAACTTCTTAACATTAGNTAAATNTATTTATATATTTTCAGGTAAATTATAATAATGCTTAACTCACCAGTTCTTGTCNTAAATAAGTTCTTTTTCCCGGTTGATACAACGAGCGTNAAAAGAGCTTTTTTGATGCTATACATAGGTGCGGCAAAGGCTGTAGATATAAATTATGAAACATTTGACTTTGACTCATGGAGTGAAATATCTATATTAAAGAAGTCAGAATCAATTAGGACAGTTTCAAAANTAATAAAGATACCTAGGGTTATAATAATCTTAAGGTANGATAAGGTTCCAAATAAAGAAGTTAAATTCAACCGCTACAATATATTTAGAAGAGATAGGTCGGAGTGNCAGTATTGNAGNAAGCCNTTTCCAAAAAATGAGCTTACTATNGATCANGTTCATCCCAAATCCTTAGGNGGAAAAACTATATGGGAAAATGTTGTTTGTTGCTGNATTACATGNAACAGGAAGAAGGGTAGNAATATTCTGAGTTCTACCAANATGAAGCTTGCTGTTAAACCTAATAAACCTTCGTGGGAGNTGTTGTCAAATCTTTATTTACAGACAATTAAATTNGATGAATGGAAACCTTTTTTAAGTTCCGTTGAAACCTCTTATTGGAACGTTGAACTTGAAGAATAATTNAGAAGTATTGACAATGGCCAATAAACAGTAAAAATATATACTTTTTGGAGGATGTAATGGAAGCCGTAATAAAGACTGGTGGGAAACANTATCTCATTAAAGAAGGTGATAAAATTCAGATAGAAAAAACACCTCATGAAGTTGGTGCTGAAATAGGGTTTGACGAGATACTCTATATATCCGACGAAAAGAATGTGTTNGTAAATGCAGCACAATTAAAGCCTTTTAAAATCAAAGCTAAAGTAGTATCAGACGATAAAGGAAANAAGCTTAAAGTATTTAAGTTCAGAAGNAGAAAGAACTCGAAGACCNTAAATGGTCACAGACAGCCTTATCAGACTGTCGAAATTTTATCAATAAGTAAATAAATAGAGGTTAATTATGTCNAAAACAAAAGCAGCAGGTAGTTCCAAGAACGGAAGAGATAGCGCAGGAAGAAGACTTGGAGTAAAACTTTTTGGNGGNCAATCGGTTAATACCGGTGGAATTATAGTAAGACAAAGAGGAACAAAGTTTTATCCTGGAGAAAACGTTGGAATTGGAAGAGATCATACCCTTTTTGCTTTAAAAAATGGATTGGTAGCTTTTAATAAGAAAGGTAAGTCTAAAGTCTTTGTTAGTGTGGNACCTNTAAACTAGGGTTTTTTAAAATACCTATTGTTTAATCTCCNTAATATCCGATTATAATATTCTAAAATGAAATCATCTGATATAAGAAAGAAGTTTCTCGATTTTTTTAATAATAAANGTCATGGCTTAGTAGCAAGNTCCGGTTTAATTCCTAAAAATGATCCAACTTTATTATTTACNAATGCCGGTATGGTTCAATTTAAAAATGTTTTTTTAGGTCAGGAGAAGTTTAAATATTCTAGGGCCGCATCTTGTCAAAAATCTCTTAGGGCAGGTGGAAAGCATAATGATNTAGAGAACGTAGGAAGAACAAGCAGGCACCATACTTTTTTTGAAATGCTAGGAAATTTTTCCTTTGGNGACTATTTTAAAGAAGATGCAATATNTTTTGCTTGGGAGTTTTTAACAAAAGAATTAAAGATAGATAAAGATAGGCTATACATAACTGTCCATACAGGTGATGATGAAGCAAGACAGATTTGGGNTAATTCAATAAAGATTAATGAAGAGAGAATATATAAACTAGGTGANAAAGATAATTTCTGGTCTATGGGTGANACCGGCCCTTGCGGACCTTGTTCAGAGATTATGTATGANATTGGTGAAGAAGGTTCAAATTGTCCAAACTCAGAGACCTGNACTGTGGAATGTGAATGTGGAAGATTCCTTGAGATATGGAATTTAGTTTTTATGCAATTTGATAGAAGTGAGGATGGTCAACTTGTCCCNCTTCCAAGTCCTAGTATTGACACTGGNATGGGTCTAGAAAGATTAGCTTCGGTCATGCAAGACGTTAAAAGTAATTATGACACTGATCTCTTCCAATATTTAACTAATTATATTGCTACTTTCNTAGGTACCAAGTATGGCAANAATAAAGAAACTGATATATCAATTAGAGTTTTATCCGATCATGCACGAGCTGTAACTTTTTTAATTTCAGATGGAGTTATTCCCTCTAGNGAAGGCAGGGGATATGTAGCTAGAAGAATACTCAGGAGAGCCGTACGCCACAATAAGAAGTTGGGAATNTCTGACCCTTTCTTGCATAACCTTGTTNGNTTAGTTGTTGAGGAGATGAAGGGGTTTTATCCAGAGTTGGNAAGTCAAAAAGATAATATTATTTCAATNGTTATAAACGAAGAAAAAAAGTTTTTATTAACTATTGATAGAGGATTTGATCAGCTCAAAGAGGCTATGANAATGTCCTCTGAAAAAAAGATTCTCTCAGGTAGAGATGTGTTTAAGCTTTATGATACTTATGGTTTTCCAGTTGATTTGATTGAGGATATTGTAAGTGAAACAGACTATACGTTAGANATGAAGGCGTACGAAGAAGAGATGCTTAACCAAAAAAATTCTTCAAAGAAAGCTTCAAAATTTAANAATCCAGTAGGAGAGGCAATNGATCTAACAAGGGTTNTGNATCTTNNTAATGTAACAAAATTTNTTGGCTATGATTATCTTNATCTGGATACTAAANTCTTGGCAATAATTAAAGATGATGAAATTGTTAGCTCTGCTACTGAAAAAGAAAAAATAGGAATCATATTAGAGTCTTCTCCNTTCTATGCAGAATCTGGTGGACAAATAGGTGATAAAGGAGTTATTGAAACATCCTCATCCATAATTGATGTGTTTGATACACAGAAAACAAAAGAAGGATTCTTTATCCATAGTGGAATAGTAAAAAAAGGAGAAGTTAAGAATAGTGACAAATCTAGTGCAAGAGTTGATAAAACTTTTAGAGATAAAATATCCGAGCATCATTCTGCCACTCATATACTTCATTCTTCTCTAAGAGAAGTACTGGGTACTCATATTAGACAAGCAGGTTCGTTGGTAAAAAGCGATAGATTGAGATTCGATTTTAGTCACTTTTCAAATATTGACAGCAGCACTCTTAAAGAAATTGAAAACTTATCAAATGAAAAAATTAGAATGAATAATGAAATTTTAATTCAAGAGAATGTTGAGTACAAAAAAGCTATCAAAAATGGCGCTACTGCCTTTTTCGAAGATAAGTATGGCGATTTTGTTAGAGTAGTTAGAATAGGAGACTTTAGTATGGAGTTATGTGGTGGAACTCATATAGATAGCTCAGGTCAAATAGGTTCACTATATATTTCATCTGAATCTTCTATATCTTCTGGTATTAGGAGAATTGAGGCACATGTTGGAGAATCAGGTTTTAAATATATTAGCAATATTAAGGATTTTTTAATAACCTCTTCATCCTTACTTAATTCATCAATTGAAAAAGTACCTAATAGTATTCAAAGAATACAGAAAGAGAATGACTCTTTAAAATTGAAGCTTTCTTCATTTGAGAAAAAAGCAACAAAGAGTTTAGCTGATAAAGTATTATCGGATTGTGAATCATTTAATGATATTAAAATCGTCTCTTATTTGGGTAAAGACATGACTTCATCCCAGCTAAAAAGTCTCTGGGATGACTTAAAGAAGAATGAAAGTGTGATTGCTATCTTAGCCTCAAATAATAAAGAAAGTTCAATAATAATTTGTGCTGCGGGTTCGCAAATACAAAATTTCGACTGCAAGCTTTTTTTAAGTAAAATTGCTACTAATATTAATGGAAAAGGTGGTGGAAAAAGTAATCTAGCTCAATTCGGTTGTGATACGATTAATAGTCTAGACGAGATTGTAATGCTTATTAAAAGTCAGCTGTAATCCCATTTTTAATAAGAATTTTTTTTATTTTTTTTATCGCAGTTTTTTCAATTTGCCTAACGCGCTCACGAGAAATCTTAAATTTTTCACCTAATTTTTCTAAGGTAATTTGTTTGTCAGATAATAATCTATTATTGATTATATAAGCCTCTCTTTCGTTTAGGGTTTGTATAGCTTCTTTCAAGCTGGATTCTAACTCTTTTTTTTGCTGGTCTTCTATTATTATTTCTTCCTGACTTTGCGAAACAGAAGGCAGAAAGTCGATTTTTGTTTGTTTTTCATCTGTCTTAATTTCGTCATCCAGCGAGTAGTCTTTCCCCCCCATTCTTTGATCCATTTCTTTAATTTCTTTAATCGAGACTTTAAGATCACTAGATAATTTTGAATAGTATTCTTCCAAAGAAAGATCTCCAGAGTTATATAAACTTTTAGCTGATCTTATTTTGTAAAATAGCTTTCTTTGCCCTTGAGTTGTTCCAATTTTTACAAGACTCCAGTTCTTCATTATAAAGTTCTGTATATATGCTCTTATCCACCATACTCCATAAGAAATTAACCTATACCTTTTTGTTGGATCAAACTTAGTAACTGCTTGCATAAGACCAAGATTCCCTTCTTGTATAACATCCATCAAATTAAGTCCATAATTTTTATATTCCATAGCAATCTTTACTACGAATTTAAGATTTGCAGTTATTAGCTTTCTAGCGGATTCTCGGTTACCCGAGTCTCTATATTCCTTGGCATACCTTGCCTCTTCTTCGCGTGACAAAATTTCATAATTACTTATTTCTGTAAGATATTTCTCCAGCGAATTTGCTGGTACTGGCAGATTCTTGTTATTACTTTTAAGCTTACTATTATTTTTCCTCATTAATATTTAGTAATCATTATACTTTTATAGGTTTATCTTGCCAATAAGTAGTGAAGTTGCTTGACTGTTAAGACCATTTACATTAAATTGATAGTTTTATAGTTTAATATTCCGGAGTAGCTCAGCTGGCAGAGCAGGTGACTGTTAATCACTTTGTCGGGGGTTCAAATCCCTCCTCCGGAGCCATGCTATGTACAAAATTATGTTTAATTTGTATAATTAAGGATAATTATTTTATTTTTATGAAAAATTTATCTTATTTTATACTTTTTATTCTCTTTTTTCCCAATGTTGCTCTTGCATATATTGACCCTGCTTCTGGAAGCGTTGTAATGTCAATCATTATTGGAATGGCGGTCATGATCGGAGTATTTTTCAAGACATTGTGGCATAAGTTTAAATCTTTAGTTGGCCTTAATCCTAAAAACCCGAAGCCTATTAAGGTTCCCAAAAATCCTAAGAACATATAATGATTGCTACCAATGTTTATATTCTTGGAGCGTCCTATCCAATAGCTGGTGAGAAACCTACCGTGCTACAAGAGATTAGTGTAAAGACTAAGGTGCTGGACTGGCAACTCAATAGCTTGGAAGTGATTGGCAATAAACGGATTAATTTTTTAGGTGGCTACCATATTGAAGATATTATTAATCAGTATCCAGAAATTAATTATATTATAGTAAAGAATTGGAAATCTAATACAGTTTTAAACACCTTCTTTCAAGCTGACTTTGAAGATACAGCGGCTATTTTTACTTATGCTGATACGATTTTTCGCCCTGATATTATTAACAAGGTATCCCAAGCTAAGGGAGATATTACAGTTGCAATAGATGTCAATTATCAAAATCGTTTCGAAGATCGGCCAAAATCAGATCTGAGAATAGCAGAGATTATCACGCCAACGGATGGAAAATATCAAGGCTGTAAATCTGAATTTACTGGTCTTTTTCATTTAAGCCAAAGAATTATAGAAAAAATAAAGCTATTAAAGAACGAAGTTCCTGGGGATAATTTGCTGGATCTTTTTTCATATTTGAAGAAAGAAGGGTTTAGCATTGATTTCATAGATGTTGGTAATAATTGGGCAGAGCTCAACGAGCCTAAAGATGTTGCAAGGTTTGTATTGGGCAATAAAGCTGAAACATTATCAAGGCTAGGGCCCATGGTCAAGAAAAGTAAGATTGGAGACCAAATTAGCTTTACAGTAAAAAAGTGGAAGCAAGATAGAAGCTCTATTGTCAAACAAATACAACAATGTTTTTTAAAAAAGAGATTAATTATTCGAAGTAGCTCCTCTCAAGAAGATGGTTGGACTGCTTCTTTTGCTGGTCAATATAGAAGTATCTTAAATGTAGATAGCTCCTCAAATATCACTATAGGTAAAGAAATAGATAAAGTTATTTCATCTTATGGAGAAGGATTTGAGAATGATCAAGTTCTAGTTCAAGAGTTCCTCGATGATTTAAGCCTTTCCGGAGTAGTCTTTACATGTCACTTAGAAACAGGTGCTCCATATCATATTTTTAATTTTCAAGATAATCAAGGCTCTGTAGAAGCAATAACCTCAGGTACATCTCAAGATGATAGAACTATTATTTTATATGACAAAGAGAACCAAGAGCTAGTGAATCTAGAGCCAAAGCTAGGGCCAATTCAAGAAGCGATAGATGAATTGAAATCTTTATTATCTTTTGACAAATTAGATATTGAATTTGCTATAGACAGCAAGGGGCTGGTTTATATTTTTCAGGTTAGACCAATTACTGTAGATCATAGAGATTATGATAGTGTTGCTAATTCTTTTAGAAGCAAACTTGATGAATCTATATTAATATTCTCCAATCATCAGGAGTCATCTGAGTCACCAGCAGAGATAACGACATATTTTAGCAATATGTCAGATTGGAATCCAGCTGAGATTATTGGAATTCGCCCAAACCCCCTATCGTTTAGCCTATATAGATTCCTAATTACTGATGATGTTTGGGCAAAGCAGCGTTGTGAATTTGGCTATAAAGATCTTGGAGTCCAACCATTAATTTTATCTTTTTGTGGGCAACCATATGTTAATTTAAGTGCTAGTTTCAAGTCATTTATTCCAGCCATAATTGAAAAACAACTAGCATCCAAGCTAGTAAAGGCCTATATGGGTAATTTATCTATGAGGCCAGAGTTACATGATAAAGTTGAATTTGATATAGCTTTGACATCATGGACGCCTAATTTTAAGGCGCAAGCAGAAAGTCGATTAGGAGCTTGGAATATAAGTTCGGATGAAATTCATGAGCTTGAAAAATCACTCAAACTCATAACTTCAAATGCCATAGTAGGTTTTAATAAACATATATCAACGGAAAACTTAATAAAAAATCGATACAAAATTTTTAAAGAAGAAACGAACCCACTAAATATGGGTTACTCTTTAATCGAAGAGTGTAAAAAGAGTGGGACCCTAGCATTTGCTCATGCTGCACGGCATGCTTTTATTGCCATTAGCTTTCTTAAAAGTTTCATTGAAATTGGTATATTTACGAAAGATGAAGTGGATTTTTTTATGGAATCAATTGATGGGGTTTCTAGTCGGATGCAAGATGACCAAGTAGCTTTATTTAAAAAAGAAATTACTTTAAATCAAATAATAAAGAAGTATGGTCATTTAAGACCTGGAACTTATGATGCTACAGCTCCTGCTTATTGGGAGAATCCAGAATATTATTTAAAATCTGAAAGTAACAAGATCAATAAAAAACCTGTGGTTTTTGAACTATCTAAAGAGCAGGAGAAACTTATTTCTACAGCTTTTAAGGATCTGGAATTAGATATAAGTCCAATTGAAATAATGAAATACATTAAGAAGGCAATAATGGCACGTGAAGAAACAAAGCTAGAATTTACTTACAATTTAAGTAGGGCATTAGATTGCTTTATAGATTTTGGAAAAGAAGTAGGGATTACTCGTCAGCATATAGTTTATTTAGAATATGAAGACTTCAAGCGGTTAGCCATTGGTGATTTAAATATTAATAATGCTAAGAAAATTATAAAAAGACGTATGGCAGAACATAAGCTCAGCTATATGTTTGAAATTCCTTCACTAATAAAAAGTAAAAAAGATTTTTATTGTTTTGAACATTATAGCGCCCAAATAAATTTTATTACTAACAAGAAAGTAATAGGTGAATTAAAAAACTTAAGTTTAAGAGTTGAAGATGACATAAAAGGTAAAATTATTTTCATAGAGCAGGCAGACCCTGGTTACGATTGGGTCTTTGGCCATAATATTTTGGGATTAATCACCAAGTATGGAGGAGCGAACTCTCATATGGCTATTAGGGCAGCAGAATTAGGTCTTCCTGCAGCTATTGGAGTAGGAGACAAGTTGTTTAACAAGCTATCTAAAAGTAATAAAATTAAATTAGATTGCGTTAATCATCATATTATTATTATCAATTAAGGTACAATTTATATTTGTGAAGATATTAGCTATTAGTCAAAGAGTTGAGAATGTAAGCGATTACGATGAAAAGCGTGACTGCTTGGATCAAAGGTGGGCTTATTTAGTTCGCAAACTTGGCTTCTTACCTTATCCGTTGTCTAATCTAATTTCCCCTGAGGAAATCGTAGAGAGTATAAATATTTCTGCAATTATTTTAACAGGAGGTAATAGTATCTATAGGTTTGATAAAGATGCACAAGATTCATCTAGAGAAAGAGATCTTTTTGAAGAAAGACTAATTAGGATTGCTATAGAAGAAAAAATTCCAGTAGTAGGGATTTGCAGAGGCATGCAAATAATTAACACTTTTTTTAATGGGTCAATATCAAAGATTGAGAATCATGTAGGAACTAGACACAAATTAAATTTTACAAATAAATATTTAAAAGAAAGAAGTAGAGATGTTAATAGTTATCATAAATGGTGCATAGAAGAACCAGGACTAGGAGAGTCGCTGTTTCCATTAGCCCTAGCTGAAGACGGAACAATTGAAAGTTTTTATCACAAAGAGCTTCCGATTTTTGGCATCATGTGGCATCCCGAGCGTGAGGAGCCATTTAATCAAAACGATTTAAACCTTATAAAAGGGTTTGTTGAATAATGAGAGCATTAATCCTAGCTGCAGGTCAAGGAACTCGATTAAGACCATTAACTAATGACCTACCTAAAATTTTAGTAGAACTCTGTAATAAAACTTTATTAGAAAGGCAAATCTCAACTTTAAAAAAAGCTGGGATTTCTGATATTGCAATAGCCACTGGTCATCGAGGAGAGCTTATTGAAAAACTAGGTTTCAATTGTTATTACAATACTAATTATAAAACTACCAATATGGTTAATAGTTTGTTTAATGCCTTGCCATTCATTGAAAAAAAAGGTGATTTGATAATTTCATATGGTGATATTGTTTATGAGGAAGATAACCTCAAAAAATTACTTGCTAGTAATGCTGAAGTTGCTGTGGTTATTGACAAAGCTTGGCTTAATTGCTGGAAATTGAGATTCGATGATCCTTTATCAGATGCGGAAAGCCTCATGGTAGATAGTGATTGTAAAATAAGGGAATTAGGATCAAAGACGAGAAGCTATAATGATATACAAGGGCAATATATTGGNTTAATAAAAGTTAGAGGTGATAAGTTGNGCGAACTGATTAGTTTTTATAATCATTTGATGAAGAACAAACTTTTAAAAATGAAAGATTTAAATAATTTATATTTAACAGATTTTATACAATTACTAATTGATAACAACTGGGATGTNGGGGGGGTNTGTATAAAAGGTGGNTGGCTAGAGGTAGATTCTATAAGTGACCTTAATCTTTACGAAAGACTTGCAAAAGAAAAAAAATTAGATGCATATTGTAGGCTAGAAGATGAAGATATTCTTTAGTGACCTGAGTGAATTGATTAATTTTGTCCAGATTCCAAAAGTTCAAAAAAGTGTAGTATTTTATTCCGAAGGCCGAGACTCTTGGNTGCACCTAGAAGGACTAATAANAGAATTTTTGAGAATCACAGATANAGATATTTGCTATATTAGTTCTGATATAGATGACCCCGGTCTCCTTTTAGAAGATCCTCAGTATAGGTCTTTCAATATTAATAAAGGGCATATACTGAATTGGTTATTCCGCAACATAGAAACAGACTTGATGGTGATGACAACACCAGATTTAAATACTTTTCAACTCAAATATTCTAAGAACAAAGTTCATTATGTTTACGTACAACATTCTCTGGTAAGTCTTCATATGGCNTACCGTAANGATGCATTTGAGCATTTTCAAACTATTTTTTGTGCTGGACCACATCATAAAAAAGAGNTAAGAGCTATAGAGCAAACTTATAATCAGCCCANNAAGAANATTGTAGAGCANGGGTATAGTCGCCTAGATTCTATTTTGGAGTTAGATTATCAANATATGGCAAAAAACAAATCTATAGAATTACTAAAACATGTTCTNATTGCACCATCTTGGGGNGAAAACGGAATTGTNGAGACTATTGGATCTAGCTTGGTTGATTTGTTATTAAAAAATGGATTCAAGGTGACGTTGCGACCGCACCCTCAAACAATAAAATTAGCAAATAAGAAGGTTCAAGAAATTGTTAACAAACATAGANCAAATCCACTNTTTCANTTAGAAGAAAAAATTTCCAGCTACAAATCATTGTATGAATCAAGTCTAATGATTAGCGACTGGTCAGGAGCTGCTTTAGATTACGCTTTAGGCTTCAAGAAGCCTGTTTTGTTCATTGATGTACCAAAAAAAATTAATAATATAGACTATAAAGAGATAGGGATTGAGCCTCTAGAGGTGTCTATTCGTTCTAAAATAGGAACCATTATTTCTCTGGATAAGCTAGAAGATATAAANTTAATCATNAATGAATTGTTGGAAGGTTATATTAGTCAGGACTATGCACAGCTAAGTAATAATGCAGTTTACAACTTACATTATGCTGATAGAGTTGGTGCNGAAGAATTAGANAAATTAATTANTGAAAATGTAAAATGAGATATAAGCAAGCAATACATCTATTAGCTTTTTTTAGTTTGGTCACNTTTGTTTTTATTCCAAGNACTTTATATTTNTTCAATAGCAATCAATGGAATTANGATTATTGGCTGGTTCTATTTTTNTTAGTTNTAGGATTAGGAAGCCTAGTNNTTNTATTNTCTGTATATTNTTTGATAAATAAAATTTCTAGTAAATATGCCTTAATATTTACTTATGCCACTTTCTCTTTTGGTTTAATTATNTTACTTAACGATATGCTGTCACCCGTTCAACTTGGTTTATTAGACGGAAGCAGTATTTATAGCAACGAGCCATTACTCTATACTTTGTTAGAATCAATTGTTACAGTTCTGGTATTATTTTTTTCTTTCTTTTTCTTAAGGAAAAATCAAAAGTGGACTTATATAGTTACTAGACCCATATACTTTCTAGGTTTAGGTCTAGTCATATCTTGCTTTATATTTCAAGGTAATTCTTTTGGACTAAAAGGTAATGAAGACACAATCCATAATAAATCAAAACTATCTAATATATATCATTTTCATATTGATGGAATGCAAACAGATTATTTTTTGCGTTATATAAATAANAACCCTGAAGTTAGAAAGAAGCTCACTGGTTTTACTTTATTCGAAAAAAATATAGCAAACTATCATAGTACTATGCTCTCTTTACCTAGCTTTTTGACCAGTACGACCCATTTAAACGGTAGATTTGATAAATGGTTAAGGAAATATGATGAGGGATTATTAAGAGAATTAAAACAACTTGGATATAAATTAATTCATAANAGTAATNCCCCACATAGAAGTAAGTATTTTGATGAAATAATCGCGGTACCCGAGTTGTTAAAAAAGTATAATGGTGCCGAACATTTATCTATAGTNGAATTTACGAGAATATGGCTAGCTANGGTNGCTCCAAATTTNTTAACAAATGAATCTCTAATTATTGGAAAGAGACTAGGCAAAAGCTTTTTTCAAAAACTCAACCCTGAACATGATATGGACATCGCCTTAACTATAGAGGATGGAACAGCAGCATTGTCAGGGATACTATTATTTAAAGATATGATAACGGATATTGATTATTATACGGATGCAAATCAGTATGTATTTTCACTTAATTCTATACTCCACGATGGGTATGTGAGCTCCCCAGAATGTACTATCGAAGAGAAACCTGAATTTCCACTAGCAAAGAGATACTATCGACAACTTGAGTGCGCAATGATGCTTGTAGAAGAGTTCATTGNTAAATTAAAAAGCCTANACCGTTATGATGATTCGTTAATTATAATTCATGGTGATCATGGATCATCTTTNGCAGGCCAACTGCTAGAAAACCAAGGCAGTTCTTTTGTAACGAATATGGATAGTGCTGATGAATCACCATTCGATAGTTCGATAGCAATGCATAAATTAACTGTTTTAGAATCGAAAGCCAGAGCACTACTTATGATCAAGCCTTTTTTTAGTAGGGGAGATATGGAGGTCTCTAGTGCCCCTACGCAATTATTAGATATTTTCCCAACTATTATGGGCCAACTTGGAATTGATAATTTGAAAGACATTGAAGGGGTAGATATTTTTAGTAAAAAAGAATTAAAGAATAGGCAGCGATATTTCTATTATATGAGCCCTAGTAGACATNANACGCAGATAAAAAATTATCATAAAATGGTACCAAAATATGATANAGAATCTGGTNTTTTATCTTTGATTTCAGAAAGTAAAGGTAAGACTACACCTATTTCTTTCTTTAAGAATGGAGAAAATATAAAAAAATACAAAGATATCAAATTTTATCCTACATATATAAACGGCAATCTTATCACAGATACAGATTGGATTTTTTTCAGTGGCATAGACACATTTAATCATTGGGGAGCATGGACAAAAAGTGAAAAGGTTACTATCGCTTTTGTTCCTGAGGACGCAAAATTTGGGGGATATTCTAATATAACTTTAAAAATTAATGATGTATTTATTAATAATCAAAATCAAAAAATTACCGCTAATTTTATTCTAAACAAAACCCCTATTGGTTCATTGATATTTAGTAGTCCTAAGGACCAATATTCATTTCCTCGAACTGTTAAATTTCAACTTCCTGAGAATATAATTCTAATTGGTAACCCAAATATTTTAGAAATTGATATAGAAGGTGCTAACTCCGAAAAGAATTTAGGGATAGGTAACGATCTTAGGATGTTGGGTCTAGCCCTGGTTGAACTATCTTTGAGATAATATAAGTGATTTTTATAGATTTATTATTTATATTTACCACTATGCTTTAAAACGAAGGAGATTCTTATGGTTTTATTTACTAAAGTTACTGGCTTACTCTTAATTCTTCTTGGCGGATTGGGATATTATTTGTATGAAACATTTACGGTATTAATTCCTATAATTTTAGGATCATTAATATTTATTTTAGGTTTAGTAGCCTGCTACACAAATAAACAGAGGATGGCTATACATATCGCTGTGATGTTAACGGTCTTAGGCTTGGTAGTATGTTGGAACGGAATAAAAGAACTTCCTCTCTTGTTGTCTTGCGCTGACATACTTACTTGTGAAAGCGTAAATAGACCGGTTGCTGTTTTATTTAGATCAACAATGTTTATAGTCCTTTTCCCTTATTTTGTTGCCTCAATAAGATTTTTTATTAAGGCGCGAATGAGTAAATAAATATTTGGTATAATACTGTTGATGGTATTTCCAAAGATAAAATCTAATATATCGGATATTAGCTCCTATACTGGCAGTAAGGAGAAGTATCCAATGTTTATAGCAAGAGTCCAGGCGGGATTTCCCTCACCAGGAGATGATTATGTTGAAAAGAATCTTGATCTAAATGAGCTTTTGATAAAAAATCCTTCGGCGACCTTTTTTGTAAAAGTTGAAGGAGACTCCATGGTTAATGCTGGAATAAACTCAGGGGACACTTTAGTGGTTGATAAGGCAGTAGAGGCAAAGGATAAGAGCGTAGTCATTGCTCATATTAATGGAGAATTAACAGTTAAAAGAATCTGGCTTGCCAAAGGTAAAGTCTTCCTGAATCCTGAGAATGAGGAGTTTAGTCCTATAGAAGTTACAGAGGAAACAGATTTTGACATATGGGGAGTTGTGACTTACGTAATACACAAGGTCTGATTAATATGGGTAAATATATAGCTTTAATTGATTGCAACAACTTCTATGCCTCTTGTGAGCGCGTGTTTAGTCCATCATTAAAAAACAAGCCGGTTGTTGTTCTTTCTAATAATGATGGATGTGTTATTGCTAGGTCTGCTGAAGCTAAGATGGCTGGAATAAAGATGGGAGAGCCACTATTTAAGTGTAAGGATATTATTAAAAAAGAGTCGGTAAAAGTTTTTTCATCTAACTATACCTTGTACGCGGATATGTCAAATAGAGTGATGAGCATAATTAAAAATCACTTTCAAGATGTAGAAGTTTACTCAATAGATGAAGCTTTTGTTTCTATTGAGGCAGTGTCAGTCGAGAACCTACATGAGGAGCTTATTTCTTTGAGAAGTAAAATCTTAAAATGGACTGGGATACCAGTATCTATAGGCGTCTCCACAACAAAGACTTTAGCTAAACTAGCGGGAAGAAAAGCAAAAAAAAATTTGGGCGTTCACTGCTTGTGTGACTCTAAAGATTTCACAAACGCCTTAAGAGAGGTTAAGGTAGGATCAGTTTGGGGGGTAGGTCGGAGACTGGAAAAGAAATTTTTTTTGAAAGGCGTATATGATGCATATCAACTAAGTGTCCTTGATCACAAAAGAGCCAGAAGTCTCGGTAGCGTAAATATTGTTCGTACTATCTTAGAGCTTAATGGGGTTCGATGTCTTAGTATTGACTCTATTCCTGATAATAAGAGACAGATTACAACTTCTAGGGCTTTTGGGAGCCTTGTATATACATTAGATGTGCTTCAGGAGGCAGTCTCAGCATATATCTCTCGAGCTGCCGAGAAACTCAGGATTCAAGGCTCAAGTTGCTCAACCATTACGGTTGCTCTTTCTACAAATCGCTTTAGTCAAAAAGAATCTTACAGTTTTTTTGTTAAAACTGAATCACTTATTTCCTCAACTGATTCAACATCAAAATTGGTTAGCGTCGGAAAAAGAATTTTAGAATCAATATTTAAGAAAGGCCCAGGGTATAAAAAGGCTCATATTTTTCTTTCTGGCCTTGAGAGTTCTGCTTCAAAGCAATATTCATTAGAAGATGATGTTGCCTCTATAGCCAAAGATACGAACCTTATGCGAGTACTTGATAGACTCAATGTTTCTTATGGTAGAGATACGTTAAAATATGCTAGCACAGGAATGTCGCGTGATTGGCTTATGAAGAGAGAGAGGAAGTCCCCAAGCTACACAACTAACTGGAGCGAGATTCTTACAATACAATTATAATATTATCAGAGTCGCAATTATTACTTTGAATAACCACAAGTAAACTCTGATTAGATTTCCTGCAATTAGTTTTTCTATTTCAGGTATTGATTTCCCAGCGGAAAGTTTCTTGTGACTGGGAACTTGAAAAAGGAATGTTGTAATCCAAATAAGAGCAACTATTAGCAAATTGATTAGCGGAAGAACAGAGAAGTAGGAGTAGCATATAATTATTGCTGTTGCTGCTTCCGCAATCATCAAAGGAAGAACAAGGAAGGAAATATTTTTTACATGGAATGTATGAAATTTAACGAATTCTACTGAGTCCACAAATTTAAAGGATTGATAGTGGACAAAGTGTATTACTAAAATAAGACCTAAAAGGATCGAGGAAATTATTAAATTAGAATAAAAGAGCAATATGAAGCTCAACTTTCTAAAGACTCCACTAGATTAATTCCAGATTGAATAGATCCGTTCAAACATGGATACGAAAGAAAGTCACCAGCAAAGTAAATGTCATTAGTATAGCGGTAAAAAGATTTCTCTTGGAAATTGAAGAACTTAGGATTTGAAGGCAAAGCATTCTGAATTTTAAATGTTTTAAGAAACTTCATACTTTTCATATTATTAAAGTAACTTAAAATTTCTTTTTCAATAGTATCTTTTGATATTTCCATGGATAAGCATGAAACTGAAATAAGGAATTTCTCATTTTCTACTTTCTGCAAAGAGATATTGGAAATATTATCTGATTCAGGTGATAAATATATAAAACTATCATTAATATCTTTCGTATCTGCTAGAAAATAGAAACATTGAGTGCTATTGTAGGTTATATCTTTAAAAAAGTTTTGATTGAACTCTTTATCTATTAATTTTTCAACCTTGGAATCTGTACAAAATAATTTCTTAAAGTAAAAAGATTCACCATCTTTTGTTTTAATGCTGTTGGCTCTTATGTTAACAACCTCTTTGTTTAGATTACATTTAGAAGAATCTAATTGAACAATAATCTTTTGTATTATCTGATTGATACCGTTGGTTGGGATACTGACATTGCTTTTAGAAAATAAACTAAAGATAAAAAGAAAATATTTTAAAGGAACATTGAGATTTTTGTCTAAAAAAACACCTTTAAAGAATGACACAAAAAAGTCATCAATGAATACATGACTAAAACCGAAGTTTTTAAGAAAGCTCTTCACAGGAACGTCCTCATTCTCATAATTCTTGCTCAAAAGTATTAGTTTTATCAATAGAACTTTATCTTTTAAGGTAAACCCTGGGAAAGTATTTTGAACAAAAAAAGCCTTAATATTTTTTAATGGGTTAAGTACGGTGTATAAGTTACCATTTTTTTTAGTAATAAAACCAGATTTAAATTTTTTAAAGGATGAATCAATTATCTCTGGGAACATCTTTAAGTTCGGATAATCCTCAAGTAAGATTTGAAACCCATGATCAAGACTATAATCAGTTGTATTATCTGTTGAGATTCTCCCACCAGGAGAACTATTTTTGTCTATTATTAAATAATCAATATTTTTTATACTTAGAAGCTTGGCAATTGTTAGACCCGTAATCCCACATCCAATTATAATATTGTCATATATCTTTTTCATTCTGAGGGTGGGAATAGCCAATTCTCTGGTTTTCCAGCATTGCCATGGACTCCTTTAAAAATTATAGATAGATTAAAAGAAGCAAAGAATATAATTAGCCTTGATATGTTTGATAGGCCAAATTTCTTTTGATTCCCAGAATCAACCCTAGTTTTTATTGATGGAATAGGATAGAAGACTGTTTCAGTGATTTTACCCCTTGCTTTATTTTTATCCTGATTGCTTTCAAATATTTCTAAATTTTCTTTGAAAAGATTCAAATCTACAGTTTTCATGACAGCATCAATATTGGAAATACCATTTTGGCTTAGCCTCGGAAGTACCAGGATATATATAAATGAAATTAAGTTTGATAATAGAGAAAGATTTATTATGTATGTGGTTGTACTGATATTGTTGCTTGAATAATAGTAGAATATAATCGTAAATAATATGGAATTTATGAGAATAGAACAAAAAATAGATTTTAAATCAACTTTCAGATCCCTGATAAGCTCAAATCTTTTTAAGTGAAAATGATAATTCTTTTCTTTCTGCTCTCTCCAATGGCCCGGAACTATTATTTTTGCCCCTTTTAATGTTCTGACAATATTCATCGTCATGTATGTTGGCGCATTCTTAATAATTAACAGAGAAGAATTATTACGCGTCTCTTCATATTTATTAGGAACCAAGGTTATTGCAATTTCTTGAAGTCCAACTAAAGATAGTTGTAATAACATGGAGCTTATGAATGCTAGAAATAAATTTTCTGTGTTATATACAAAATGAATTATATTTACAAAAAAAATAAGAAATAAAAAAAGTAAGACATTCGACACTATTATCTTTAATGAACTACTGTCCCTAGGTGAATTAAGTTTCTTATCTGCCAATATATCAAAAGGGAGTGTTAATATTAAAAAAAAGAAAAAGTAAACGTATACACTCTCAAGAGTGTCACCATAATAAGTAGTCAAAAGATTTGCAATATTAAAATATAATCCCAGAACAACAACTGAAACTATTAGGCCTATATATAATATCCCTGCAGAAAGCTTAACATTATTAAATCTCATTCTATTAGAAGCTTCTTAGCGACGGATATACCAGACTTAATTGCTCCATCAAATTTACCATTAGTAAATATATCTCCACACATACCTATAAAACTGTTTGAACTTATTTGAAGAGAATCATCAGGCAAATAAAAATCCTTAGGAGTAGAATATCTCCATTTATGATTTGAAAGTATATTATATTCACCCTTAAACATAATATTTAATTCAGCCTGTAAATGAGAATTAATATAATCATAATCCTTTTCAAAGTTCTTGCTGCTAAAATCATGGGAACATACTAAAGTATAAAAGTTTTCTTTTTTTGAAATTCCTTTTATGAAGTTATCAGTAATTGAACTAAAGAAACCCTCCGAACACTCCGTAAAAAACTCATTATTTAAATTAATTGGGCTCTCAGATTCAACCATAACAATTATGGTGGGGTAGTATTCAAGTTTTTTAATCGACTCAAGCTTGGGTTGACTAATCTTAACACTACTTCTTTCTAAGATTTCTATTGATTGCTTGATAGGCGAGGACAATATTAAAGAGTCAGTGTTAATTTTCTCTCCATTCTCAAAACTCATTTCCATCGAATCTGGTCCATCACTAATACTTAATAGTTTAAACTCTTTATAAATATCAAGATCTTTTGCCAAAAATTTTGCGATACTTGTCATCCCATCATACCCAACAAACAAGTCGGGCACTTTAGTTTCAATTAGAATATTATTCTTAATTAAATCTTCTATTTCTGGTAAATGAGAAATTCCGTCTAATCTAATATACTGGATGCCGTGATCAAACTTACCTTCATTTGCTCTTCTTGTGGCCAAACGTCCTCCTAGACCTCGGGACTTATCGAACAACTTAATATTTTCTATTCCTGATTTCTTTAGCTCTAAGGCCGCAAAGATTCCACTTATTCCACATCCCACAATTGATACTGAATTATCTATATTCATTACTTTACATATTAACCTTAACAAAAATTATATATATAATAACTAAATGTTAAAAAAAATCAGAGATAAATTATCTCTTATGGGCCCCAGCCTTCTTTGGGCATCAGCTGCAATTGGAGTTTCACATATTGTCCAATCTACTAGAGCAGGTGCCACTTATGGCTATACNTTAATCTTGGTTGTTGTTATCGCTAANATTCTAAAATATCCTTTTTTTGAATTTGCTACAAGGTATACAGTAGTTAAGAATGAGACCGTNCTTGATGGNTATAAAANAATNGGNAATTGGGCTATATATTTATTNATAGNTTTAACNCTANGTACAATGTTTACAATNCANGCTGGNGTNACGCTNGTAACTGCTGCAATNTTTAAAAATTGGTTGAATTTAGNAATAGGACTTTTNGCATCATCTTTGATAATNCTATTTCTATGTATTCTTATTATCAAATCAATTAAAAGTGAGNTTTTTATTAAATTTATTAAAGGCTTAATCTTAGTTCTAATCTTATCAACTATTGCATCAGCCTTTCTGACAACAAATGTTGAGGTTGTTANTCCAATTNATTTTGNNNCCCCGGAGGTCCTATCNTATGTTGGAATAACATTTGTAATNGCATTGATTGGTTGGATGCCTTCACCTATTGANTTATCTGCTTGGTCATCAGTNTGGATTATGGAAAAAAAACAAGCTAACTCTAGTTTNACACTCCAGGATAATACTTTTGATTTCAATTTCTCTTATTTTATTACAACAATTTTAGCAGTTGTTTTTCTTATTCTAGGGGCAAATGTTTTCTATGGCTCTGGTGCNGAGTTTGGAGCNAGCGCTTCAGGTTTCGTTAATCAACTAGCNGAACTATATTCATCCNTAGGGCTAGNAGCANGNAATTTGATTCTTTTATCAGCTTTTAGNGCTATGTTTAGCACCACNATTACATGTCTCGATGCATTTCCAAAAGTTCTAAGTAAATGTTCAGGNTTNGTATTAACTAAAAAGAAAACTAAAAATTTATTTTTAATTATTGTAGCTGNNGGAACTTCNTTGCTAATCTTATATTTTTCATCTGAAATGAGAAGGTTAGTNGANCTTGCTACNATNCTCTCTTTTCTAACCTCACCNTTTTTAGCTTATCTNAATTACAAGCTTATATACGGTTCTGATTTTCCTCTTCAATCTAGACCACATTTTNTGATNAAGNCTCTGGCTATATTGGGNATATCCTTCTTAATAATTTTCAGCTTATTNTTTNTAGCAAACAGGCTTGGNTTAATTTTTTAATTTATTCAACTTGNATGTGAATAAGTTATAATATGANGGTATGAGAGAAAGTTATATAAAAGAAAAAATTGAATCTTCTATTCCTGGTACTTCTGTAGAAATTACTGGAGATGGAGTTCACTTTGAAGCAGTCATAGTTAGCGAAAGTTTTGAAGGANTATCAACACTNGACCGNCACAAGGTTGTATACTCNGCGCTTGGCGATGATATGAAAGAGAATATTCATGCATTATCTATGAAGACATATACTCCTCTCGAAAATAATAAGGGGGGAATAAAATGAAGGAAGAAACTAAAGAATTTATTGAAAATGCTATATCTAAAGACTTAATTGTACTTTTTATGAAAGGAAGNAGGGATATGCCAATGTGTGGCTTTTCAGCTAAGGTNATTGAAATACTTAATAATTTNAATGTTCCTTATCAGACCTATGATATCTTGTCAGATGAAGATTTAAGATCAGGGATTAAAGAATTCTCTAGTTGGCCAACTATCCCCCAGCTTTATATAAACAAAGAATTCGTTGGTGGTTGCGANATTTGTATAGAGATGTCAGAGAATGGAGAGTTAGCTAAAAAGCTTAATAATTAATGAACCCTAAAAAAATATTTTTATTAGATGCAAGCTCATATGTTTTTCGAGCCTATCATGCAGTTTCATTTTTAACTAATTCAAAAAGTTTTCCTACTAATGCTATTTACGGTTTTGTAAATATGTTTAATAAGCTATTGAAAGATTTTAAACCAGAATATCTTGTAGCTGTGTTTGATTCTGGTGGTAGTTCCTTCAGAACTGATATTTATGAGCAATATAAGGCAAATAGGGGAGAAGCACCCGAAGATATTTCGCTACAATTTCCAAAAATTATTGAGTACCTAGAGGCAAGTGGGATTAAGACAATCAAGATGGACAATTATGAAGCTGATGATTTAATTGGGTCAATTGCTGAAAAGTTTAAAGATAAGAATAAGATTTCNATTATTTCTGGTGATAAAGATTTCGTCCAGTTAATAGATAAAAATGTAAATATGATTGATACAATGAAAGGAAAAACTACTANCATNAAAGAGGTTCAAGAAAAATATNATTTAAATCCCGATTCTATGATAGATTTTTTCGCTTTGGTTGGAGATTCGATAGATAACATNCCAGGGGTTAAAGGTATTGGACCTAAAACAGCTGCACCACTTATTAAAGAATACGGGTCGATTGAGAATTTATACAAAAATTTAGAAAAGCTTGAAAAAGAAAGAGTTAAAAATCTTTTAATAGAATATTCTGAAGATGCAAAATTAAGTAANATTTTAGTTACAATTAAAAAAGATTTACTTATTAATGANAATATTGAAGACTTTAAAATTTCCAATCCCAACATAGATTCTTTAAACACACTATTTAAGGAATTAGAGTTTGACTCTTTTATTGAAGAGAAAGAAACGGAAGTCTCCGATACACAATCTAACTATCAAACTATATTAAAAGAAGAAGATTTTAAAAATCTATTAAAAATTTTACACAAGCAAGAATATTTATCACTAGACCTTGAAACAACCTCAGTTCTTGCAATTAGCGCAAAGATTGTTGGAATATCTTTTTCTTTTAAACCAGAAACTGGATTTTATATTCCTTTAGGGCATACAGAGAATATAGAACAGCTTGATGTTGATTATGTACTAAAAAATTTAAAGCCAATTTTAGAAAATAAAAACATTAGAAAGATAGGACAAAATCTTAAATATGAAACCATCATATTTAAGAATTATGATATAAATCTTAATGGTATTTACTTTGACACGATGATTGCCGCACATTCTATTGATAGCTCATTACAAAGCTATAGTTTGGATAATTTAGCTAGAAGATTTTTAGATTATAAAATGATTTCATATAAAGATGTTACAAAAGTAGACAAGAAGTCGATTCCATTTGCAGACGTATCTATAAATAAAGCCACAACTTATTCATGTGAAGATGCTGATATTACTTTAAAGCTATATGGCTTCCTTCTAGAACGATTAAAAAAATATAATTTGCTAGAAAATTATTTAGATTATGAAATTCCGTTTATCAAAGTTCTGGCTGATATAGAGTTCGCAGGTGTTAATATTGATGTCAAAAGACTAGCTAAGCTTTCAAAAGAGTTCTATAAAATCGTCACTGATATTCAAGGAAGAATTTACAAGTTGATTGGAAAAGAAATTAATCTAAACTCCCCAATGCAATTAAGAGAAGTCCTTTTTAATCAATTAGGATTAAAACCTAATAAGAAAACAAAGACTGGAGAATTCTCCACTGATTCTCAGACCCTACAAGGAATAATCGATCAACACGATGTAGTCGAACTAATCCTATCATATAGGTTTTATTCCAAATTACAGACAACCTATATAGATGCATTACCAGACTTGATAGATGAGGGAACAAAAAGGATTCATACATCATATAATCATGTAGGTACTTCTACAGGGAGGCTGTCATCTAGTAGTCCTAATCTGCAAAATATACCAATAAAGACTAGTGAAGGGAAAAGAATTAGAGATTCATTCTCATCAGCTAATAAAAACAAATTGATTATGTCAGCTGATTATTCTCAAATAGAACTAAGGCTCTTAGCACACTTTTCTTTAGACTCTTTGATGGTTGAGAGTTTCAATGCAAATGATGACATTCATTCCATTACTGCAGGGGAAATTTTTAATATTGAGAAAGATAAAGTTACAGAAGAGCAAAGGAGATTGGCTAAAACTATTAATTTTGGAATCCTGTATGGAATTGGCTCAAAACGCTTGTCTCAACAAATTAACCAAGATTCGAAGACCGCAAAGTCATTTATAGAGAAATATTTTAATAAATACAACTCTGTAAAAAGCTATTTTCAAAAAACTATTGATAATACAAGAAGTAAGGGGTATTCGGAGACAATCCTAAATAGAAGAAGATATCTACCAGATATTAATTCGAATAATTTTATGCTCCGCGCAGCAGGCGAACGAGCTGCAATAAACAGCCCAATACAAGGATCTGCCGCAGATATTATCAAGATGGCTATGATTTTAATTAATAAAGATNAAGATCTATCGCAACATTGCTCAATGATAATGCAAGTTCATGATGAATTAGTCTTTGAAGTTGATCAAATGAAAGTTAAGGAAGTATCCAAAAAGATTGAAAACTATATGATAAGTTGTATAACATTAGATGTACCTTTAGTCGTCGACATAGGTTTTGGTAATACATGGGCAGAGTCACACTAACTTTTTTATTATATTTGATTGTTATCTTTATTAGCACTGGTATCAACTCCTTTTCTATAACTACGACTCAGATAATTAATAACCAATTAAAAGTTAGTCCAAATCTAGGAATCTATGTAAAAAATCTTACAAAAGGAAAGGTTATTTCTAGTCATAATTCTGATAAGAAATTTATCCCTGCATCTAACCAAAAAATTATCACTACTTTGTCATCCCTGAACTATTTGGGCGGCAATTATAGATTTAATTCCTATTTCTTCGTTAATAATATTAGTACAGATACTATTAATTCTAAAAATCTTGCAGGTAAGGGCTCCTCTATAAATTTCTACGTTGATACTAGAGGTGATCCAACTCTAAAATCGAGAGATGTAGCAAAAATAGTAAATTTTTTCAAAAAGAAAGGTCTGAGATCTATTCAAGGAAACATTATTGTGGATAATACTTATTTTGAAAAACCTTATTTTAATAACAATTGGAAAAAGTCTTGGAAGGGCTTAATTTGGGCACCACATATTTCGTCTATTGCGATAGATGAAAATCTATATAGAGCAAAGGGCAATAAAGATTTACTTATGACAGACAATCCTTTGTATTTGTTAGGAGTCAAATTATCTCGTGAGTTTAGAAAGCAAGGAATAAAAGTTAGAGGTAAAGTTATTTTATCTGGAGTACCTCTTAGGACAAAAATGAGCTTTAATAAAATAATCTATAAACACTCATCTGAAAATTTGAGACTCATTGTTAAAGTTGTAAATAAAAAGAGTAATAATCTATATGCTGAACATCTATTTAAGAAGATGTCAGCCAATTTTCATAGAACCAAAGGCTCTTGGAAAAGCTCCGCAGATTTTGTTAGTAGTTTTTTAATAAAAAAAGTTGGTTTGAATAAGAACAGTTTTAATGTAAGTGATGGTTCNGGGTTATCAAGAAGAAATAAGATTACCCCCAAGTCTATGGTCTTATTGTTAGATTTTGCCAGAGAAGCAGAGTATTTTGGAGATTTTTATGGTTCCCTACCATTAGCTGGGGTCGATGGAACATTACTGAAAAGATTTAAGTCTAAACCTTTGTATAAGAACTTACGAGCTAAGACTGGATATATAAACAAAGTAAGCTCTCTTTCTGGTTATTTCACATCTAAAGATGGTGACCTGTATGCTTTTTCAATAATAGTAAATAATTACAATTATTCAGTTAGGCCTTTCATAGATAAGTTGCTTACAAAGATTTATTATTTATAAGTTTTTCATATAGAAGTANAAAAGTTTCAACTTGAATGTCCTGNGCTCTAATATTCTCATCTAATTTTAATTCTTTTAANTTTTCNGAAACTAAATCCTTNGAATAGTACTCTTGTAGGTTGTTNGTAAGTTTTTTCCTACGTACNAGAAATGAATTGAATAAAAATTTAGTAAAACTTTTATAGTCGAATCCANCAAAAAATNTTTTNTTTCTATTCTCTAGTCTAATTAATATAGACTTTATATTTGGTTGAGGCCAAAAGTCTGATTCGTTTAAGTCTAAAATTTTTTTAACATTATAAAAACTTTGTATCTTTACAACATACCCATTNTATAATTTTGTACCTTTCTTAGAAAGAATTTTTTCACCCACTTCTTTTTGNAGCATAAAAATTCCNGAAGTTGTATNATCCGAATGAAAAGTATCAGTAAAGTTTTCAATAATTTTTGTTCCTATATTGTAAGGCAAGTTACCAAAGTAAAGCCTCTTACCATTTCCTATCTCATTAAGGCTACACTTCAATATATCGCTATTGAAAATCTCTAAGTTAGCTGCACCTTGATACTCTTTTTTTAAATAATTATATAATACTGTGTCTTTCTCAATGCATATTACCTTACTCTCAATATCAATAATTTTCTTAGTTATTGACCCTAATCCTGGGCCAATTTCTATTACAGAATCGTATACTTCACTTCTGATTTCATTGGAGATTCTATCGATTTTTTCCTTATTTATTAAAAAGTTTTGACCTAATCCTTTCTTCGGACTTGTGCCTATATTGTTAAGTACATTCTTTATTTCACTGGACATCTTTAATTGTTAAATCTATATATTTTTTCGCCATGCCTTATCATTCCAAGATTCTTCCTTGCAAGTATTGATATATATCTTTCATCGTTTTTTAAAAGTAAAAGTTCAGCTTTTAGGAGTCTATTATGATTTTCCTTATCTTTAATCTCTTTTTTTATATTAGCATTCTTGTTTTTTAAGAATAGAATTTGTGTTCCTTCACCAATGACTGATCCAACAAGCAGGCATAACATAAGATACATCACCACTTTAGCTAAATTCTTATCCATTAAACATTCCAGACAGAAAAGGGTTTGATTCTTTTTCTATTTCTACTGTTGTCCTTGGACCGTGTCCAGGAAATAGTATTGTACTTTCTTTTAGGGTTAATATTTTTTTAGTGATATTTCCTAAAAGCTCTTCCATGTTTGTACCTCCTGTCAGGTCTACTCTTCCAACACTACCTGCAAAAACAGTGTCCCCACATATCATTAAATCTTCTTCTAGTCCCTCTTCTGGGTTCAACTCTCTAGTAAAATGGAAGCAGATACTCCCCGGAGAGTGACCTGGAACAAGCAATGTTTTAAAGTTTAAATTTCCAACTTCATATTGTCTTTCTTCCTCAATAAAGCTGTCTATTTCTGGTACAACAGCATCACTAAATTCTGGGATTCCAAATCTGCTCGCTGCAGTTGTCATTGCCTGAAGGATAGGTATTTCTTTTTTATGAATATTGAAATCGGCTTTGTATTTTTTTATAAAGTAATCAGCTCCATATGCATGATCTAAATGACCATGTGTATTCCATATATGAATAGAAGTAAAGCTTAGGTCAGATAATGATTCTTCAATCTCTAATGTTTGACTACCCGGATCTACTAGAATCAGCTCTTTGCTATTTTTGGACTGGAGTATGTATGTGTTCTCAACAAATGCACCTCCAGGAACAATTTTTAATATCATTGTGTTCATAGATTACTATAACAACTTATTTAATGTCAATTTAAATAGGTTTTACTTCAATAGATATATTACAAAAAACTTCATTATATAATTTAATTTTCACTTTAAAATCACCTAATGTATTAATTGGCTTCTTTAAATCAATATTTCTCTTATTTACCTTATATCCAAGTTTAACTAGCTCCTCATATATGGATAGAGTCGTAATAGAACCAAAAAGTTTTCCATCATTCTCTTTAACTTTAAAAATTAATTGTTCTTTTTGGAGCTTGTTTGAGATATCTATAGCAGCCTGTTTATTTTGGAAATCAATTCTCTCAATCGACTCATTTTTTGAATTTAGAGCATTGAGATTTTTCTTATTAGCTTCAATAGCTAGGTTGTTNGGAATAAGATNATTTCTAGCCTGTCCATCTTTAACATCAAGGACATCACCCTTTTTTCCTAGCTTTTTTATGTCTTCAACTAAGATTATCTTCATATTNTTTATTACTTATGNCTAACCACNTATGGAAGTAGTGCCATATAGCGAGCCTTCTTTATTTCCAATGCTACTTGTCTTTGTTGAAGAGCTGTACATCCTGTCATTCTTCTTGGGGCAATTTTTTTTCTCTCAGTGATAAAGTTAGTTAGAAGCTCGACATTTTTATAGTTAAGCTTCGTATCCCCTTCCAATAGTTTAGCGGGCCTTTTTCTAGGACGTCTTTCTCTTTTATCATAATCTTTTCTATCTGCCATTTTTCTCTCCTTTTAAGTAGCAACCTTATCTATTAAGAATCTGAGAACTTTAGTTTTTTCAAAACTAAGTATCCCTTCTATTTCCTTAATAGCTTCAGCTGAACATTTCGTTTCTAAAATATGATAAACACCNCTTTGGTTGTTATCTATTGTATAAGCAAGTTTTCTTTCAGCCCATTTTTCAAATTTTGAGATTTCNGAAGAATGCTTCTTTTCAAGTGTATCTTTCAGTTTGNTAGATAATTCTGAAAAGTCTTCTTCAGATATTGTGGTAGGTACTATAAAAAGTACTTCATATTGATTTGTCATTTCTGACCTCCTGTTATGGTCTGCTGGTCAAATAAATTGACAACAGGTTATCAAACATTATACCTAAAGTGGATTATATCTCCATCTTTCACTAAATATTCTTTTCCTTCTGATCTCATTAAGCCTTTNCTCTTTGATTCTTCTTCAGAGCCANAATCTACAAANTCATCAAACTCTACAATTTCTGCTCTTATNAAACCTTTTTCAAAGTCTGTATGAATCTTCCCAGCTGCACCTGGAGCTTTAGTGTTATTCTCAATACTCCATGCCCTAGATTCTTCGGGACCNGCAGTATAATAAGTTATTAAATTTAATATAAAATATGATTTTTCAATTAGTTGAGANAAGCCAGCAACTTTAACATCGTATTCCTCTAAAAATAATTTCTTATCATTCTCNTCTAAATCTTTGATTTCATTTTCTAGTANACCATAAATCTCAACAAATGATTCATTCCTTTTATTTATTTCGCTTTTAAGTTTTTCAACTTCTTCAGACTCGATAGATTCATTGCCAAAGTTTAATATGTAGATTGTTGGTTTTGTTGAAATAAGATTCAATTCTTTAACGATTTTCTTTTCTTCAGGATCNGTATAGTCTGATAATGAAACAGAGTTATTATTATTNATTGANTCCATTAGTTGCTCAACGACTTCAAATTCTTTGAGGGCTTTCTTGTCACCACTTCTTTTACTTTTTTCAAGTTTCAGAATTTTCTTCTCTAATATTTGCATNTCACTAATTGCTAGCTCNAGGTTTATTATTTCCAAGTCTCTTATTGGATCTATAGTTTCCATTACATGAGTAGTNTCACCTTTAAAGCATCTTAATACATGAACAATTGAATCCACTTCCCTAATATTCCCTAGGAATTTATTNCCCAACCCTTCTCCTTTGCTTGCACCTTTTACCAGACCAGCAATGTCAACAAATTTTAATGTTGTATAAATTTTTTTCTTTGAACTTAATAGTATAGAGAGTTTATCTAATCTCACATCTGGAACGTCCACAACTGCAACGTTTG
Source organism: bacterium (assembly GCA_002701865.2). Taxonomy (GTDB): domain Bacteria; phylum Desulfobacterota_D; class UBA1144; order UBA1144; family UBA1144; genus TMED58. The sequence continues at coordinate 61,812 of NZWH02000016.1, read as the reverse complement.
GTTCTATAGTGGTGAATGGATAGTTCGCNCTTTCTACTGCGGCATTTGTAAGAGCACAGAATATTGTAGATTTNCCAACATTCGGTAGTCCTACGATGCCGCAGCTTAAAGAACTCATCTTATAAGAAGATAGGAGCTACAACTAATGAAACAATTGTCATTAGTTTNATTAAAATGTTCATAGCTGGTCCAGATGTATCTTTAAATGGATCACCAATTGTATCACCTACAACTGCCGCTTTATGCGCCTCAGAACCTTTTCCACCTTGATTACCTTCTTCAATATATTTTTTAGCATTATCCCATGCACCACCAGAATTTGACATCATCAATGCTAGTGCTACACCTGANACAAGAGCTCCAGCNAAGAACCCAGCTAAGCCGCTTGCTCCTAAAAGAATCCCTATAACTATAGGACATACAACAGCTAGAACTCCTGGAAGTACCATCTCTTTAAGAGAAGCNTCAGTGCTAATTCTAATACATGATTGATAGTCCGGTTCAGCTGTACCTTCCATAATCCCNGCAATTTCTTTAAATTGCCTTCTTACTTCTTGAACCATTTTCTCTGCAGATCTTCCCACAGCACCCATTGTTAAGGCACCAAAGAGATATGGAACCATTCCNCCAAGTAAAAGNCCACAAACAACTTTAAACTCTAAAATATCAACACTCTTTAAACCAGTAGCTGCAGCAAATGCAACAAATAGGGCTAAAGAAGTTAGAGCAGCAGAACCAATAGCAAAACCTTTTCCTATTGCTGCTGTGGTNTTACCTAATGAGTCAAGTTTATCTGTGATTGTTCTTACTTCTGGACCTAGTTTGGCCATTTCTGCGATTCCNCCAGCGTTATCAGCAATTGGACCGTATGCATCAACTGACATAGTAATACCAATCGTTGAAAGCATACTGACTGCAGCAATACCAATTCCGTAAAGACCGAAGCTCATATATGACAAATAAATTGCCAGAACTATAACAATAATAGGTAGTGCCGTACTCATCATTCCGACTGATAAACCACTTATGATATTGGTTGCTACGCCACCTCTGCTAGAAGCTTCTGCAATTTCTTGAACTGGTTTCCCAGCAGTATAGTATTCGGTTATTCCACCAATTAATGATCCAGAAAAAAGACCAATTATAGAACATGTAAAAATACTTAAGATTATAGAACTTGATAGGCCAACACTAGAGCCTACATAGTTCAGTGAAAAATATCCAAAAACTAAGAATAATATCCCAGCAGTTAGAGAAGCTTTTCTTAGAACACCAGAGGGCTCAGAATTTTGAATTATATCAACCACTTTAGTTCCAATGAATGAAGCTAGAGTCCCAACAATTATTAGAATAATTGGAAAACCATATAGTGCGAATTTCTGTTCGGCGCCATATGACATACTTGAAGCTATTACTATAGTTGCAATTACTCCACCAACATATGATTCGAACAAGTCAGCCCCCATTCCGGCAACATCACCGACATTGTCACCAACGTTATCAGCAATCGTTGCAGGGTTTCTTGGGTCATCTTCGGGTATACCCGCTTCAACCTTCCCAACCAAATCTGCTCCTACATCGGCAGCTTTGGTATAAATTCCACCACCAACTCTAGCAAATAATGCTACTGAGCTTGCGCCCATAGCAAAACCACCAATGTTGGTTGCAAAAGCTATTAGTAATTCTTCTGTTATAGTTGCGTTATTAAAGTATAACGTAAAGGCAACTGCTAGCCCTAGGATTCCTAAACTTGCAACAGAAAAGCCCATGACACTTCCACCTTTGAAGGCAGTTACAAGAGCTGGTCCTTGTCCACCCGTCCTTGCGGCCTCAGCTGTCCTACTATTAGCAATACATGCTGAAGTCATTCCTGCCCATCCACAAGTCATAGATAATGCAGCTCCTCCAAAGTAAGCCAAAGCAGTAGGTATTCCAAGAAAATAGAACAGTGTTGTTCCAACAACAAATACAAATATAACAATATATTTATACTCTTCTTTTATGAAAGACATGGCGCCATTATAAATTGTAACTCCAAGTTTCTTTTGGAGATCACTTCCTCTTGCCATTGATCTTATATTTACGTAAGTCACCTGTGCATATATTAATCCTATAACTGCAAGAATTATTCCGCCATAAGTGACAAACTGATTTGTTAAATCCATAGTCTCCTCCTAATATGTGATTTAGTTTGGATAATATTTATTGAATTTTACTGTTAAATGTGTTCATTGCAAATGAAATAGACTTAAAAACAATGGAGTAAATTATATTTTTAGCTAAATTATTGATATTGTTGACAATTTTTGACTCATCTTTAGTGAACTTTGATAGTACATATTTATTAGTCATTGATTTTTCTAATGGCTTTCCAATACCAATCCTAATTCTTATAAAATTATTATTCCCAATATTCTCAATTATTGAATTAACTCCATTGTGTCCTCCCGATCCCCCAGTATCTTTTATTTTTATTTGACCAACTTGCAAATCTAGATCGTCATATATAACTATTGTTTGGTTAGAGCTAATTTTGAAGAAATCTTTTACTTTTTTAACAGCTACCCCGCTCTCATTCATATAGGTCTGCGGCTTAAGTAAAAGTAATTTTCTATCTTCTTGGTTTACGCTGGAATATAGTGAATTGAATTTGGATTCGGTAATAGGACAATCTATTTGTTCTGAGAATTTATCTATGAAAGAAAAACCTATATTGTGCCTGGTAGACTCGTATTTTTCACCTGGATTTCCTAAGCCAACTATCAAAGTCGTTTTGTTATTTGTCACTTTCTTCTTTGGAAGCATCGGACTGATCTGCGCCTTCTTCACTTTCTGCGCCTTCTTCTCCCTCTTCATCAGTTGTTTCTTCTGTCATGATTCGAGGAGCAAGAATACTGATAGTTGTACTTTTCGGATTAGACAAGATTGTTACTCCATCTTCTGCAGGAAGATTCTCAACAAATAAAGTATCACCTATCTCTAAATCGCTTATATCAACGGTAATATTGTTAGGTATTTTTTCTGGAATACATTCAATTGATACTTGATTAGAAAGTGTCTGTATTACTCCACCATTTTTTACACCCTCAGGTTTACCTATAAAATTTAAAGGACAAACTAATTTTAATTTTTCACCGTCTGTAATTTCATAAAAATCAAAATGCAAAGGCGCACTTGTTAAAGTATCGAGATGAGCTTCCTTTAGTAGAACTTTTCTTTTCTCATCTGTACCTTCAATTGATATTGAGATTATAGTGTTCTCTCTTGCCTCAGTACCGCTAAGAACTTTTTTTAGCTCCTTTCCATCTATACTAATATTTATATTTTTCTTATTTCTTCCGTAAACAACGGCAGGCACGAGGCCATCCTTCCTAATTTTATTATTTGCTTGTTTACCAAGTTCTTCTCTTTTTACGGCATTCATTTCAACGATTATCATTTTTTTCTCCTAAGAAAATAACTGACTAATAGATTTATTGTTCCTAATTCTATCTATTGCTTCAGCAATTAGATTAGATACAGTCAAAACTTTAATTTTATTAGACTTTTTTAACTTTTCTTGATTATCTATTGTATCAGTAATTATCAGTTCATCAATACAAGAATTGTCAATATTTTCCAAGGCGTTTCCGGAAAGTACTCCGTGGGTGCAAAACATAGAGACACTTTTAGCTCCAGACTTGACTAAAGCCTCAGCGGATTTAGCCGCAGTTCCAGCTGTATCGATTAAATCATCAATTAATACAACGTTCTTACCTTTAACGTCTCCTATTACATTTGTTATCTCAGCTATGTTTGGACCAGGTCTTCTCTTGTCAGTCATAGCTAGTCCNGCATCATCAAGTTTTTTGGANAAGAATCTTGCCCTTTCCATACCACCCGCGTCCGGGGATGCAATAACAAAATCTTTATATTTATTTTTTATATATTTTATAGCAATTGGGGATGAATAAAGNTGATCAACTGGAACATCAAAGAATCCTTGAATTTGTCCCGCATGGAGGTCCATGGTTACAATTTTCTGTATTCCAGATTTAATTAACAAATCACANACAAGTCNAGCAGTTATGGGNGATCTATCAGTTACTTTTCTATCTTGCCTAGAGTATCCAAAATAAGGAATAACNGCGGTAATCTCATTTACGGCGGCCCTCTTTAAGGCATCTACTATTATAAAAAGTTCCATTAAGTTTTCATTAACAGGCCCAGAAGTAGATTGAATTACATAGGCATTACTCCCTCTGACACTTTCATCAACTTCTACAAAAATTTCACCATCACTAAATCGCCTTATATTNAACTTTCCTAANGGTACTTTTAGTTTCTTGCAGATTGCTTTACTAAGTTTTACATTTGAAGTACCAGAAAAAATTTTTATTTTGTTCATAGAAAAATTGTAAAATATATGTTCTATAAAGTAAATTAAAATGATATGTTGNTATTCAAGAAGATTTANTCTAAAAAAACTGACTCAGAGCTAGATTTATTAATTTATAACAATAAATATCTTTTCTATTTATCCTTGCTTACATATGAATATAGATATACCGAAAGCCCNGTTTGGATAAGAAACTTCTCCAAGNCCCCATCTTTAATCCAACATGAGATAGAGCTGTATTTAAAGGAAGAGATTGAATACTTAATCTTGATTGGAAGNAAGTCTCAAGTNAAAGNTAAAATGCTTCCCATNGATGATAAATCATATGCAGAGATTTTTAAGAAATTAATTNCGAAGGAGAGTTAAGCTTTCTTGNTTCTTTCAAGNTATTTTCCATCNCGGGTGTCAACTTTNATNATATCGTCNATATTAATAAAAAGAGGAACAGCGATATCTGCACCAGTTTCTAATTGTGCCGGCTTNCTGCCTCCGGTAACAGAGTCACCTTTAAGTCCTGGTTCTGTTGTTGAGATTCTAAGTTCAACACTAGTAGGAAGATCTATCCCAATTATTTCACCTTCATAATTGAGGAGTTGAACATTCAACTCTTCTTTCATAAAGTTAGACTTGTCCCCCACTATATTTTTTGATACATCTACTTGCTCGTAAGACTCTAAATCCATAAAAGTGAAACTTTCTGCAGTAGAATAAAGAAATTGAGCATTCTTATTTAATAAATCGGGAAGTTGAAATATATCTCCTGACCTAAAACTTTTTTCCTGTGTTAGACCGCTGATGATGTTCTTCAACTTTGTCTTCACTATTGGCTTTCTTGCTTGCATAACACGATGTTGAAACTCCACTATTTCCCATATCTCATTTTCTACAAGTATCTTTTGGCCTTTATAAAATTTGGTTGTGTCAGTCGATCCCATATTTAATTCCTTAGACTTCTAAAAATTTAAGAATTAATTAACAATTTTATAGTATTTAATCCTTAGGGTTAGTCTATCAGTAATTTTTAAATTATCTTATACTTTTCTTTTTATCTTTATATAAGCTAACAATTTTGCTTTTCAAAGTTTCTTCAAAATAAATTCTAAGAGATTTTGTAAATGACGGATTCCTTCCATCTGTACTCAAATTGATTTTTATATCTTTATTTATATTTATAGTTGATGTAAATGAAAAATCATTGTCATTTCTATCTGAAGCATTTGAAACTAATATTTTTTTTGATTTAGCAATTGCAACGATACTTTTGTTAACTTCTAAGTTATCTGTACAAGCTAATATGAAATCTTGGTTCCTAATATCGCTTTTTCTAAACTTTCTTTTAACTACCTTTATTTTTTTATTTTCAGACTCAATCCTGAGTATAGATTTAGATACTTGAGGAGAAATGAGCTCTATATATCCGTTTTCTTTGAGAATTTTTTTTACTCTTCTGGTGGCAACAGTGCCTCCACCGAGAACCAGCCATTTCTTTGAGTCTAATCTGATATTTAAATTAAGCATTTATAACATTATAGAATAAAATAAATATTAGATATAGGATAGGAAGAATAATCCCAATGATAGAAATATAGATATAAACTTTTAATATTTTCTTTGCTTTATAGCCAGGAACAGCAATGGCCTGATCCTTAACTTTATTGAGTAAATTTTTAACACTTTTAATCATTGTCTACATTTAATTTCTCTATAAAACTATCTATGTCTATTGCTGGCAGGGTTGTAATTTGCAATGTACCACGAGAGGTAAGCTCTATAGAAAGTTTACTTATTGCCTCATTATTTGGTGCTTCCACAATATTTATAAAATCAAAAGGTCCTAAAGTTGCAAATTGGCCAACTATCTTAATTCCCATAGCCCTTATCTCATCATCAACTTCTTTCATTCTTGCCGGCCTTTCTTTCAAAGTCCTTCGCCCTAACGTAGTTAAAGAAGTCAGTAAAATATATTTCTGCATATATCCTCCATGGGTAATTACATGGTAAAGTTTATCAGATATTATTTTTTAACAAAACGCTATGAAAAAATTAAATAATACTTTTATTCTTTTCTCTATGTTTTTTGCACTCTTTTTGACAGTGCCTCATTTATATTTAGGTGCTCAAATTCAGGATAATGAAGATGAATTAAGAGCAAATATTAATAAAGTTAATCTATCTAAGATTCAGATCTCTGATTTTAAATGGAAACATAAGGCACAAAGTACACTGGGTCTATTCGAATATATTGAAATTACTAATAACTCAAACCTTAATTATAAAAATCTAAAGATAGAGATAATAATTTATAGCCAAAATGGGGTGCCCTACAAGTTTCAAATTTCTCTTCCTGGTGAAATAGGTCCGAATAGTAAAAAGAGGTTTGATTCAGTTCAAACTCCAATATTGAGCTTTTCGCCAGAAAAGACCTTGGTTAATATTGAGTCTGCAAAAGTTGCCTATAAACAAGACAGAATTAAGATTAAAGCAAAGAATGCTATTAAAATTAACAAGTTCGAATATATTCTTGACAAAATAGCAACCAAAACTATTCAAGTAAAAAATCTTTCTTATACTAATAATAGTAAAAATTTTTTTAAAGACGTTGCTTTTTCTGTAAATTTTTTAGATCAAAATGGCGAGCTTCTTAAATCAATAATTTTCAAAGATCGAATTGTTATAGGGCCTGGAGAAACAAAAATTTCTAAAGAATTTCAGATCCCTGGTCTTACTTTAGATTATTTTTCAGATATAAGTTTAACAGTGCATGACGGAAAGTTAATTGGTGACACCGAGTACCTAAGTAAGGGAGGCGATTCTAAGCTTGCAACTCAGGATATGTCTAATTCAAGCTTTGATAGTCCATATCCTTCAGCAGACTTAATAATAAATAGTTTTGATGTAATAAATAAAAGTAAAAATACTATTGGTTTAATAAATATTAATTTGTCCAATAACAGTAGATACGAATATAGTGATATTGCTATCATTGTTGGCTTTATGAATTCGGCGGGTAGCACTATTACATCAAAGAAAATTAAAATTAACGATACAATTAGTCCTTACTCATCAAAGGTTTTTTCTAGTGTAAATTTTGGAATTATTGAAAATAATTTTGATGCACTTTCTCTTTCTATTTCATCAGCTGAAATGATTAGTTCTGTCCAAAAAATCAAGAGAGATGATTTAATTAAGGAGGAATCAGAATTAAAAAAAAATGTAGCTATTGATCAAGTGAACAATAAGCTGGTTACATTTGATTCTAACAATGAGCTTCTAATTTTAAATGTAGATATAGCGAGGCTTGCTTCTGTGAAGGTTCTCAACATATCATCACACGTAATATTTAACCCAACTTTTAATTTAACTTTATTAAATAATGACAATGAAGTTATTAAAATTTTGACTTTAAATGGGTCCGGTAAGATCAATCCTAAAGAAGAGCGAACCTATAGGTCAATTAAAATTGATAATATTAATTCTTATAAATACTATAAATATAAGATTGAATTTGTTTCTGGCCAAAAAGTAAAATAAATTGAAAAAAATTGTATATGAATCATAATTACTTTCATGAAAAAGACTAACTATACTATATGGGACAAGCTCGCTAACTATTTTTCTATTGATATAGGCCTAGATTTAGGAACTGCAAACGTAGTTGTTTACATTAAAGATAAAGGGATAGTTGCAAATGAACCTTCGGTTGTTGCAGTACAAATAGATAAGGCAGGTGAAGTTAATATTTTGGCAGTTGGTGACGAAGCCAAGCAAATGATAGGAAAAACACCTGGAACTATTGAAGCCATTAGGCCATTAAAAGAAGGCGTTATAGCAGATTTTGAGGTAACCCAAAAAATGCTTGAATATTTCATCTCGAAATATCATAAAAATAATTTTCTTGTTAGACCAAGAGTTGTTGTTTCAGTACCTATAGGTATTACACCGGTTGAAAAAAGAGCGGTAGTTGAAGCAGCTGAATCTGCCGGTGCTCGAGAGGTCTATCTTATAGAAGAAACAATGGCAGCAGCCCTAGGTGCGAATATGGACTCTGTGCTTAATTCAAGGGGCGGAATGATTATTGACATAGGTGGCGGTACTACAGGTATATCTGTTATATCTCTTGGAGGGCTTGTTATAAGTAGGTCTATAAAGACAGCCGGTGACTCAATGAATCAGGCAATTATAGCCTATGTAAAGAGTACTTATGGATTGTTAATCGGTGAAAATATGGCCGAGAGCGTTAAAAAAACAATATGTGACGTTACAGATGTTCCTAGTGAAAGTTTAAAAATGTCTGTAAGAGGAAGAAGTTTGGAATCAGGTTTACCGGAGTCAATACAGTTGACAGCTATTGATACGAAAAGGGCTCTTGATGAGTCTGTAATAGATATTCTTAATACCGTTGTTGAAACTTTAGATTCGACTCCTCCTGAACTATCTGGAGATATTATGGTTGATGGAATAGTGCTTGCTGGTGGTGGAGCGCTACTTGGAGGTTTAGCCGAGAGGTTGTCAAAAGCAACTAGATTAAAAGTAACAGTTGCTGACGATCCATTGATGTGTGTTGTGAGAGGATGCGGAAAAGCATTAGAGGAAATCAATACTTTAAGAAAGATTTCTCTTTAGTTGTTAGATGTTATCAAAAAAAACCAAAAAAAAATTTTTGTTAACTTTACTAGGGTCTAGCTTAGTCTTTGCTTTTTTCTTCTTAAACTTTAATTTTTATCTTTCAAACTTTTTAATATCTAATTTTTCTTATAAAAGTGATTATCTATCAATCAATTCTTCTTTAAAAGAAAAGATTTCTATTTTAGAGGCTCGAATAAAGTTGCAAGATGCTCTTATTAATGAAAATTTATCTCTAAAAAAAACTCTCAACTATAATTTACCAAAATCCCTATCACTTATAAATGCAGAGCTTGTTATCGTTTCTCCTTTTACTTTTACTTCTTCAGGAGTAATCAATAAAGGCTCATTGCACGGAGTAAGGAAGGGTTTCTTGGCAATTAGCCCTAAGGGTTTAGTAGGTAAAGTATCAGATGTTAACAAAGAGTCTTCCGAGATACTTTTCCCTTTTAATCCTAATTTTACAATCATGGTCTTCGTAGGACAGAATAAGATTCCTGGCTTATTAAAAGGAAATGGTATGTCTTCTCGAATTAAATATATAACTAGGGATGAAAAAATTGTTGAGGGAGACGATGTTTTCATAGCAACCAATAGTATTGAAGAGTATCCAGGAATTAAAATTGGAGAGATTTCTCGTGTAGTTGATTACGAAGGTTTTTTAGATCTTTCAATAAAGGATTTAATAGACCCTAGGAATGCAAAGTTTCTAACGGTTATAATTAATGATTAGACAAAATACTTTTATATCAATTTTTGGAGGACTATCTCTTTTATTGCTTCCTATTTATCCTAATTCAAGCACTATAGACTTTGGAGGCCATGTAGATGTTTCATTAGTTTATATTTTTATATTATTAATCACAGGTATCTCTAAAACAAAAGTACTAATTGGTTTAACATCATTATTTTTCTACTTAAGCCTTTCTGATTCTTATGCTTACATAGAATTAGCTGTCAAAATTTTAACTTCTTATGTATTTATTGTTTATGTTCAAAAGTTTTTTTGGGAGAATATAAGAAATGACTCAATAATGTTATTAATATTCCTTTCACTATTTTATTTTGTAAGTTTTATTTTCTATAGCCTACTGTTTAATGTTGAATTATATGAATATGTATCATTTATTGGAATTCCTATAATATACAACTTTTTCATTTCTATGATTTTATTGATTATAATTAAGTATACCTCATGGCCAAGAGCGAAAGATCAAACTTATCAATTTTAATAGTTAGTATTCTACTAGTAGTAATCCTTTTTAGGCTTTTTTATATTCAAGTAATTAATGGTGATGAATATAGAAAGATTTCAAGTAATAATTTTTTAAAAGAAGTTATTGTACCCTCACCTAGAGGTTCAATTTTAGATAGATTTGGTAAAGAGATTGCAGTCAGTGAGGCTGTTGTAAATCTTTACTATAAAAGGAATTCAAAAGATGATTTGGATAAATTAAAAAAATTTCTTATTTCAGATTTGAAAATTAAAAAAGAAATTATTAATAAAACTCTTAAGAAATCAAAATTATCTAATAATAAAAATAAAAGATTTATTTTAAAAGAAAACCTAGGTTTAAAGAATATCTATAGAGTTGAGAATAAGCTAAATTCCTTTTTTTCATTGGAGTTGGTTGTCGATTATCTTAGAGTCTATCCATTTGGAAATGTAGGTGCTCATAAAATTGGATACCTTAAATCCAATGATCGAAGAGATATAGTTTATGGATCCTTCCTGTCTACAAGGCTCGGAGCTTCTGGGCTAGAGAAAATATTTGATAAGAGACTGCAAGGATCAAATGGATTAAGATTTTTGTTAATTGATAGTAGGGGACGTGAGGTGCTATCAAGAATAGTTTCGTTTGATAAAAAGAAGGTCAAGAATAAGGCGGGTGAAGATTTAAGTCTTACTATTGATATAGAAATGGAAAAGCTAATATATTCTTCTTTTGGTGATTTCAATGGAGCTGCAATGGTCCATGAAATAAAAACGGGTGAAATTTTAGCACTAGTAAGTAAGCCATCATTTGACCCTAATAAATTCTCAAAAAGTATTTCAGTTCCGGAATGGAATAAAATTAAAGAAAAACCCTATAAGCCTTTTCTAAATAGAACACTTCTTTCTTCAAATCCACCAGGTTCAATTATTAAGATAGTTACAGCCGTCGCCGCCCTAGAGGAAGGTGTTATAAATGAAAGTACGCAACACTATTGTCGTGGATATTATGAGCTTGGTGGTAGGAAATTCAGATGCTGGAAGCAGGGAGGGCACGGTAAGGTTAATGTAGTTAGCGCCTTAATTACATCATGTGATGTATTTTTTTATAAAGTTGGATTATCGTTAGGTATTAAAAATTATTCTAAATGGTTAGAAAATTTTGGGTTTAGCAAGCGCGTAACCTTACCGTTTTCTCAAAATCGCGGTGTTATACCTTCCACAGACTTTATTTCTAAATACTTAAAAGGAAAATGGTATAAAGGAGACATGGTTAATGTTGCCATTGGTCAAGGGTATTTAACTGTTAATACAGTACAGGCTTCAATAATGACCTCTATAATTGCATCAAATGGGATATATCCTAATCTTAGAATTGTTCCTGGTGACCAGGAAGATAATAGGACTTTAGGTATAAGTAAGAAAAATCTTTTTTTGATTCAAAAGGGCCTTTTAGGAGTTGTTAATGATAGAGATGGAACTGGTTTCCATGCACGAAGTGATGGAAAGCTAGCAGGTAAAACTGGAACAGCACAAGTAATTTCTAAAAGATCAAAAGATTATAATTTGGGTGAATTTAAGAACCATGGGTGGTACACCTCGTACTATCCATTTGAAGACCCCAAGATTGTTATTACTGTTTTTGTAGAAAATGGAGTATCTGGAGGAAGGTCAGGTGGACCTATAACTAAAAATATTGTTAATTATTATAAAAAAAACTATCTAGCCAAACCTGGTGAAGTTAATTGATAGACTTTATCAGAAAACCTGAAGGTAAAATTCTTATCGCAGGTTTTTTAATTATGTTCCTTGGCTTTGTTAATCTAATTTATATTAAAGAAAATTCTTTCTTAAGTTCCTACTCCTTTAAACAGTTTGTTTGGATAGTTGTGGCAGTGTTGATTTGTATTATAGTTACTAGGCTAAGACTTCAAACAATCAAAAATTTATCTGTTCCGTTCTATATTTTTTCAATAATACTTCTTATTTTCGTTTTATTCTTTGGTCAAAAAATCTCTGGTGCCAAAAGCTGGATTAAGATTGGTAATTTTATGTCTTTTCAACCCTCCGAACTTGTTAAAATTTCATTTATATTTGTTATTGCCAAATTTTATTCCGAATTAGGTGCCTATTCCAAATCCTATTTAGTAAAATACTTTTTAGGTATTTCTTTTTTTCTTATTCCTTTCGCCTTGATAATGTTCCAACCTGACCTTGGTTCTGCATTGATGCTTTTAGTAGTTTCTCTTACAGTTATTATAAGTTTTTCCTATAACAAGAAAGTCTTAATCGTCGTAGGTATTTTAATGCTTGCCCTGTCTATTCCAATATGGAACTATGGGCTTAAGGATTATCAAAAAGAAAGAGTTATTAGTTTTGTATCCCCGGAAAATGACCCATCTGGATATGGCTACAATGTAATTCAATCAAAGGTTGCCATTGGTTCTGGTAAGTTTCTAGGTAAAGGGTTAGGTAATAGCTCACAGGCAAAACTTAAATTTTTGCCTGAGAAGCATACCGATTTTGCCTTCTCTGTGTGGGCAGAACAAACAGGTTTTTTGGGATCAATATTTTTAATTGGCCTCTATTCTTTCTTAGTAGTCTACTCCTTATTGTTTTTAAATAAAATAAAAGATAGTTTTCTACAAGTTCTTCTTTTTGGTTTAAGCTCCTATTTCTTTTTCCATTTATTAATTAATATATCTATGACTATAGGGCTTTTCCCCGTAGTAGGAATTCCATTATTGATGTTTAGCTACGGAGGGTCCTCGTTAATATGTGGAGCTATTGCACTTAGTTTGATAGCCCTAGTTGTTAGCGACTATAAAGATGTTAATAGGTTGGGACTATAAGTGTTAAAAAATTTAAGAGAAAAAATTTCGGCAAATAAGGCTCTTTGTTCATCTATAAAGAGGGTTATTGTTTTGGATAAAATTGATTCCACAAATTCTTATGCTCAATCCTTAGATAATCCAAACGACTCAACAGTTATAATTGCTAATTGTCAAACAAAGGGGAGAGGGAGAGACAATAGGGAGTGGAAGTCTTTTGAAGAAAAGAATATATCTATATCTATAATTCTAGATTATCCACGAGATAAGAACCACCTCGGTCTGCTTTCAATTTTATCAGCNAATTCAATAGTAGAAGCTTTAGAGGAATTAAACATAAAGCCGCAAGTTAAATGGCCTAACGATGTTCTTGTAGGTCAAAAAAAAATCTCAGGAATATTATCAGAATCCTCATTTAAAAATAACAAATCAACATCTATCATTATTGGTGTTGGTATCAATGTTAATTGTACTTCAGATGATTTTAGTATGGATAATTTTGAATACCGTTTAGAGCCCACTAGTATTTTACTAGAAAGCGGAAATTTTATTGAAAGGGAAGATTTCATAGTAAGATTTCTTACCTTTTATTTTAAATGGTTGCAGGAGTTTAAATCTAGGAACTATAATAAGATTATAGATTTTTGGAAATCTAAATGGGGTGATTCAGGAAAAGAAATTTCTATTATTAGTAATAGAAAAAAAATATCTGGAATAATGATNGATATAAATAAAAATGGAGAATTAATCTTGGATGTTGCAGGCCAGGTGGAAGTTGTAAACTCTGGAGAGATTCTTGTTTAAATAATTTTAGTTATTTCTTCTTTTAATTTTGTCATTAAATCTGTCCATTTTTCCCCGCTTTTAAAGTCATTAATTGGGAGCTCTTTGTTTATTTCAATTCCATTTTCGGTGATATTTATATCATAATTTTTCTTTTTTTTAAGTATTTCTCCAAACTTAATTAATGCATCTATGCTTTCCTCATCCTTCCCCTTGAAGGTTGTCCTAAGATTAATGTTCTGCTCCATTCCCTCATACAAGAGGTTCCACATAGAGCCTGGAGCTGTCAGACCAAATCTTAGCTCAATTCTTTTATTTTTATTCATAATCAATATATTTTCCCCATGATATTTACTAAGTATAACATTGTGAACATAATTAAGAATAAAATGGATAATAAAATTTGGCAATCAGAAGTTGAAATAAACGATGTTGAAAAAAGATTAGATAAATTCTTAGTTGATAATTTCCCTGATAANTCTCGTTCCTATATANCGAAGCTCATAAAAGACGAATTTGCATTATGTAATGGNTTAACAACCAAGGCTTCATATAAGTTAAAGTTAAACGATGTAGTCTCAATTTCCTTCCCTAAAGTTAAGAATTCATCTTTAGAGCCTATTAACTTGCCTTTAAATTTTTTNTTAGAAGATGATTATCTTGCNGTTATAGACAAGCCCCCTATGATTCCTGTTCATACCGGCGCAGGAATAAATACGCCAACTTTAGTAAATGCTTTATTGTTTCATTGTAAAAATCTTTCTGGTATTGGTGGCATTCTAAGACCTGGCATTGTTCACAGATTAGATAAAGAAACCTCTGGGGTAATGATAGTGGCAAAAAATGATTATGCCCACACTAGATTGTCTAATCAGTTCAAAGAGAGAATAGTGAAAAAAACATATTTGGCAATTGTATATGGGACACCAAAAACTGAACAAGGAACAATTAGTTACGAAATTGGAAGAGATAAGAATAATAGGGTTAAGATTTCCAACAATACAAGATCACCAAGAAGTGCAGAAACAAGATGGAAAATTAAAAATGTATTTGGTGATTTTTCTTTGATAGAGGCTTTTCCTTTAACTGGAAGGACCCATCAAATACGAGTCCACTTAGATTTAATTGGGCATCCGGTAGTTGGAGATAAGCTTTATGGTAAAGGCTTTGGGGGTAATTTGGACCCTGAATTGAAAAAGATAGCGTCTAGACATTTGCTCCATGCTAAGTCAATTGAGTTCATTCACCCTAAAAATGGAGACAAAGTAATAATAGATTCCAACATTCCAGACGATTTTAATAGGTTTATTGAGGCACTAAATTGTTAAGTGAAAATTATATAAAATCCAATATGTTGAGTACTAATTCAAATATAAAACATTTTTTTGGCAGAAAAGATTTTATTGTACCCAATAACGAAAGAGTGATATTTTTGAATCAAGTACATGGAGATAAAGTAATAGATCTCGAAGACCTTTCTTCTGTGAATTCTTACCCCGAAGGTGATGCCATATTAACATCAAAAAAAGACTTGTTCGTTGGGGTTAGAACTGCAGATTGTGTTCCAATTTTATTAACCTCAAAAGATGCGTCTTTTGTAGCTGCTGTCCATTCTGGTTGGAGAGGTACTTATAATAAAATTATTGAAAACGTGATTAAAAAAGTTCTTGATAAATATCAATGCTCAGTTGACGATATAATTTGCTCGATAGGACCATCAATTGGAGAATGTTGCTACGAAGTTGGAAGATCGATGATGACTAAATTCAACAATAAGTTTGTTTTATCTAATGAAGATTTTTCTAATATAGATGGTAGGTCACATCTAAACTTAGCGAATATAAATAAAAAAATTATTAATCAACTTGGAGTTTCTAATGTAGAATTACTGACTAATTGCACTTGCTGTGAGGATTCCTTTTTTTCTTACAGAAGAGATGGTTCAAGAATGAATAATCAGATTAGTATTATTAAAACAATTAGATAANATAATACTATCTAAGGAGGAGTTTGGAATGTTAAATATTGGATGTCTTGTAGTAAACGAAGATTATGATAGATTGAAATCATCTATTGTAGAAAATAAATTGCCCCATTTTACTTATACTCTAACAGTTACCGGAGCACCAGAAGGCGGAACCTCGACAACATTAAAACTTTATGTTCTAGAGCTTGTATCTTCTAACTTATCTATCGGTTTTACATTGCCACCTGATAAGGAAATAGATAAAGACTTGGAAATTATATTTACCACTCAACCTACAGCTGATGTCAAAATGCCAGAAGACCTTAAATTAATTTGTGAATTTTCTGATGAAAAAAAAGATACTCAGTATGCAGGTGAAAATTTGGAGAAATTGGAATATATAGGATATTCATTAGAGAAATTTTATGAAACAAAAAAAGCTTCATTTTATTTATTTGACTATGAAGGGATAACAAAGCTTTAATTTATGAAAAAGAGATCAATAGTTTTAGCATATTCAGGAGGACTTGATACTTCTATAATACTTCATTGGCTGAAAGAAAATTACAATGCTGATATTATTGCCTATATAGCTGACCTTGGCCAAGGTGAAGATCTTAAAGGTATAGCAAAAAGAGCAAAGCAAGTAGGTGCTAAAAAAGTATATGTAGAGAATCTCAAAAATGAATTTGTAAAAGATTATATTTTTCCAATGATACAGGCAAGTTCTGTATATGAAGGAAACTATTTACTTGGAACTTCAATTGCCAGGCCACTGATTGCAAAAAGACAAATTGAGATAGCAAAAAAAGAAAGATCATTTGCAGTCTCACATGGATCTACAGGGAAAGGAAATGATCAAATTAGATTTGAACTTTCTTTTAACGCATTAAGTCCCGACACAGAAATCATTGCACCTTGGAGAATATGGAATCTTAAATCCAGAGAAGATTGTATACGCTACGCAAAAAGAAATAAAATATCAGTTCCTGTCACAAAAGCTAAGCCATATAGTTGTGATAGAAATATATATCATATTAGTTATGAAGGTGGAGTATTGGAGGACCCCTGGACCGAGCCACCTATTGGAATGTACGAGTCTGTAAGAATCCTTGAAAAGACTCCAGATAAAGCTACAAATATAATAGTTAGTTTTAAGGATGGTATCCCAATTGCTATTAATAATAAAAAACTTGACCCTGTTAATTTGCTGGAGAAACTTAATAAAATAGGCGGCATTAATGGAGTTGGAGTCGTTGATATTGTTGAGAACCGTTTTGTAGGAATGAAGTCTAGAGGCGTTTATGAAACCCCCGGTGGAACAATACTAAATATAGCTCATCGTGCAATGGAGTCTCTAACTATGGATAGAGAAGTTATGCATATTCGTGATACTTTAGTCCCAAAAATTTCACAGTTGATTTATAATGGTTTTTGGTTCTCCCCAGAGATGGATACTGTAATGGCATTAGTTAAACAGTCACAGAAAAATGTATCTGGTGATGTTAGATTAAAAATCTTCAAAGGTAATGTTGTAGTTACTGGAAGAAAGTCTAAGTTTTCACTATATAATAATAATCTTGCTACATTTGAAGAAGATAATCTCTATGATCAAAAAGATGCAACAGGATTCATTAAACTCAATTCATTAAGGCTTATACTCGACAAGCTTAAAAATAAATGAACCTCTCTAGATATGATTTTAATCTGCCCAGCCAGTTAATTGCAGATAGACCAAGAAAGCCAAGAGGAACTTCTAGATTATTAGTTGTAGACAAGGAGTCTGGAACAATAACTGCCACAACTTTCGATAAGATATTCGATTATTTTTCTGAAAAAGATTTATTTATTTTTAATAATACAAAGGTAAATCCTGTTTCATTAATATTAAATGATCAAGATGGCAAAGAGCAAAGAATACTCTTAGTTGAGGANGTGAAGAGTGATACTTGGAAAGTTCTCACTAGAAAGCCAAAAGAGAAAATCTTTATCCTCAAAGGTGGATTAACTTGTCGTTTATTTAAAGATACTTGTACAAAAGAATGGATGGTTACTTTTAGTGATAAGTCGCAAATATTCATTGATAAGTATGGGATGATGCCAATCCCTCCTTATCTCAACAGAGAGCCAGATTCAATGGATTTTGAAGATTATCAGACAGTCTATGCAAAAGTTTTAGGCTCTATAGCAGCTCCCACGGCAGGCTTACATTTTACTAGAGATTTATTAGAAGAAATTGATACTAAGAATATTAGTACAGAATTTTTGACACTTCATGTTGGAATGGGCACTTTTTTGCCAATCAAAGTTAAGGAAGTGAGTAATCACGAAATGCATAAAGAGAAGTTTTTTGTAAATCCAGAACTCTTAAGGAAAATAAGTAGCGTAAGAAGATGTAAAGGTAGAGTGTTGACTGTTGGAACTACCACTTTAAGAGCATTGGAGGCTTTTAGTCTCATCAAGGAACAGTCTGACAATTGGTTTGAAACAGACATTTTCATCAATGAAGGGTTTCAATTTAAATCAACAGATGCTCTACTTACAAATTTTCACTTACCTAAGTCTACACTGCTAATATTAATATCAGCTTTTTTAGGCAACAAGTTAACTATGCAATGTTATGACTTTGCTATAAAAGAAAAATTCAATTTTTATAGCTATGGGGATGCAATGCTTATCGTTTAAATGTCTTTCCAAATTGCATTATGTGAATTTGAATATAAAATCATTTAAATGCCAGGAAATTCATTCGGGAATATTTTTAAAATTACCACATGGGGGGAATCTCACGGGAAAGCTTTGGGTGTTATTGTTGATGGATGCCCTGCGGGACTTAAAATTTCTGAGAAAGATATTCAGCTAGAACTTGACAGAAGAAGGCCTGGTCAAAGCAAATATACAACACAAAGAAAAGAGGCTGATAAGGTTGAGATACTGTCGGGCATTTTTAATGGTACAACAACAGGAACACCAATCTCAATGTTGATTCCTAATGCAGATGCAATATCTAAATCTTATGAAAATTTTAAAGATATCTATAGGCCGGGGCATGCAGACCTTAGCTATGATGAAAAATATGGGATTCGGGACCACAGGGGAGGTGGTAGGTCGTCAAATAGGGAAACTGTTGGTAGAGTTGCAGCAGGTGCTATAGCAAAAAAAATCTTAAAAACAATGAAAATTAAAACCTTTGGTTTTGTCTCTCAAATTGGAAACCTAAAGTGTGAAAAAATTGATGCAAATTATATTGAAAAAAATCCGTTAAGGATTCCCGACAAGTCTAAACTTAAAGAGATGGGTGACTTGATAGACTCAGTTAGAAAACAGGGTGATTCTATTGGTGGCATTATAGAAGTTAGATCAGTAGGAGTTCCAGCGGGGCTGGGCTCACCAGTTTTCGAAAAGTTTGATGCAAGACTAGCATCTGCAATAATGGGGATTGGAGGAGTTAGGGGTTTTGAAATTGGTTTGGGCTTCTCTGTTGCTTCCATGAAAGGATCCCAGGTTAATGATATTATGGTCGGTAAGTCAAAAGGTAAAGTTAAGTTTGACACTAATAACGCAGGCGGAATACTCGGTGGTATCACAAATGGGAATGATATTATTTTAAGATTTGCCTTGAAGCCTACTTCATCAATCTCTCAGATTCAAAAATCTATTAATAGCAAAGGTAAAGTCAAAAATCTTCAGGTTAAAGGTAGACATGATCCGTGTCTTTGTCCTCGGGCTGTTCCAATTGCTGAGGCGATGGTCAACTTAGTTCTTCTGGATTGTATATTAGAAAACAAACTTTCAACTCTTAAAAAGATTGTATAACTTTATAGCTTGTCTAAAATCNGAGTAGTTTTTGCCACTCCAGCGCCAGCTACAAAATTATGACCTAATTCAGACAATATCCCTTCAACACCAGCCACAACGGCAATAATGTCACCCTTATCTACATAACCCATATGTGTTATACGAAAAATCTTNCCCTTAGCTTGGTCTTGACCCCCTGCAACTATCATCCCATATTTTTCCTTTAATCCTTTTACTATTAAACTTGCATCAATTCCTTCAGGTGATTTAATTACGGAAAGAGCTGTACTGGTATAGCCTTTTGCAAAATTTTCTAGTCCTATTGCTTCGAAGCCCTCAGTCGTGGCCTGAGATAAAATTGAATGTCTCTTAAATAATGTATCTAAACCAATTTTATCAAAATATTCTAGAACCGCATTAAGTCCNATTACTAGAGTAACGGCAGGAGTCCATGGAGAGGTCCTTTTTAGACTATTCTTATGAGCCTGACTTAAATCTAAATAAAATTTTGGAAGGTCTGATTTTTTATTAAATTCCCATGCTTTCTGACTGAGAACAATAAAAGCAAGCCCAGGAGGCATCATAAATGCTTTTTGCGAACCCCCGATGAGAATATCGATTCCCCATTTATCAAATTCAACTGGAAATGCTCCTACTGCTGTAATTCCATCAACAATTAGAATTATGTCATCTCTATCTTTAGTTAGTTTGGCTATTTCTTCAATAGGGTGCTCTACACCAGTGGAAGTTTCACTTGCTTGAATAAGAATAGCCTTAATGTCTGAATCTTTTTCAATAATTTCTTTGATAATCGATGGATCAACCGCCTTGCCCCATTCAACTTTAATTTCTTCAGCATNAACCCCATAGGCTTTACAGATTTTCAACCATCTTTCGCCAAACTTCCCACCATTNATAACTAAAGTTTTATCGCCTTTACTGAGGGTGTTGCAGATGGCTGCATCCATAGCACCCGTACCTGAAGAAGCTAAAATTAATACCTCTTCTTTTGTCATNAAAACTTTCTTAAGTCCCTTTGTTGCATTGGAAAAAATTTCCTCAAACTCTTCAGTTCTATGATGGATAATAGGCTTTGCCATTTCAAGCATGACAAATTCTGGAACTGGTACNGGACCTGGTGTTAAAACATAATTTTTCAAAATTTACTCCCTTGAGNTAATAAAGTGTTAAGTTTAATATAACATTAATTATCGAGTTGAAAAATGATTGAATTTATACAAACTTTAAAATTGCTTTCAAAGAAAATTGAAGTTATACGAGGCTATCTTTGACCTTGAAAGGTTAGAAGTTGAACTACAAGATTTAATTTCTAAATCTGAAAAGAATGATTTTTGGTCTAATCAGCAAGCTGCTCAGCTAGTTTTAAAGGATATTTCACAAATTAACAAAAAATTAGATTTGTTTGGATCTCTTGAGAATGATTTAACGGAGTTAAAAGAAATCAGTGAACTATACAAAGATGAAGAAGTTGACAACTCTACAAGTAAAGAAATTGAGGAATCTTTATCAGATTTAAAGAAATCAATTGAAGCCTTCGAGGTTAAAATAATGCTTTCAGGTAGAGATGATAATAAGAATGCTATTTTATCAATTAACTCGGGAGCCGGTGGCACAGAGGCCCAAGATTGGGCTAGTATGCTATCACGAATGTATTTTCGATATTCTGAGATTAATAATTTTAAAGCTGAATTCTTAGATTTTTTAGACGGCGAAGAAGCTGGATTAAAAAATTGCTCAATACTTATCAAAGGAGAATTCGCTTATGGATACCTTAAAAACGAAATTGGTGTTCATAGGCTAGTCAGAATTTCACCATTCGATTCGAATAAAAGAAGACATACTTCATTTGCATCAGTTTCTGTTTCACCTGAAGTCGAGCTAGATATCGATGTTGAAGTAGAAGAAAAAGATTTAAAAATCGATACTTTTAGAGCAGCTGGTGCAGGAGGTCAACATGTTAATAAGACAGATTCTGCGGTGAGGATAACTCACTTACCTTCTGGAATTGTAGTCGGATGTCAAAATCAAAGATCACAGCATCAGAATAAAAATGCAGCTATGAAGATTCTTTCATCAAAGCTTTATGACTTAGAATTAGAGAAGATAAAAACCAAAGAGGAAAAGGTAAATTCTCAAAAAAAAGAAATAGGATGGGGAAGCCAAGTACGGTCTTATATTCTTCACCCTTATAGGATGGTTAAAGATCATAGAACTGACACAGAAATAGGAGATGTAGACTCCTTCCTAGATGGTAGCTTTCAAGATTTAATAGAGAAACTTCTCTCATCTGAAAAATAGTTGTTAATACTAAGAGTATGTTAGATAGGAATTCACTTAAAGATAAAAAATTATACTCAATACAAAATAATTAATCTGATTTATAATATAACAATGATTTTTGGGATACTAGCAAAGCCAAACCTAAAGGATTTTAGAAAGGTCAAAGCAGCCTTAATTAAATTTCTCACAAAAAGGAAGTCTTCAATCTTAGTTGATGAATCATTAGAAAAATTCCCTAACTCTAAAATTTCCTATGCCTCAAAAATTAATGTTATAAAAAAGTCTGATGTATTAATTGTATTGGGAGGGGACGGGACCCTGTTACATATTGCCGAAGCAGCAGCAAAAAATAAGAAGCCAGTTATAGGAATTAATCTAGGTAACCTTGGTTTTTTGACTGAAGCTCCTATAAGTAAGTTAAAAAACCTTTTGGAAGAGTTTTACGATGATAACCTTGTAGTGGATACGAGAGAGCTTCTACAGGCAAAAATTGTTAAGAATGGTAAGCAAATTCTGAAGACAAGTTTTCTTAATGACGTTGTAATTAATAAGGGGGCTTTAGCCAAGATAATTAATCTAGATTTATTTATTGATAAAGCACTTGTGTCCAATATCAGGGCTGATGGAATTATATTCTCTTCTCCTACTGGTTCAACAGCTTACTCAATGTCAGCAGGAGGTCCAATTGTTACTCCAAATTTACCTTTAGTTATTGTCACCCCAATTTGTCCTCATACTTTATCTAATAGACCTCTTGTAGTTTCTAACCAATCCATAATTAGAGTTAAGATTAATTCTTTGAATTCCCCAGTTTTTACAACATTTGATGGTGACGACAGTATGGAAATGGGTGAGGGTTTTGAATTAGAAATTTCTAAGTCCACGTTAAAGTTGAAACTTTTAAGATCAAGAAAAACAGAATATTTTAATGTCTTAAAGGATAAGTTGATGTGGAGCAATAACTATGGAAGAAAATAAAAGAGATCTTTTTCTTCACGATTGGGTTCTAGAAGAAATTAAGGCGCAATATTCTAAAGAATTTAATGAAATTAAAATAAATAAATTTGGTATAGAAGATAGTCAAATTGATGGACTATTTCCTGATGTTATTTTTGGTAATTATGGTCAAACAGTTATGCTGGGTGAAGTTGAAGTAGATTCAACTATTAATAGCGAATCAATTGAAAGATGGAAGTTGATTCAGAATCTAGGCATTAGTCTTATCATCTTCGTACCCAAAGTAAAATTAAAAATTGTTAGAGATATGTGTTGGGAAAATAAATTAATAGAGAAAGTTAAAGTTTCCTTTTTTTCAGTTGAAATACCACTTAAGTAAAACGTGGATTTTCTATCTTAGAAATTCCATTAATAAAATCTTTACCTGTGAGTTGCCTTTGTCCGCTTTTTTGGATTTNAATTATTTCTATATTCTTATCTTTGCACCCTACTATCATTGATTTATCGATNCTCTTTATCTCACCTTGATTAATTCTATCCGAGTCNTGCTCTTTTATTTTGTAAATCTTGACCATCTGNCTATTGAAATNTGTAAATGCAATTGGCCATGGGTCACACCCTCTTATTAGACTGTCTATTTCCTTAAAACTTTTCCCCCAATCAATTAAACCATCATCTTTGGANATTTTTGGAGCNATAGTAGCTTTATTATTATCTTGTTTACATGATAAAATTTTTGAACCAGATTGGATACTTTTGATTAATCTTACTATTTCATTTGCTCCTAAATCTGCAAGCTTNGTAGTTAATGTAGATGTTGTATCAATATCATCAATCTGTAATTTGAAGCTGGATATTATATCCCCGGTATCCATACCCGAATCCATCTTCATCAATGATATTCCAGTTTCAACGTCACCGTTAATTATTGCTCTGTTTATCGGGGCAGCACCACGATACTTAGGCAACAAGGATGCATGAATATTTACGCAACATATTTTAGGTATGTCAAGAAATTCCTGTGAAAGAATTTTTCCATAAGCAGCGACACATACAATATCAGGATTAATCTGTGTAACTAATTGTAATAGTTCTTGATTGTTTCTTATCTTATCAGGCTGAATAAAGTCAAGACCACTTTCGATACAGAATCTCTTTACAGGAGAAAATATAATTTCTTTTTTCCTTCCGATTGGCTTATCAGGCTGGGTAATAACAAGTGCTACATTAAAGTTTACATTTAAAGCAGCCAAGCTCTGAAGAGCAAAATCTGGAGTACCCATAAAAATAATTTTCATCTTATTCAAACAAATCTAAAATGTTTTTAACATTCCTTCTCGCAAAAAATTTAATTTGATCAACATAAGAAGTTTTTCTAAAATAAACTATATTGTTCTCTTTAAATATTGTTATTCTTCTTCCTATCTCAAAGTCTCCTTCAAATAAAGCCCTGGCAAAAACTCTTTTATGTTTTACTGTATCAATTATTCCGAGTGTTAAAGGAGAGTCAAACCCCTCTGGGGTTACATAAAGAGTTGTATAGCTTGCAAGCTTTCCTTCTAGTTCCTCGTCCTCATTTATCAGTTCACTACTATCAGGAATTTTAGGAATTATTTCATGAATAACTTCGGTCAAGCCAAGAGACCTCTTCTTTATAGAAGGTACTTTCTCAAGTATATTGACGAATATATTGTTTCCCATTCCCCCTATAGAATGGCATAAGGCAATATTGTTTTTATCTACTTGTCTATTGCTAGAGACCTCGTTTCTCATTTGATATATACAGTCTACAATTTGGGCTAAACCTGTAGCACCAACTGGGTGCCCTCTTGACTTAAGACCTCCAGATGGATTAATAGGCAGTCTCCCATTAAGCTTTGTTTCGTCTTTTAATATATGAAGACAAGATTCACCTTCATCAAAAAATCCTAGGTCCTCTGTATTTATAGCTTCAAAGCTAGTAAAAGCATCGTGAACCTCGGCGAAATCAATATCTTTTGGTGTTAGTGATGAAGACGTATAAGCTTTTTTAGCTGCTAGCTTGGTTGCTGCAAAATGACTCAGAAATACTCTATTCTTCAAGCTTACTGTATCTGTTGCTTGTCCAGTTCCACTTACTCTAATATCGGTTTTTTCAGATGATAAGATTAAAGCTGCTGCACCATCAGAAATAGGAGAGCAGTCATACATTTTTAGAGGATTTGAAATTACTTTACTATTATTGTAATCATCTTCAGAAATTTCTTTTTGAAAATGAGCTAATGGATTTAACGAACCATTGTAATGGTTTTTGATAGCTATTGTCTTTAATAACTCATTTAGTAATTCTTTGTTTATTTTATATTTAAGCTTATATGCCATAGTCACCATTGCAGCTAAAGAAGGCATACTGGCTCCCGATTGCCTTTCTTCTTCTTCAATAACTTTGGCAAGAATTTTTGTAACTTTTTGTGTTTCTAGTCCAGACATTTTTTCTGCAGCTACTAGTAGTACGTTGTTATAG
The DNA here is from genome assembly GCA_002701865.2 of bacterium. Classification (GTDB taxonomy): domain Bacteria; phylum Desulfobacterota_D; class UBA1144; order UBA1144; family UBA1144; genus TMED58. The sequence goes on along the minus strand of NZWH02000016.1, from coordinate 36,459 downwards.
ACTCCAGATGCAATTAAGTTGCACCCTAAGCTAAATATTGCAGCACCTGAGGATGATGCTGTCTCAATTCTCATTGATGGAATTCCTTGGACATTAAGATAATCAGCGACTAAAGAGGAAATATTAGAGTTACTGCTAAATTCTTCAGGGTTCATAGATCCAATTAGTAAGCAATCTATCTTCATATTTGTTTTCTCAAGACACTTTGCACCAGCACTGGTAGTTAAGTCTCTTAAACTTGAATCAAACCTACCAAACTTAGTCATAGAAACGTTTTCTATAAAAACTTCTCGCATTATATTTTAATATTATCATATTCGGAATATTTAACTGGATAGAATTCTTTGAATTGTATATATTTTATTAACTATGAGTAGACTCTTCAAAATTTTTTTTACTTTGACTGTATTTTTTACNGTNTTACCTTCGACTTCTTCTTTAAGGGGCTCTGACCTACCTGATTTAATTGAGAGTCTAACTAGCTCTGTTGTTAGAATTGAGACTAAAAATATTAACAAGCAAAANCTTAATATTACAGGTGACCCTTTCTTTGATGAATTCTTTAGGAGACAATTTGGCGAAGATTCACAACCACGAACATCCAAGGGTCTTGGATCTGGATTTATTTATTCTGAAGATGGTTTTGTTGTAACAAATTTTCACGTTATAGAGAAGGCAAATGATATTCTAGTTGTTTTAGAAAATGGANATCGTTATCCAGCTCAAGTTGTAGGTACTGATTCTAGGACAGATCTTGCCCTCCTAAAGATATCTGCTNAAATAAATTTAAATAAAGTTAAAATTGGAAATTCTNATAAGTTAAGAATTGGTGAAGGNGTTATTGCAATAGGTAATCCTCTGGGGTTTGGCGCTACTGTAACAACAGGAATAATAAGTGCAAAAGGAAGGTATATTGATGGCCTAGGCACNTATGTTGATTTCCTTCAAACAGATGCGGCTTTAAACAAGGGTAATAGTGGGGGCCCATTGTTCAACTTCCTTGGTGAAGTTGTTGGAGTAAACACTGCNATAGCTGCAAATGGTCAAGGAATAGGGTTCGCAATTCCTATATCTATGGCAATTAATGTCATAGAGGACCTACAAGAGAATGGAAAAGTTCAAAGAGGGTGGATGGGAGTTGTTGTTCAAAAGATAACNCCAGAAATAGCTGATTCTTTAAATCTAAAATCNTCAAGGGGAGCTTTAATTAGTAGAGTGCTAAATGATGGNCCCGCATTTGGAGCAAACTTAAAGAGAGGCGATATAATACTCTTTATAAATAAAGTTGAAATAGTAACTTATGAGGACTTGCCCAAAGAGATAAGTCAGCTTAAGCCTGGGGAGACGGTTGACTTAGTTGTATTNAGAGATTCAGCTANGATNAATATTNCCGTTGTGTTAGGCGAGATACCCGAGCCAAAAGTTANAAAGGTTACTAAGTCCGATTTGGGGGCCAAAAAGTTTGGAATTATAGTTAATGAAGTACCCGNTNTNTCAGAGAAGGATAATACACAAATAATTATCTCTAATATTGCAAAAGCCTCAGCTAAATCTAGAACTTTCNTAAAAGGAGATATTATTTTAGAAATTAACAGACAGCCTATTGATACAATAGAATCTTACAATCTCGTAATTAGTAAAATAAAATCNGGACAGAATTGCCTTTTCTTGATTGANAGAAGGAGTAANGATTCTGAAGTGACACTTTACAAATCAGTTAAATCAAATTAAAAATTATTTCTTGAAGGGAATTCCAATTGTTGTNGTAGAAGGGGTTGCAAAATTTCTCATGGGTATTAGACCCGACTTTATTGACCTTTTTACCGCTTCCATAGATAAGCTAAGTGCTTTTGCAAATTCTTCTGGATATTCTGCTTTTGATATAGCAGTATTTAANAATATTCCATCATATCCAATCTCAAAAGCTTCGCATACATGCGAGATTCTCCCTATCCCTGCATCTATGATTAAAGTTAATTCTGGCATCTCTTCTCTAATTCTTATGAGTTTTTCTGGATTTTCTAGACCCCTACCTGAGCCTATCTGAGAGCCCCANGGCATTATAACTTTACACCCTAAACTTTTTAATGATTTTGCAAAATTTATATNGTCAGTCGTATAAGGCANTACNTTAAATCCTTTCTTGATTAAAGCTTCAGCAGCTTTAATCGTANCNTTTTTAGATGGTCTTAAAGTTAAATCATCTTCTATTACTTCAAGTTTTATNAAATCAGTTTCAAAGATTTCTCGGGCCATTTGAGCTGTTACTATNGCTTCCTTAGCTGACAAGCATCCTGCTGTNTTTGGAAGAATCCTACATTTTGTTTTTTTAATAAGATTAAAAAAATTGTTANCCTCTTTTTTATTTAATCTNCGAACTGAAACTGTAACCATCNCACTCTTTAGTATCTTAATACAGTTTAAAAAAACCTTGGGTGATGGATATCCAGATGAGCCTAAAATTATATTNGAATCTATATTAATATCATATATTTGCATTTAACCTCCTGGCTGAGCAGAGACAACTTCAATCTTATCCCCATCATTTATAATTATATCCTGATAGCTTGATCTAGGGANAAATTCATTATTTAANGCAACTGCATAAGACGAGGATAAGTTTGAGAAGTTCTTTTTCAGAAACTTTTCTAAACTAGTATTTTTATTAAGTTTAGTTTTGTCACCATTAATNAAAATTATCATTAATTTTAATTATAAATGTAATCCANGTTTTTGTCTTTCTTATCTTTCAAGCAGTAGTCAACNACCAAGTCTGCAACCAATGGNGACAATAAGTATCCATGCCTGAATAGACCATTNGCAGAAATATAATCTTTTCTNATTATAATTTTAGGTAGGTTNTCACTATAAGCAGGCCTACAATTCGATGATAATGTGATAATTCGTGCCTCAGAGAACCTTTTGGAAATTACAATTGAAGAATTTAATAACTCGATTGCAGATCTAATTGACACTGGNGAGAAGTCTTCNCTCTCTATCTCGGTNGCACCNATTAAATAGNTCCCATTTTCTCTAGGTGCAATATAAACTGGGTATCTGAAATGGTTTAACCTTATNGGTCTCGAAATTTTTATTTCAGGTGCATGAANCTCAATAATCTCACCTCTAACAGCCCGTATTCTTTTATTGTTAAGAGAATGTAGTCCNGCACATTCGATTACATGATCGAATTTGANTTTTTTATNATTATCTAATATCACAGAATTNTTCTGAATATTTTTTACTTCAGCTTTAAAATTAATAGAGCAACTGTTCGTTNGCAAAAAATTTATTAANATATTTATAATNTGNTTACAATCAATCTGACCTTCTTCCTTAAAGAGTAATCCTATTAAATCATCGCTATCAATATCAGGCTCAAGNGCTGAAATTCTTTTACTTTTAATTATTTTGATATTTGCNTTTGTGTACTTATTTGTTCTNGAACATATAGAGTCTAGTTCAGCTACATGTTCTTTNTTTGCAACAATAAGGCTNCCCTTTGTTTTAAAGTAAACTTTCATTTCTAATTCATTNATAATTTTTTTCCANCTATAGATTGAATCAGAACCTAAATCAAAGATTTTCTTATCGCTATGAATTAGCTCNCAATACGGGGAAAGCATTCCTGCTGCAGTNGTACTACAATTTGTAAGACCCATATGNTCTTCTTTTTCAAAGATTGTAACTTTATGTCCTAGCTTTAAGAACTTATAGGAAATTAAAAGACCTACAATTCCACAGCCTACTANANCAATNTTTTTTTTCACCTNATTATTTTACACAATGTTGGGGAATGTTGTTAAATTACAGCTCTTATATGCTATATTCTTATCTATGTTTTTTTCANANCTTAAGAACTTTATTAGCAANNTTATCATAGCTCTTTTAGGNATAGGCCTAATTGTTAGTCTTGGNGTTGGTACCGACGTTATTTCTTTCGGAATGTCAGACAACACAGTAGCNAAAATTAANAATAAAGATATCACTCTTGAAGAGTTCAACTACTTTAGAAGGTTAAAATTCGCAGATGTTTCAAAAAAACTTTTAACTGACAAGGAAGCTGTAAAGATTATTGATAAACAAATTATTAATACTATTGCNAGGAGNAAGGTCTCATCCGAGCAAGCGGTTAAGTTAGGATTACATGTTTCTGATGANGAAATTGAAACNAAGATAAAAGGATCAAGTTTTTTTAACAATAATGGCAAGTTTATAGGNTTTTCTGGATATAAAACAAAAGTTAAAGATATATTNGGATTAAAAATTGAAATATTTGAACAAATACTTAAAGAAGAAGTACTCGCGGATAAGTTGAGATCATTCTTTACCTCTTTTNTTTTTGTTTCGGACTTGGAAATAGAGCAACAATATAGAGACGATTCTACAAAACTGAATTTTTATACNNTTAGAGTTAATGGTTCNAAATATAAGGTTCCAAATTTTACAGATAGTGATATTAATAATTTNATAATGACCAAGAAAGAGAATGCTTCTAACTCAAACTTAACTTACAGATTGGCTCAATTAGATTCTGATGAATTAACAAAAGATATAAATATTACAAAGAAAGATATCGATTCTTTTATCTTAAATTATTCATCTGATGATGAGAATATCAGCGATGAAAGTTCAAAAACACTGATNAGAAAGAGAATTGCCCTNAATTTACTCCCTGCAAAACTTAAATCACTCAATNAAATGGCAGAAAGTAAAAGTTTTGATGAAATCGTTAGTGAGAGCGGTATAAANAATAAAGTCATTAGCTTGAATCTCGACGCACCACAAAAAATAATAACCAAAGATTTACTAAGTAAAATTGTTTCNAGTGATTTTACTGANAAAAAAGTTAAAGTGTTCGTTGCNGTGGATTCANTATGGGTAGTNACCATATTAAGTGAAAAAATTCTTTCTCNACAGGAAGCATTATCTAGTTTAGAAAGAAATAGCCTNTATGAATATCAAATGAANCNTTTGGCCTTATTGTTGGATAATGATGAAAGTAATGATANNGCNGTNTTTGAGNCGACTAAAAGTGATATTAACTATAGTTATGATTTTAATTACGATTTAAGTTTTGCTGACTTTANTAAGATTTCAAATTNTAAGATAGANTATNGTGCCATTAAAGANGGCTTTTTTGTTCCAGAAATCATATCAAATAGTTCTGANAACTTTATAATATTTATAGAAAANGTAAGGAAAGCTGATCCAGATTTTTTATTGTTAGATAAAGATAAAATAAAGAAAAATCTTTCATCACCTAGAAAAGAAAAAATTTANAGAACTTTTTTGANNGAAATATTCATTAACTCGAATATAAAATACAATCCTAAATATATTAATTAGTTCAATTATATTTAAATTTCTTNATATTTACTATTGCCTTTATAACTAATGTATTTTATTATTTGCAAAAATGAGAATAAAGTCCCTCTATATTAAAGGTTTTAAGACATTCTATGAAAAATCTATTATAAATTTTGATTCAGAAATTTCTACAATTGTNGGACCTAATGGTTGTGGCAAGACAAACCTNCTTGATGCGATGCGATGGGTACTTGGTGAGCAAAATCCAAGACTTCTAAGNCTTGATTCTATGTCACAANTAGTAGCAGATGGTAATGATAATCTNCCAAAACAAAATTANGCCGAAGTTTGTTTGTTAATTGAAAATAAAGAAGAAGATGATTTTGTAGAAACTGAGATAAAAAGAAAGTTATATAGATCNGGTGAGAGTGAATATTATTTAAATGGAACACAATGCAGGCTTAAGGATGTTTCTAATGTTGTNATGTCANCNGGTGCAGGATCTAGAAGTTTCACAATAATTCCTCAGGGACAAATAGATAGTTATATAACTTCTAAGCCAGAGGAAAAAAAGAACTTAATTGATGAAGCTGCAGGTCTTGCGATATATAAATCAAAGAGAGCCGAGACAGAAAGAAAAATACTGCTAGTTCAAGATAATCTTGAGAGAACTAGAGATATTCAATTGGAGATAANGAAGCAAAAGGATTCCTTGGAAGAACAAGCTAGAAAAGCTAATGAATACTGTGAGTTGGTAGATAAATTTAAAAGCNTAGAAAAGCTATTCTATAAAAGTAGATATAGAGACTTGAGTACAAAGCTNTCTAAATGCATTGACGAAAAAAATGAATTTTGTAANATTACTAGCCTNATAGAGCAAGAAAGANATGCCCTTAAATNGNCTATNAANAAGAGTAATAATGACCATGCGAATATTATGCATAGTGTAGATGAGCTCAATCTTTCACTACTTAGAGCTAAAGAAGATAAGATGAATACAAGCTCGCAAGTAAATATTTTACAGAAAGAAAATATTCTACTCGTAGAAGAACTAGTCAGAGCAAAAGATAGCAAGCGAGATTTAAGACTTGAAGTCGATGAATTAATTTTAGAAATAAAGGATATTGATAAAAGCTATGAAACTTTAGAAAATAAATTAATTGATGCTAACGAACAGGTTAGCTTTTCTACTAAGGAGAGTCCAGGCAATCTTGGGATTACTCAGGATGAGGCCAAAACAAGACTCCTAGACGCGGTAGAACGATATTCATCCCTCAAGACAAGCTATTCTATTATAGAAAATGAATTGAANGAACTTTCAATTAAACAGGCAGATTATGAAGTTGAGTCTAATAAACTAGAGGGCTCTATATTGGCTATCAAGAAAGAAATGTCAGAGATAAAAGATAACTCCCTTAGGCTTCAATCTATTAGAGATAATTGTCAGGGAAATAAGAAAGAGGAAACTGAGCGGTTATTAAAAAGTAATGGAGAACTTAAAGAAATTAACGAAAANTACTCANAAATTAATTCTGATATTGAGTCTACAANGTCGAGAGTAAAGGTTCTTGAGAATATTGANGCTACCTATGGTTGGCTCCCAGAAGGAATTAGGAATTTTGTTCATCAGCTAAAAGGAAAAAGCGTTGATGGAACTGTCTCTGATTTTATCAAATCAANAACTGGATATGAGAAAGCAATAGAATCAGCTTTAGGGGAGAAATTAAAGTGGATTCTTATTAATGATAAGAAAAATACAATTGATACTATTGAAAAATTTAAGAGTACATGTACCGGAAGGGGTACATTTATTCCAATCAACAATAGGATTCAGGCTGGAGGCAGCTTGGATATTAATCAAACAATGATAATGGACTGTATAGAGTGCAACCAAGAAAATCGTCCATTTCTTGCATCAATATTAGGCGATACTTATGTTACCGAAACAATTCTAGATGCTATTAAAGCTAGAGAAGAGTTCCCTAACTTTAATTTTGTTACAAGGGACGGGGAGTTTTTCGATTCTAATGGGTCTATATCTGTTGGATCAGCGCCAGANAATATACTTCAAATCAAAGATGAAATTAAGGATTTGAATAAGCTTAAAGTTGAACACGATAAAGATATTGATTTGGTGGGCATTGAAATTAAGAAAATAGAAGAAGAGATTTTTGATATTAATAATAGAATTGAATCTTTTGATGCTGAGATCGCTTCTTGTTCCGAATCTTACGAAGTAATCTCAGAAAAATTAAATAATTTTAATTCTAGGCTTTCTGCTGAAACATCTTTAAGACAAAGCATGGAATCGCAAGCAACAGAGTTGAGTTCTAATCTAACTTCAAAAAAGAAAAAGTTAGAGGATATATATAGTGAGATTAATTTAATCATCGAAGAGAAGAATGAATTTGAAAAGAAATTTAATTTATTAGAAAAAGCAAAGAATATATCAAGCTCCCAGATTGTAATGGATTCCAAAATGGATGAAATAGAGAATCTCAAAGTATCATTAGATGAGCAGAATAATTCAAAGAAAAATATGGNTCAAAGAATNAANANTATNTCANTTAAAATCGAAAGAGATACNTCAAGAATTATTGATTTGGAAGATAAAATAGAATCTAATTCAATAGAGTTAAAAAGATTAAGCGATGTTTTTGAGAACTCTAAAATTCAAGAAACAGCTTTAGTTGGAAATATAAATATTGCAAAGAGCAAGATAGACGAGATTAAAATTGCTCTATCTAACGATAATATTAAGAAACAAGAAAAAGAAGATGAGCTTGAAGCTAGAAGAGAAGGTTCTTTGTATTTCGATTCAAATATACAAAAAGTAGANCTTGAAATTGAACAGTTAATTGAAAACGTTAATCCTGAATTTGATAACTATGACATTAAAATTATTTTAAACGATGAGGATTCGCAAATAGAGTTATTAAAAAAGAATGATGATCTATCTAAATCTAAGTTTAATAAATTACAAAGGTCTATTGAGAGTTTTGGTCCTGTAAACCTTTTAGCACCAGAAGAATTTGAAAAGCTCAAAGAAAGATTTGAATTTACTGATTCTCAAATTAATGACTTAGATGAATCATTAAACAATCTTCAAAAAGCTATCAATAAGATTGACGACGAATCTGAGACAGCATTTATGGAGACATTTAATAAGATTTCTAGTAAATATGACGAATATATAAAAACATTATTTGGAGGTGGAGAAGGAAAGCTTATTCTTACTAATCCAAACTCATTAAAAGACACTGGGATAGAGGTAATGTTAAAGATTGGATTAAAAAAATATAGAACACTAAAGTCATATTCTGGGGGAGAAAGAGCTTTGGCTGGTATTGCCTTATTGCTATCTGCTTATTTTGTAAAACCTGCACCCTTCTTACTTCTTGATGAAGTTGACGCACCATTAGATGATAAAAATATTTCTAAGTTTGGTGAAATGTTAAAGGAAATATCTAAGAAATCGCAAGTTGCAATAATAACTCACAACAAAAAAACAATGAAGTTTTCAAATAAACTTATAGGTATTACATCTAAACTTGAAGGATTAAGCGAAGTTATCCCAGTGGACCTATCAGAGTAAATTTTTAAGATTTGAATTTGTAATGATAAATCTAATCAAAAAAATATTTGGCTCAGATAACAAGCGAGAGCTGTCCAGAATCAACAAGATGGTTGATTCCATAAATAATCTAGAGAATGAAATTCATGATAAAACTGACATAGAGCTTAAAGATGAAATTTCTGCAATTAGATTGCAAATACATAATCCTAAAGAGCTTGACGAACATCTCTCAAGAGTGTTGGCTATAGCAAGAGAGACCTCAAATAGAAAGCTTGGTTTAAGACCTTTTGATGTTCAACTTTTAGGGGCAATTGCCCTTCATGAGGGTAAAATTTCGGAAATGAAGACCGGTGAAGGTAAAACTTTAGTGGCTTCCTTGGCAGTAACGCTTAATTCACTTTATCAGAGTGTTCATCTTATAACAGTTAATGACTATTTGGCTAGAAGAGATGCTCTTTGGATGTCCCCAATCTATATATCTTTGGGGCTGAAAGTAGGCATATTAAATAGTGATGCCTCTTATCTAGTTAATGAAAGTGATTCAGGAGAGTACCTACTTATTGAATCAAACAGGAAAGATGTTTATTTGTCAGATGTAGTTTATGGGACTAATAGTGAATTTGGTTTTGACTACCTCAGAGACAATATGAAATATTCATTAGACGAAGTATCTCAATCTAGTCATTTCTTTGCAATCGTAGATGAGGTTGACAGCATATTAATTGATGAGGCTAGGACTCCACTAATAATTTCAGGACCAACCGATAGCTCAGTTATTGATTATTCGCAAATGAATAATGTTGCAAGGAGCTTAACTTTAGATGATGTAACAAGGGATGAAAAGACTAAGCAAGTCTTTATTCTTGAATCTGGAATAGAAAAGATAGAAAAAACTCTATCATTATCTAATCTTTATGATCCCAGCAATCTGATAACTCTTCATTCTATATCACAAGCGCTTAGGGCCATTCATATGTACGAGAGAGACAAAGATTATATTGTGCAGGATGAAAAGATTGTAATAATTGATGAATTTACTGGTCGGTTAATGCCCACAAGGAGATGGGGTGAGGGTTTGCACCAGGCAGTTGAAGCAAAGGAAAGATTAAAAGTAGAGGAAGAAAACCAGACGCTGGCTTCCATAACTATTCAAAATTATTTCAGAATGTACGAAAAGTTGTCGGGTATGACGGGAACTGCTGATACAGAATCAAGAGAATTTGATAATATTTATAATTTAAAAGTATTAGTAATACCTACTAATGCTCCGATGGTAAGAGAAGACTTAAATGATTTAATTTACAGAACAGAAAGCGAAAAGTTCAACGCCGTTATTGAAACAATTCTCGAGTTTAATACTAATAAAAATCCTATCCTTGTTGGAACAATATCAGTGGAAAAATCTGAAGAATTAAGTAAAGAATTAAAAAAGAAAGGAGTAGAGCACAAGGTCTTAAATGCAAAGAATCATGAATACGAGTCAGAGATTATAGCAGATGCTGGCAGAATAGGGGCAGTAACAATTGCGACAAATATGGCAGGTAGAGGAACTGATATTAAGCTCGGAGGAAGTTCTGACTCTCAAAACAATCAGTCTGTGGAAAGTAAAATATTAATCAGTCAGATAGAAGAAGAAAGGGAAAAGATTTTAGATTTAGGTGGGCTAATTGTTTTAGGAACCGAGAGGCATGAGTCTAGAAGAATTGATAATCAATTAAGAGGAAGATCAGGAAGACAAGGTGATCCTGGTAGAAGCCAATTTTTTGTCTCAATGGAAGATGATTTAATGAGATTGTTTGGTTCGGAAAGAATGTCCACAATGATGACAAAATTTGGATGGAAAGAGGGCGAACCTATCGAACACAAAATGATTACAAGCTCTTTGGAGAATGCTCAAAAAAAGGTTGAGGGAAGAAATTTTGAAATGCGAAAGTACTTATTAGAATATGATGATGTTCAAAATAAACAAAGAGAAGTTGTTTATGGTATTAGAAATAAATTGCTCATAGATGGGGAAATAACAGAAATATTATCTGATATATCTGAAAACGTTTTCCTAAATATGGAGAAATCTCATGAAGATTCTCAGACTTTGTCAGATTCTGATCGTCAATCTGTAATTACTGCATTGGGGCTATCCTCTGATCTTGAATTCGATTCTTTAGATGAATTAAAAGATTTAATCGAGTCTAAGATAAATGATAAGATTTTATCATTGGGCGAATTATACAAGCCCGTATCAAAGTATATTTTATTGACTACGCTTGATATGAGCTGGAAAGAACATCTATTGAGTATGGACTATTTAAGAGATAGTGTGGGTTTAAGAGCTTATGGCCAGAAAAACCCTCTAAGGGAATACAAGAAAGAAGGGTTTGATATGTTTGAAGAAATGATAGAGAGATTTAACTATGATGCTCTTAGAAGTTTTATGGCAGTAGAACCTGTGACACCCGAGGAAATAACTAAATTAGAAAAAGAAAAAAATAAACAAGAACAAGTTGAGTATCTTAGCGACTCTGAAATTGTTGCTGATGAAGAAAAGATAGATTTTCAACCAAAAGAAGAAGATAATAAAAATAAGACTAAGTTTATTTTGAAGAATAAAATGCAAAAGGAAAAAGCTAAGAGAAGAGTATTGGAAAAACAAAAAAGGATTCAAAGGAAAAAACAAAGAAAATGATGAGAAATGTAAAGATTACTACATCGTCTATTCTGAGCATATTAATAATAGTAGGACTAGTTTTTATTTTTGGGTTAGGTTTTCTTATTGTTTTAGGGATTTTTTTTATTACTAAACTTTATAGTCTCTTTTTCAAAAAGAAGAAACAAGATACATCTTACAAGTCAGAATCTAAGGATGACGATGATTCAAATATTATTGATATCTAAATATTATCAATATTATTTGCAAGTTTTACATCTAAATCAGATAAACCATCAATAGAGTGGGTGGAAAGTGATATTTCCACTTTATTGTATGTATTTAAAATAGTTGGATGATGATCTAATTTCTCAGATTCAATACCTATCTGCACTATAAAACCTAGTGCATCCGAGAAATTTGAAAAAATAAATTTCTTATAAAGCTTCTTTTTTTTTATTGCCCACGTTGGAACAAGTTGTTTAATTTTGTCGTCTGATAATGCTTTTGCTTTTCTAACCATAAATTGAAGATAAACAGAAAATATTAACAAGTCAAAAAAATAAATTATAATAAGAAAGTGAATGAATTTTATTTATCCTTAGGGTCAAATCTTGGTGATAGAGAGCATAATTTAAGTAAAGCAATTAATAGTCTTTCTTCTAGTTCTTCACTTTCGAATAGGAAATACATTCAAATAGAGAGAGTATCAAGCTTATATGAAAGTTTAGCTATATCCAATACGAAGCAACCTAAATTTCTAAACATTGCTTTAAAGATTATCTCTGAATTAGATTCGTTAGAATTATTAAAAATTGCTAAAAGAATNGAGAGTGATTTTGGAAGGAATTTAGTCGAGGTTAATAAACCTAGAATAATTGATATCGATATAATATTGATGAAATCAATGGGTAATCATGTCATGGTTGACTTACAGGAACATAATGGATTACTTCAAATCCCCCATCCTCGTGCGCACTTAAGAGCTTTTGTTCTTATGCCTTTGATTGAAATAGAACCTGAGCTAACTCATCCAATCTTAAACAAAACTTTGAAAGAAATTCTTATAGATTTAGATAAACAAGATATAGATAAATTGAACAGCATTAGTTATTGAAAACTACAAATGAATGTATATCATTTTTACATGAGCGTTAAACCAGCAAAGTTTAAATTAGGCATGGTAGTCAAGCATAAAAAATTTAATTTCAGGGGAATAATTTTTGATGTAGACCCTATCTTTAACAATACAGATGAATGGTTGGAAAGAATCCCTGAAGACCGCAGACCCAGTAAGGATCAGCCCTTTTATCATGTGCTAGCTGAGAATGAAGATAAAACAGTTTATATAGCTTACGTTTCACAACAAAATTTAGAAGAGGATGAAGAAAAAAATCCTTTTACCCACCCATCAGTCAAATTGATTTTCGATGGAAAGGATACCGAAGGTAATTATATAATAAAACAATCAACCAATTGAGTCCTCTAAAGAAGTAAGAGTGTTCCACAATAGCATAGTAATCGTCATAGGTCCTACTCCACCTGGAACAGGGGTTATAAAGCTTGCTGCTTCTTCTACTTGATCAAAATCCACATCTCCTGCAAGTTTTCCAGTTTCTAATCTATTGATTCCAACATCTATTATAACAGCTCCCTCTTTTACCATTTCTTTCTTTACAAAATGAGCTTTTCCAATTGCAGCTACAATAATATCGGCTTTTTTTAATTCATCATTGAGATTTTTTGTTCTAGAGTGACAAATGGTAACGGTCGCATTTTTTTGAAGCAATAGTATCGCAGCTGGTTTCCCTACGATATTGCTCCTACCTAAAACAACAGCATTTTTCCCTTCAATATCTATATTGTAAAACTCTAGCATCTTTATAATTCCGTGGGGTGTGCAAGGAATAAATTTAGGCTTACCTTCAAATAAATGACCCGCATTAATAGGATGGAATCCATCTACATCTTTTTCAGGTGTTACGGAACTCAAGATAGTTGATTCATCTATATGATTTGGCAAAGGAAGCTGGACTAATATTCCATTGATATTCACATCATTATTCAACTTATCAATTAATTCTAATAAATCATCTTCAGTTGTAGATTCTGGTAGCTTGTGTTCTTCAGAATATATACCAACATCTGCACAAGATTTTCTTTTATTTCTAACATAAATCTGTGAAGCTGGATCCTCACCCACAAGAACCGCAGCTAAGCCAGGTGTTCTAGAATATTTTTCTTTTATAGCTTTAGTGCGTTCCTTGATTTGCTCTCTAATATTTGCAGACACTAGTTTCCCATCTATTATTTTACTCATTATTTTTGCTCCTATGAAAAATGATTTAAAGGCCCATGGCCCTCTCCAATATTAAACGATTTTTTTATTGCCTTATTAACAAAGGCTTTTGCTTTTTTTGTTGCTATAAGTAAATTCATACCTAAAGCTATATTACCAGAAATTGCCGCAGATAAGGTACATCCAGTGCCATGGGTATTTTTTGTNANATATCTTTTGCCNGAAATAGTATAAATTTTTTTATTAAAGTATAGGTAATCCGTAGAAGTTTTTTTATTTGACAAATGCCCACCCTTTATCAATACACTAGAGGCTCCCAAGCTTATAAACTTATTAAAGCATTCTTCAATCTCAACTATAGACTCAATTTTTTTCATTTTTGTTATCTTAAGCGCCTCGTGGATATTTGGTGTTATTAAATAAGATTTAGGAATAATATTCTTAATAAAAAATTTAATTGATTCCGGTCTCAAAAGATAATNCCCAGACTTNGAAATCATCACAGGGTCAACAATGATAGGGATCCCAGAGAATTTTTCTAATAATTTACTAACCGCTTTCATGATACTAGAATCATAAAGCATTCCAATTTTNATTGCTGACACAGTGAGGTCATCGCCAACTGCTTCAATTTGATCAGTAATAATTTTTACAGGTAGTTTTTTGATAGATCTAACTTCCTTGGTATTCTGTGCTGTTACACATGTTATTGCTGTTGTAGCAAAGACTTTTAATGAANTAAGNGTTTTTATATCTGCTTGTATTCCAGCTCCACCACCAGAATCAGATCCAGCTATACATAAGACAATAGGAACATCATTTTTCATTATNTAAATAATATTGTATAGGATTTTTGATTTTATAAAAGATTATATTAGATTTCTTTTTCTGNTNGANCACNANTNCATTTATTACAATTTAAAAAATTTCAATTTTGTCTGTTTTTTAGTGTAAAATTAGATTATTATCCCCGTTTGGTTTTGTTATGAAAAGAAATAGACTTTTATATGAGAAACAATTTGAGCATGACGCATGTGGAGTGGGTTTTGTTGCAGACATCAATGGTAAGAGAACCAATAAAATTCTTCANAAAGCTCTTGAAGGAGTTGTTAATTTAACNCATAGAGGAGCTGTTGGAGGAGATAAAAAAACTGGTGATGGAGCAGGTGTTCTAACTCAGATTCCATTAGAACTATTTAATGATTTTTTTGCTGATAATAATGTTCAGGATATAACTCTAGGAAATTTGGCTGTAGGAATGTTTTTTTTACCTAGTATTAAAACTCNACAATTTNATGAATGCAATAAAAAGATTAAAAATATAATTAGTAAAGATTTTAATCTTATTGCNACTAGAGAGGTTCCAGTTGACCCCGCTTCAATAGGAACAGTTGCCAGAGAAAGTTTGCCGGAGATATACCAATTTTTTATTTCTGCCAAAANTTTTATTGATCAAGATGTTTTCGAAAGAGATCTTTATAAGTTAAGGAAGACTATCACTAGAGAGCTTAGCAATGTTAAGGATTACTATTGTTGTTCGCTTTCCTCNAAAACTATTTTATATAAAGGTATGCTNCAAGCTCATCAGCTTGATCAGTTTTATTTAGACTTAAGGAATCCTAATTTTAAAACCTCGATGGCCATNTTTCATCAAAGATATAGTACTAACACGTTCCCNGATTGGAAAAGAGCTCACCCCTTTAGNACCTTAGGTCANAATGGNGAGATAAATACAATCCAAGGAAATAGAAATTGGATGAAAGCAAGAGAAAATTGTGCGGTATCAAAGGTNTGGAAAGAGGACATAGAATCACTTAAGCCTTTTGTGGATGATGACGGTAGTGACTCCTCAGAACTTGATAATGCCTTAGAGCTAATGACCCTTTCCGGTAGGAGCATATTGGAATCTATTTGTATGCTNGTTCCTGAAGCATATGAGAAGATTTCCGACTTGTCNGCAAGTGCAAAGGCTTTTTATGATTATAGCTCATGTATAGTTGAGCCTTGGGATGGACCTTCTGCTATTGTTTTTACCGATGGAAGGTATATCGGAGCTGTACTAGATAGGAACGGATTAAGGCCCATTAGATATCACATAACTAAAGATGACATGATTGTTTTGGGGTCTGAAGCTGGAATGTTAAATTTGCAACCTAGAGATATAATAAGGTCTGGCAGAGTTGGTCCGGGAAAAATTTTAGCTGTAGATACAAAAGAAAAAGTTTTGCTTTTTGATAAAGAAGTAAAAGATAGTATTTCGAATAGTGAAAACTTTACTAAGTGGACTAGTGAAAAATTTTTAAGTGCGAAAGAAATAATTGAGTCAACCGAAGTTAGTATTGATCAAGAATCTCATATTGATGAAGATAATTTGCTTCTCCTTCAAAAAGCTTTTGGTTATTCCTTAGAGGACTTGGAAAGGCTAATTGAGCCGATGAGTCTGACCGGTAAGGAGCCAATAGGGTCAATGGGGGACGATACTCCAATAGCTGCCCTTTCTTCAAAGCCAAAATCAGTTTTCTCTTATTTTAAACAAAGATTTGCTCAGGTCACAAATCCACCTATCGATCCATACCGAGAAGATAGCGTTATGTCTTTAAGAGTTGTGATGGGAGATAAGTCAAACTTTTTCGATAAAATTGGAAATGACAACGATTATATTTTTTTTGATTCTCCAGTTTTAACAAATAAAGAATTTTCATGGATTAATAATCTAGATTCATCTTCTTTTAAGGTATCAAAATTAAATACTCTATTTGAAATAAATAAGAATAATAGTTTAAGAGAATCCTTAAGTAATTTAAAGGAAGCAGCAATTAAAGAGGTCGATAACGGCACCACCGTGTTGATTTTATCCGATAGAGGTATATCAAAAGACAAATGCCCAATCCCAATACTTTTGGCGGTTAGCGCTATTCATAATCAGTTGATACAATCAGGCAAAAGAATGAATGTTTCTATTATAGTAGAAAGTGCTGAAATTAAAGAAGACCATCATATATGTTGTTTGCTAGGCTATGGGGCGTCAGCAGTTAATCCTTATCTTGCTTTTGCTAGCTCCACCGATTGGATGAAAAAATTTGATGGAGACCCCAAAGAATATGAATCAAATTATAAACTAGCTTTAGAAAGAGGAATTTTAAAGGTTATGTCTAAGATGGGAATCAGTACTGTTGCTAGTTATACAGGATCCCAGATTTTTGAGATTATTGGTATTGATGAAGATACCTCTGATGAATTCTTTCCAGGAACTGTTAGCAGACTTGGCGGTGTGTCTTTAGACAACTTCCAATCTGATACACTTTTTCTTCATTCCAGAGGATTTCAAGAATCTGACAACAAACTTAAAGAAGAAGGTATCTATAGATTTAGAAAAGACGGTGAGTATCATTCATTGAACCCCCCAGTATTTAAAGCAATCAGGAGAGCCTCTAAGACAGGTTCTTATGATGACTATAAGAGATTCGTTAAAATGTCTGAGGATCGACCACCTTTTCTTATTAGAGACTTATTGAAATTTAGCTCAAATAAGAAAATTAACATAAGTAAGGTTGAATCTGTGGAAGAGATAATGAAAAGATTTAGAACAGGAGCAATGTCTCATGGCGCGCTCAGTACAGAGGCGCATGAAGCTGTCGCAATAGCAATGAATGAAATCGGGGGTAAAAGTAATAGTGGGGAAGGTGGAGAGAATTCGGATAGATTTACTCGAGATGATAACGGTGATCTAAGAAATAGTGCGATAAAACAAGTGGCTTCAGGAAGATTTGGAGTTACTCCAGAATATTTGGCTTCTGCTAAGCAAATCGAAATTAAAATGGCTCAAGGAGCAAAGCCAGGTGAGGGAGGACAAATCCCTGGAGAAAAAGTTACTCAAGAAATTGCTTCACAAAGATTATCAACTCCAGGAGTAGGACTAATATCTCCACCACCACACCATGATATTTATAGCATAGAAGACTTAGCTCAATTGATTTACGATTTAAAACATTCAAATCCTTCTGCAAGAGTGGGAGTTAAGTTAGTTTCTGAAGTTGGAGTAGGTACTGTAGCTGCTGGTGTAGTTAAGGGTTACTCTGACTACATTCAGATTTCCGGTTGTGAAGGAGGAACAGGGGCTTCACCCTTGGGTTCTATTAAACATGCCGGGATACCTTGGGAGATGGGGCTAGCAGAAACCCAGCAAGTTTTAGTTATGAATGATTTAAGGGGTAGAGTGTGCCTTAGTGTTGACGGAGGTTTTCAGAAGGCATCAGATGTTGTTAAAGCAGCAATATTAGGTGCTGAAGAGTATGGTTTTGGAACCTCAGTTTTAGTTGCCCTTGGTTGCGTAATGGCCAGACAGTGTCACGTAAATACTTGCCCTGTTGGTATAGCGTCACAAAAGCCAGAATTAAGAAAAAAATTTCCCGGGGTGCCTCAGGAAGCAATTAATTACTTGTACTCTATAGCTTCGGAGGTTAGAGAGATTCTTGCAGGCATAGGAGTTGAGTCACTCGATGATATAATTGGAAGAACAGAGTTCCTGGAACCTGATATAGATGTTGATTTTCAAAAAACCAACAACCTTGACCTTTCAAGGTTAATTGCCGATCCAGACCCTTCTAATCAAAAGCCAAGAAAAAGAATTATGGAAAGAAATGTTCGTAATGAAGACCCCATTGATTATGAACTTATAAATATATTTACCTCTAGTATTCACGAATTTAAAAAGAATTCATTTGACATGCCAATTAGAACCAAAGATAGGTCTGTTGGAGCCATCCTTTCATCTGCAATAGCTAAAAAATTTGGAAATAAAGGCTTACCTAATGATACGATATCGATTAACTTTAGAGGATATGCAGGCCAGTCTTTAGGCGCATACCTTATCAATGGTGTAAAGATTAATCTAGAGGGTGAGGCTAACGATTATGTTGGCAAATCAATGCATGGCGGCAAGATTAGTATTTATCCGGATAGAGAGTCTGATTTTTCTTCGGATGGAAATTCAATAATTGGAAATACCGTTTTATATGGTGCCACAGCGGGATACTTATTTGCTGCTGGAACTGCTGGCGAAAGATTTTGCGTTAGAAATAGTGGAGCTGTTGCAGTTGTGGAGGGAGTAGGTGATCACGCTTGTGAGTATATGACTGGAGGCGAGGTCTATATTTTTGGCCCTATAGGTAAGAATCTAGGTGCTGGAATGTCAGGTGGGATTGCATACATATTGGATGAGAATGAAGATATATCTGAACAGGTTAACCAAGACATGGTTACGATAGAGAAAATTAATCTCAAAGACTTGGTAAAAATTAAAGAAATTTTAACTAAACACTTGGAAGCTACAGATAGTAAAAGAGCCTTAATGCTTTTGGATTCCTTCGATGCGATAAAAAATCAATTTGTTAAGATTATTCCTAAAGAAATATCCAAGTTGTTAGAGTCAAAGGGTTTGAATATAGACGATTTTGATTTTATTAATCCAGATTTAGACTAGCCACAACTTTGCTGCTACTGAAAACAGGAAATTTACTATCAGCTTTTATATCTTCTAGTTTTATTTTTTGAAGACCCCGCATTGCTATCATTGCTCCATTATCTGTACAATATTGATTTGATGGAAACAAAGCTCTTGATCCAAAAAGGTCTTCTGCTGCTTCTCGTAGTCTTGAATTACATGCCACTCCACCGGCAAATAATATATTCTTTGAGTTGAATTTTATTGCAGCTTTTTTTGTTTTAATAAGTAAAGATTCTACTATTGCTTCTTGATAGCAGCAGGCAATATCTTCAATATTGCTCTTCCAATCATTATTCTTTTCAATAAAATATTTAAGAGAAGTTTTTAATCCACTAAAGCTAAAGTCAAAGCTAGCATCAAGATTAGCGATAGGGAAGGAATGGAATTTTTTGTTACCACCTTTAGATAGTCTGTCTATTTCAACTCCCCCAGGATAATCTAAGCCAAGAATCTTGGCACCTTTATCAAAAGCCTCACCGGCTGCATCATCTCTAGTGGAAGAAATTAGATGAAACTCTTTCTCATCTTCCAATAGGTATAGATTGGTATGACCCCCTGAGGCTACTAAGCAAATTGATGGAAAATTGATATCATTTTCAATAAAGCATGAAGCTACATGTCCCTCCAAGTGATTAATAGGAAGAACATTTATATCTTTAAGTAACCCAATTGATTTAGTGGTGGCCACACCTATCATCAGGCAGTTTATAAGCCCAGGACCATTAGTCACACAAAGGTAACTCATGTCCTCAATTGATTTTTTTGCTTCTTTTAATGACGAATCGATAACCGGTATGATTTTTTTTAAGTGATTCTTAGATGCAATTTCAGGCACAACGCCTCCATATTCTTTATGAATACTAATTTGACTAAACGTTGAGTTGGATAAAACTTTGCCCTCAGAGTTTATGATTGAAACACTGGTTTCATCACAAGATGTTTCTATTCCCATTATATAGTTCATGAAATTAATTTTAATCATAAGATATTTATTTTACAAAATAAACTAATTAGTAAATCTATGTTAAAATGTGACTATATATGACAAAGAAAAATAATATANTAAAANAAGGACATGATACTATTTCAAGGGANCCTTTCCCTAATTCAAAAAAAGTTTATGTTCAGGGAAGTATTCATTCTTCTGTTAAAGTTGGAATGAGAGAGATTCAAATCTCTGAATCTGATAATTTTTTTTCTTCTAATCCTAAGAATAGCANCGCTTACTTTACTACTTATGACACNAGTGGNCCATACACTGATTCCCATATAGATATTGATATAACCAAAGGCTTACCTAAAATTAGAGAAAAATGGGTTATGGAAAGAGAAGATGTTGAAGTTGGATCTAATTTTTCATCAGTTTTTACAAACAGCGAAAGANCNAAGAAAGATTTAATCCCATTAAAGTTCTTAAATAGNAAACCTTTAGTTGCAAAAGAAGGAAAAAATGTAACCCAAATGCACTATGCAAGAAAGGGAATAATCACACCTGAAATGGAGTATATTGCGATAAGAGAAAATCAGAATATAGAAGCTTTTATAGAAAAAGAGAATTTACTTGATAATCATGNGGGGGAAGAATTCAATACCAGTATCCCGAAGAAACTGATTACACCAGAATTTGTTAGGTCTGAAGTAGCATCTGGAAGGGCAATAATCCCTGCNAACATTAATCATNCTGAGGCAGAGCCCATGATAATCGGAGCCAATTTTTTAGTTAAGGTTAACTCTAATATAGGAAACTCTGCAGTCACCTCAAGCATAGGTGAAGAAGTTGAGAAAGCTGTATGGTCCTGNAGGTGGGGCGGAGATACCTTGATGGATCTTTCTACTGGTGCCAATATTCATCAAACTAGAGAATGGATAATTAGAAATACTCCAGTCCCTGTTGGAACCGTACCNATTTATCAAGCTTTAGAAAAAGTAAAAGG
This sequence comes from bacterium, assembly GCA_002701865.2. GTDB lineage: Bacteria > Desulfobacterota_D > UBA1144 > UBA1144 > UBA1144 > TMED58. Next base: position 15,189 of record NZWH02000016.1, on the reverse strand, counting down.
NGCAGCAGAGGAGTTAACTTGGGAAATTTATAGGGATACTCTAATCGAGCAAGCTGAGCAGGGNGTTGACTATTTCACTATTCATGCNGGAGTTTTACTTCGTTATGTACCTATGACAGTTAAAAGACGAACAGGAATAGTTTCACGAGGTGGTTCAATTCTTGCTAAATGGTGCCTTTCACATCATAAAGAAAACTTTTTNTATACAAACTTCGAAGAAATATGTGAGATTATGAAAAAGTATGATGTTTCTTTTTCNCTGGGAGATGGNTTAAGACCAGGCTCAATTTATGATGCTAATGATGAAGCACAATTTGCAGAACTAGATACCTTAGGTGAGCTTACTGATATTGCATGGAAACATGATATCCAGGTNATGATTGAAGGTCCTGGCCATGTCCCAATGCAGATGATTAAAGAAAATGTTGATAAGCAAGTAGACATATGTAAGGGAGCGCCTTTTTATACNCTAGGGCCCCTAACNACNGATATAGCNCCGGGTTATGATCATATAACTTCTGCAATTGGCGCTGCAATGATNGGATGGTTTGGAACAGCAATGCTTTGTTATGTTACTCCAAAAGAACATTTAGGTCTCCCCAATAAACAAGATGTCAAAGACGGTCTGATTGCCTATAAGATAGCAGCTCANGCGGCTAATTTGGCNAAGGGACATCCCACAGCTCAACTTAGAGATAATCTNATTAGTAGAGCAAGATTTGAATTTAAGTGGGAAGATCAATTCAATTTATCACTAGATCCTTATACCGCAAAGTTGTTTCACGATGAGACATTGCCATCAGATAATGCAAAAGTTGCACATTTCTGTTCAATGTGTGGCCCAAAATTTTGTTCAATGAAAATAACTCAAGATATAATGAAGGAGTTTGGTAATANAGAAAACTCAGNCAATACTGAGATACAAAAAGAACTGGAGAAAAAATCTGAAGAGTTCAAAGAAGCTGGCGGTAATATTTACGTTAAGCAAAGCTAGTTAGATAAGTTTTACAAATTATGCCAAAGAGAGTCGATATCCAATCTATTTTAGTAATTGGTTCAGGTCCTATAGTAATCGGACAAGCCTGTGAATTTGATTATTCGGGAACNCAGGCATGTAAGGCCCTAAAGGAAGAGGGCTANAAAGTTATTCTTGTTAACAGTAATCCTGCAACTATTATGACNGACCCNGANTTTTCTGATAGAACATATATTGAGCCTTTAAANGTAGAAACTTTAGAAAAAATAATTATAAAAGAAAAGCCTGATACTATTTTACCTACNATCGGNGGTCAAACGGCTTTAAATTTAGCTATGGAATTGGATGCNAAGGGAATTCTAAAGAAATATAATGTTGAATTAATAGGTGCAAGTATTGAGGCAATCGAGAAAGCAGAGAAGAGAGAGAGCTTCAAGAATGCAATGGAGAAAATTGGTCTAAGAGTACCAAACAGTACTATTATTTCGAACTATGAATCAGGATTAAAACAAATTAAAGATATAGGTTTTCCAGCNATTATAAGACCTTCTTTTACTNTGGGTGGAACGGGAGGAAGTATCGCGTATAGTTTTGATGAATTTAAAACTTTACTTAAAGATGGCCTAGAAGCTAGTCCTATTTCAGAGGTACAAGTAGATGAATCAATAATAGGTTGGAAAGAATTTGANCTTGAGGTGGTTAGAGACACTAAAGATAATGTGGTTATAATTTGTTCNATTGAGAATTTTGATCCTATGGGAGTCCATACAGGAGATAGTATCACCGTCGCTCCTGCTCAAACTTTAACTGATAAGCAGTATCAAATACTAAGAAATTATTCCATAGATATAATTAGAGAAATTGGAGTNGATACTGGTGGATCAAATATTCAGTTTGGCATTAACCCCGANAATGGGGANGTGGTAGTAATAGAAATGAATCCTCGAGTTTCCAGAAGTTCCGCTTTAGCTTCTAAAGCTACTGGATATCCTATTGCTAAAATAGCNGCAAAATTAGCTGTGGGCTATTCTCTAGACGAACTCCCTAATGATATAACAAGAGATACTCCAGCATCATTTGAGCCTACTCTAGACTATGTTGTTGTTAAGATTCCTAGATTTACATTTGAAAAATTTCCTCAAACTAAAGCTCTNCTTGGTACTCAGATGAAGTCTGTTGGAGAAGTTATGTCGATTGGTAGTACATTCAAAGAAGCTTTGGGTAAGGCTATGAGATCNTTAGANGTGGACAGTATTGGTTTTGATAAAATGGAGAAGAATAAAGATAAAGTTCTCAGTATCCTATCTTCTAATAACCCTGAAAAGCTTTGGTANTTGGCTGATGCTTTAAGACTTGGTATGTCTATNGACNATATTTTCGATATTACTAAAATTGANAAATGGTTTTTAAATAATATAAGAGAAATAATAGATGTGGAAAAAAGAATTCTTAAAAAGACAATCTCTAATATTGANCCAGAATTAATNTTGAANGCTAAGGAATATGGNTATTCTGANANTATGATTTCCATTTTATTAAAGACAGAAGAGGAAAAAATAAGAGCTTTTAGGATGGCAAACTCTATTTTNCCAGNATANAAGATGGTAGATACTTGTTCCGCGGAGTTTGAAGCTTTTACTCCTTATCTCTACTCTACGTATCAAACAGANGATGAATCAAGACCCTCNAAGAAAAAGAAAGTTGCTATTTTGGGNAGCGGTCCCAATAGGATAGGTCAAGGTATTGANTTTGATTATTGTTGTGTCCATGCCTCTTTTTCTCTAAAAGAAGAAGGNTATGAGACAATAATGATTAACTGTAATCCTGAAACTGTTAGTACTGATTATGANACATCTGATAAGCTCTATTTTGAGCCTTTGACGGTTGAAGATACACTNGCNATTTTAGAGAACGAAAAACCTGATGGTGTNATTGTTCATCTTGGAGGNCAAACTCCTCTTAAGCTAGCACTAGACTTAGAAAAAGCTGGCGTGAAGATTATGGGTACATCTGCAGATAGTATTGATATAGCAGAGGACAGAGAAAGATTCAAAAACCTTATGGACGAACTTAGCATACTCCAACCCGAGTCAAGAATTGCTAAGTCCAAAAATGAAGCACTCAATTTATCAGAAGAGATAACTTATCCNATGGTTGTAAGACCTTCATATGTNNTAGGNGGAAGGTCAATGGAAGTTGTTTATTCNAGAAATGACTTAGAANCTTATTTNCAGGCNAAAGTAGATATTTCCTCAAATAGACCTNTGTTAATGGACCAATTTTTAAAAGATGCAAAAGAAATAGATGTAGATGCACTCTGTGATCAAAGCGATGTTGTAATTTGCGGAATACTAGAACATGTAGAGGAGGCTGGTGTTCATTCAGGCGATAGCACAATGGTAATGCCCCCATATTCTCTTTCGAAAGATTTACTAGATGAAATAAAAGAAAAAACTAAACAAATTGCTTTAAGATTNAAGGTAAAAGGTCTTATAAATATTCAATATGCAATTAAAGGAAACGATNTATATATGATTGAAGTCAACCCTAGAGCTAGTAGAACTATNCCTTTTATTAGTAAAGCGATTGGANTNCCAATCGCAAAGATAGCTGCNAAGGTAATGTCAGGTCGTAAACTAGCTGAATTAAATTTTTTAAACGAAATATCAATCAATCANTACTGTGTTAAAGAGTCAGTTTTCCCGTTCATCAAATTTCCAGATGTAGATACAATTCTAGGTCCTGAAATGAAATCGACAGGNGAAGCTATGGGAATTGATTTAGACTTACCAGCAGCTTTTGCTAAGGCTCAAATNTCGTCNGGNAACAGTCTTCCAACTTNTGGTAAGGCATTTGTTAGTGTTAAAGATGANGACAAAGTTAAGATTCTATCTTTATGTGAAAATTTAATATNATTGGGTTTTGATATTATTTCAACAAAGGGCACTCATGAATATTTAAAGAAAAACAATATATCATCTCAAGTAGTTAAAAAAGTAAAGGAGGGCTCNGGTAACATAGTTGATTTAATGAAGAATGCAGAAATTGATATTTTAGTAAATACAACCTCTACAAAAAAAGAAATTNTAGANTCCTTTAGCATTAGNAGAACAGCTTTAATTAAGCAGGTTCCTTATTTTACAACTATAGCAGGAGCTACAGCCGCAATTGATGCAATAGACTATCTAAAAAAAGGTATAATAAAGGTTAAACCGCTTCAAGAATACTAAATGGGGGTNCGATAAAACTTATGGATAAAATGCCAATCACACCAAATGGTTTTACCTTTCTTCAAGAGGAGTTAAGGCGACTNAAGAACGATGAAAGACCAAAGATTATTAAGATGATTGAGTTTGCAAGATCTCTNGGTGACCTATCTGAAAATGCTGAATATGAGACAGCAAAAGATAGGCAAGCCTTTAATGACAAAAGGATTAATGAGCTAGAGANTAAACTGTCATCTTGTGTTGTAATCGATCCAAACAATATAAAGAATAAATCAAAATTGATATTTGGACTTTCTTTTGAGATTGAAGATTTAGATAGTGGAGAAAAAAAAGTTTATCAACTTTTAGGCCCAGAGGAATCAAGTCCNGAAAAAGGATCTATATCAATAGAGTCCCCACTAGCCAGAGGTGTTTTGGGTAGAGAAGAAGGNGATGAATTNATAGTTAAAACTCCTTCAGGTCCNAAAGAGTATGTATTAAATAAAATCTTCTAATGAAGAATTTTNTAATAATTTTAATTCTTTTTTTGGTAGATCAGTTAACCAAAAATTTTGTTGTAGATTCTATAATANTGAATACTTCACATAAAGTAAGCTCTTTCTTAAATATAATTTTTATATACAATANAGGCTTTCTNTTTGGTTACTTCTCNGATCTCCCAGACTTAATNCTTTTATTTATACACTTAGGNCTATTTTTCGNTTCGATTTATATTATATTTAAATTTCTTTTTATGGATTACAAATATAGACACATAGCNATCTTATTTTTTGCTGGNGCACTNGGAAACTCTTTTGATCGATTCTTTAGAGAGGGAGTCNTAGATTTTCTTGATTTNCATTTTTATGAGATTCATTGGCCAGCATTTAATTTCGCGGATTCATACATTTTCATTGGTGTTATTATNTATATAATAAAATACGTTAGAGAGGAAAAGATTTGTTCACAGGAATAGTTGAGAAAGTTGGTGCAATAAGTATTATCAATCTTCAAGAATCAGGAGAGTATCTTATTAGAATTGAATGTAAGTCCCTTAAGCCNGATAGTTTTCTTCTTGGCGAGTCTATTTCGGTTAATGGAATTTGTTTAACAGTGACAAAAAAAACAAAGACTTACTTTGAGACATTTGCCTCAAAAGAAACTTTGAGTAAAACCTCATTATCTAAATTAAANTCAAATTCTAAAGTAAATCTTGAAAGNGCCATGAAAGTAAATGGTAGATTTGGAGGACATATAGTTAGTGGACATATTGATTCTACAGGTGTTATATCTAAAGTCGAGAATTCNGGGAAATCTANNCAATACTGGTTTCGTATTAGCAAGAAACATAGTAAGTATATAATTAGTAAAGGATCTATAACAATTGATGGAATTAGTTTGACCGTAAATGAGGTTAAAGGAAGNATTTTTTCNGTAAATATAATTCCTCATACTANCAGCAATACAATATCTAAAACTTGGNTAAAAGGCTCAATTGTAAATTTAGAGTTTGATATGATTGCTAAATATGTGGAGAAGATGATGTTGAAATGAGTAATATTTTTTTGATAGGATTTATGGGTGCAGGTAAAACAACTATAGGCTCGTTATTAGCTGATAAAATTAATTTNAATTTTTATGATANTGACCAAATGATAGTAGAGCAAGAGTCCAGAGAAATAGTAGAGATTTTTAAATCTAATGGTGAAGATTATTTTAGAGANTTGGAAACTAGNAAACTAACTGAGATAGAAAATTACAAAGAAACAATCTTTGCTACAGGAGGCGGAATTATTTTGAGACAAGAAAATCGTGAAATTCTTAAACGAAATTTCTCTGTATACCTNAAGGCTTCTTTTGAAACTATTTTTGAAAGAATCAAAGAGGACACTACTAGACCTTTGCTCAATACTGAANATCCTTANTCTACAGGCCTAAAAATTTTTGAATCNAGAAAAGAATTATATGATTCATTTNCACTCTCGGTAGATACGGACGNTATCTCTCCCGANTTGATTGCAGATAAAATTTATTCTCTCTATAAAAAACAAAAATGAAAAAATATANTGATTTAACGNATCAAATTAAGGATATANTTTTATCAAATGGGTTCGACTCTGTAGGAATATCTAAGGCGCAAGAATTAAAAGANTCCCANTTTTTGGGAGATTGGATTAANAAAGNGTTTCATGCAGACATGGAATATATGGAAGATGTTGAAAAAAGATCAGATGTAAGAAAGATTGAGCCTAACTTCAAATCAGTNATCAGCTGTACCATAAATTATAATTCTCTAGANGCAGAAAAAAATTCCTCAGTTGCTANGAGTAACGGAAAGGGATGGATTTCAAGATATGCTATTGGTGACGANTACCATAAAATTATTAAAAAAAAGCTAAAAGCNGCAAGTTCTCAAATTAAGGATTTATATATTGATAAAGTGANCTCTCGAGTTTANGTTGATACAGGCCCTGTTTTAGAAAGAGCCTATGCATCAATTTCAGGCTTAGGTTGGATAGGTAAAAATTCTTGCTTAATNAATAGAGACCAAGGGTCATGGATATTTCTTTCTAATATTCTCATTGACCAGGAGTTGGCTTTTGATAACTTACCCTCAAAAAACCTTTGTGGTTCCTGTACTAAATGTATAGACTCATGCCCTACTAANGCNATAGTTGATGACAAGGTTGTGGATGCCAGGAAATGCATCTCTTACTTAACAATTGAAAATAAAAAATATGTTAATAATGATTTGGCACATAAAATCGGAAACAACATCTACGGTTGTGATATTTGCCAGGAAGTTTGTCCTTGGAACAAAAGAGCTACTATCACAGAATTGAATCAATTCCATCCTAGAGATGAGTTAATAGAACCAGATATGATGAATTTGATTTCCATAATTGAAGAAGACTGGGATAGAATTAAAATTAAAAGTCCTTTAAAGAGGGTTAAGAAAGATGGATTGATAAGAAATATATTAATCGTAATGGGCAATTCTGCTAGCAAGAAATACTTGGGAGTATTAGAAAAGTATTCGGAAAGCGAGAATTTAATACATTCAATGACCGCAAGAGACTCTATAAAAAGAATAAGAAGTACAATGATATCTTGACACCATTCTTTAATCTGTTTAGCTTAATAGTGTTAATCGGAGGTTATTATGAGCAATGAAAGAGAAGCAGCAGTTACATTAAAAGGTAATCCTATCACTTTGGTGGGACCAGAACTTAAAGTTGGAGATAAAGCTCCAGATTTTACTTGTAATCAGGGCTTAGTTCCATCTATATCTCTTGCAGATATGGGAGATTCAATTAAAGTTTTTAATGTAGTTTTGTCAGTTGACACTCCTGTTTGTTCTGCGCAAACAAGAAGATTTAATGAAGAAGCTGCCAATATAACAGGCAATCTTAAGATTTATACGGTGAGCGCTGACTTGCCTTTTGCACAAAAAAGATTTTGTGGAGCAGAAGGTATCGATAGAGTTGAAAATATTTCAGATTATAGGGGCAATGCTTTTGGTGAGGCTTTCGGTATCTTGATAAAGGACAAGGGATTATTAGCAAGAGCGGTATTTGTATTAGATAAAGATAATACTATAAAGTATGTAGAATATGTCAGTGAGATAGCAACAGAGCCTAATTTTGATTCTGCCTTAGAAGTTGTAAAAAGTTTAGTATAATGAGTGATTCAGGTCTCAATAAAATTAAAGTTCTAGAAGTATTATCTGATGTATATGATCCCGAAATTCCTATAGATATAGTTAACTTGGGACTAGTATATGATGTGGAAGTTGTAGGTACTGTGGTAAATCTTAAAATGACAATGACCTCTCCTGGGTGCCCATCAGCTAGAGAGATAGTTCTCGAATCGCAGACATTAGTAAGTGAAATGGAAGGTGTGAGTGAGGCAAATGTTGAGATTGTCTGGGATCCCCCTTGGACTCCAGAGAAAATGAGCGATGAAGCACGAGTTAGTATGGGGATGGATTAATAGGTCATGTCAAGATCTCTAAAAGTGGGGTCACAAGCTCCAAAGTTCAAATATAATTTAGCTGATGGTTCTTCAGATTCATTAGCAAACTATCTTGGCGGAAAAGTTTTAATATGTTTTTATCCAAAAGATAATACTCCAGGCTGTACATCGGAGGCATGTTCATTAAGTGATTCCATAAAGAAGTTTGATAAACAAAAAGTTAAAGTTTTTGGAATTAGTAAAGATAATGAGTTATCACATGATAAGTTCATAAAGAAATATAACTTAAAGATAAACCTTATTCCTGACCCGGATTTAAAAATAATTACTAAATATGGGGTTTTGAATGAAAAGGGTTCAGCAAGAAGAACATCTTTCTTGATAGATGAAAGTGGAAAAATAATAAATATTTGGTCTAAAGTTAATACGAAGGCACACGCTGAGGAAGTACTTAAGTTCCTTGATGAAGATAAATGATTTTTTTTGTTTCAGGAAACGATACTGATATAGGTAAGACTTTTGTCTCAAGCTTGCTTCTTAAATCGCTATCAAAGAAATATAACAAGATAGCCTACATTAAGCCGATTGAAAGTGGTGTCTCACAGATTAGTCAATCTGACTTGTCATTTGTTAAAAAATCTAGCGATTTTGGGAAAAAAGTTGATTTCTTTCAATTTATCTTATTTAAAGAACCTGTTGCTCCTTTTACTGCATCATTAATTGAAAAAAGAAGCATTAGTTATCCTGAAATAGTTAAAAATATAAAAACATTAGAAAAAGAATATGATCTTCTAGTAATTGAGGGTGCAGGTGGACTAAGAGTGCCAATTACGAAAAGTAAGGAAATTGTTGACCTGATTAAATCAATAAAGGCGATAGTTATTTTAGTCATCAGTCCTTTTTTGGGTACATTAAATCATACTTTTATGTCTATTGAGACGCTAAAAGTAAGAAAAATTTCTCTTGAGGGAGTTGTAATTAATTCATATCCATCTAAGCCAAATATATCGGAAGTTCACAACCCAATTATTATAAATAGTAGGAAGATTAAGATTTTAGGTGTTATTCCTAGGATGACTAATTCATTTAAAAAATCGAAAAACATTCATTTAAAAAGTCTTTTCTCACCTCGTTTTGGGGGTCAATTTTGTCAAGTAGATTTTATTGAAAAATGTCAAAATAAATTCGAAGCACTTTTAAAAAAATACGCTAATTGACAGTCATTTTGACTATGATATCATTTTTACCAGTCCCCAGATTCAAGTTGCAAAAGAGGAAGTATAAAGTTGTCGAAGAAGCTCACAATTGTTACAATATTGGCCTTATTGGGCACAATTGTAATATCATACTTTGCATTTGTTAAAGACTACGAACCTCACCAGCCGATTGCCTTTAGTCATAAAATCCATAGCGGAGTCAACGAGATTCCTTGTACTTATTGTCATGCATATGTTGCTAAGTCTTCACAACCTGGAATTCCTTCCGTAATGGAATGTATGGGCTGTCATAAGTATGTAAATGCTAAGTATGATCCTAAAGATCCCAAAAGAATTTATAAATATAATGATGAGTCAATTGATCCTACAAATTATTTGTATGATGGCAGGAAAAGAATTAATTTTGAAAATGAGATAAAAAAATTAACTGGTTATTGGGAAAGAAAAGAACCAATTGTATGGGTCAATTACCACTATGTACCTGAACATGCAAAATTTCCTCATAAACCGCATATAAGATATGGATTAGAGTGTAAAACATGCCATGGTGACGTTGAAAATGTTGATATTCCTAAGCCTCAAACTACATTGCAAATGGGCTGGTGTATAAGCTGCCATGAAGAGAAGTTGCAGAAAAAGTTCGATGAATTTGAAAAAGTCCACGATGGAATTTCAAAATTAAGTGATCATGATAAGCGAATTATGTCACATACAGGTAGAATTCAATCGAGGTTATTGTATAAAGATTTTGATAGGAAGTTAGGTGATCAACATAAACTTAACACTGGAAAAGAAAAATTAATTAATATTAATAAGGAGGTAGCTTGGTTGAAAGACTGTTCTACGTGTCATTATTAATCAAGGATTATTAATCATATTATGAGTAAAGAAAAAGGAAAAAAAGGAACACTAAATAGAAGAGATTTTTTAAAGGCTCTAACAGCTATTGGTGGAGCTGCAGTCGTTTCTTCTGGTTGCTCACCTGAACCATTAGATAAATTAGTCTCCTATGCAATTCCTCCCGAGGATGTTATTCCCGGGATACCAAATTACTATTCGACTGTTTTACCTTATTCACCAGTTGGTGCCTCAGTTGTTGTAAAAGTGAGAGAGGGAAGGGCTATATTTATTGAGGGTAATAAGCTTGACCCGGTATCGAACGGTGGTGTTTCTTCAGAATCACAAGCCTCATTGCAAGGTTTGTATGATCCTGATCGAATTAAACAACCATTATTTAAAAATAATAGGGGAGACTTATCTCCAACATCTTGGGGCTCAGCACTCGAGATATTTACTAATAGATTGAATGAAAAAGAAAGTAAGAACAGATATATAATTACAGACAATACAACCGGTACTCTTGATAAACTTTTAACTAATTTTTCTGATAAAATTGGTGCAAAAAGAATTAAATTTGAAACCTTTTCTTTCGAGCATATTGCTGCCGCAAATGAGTTTTCATTTGGAAAAAGATTAATACCTACTTATAAAATTGATGAAACAGATTATNTACTTAGCTTTGGAGTTGATTTCCTTGAGACCTGGTTATCCCCTATGGAATATGGGTCTAGATTTGAGAAGATGCATTCAGTAAAAGNTGATTCTAAAGGNAAATTTGTTCAAGTCGAACCTAAATTAACTTTGACTGGCGCTAAAGCCGACGATTGGGTACCAGCTAAACCAACAACTAATTTATATTTGGCATTAGGGATAATAAATTATATTAAATTAAATAGACTTAATAAAAAACCTGTACCAAATACTTTTACTAATCTTTCTGAATTTACTTTAGAAAGAACAAGTGCCCTGACCGGTATTTCTACTGAATCGATACAAGAGATAGCCAAAGACTTTGCTAGTTCCAAGTCTTCACTGGCAATAGCTGGGGGTATAGCATCTACAGGCGATGACCAACTTAAAACAGTGGTTGCGGTTAATATTCTAAACTTAATAACTGATAATTTAGATAAATATGATTTTGATAATCACTACATGATATCCAATGCTTCAAGCTATTCAGAAATACTTAAATTTAGGGAAGATGCACTAAGTGGCAACGTAGGGATGCTAATTACATATAACGCAAACCCAGTATTCAATTTGTCAGATTCTCTAGAAATTGAAAGTGCCTTAGATAAAATAGATTATAAAGTAAGCTTCTCTTCTACTCTTGATGAAACATCTGAATTGTCAGACTTGATTTTACCTGATCAACATCCTTTAGAGCAGTGGGGTGATTATCAAGGTAAGAAAGATTCGAGATACTTAATGCAACCTGCAATGAAAGCACTTTATGGTAATTTGTCCATTGGTGACTCTTTAGTATCTATTTATAATAATGTAGAACCGAAAAATCAAAAGATTGAAGAAGACTCTTACCTTCAGTACTTGAAGAATTCATGGATGGCGATTTATTCTCCTTCCTCGTTTAAATCCTTTTGGAATCAAGCTCTTAAAGATGGGGGAGTATTTAACGAAGTGCCCGCTAAGGTTGATTTTAGTTTTAATACTGGTAAAAAATTAACAGTTAAGGTTGATAATGATTTAGGAAATAAACTTAAATTATTTATAACTCCTAACTACAGGCTCTATGATGGTAGAGGTGCCAATAAGACTTGGCTTCAAGAATTACCAGACTTGTTAACCACTACTGTTTGGGATTCTTGGGTAGAAGTAAATTCTAAACTTGCTGAGAAACTTAATATTATCGAGGGTGACTTTGTTGATATAGAAACTGATTATGGAAAAGTCACACTACAAGTTTATTTATCTAAGGCAATGAGGCCTGATACAATTTCTATCTCTATGGGACAGGGCCATACAGCTTATGGAAGGTATGCGAAAGATAGAGGTATTAATCCCGTAGATTTATTAAACGGGGAAAGTGTTGGTGATGCAGGAAACTTAAACTGGTCTTCTGGAAAAGTATCAATAAATAAAACAGGTAATTGGGAAAAATTAGTAAAAGTTCAACATTCTTATTCGCAAGATAATCGAGATATTGCTCAAACTATAGCTTTGTCTGAGGTTGTTCATCATGACGATCATCATGACGATCACCATGACGAACATCATGCAGAAAGAGATATGTATAGAGAATATGACTATTTCATTCACAAATGGGGAATGAATATAGATTTAGATAAATGTACTGGCTGTGGTGCTTGTGTTACCGCATGCTATGCGGAAAATAACATTCCTGTTGTTGGAAAGGAACAGGTTGGAAATGGACGATATATGTCATGGCTAACCTTAGAAAGATTCCAAACAGAAGAAGAAGACTATCTTGATTCCGTTAGAGTCGATACAAGAATTATTCCTCAAATGTGTCAGCAATGTGAAAATGCTCCATGTGAACCTGTTTGTCCGGTTTTTGCTACGTATCATAATCCAGAGGGAATTAATGTAATGGTTTATAGCAGGTGTGTTGGAACAAGATATTGTTCTAATAACTGNTCNTATAAAGTNNGAAGATTTAATTGGTTTAAATATGAAATGCCAGAACCACTCAATATGCAACTTAACCCAGACGTGACTGTTAGGTCAAGAGGNATNATGGANAANTGTAATTTCTGTTTNCAGAGNATTACNGCNGCNAAAGATNTNGCNANAGANGAAGANAGAAANNTAAGAGATGGNGAAGTNAAGACTCGCNTGNCAAAGTGTNTGTGGNTGTAATGCNATNGTNTTNGGAGATNTNAATGANCCANNTTCNAAGATATCNAAAATNGTTGANGATAANAGNTCNTATANNNTATTAGCNGAACTNAATACAAGNCCTTCNGTATCTTATCTTAAAAAAATNGAGTGGGATANANCATGAGNCAGATAGCAGAAGCAGATAAGTATTCCAGTCTAAATAAGGTTGTTATGAACATGCTAACCAGACCTTCTTTTGGTTGGTGGGCTATTTTTATTTTTGACCTAATATTTCTTGCTTTTGGAATTTATTGTTTTATTTATCAAGTTTACACTGGTTTNGGAGTNGCAGGATATAGTCACCCAGTACTTTGGGGAGTTTATATAACTGACTTCGTATTTTGGGTCGGTATAGCGCACTCTGGAACCTTAATCTCAGCAGTTTTATTTTTATTCAGGGCAAAGTTTAGAATGTCTATTTATAGAATTGCAGAAGCTATGACNGTTTTTGCGGTAGCAACCGCAGGACTTTTTCCTATAATTCACCTTGGTAGACCTTGGAATTTCTATTGGCTTTTACCTTATCCAAATCAAAGAGGGTTGTGGGTTAACTTTGACTCCCCATTGCTTTGGGATGTTTTTGCCGTTAGTACCTATGCAACAATTAGCTCAGTCTTTTTCTTTATCGGTATGATTCCTGATATCGCTGCCATTAGAGATACAGTTGTAGGAAAAACCAAAAAAATACTTTATTCAGTTTTATCACTCGGATGGAAAGGGNCAAATTGGGAATGGAGTCATTATACCAGAGCATATTTTTATTTTGCTTGCTTTGCCACACCATTAGTTATATCTGTACACAGTGTTGTTTCTTGGGATTTTGCAATGGCAAATACGCCAGGGTGGCATACAACAATTTTCCCACCATATTTTGTTGCTGGTGCTATTTTTTCAGGTTTAGCGATGGTTATTACGCTCTGTATTCCACTGAGATTAATTTTTAAATTAGAAGACTATATAACAATGGAAAACTTTGAAGGNATGTCTAAAATGATAATTCTAACCTCCTGNATAGTTTTTTATGCATACTTAATTGAGTTTTTTATTGCTTGGTATAGTGGAAATAAGTACGAATATGATCAGTTNTTATATAGAGCTAATGGNGACTATGCTTTCTTCTATTGGACAATGATGTTTTGTAATGGAATTGTCCCTCATGCATTGTGGTTTAAAAAGATTAGAAANAACCTNGTTATATTATTTATTATATCGCTATTAATTAATGTTGGNATGTGGTTTGAAAGATTTAATATTATAGTTATTTCTCTTTCGAAAGAATTTGAACCNGGATCATGGGGACTTTATAGGCCTTCGTGGGTTGANCTTGGAATAACCGTAGGTAGCTTTGCATGGTTCTTTATGTTCTTCCTTATTTTTGTTAGAACTTTGCCTGCTTTATCTATAGCGGAAATTAAAGAAATACTCCCTGTTCCTAAAAAGAATGGAGGATCAGACCATGAATGACAATAGAAAGATTCTTGGAATCTATTCATATGTAGATTTATTGGTTGATTCAATTAAAGAATTGCGAGCCAANGGATTTGAAGATATTAGAGCTTTNTCTCCAGTTCCTAATCATGAAATTGAAGATGCATTAGATAGAGGATATGAGCCCAGTAAGGTAAAGTATTTTACTTTTTGCGGCGCCCTTCTTGGTGCTTGTGTAGGAGCGGCATTTACAATATTAACTTCTATGGACTGGCCAATAGTAACTAGCGCGAAGCCAATAGTGTCGATACCACCCTATATGATAATAATTTTTGAGTGCATGATTTTAATTGGTGGCTTATCAACCTTCCTAGGTCTAATAATTAATTCAAGATTAAGAAAGAATGTAGATCCAATAGATTATGACGAAAGGTTTAGTAATGATAAGTTTGGTTTATTAGTCACCTGTAATAATGGTGATTTCGAGGAAGTAGAATATATTTTAAGAAATTTTGGTTCTGAAGAATTGAAAGTTAATGGNGAGCTTTTAGTAGAAAAGGTTCCTGAGCCTGAACCAGCTGTAGAAGAAAAACCTGCTGAACCAGNTGTAGAAGAAAAACCTGCTGAACCAGCTGTAGAAGAAAAACCTGCTGANCCAGTTGTAGAAGAAAAACCTGCTGAACCAGCT
>NZWH02000007.1 GCA_002701865.2 bacterium | reverse complement strand
ATATGAATTCTATCTCTATCAAGTGGTAATGGTGGAACTTCTCCTTCTTCGAGCCATGGATAGCTATATTCGTTTGCTTGTTTTCCCATGATTATTTTCCTCCGAAAAAATTTTTAAATTTAATTTAGTTCCTATGCACCTTGGTGTATTGGGAACTGTTGTCTTAAACCATACTGATATGGTGTTGCATATCCTCTATAGCTTGCAGGTCTTTCGTATGTTTCTGACCAAACTACTTCAGCTGGAGGGATAACTAAGTCAAATGTAAATGAAATTAAACCTTTAACTTCAGTTATTTTTAACTCGGCACCCATGTTATCAAATGGTGTTGCTTGTTGGAACCAATCGACTGAATCACCAGAAGCTGTTCTAGTAAGCTCACTCTTAACTTGGAACCTGTGTCCTTCTACATTAAATGCAGGTGGAAGTTTAGATGGAAGATATGTTAACTGCCATTCTGAACTTGCAACGTCAGGACGTGTGACAACTTTCATGTTCATTCTACCCCAGTCTGTTTGACCGTAGAATGATGGAGGAGTTACCGCTGCATCATCGTATTTACCTTGTGATGCATGCATTAGGTAACCATTTCTTGACATTGAAAATGCGAAGAAATCGTCTCCTTTTTCGCCGCCATGCTCAGTTGCTCTGATGTAAGCCATTTTTTTAGGAAAACCTAAAACACGACCAGCATCAACAGCTGAGTCTTGAGTTAAATACATGTACGGATAGTATCCGCCTTTCCATGTATTACCTTTAGCGTCTGTGTGTGTAGCTGAAACTGTTACACCCATTTCTAAATAAGGACCTAGCATTGTATTGTTATGTTGAACATACCAATATTCTACTAAATCACCGTTATCGCCTTCATATACAGATAAAGGTGGGTTTGGACATAGTCTTTGAAGACAATCCATCGGACTTTGTAAAATGAAAGCCGACCATCTTGAGTCTGAATACGTTAAAGGAAGGACATCGATATCCCATAGAGGATCGGAAGGGTTTCCGATAATCCATGANTTAATNTCNCTNTCNACNGGCGGTGCNGGAATCTCNTCTGTNAGAGTTCCANTACTTTGTGTCAACGTTTAAGTGACTTGGCATAATTGTGCCTCCTATAAAAAGATTTTAGCGACAGTAAGATAAATAAAAATGTAACCAAAAAANAATAATTTGCAAATAAAATTGTTATTTTATTGTTAATTTATTTATAATGTAATTCATGAAAGGTTTAGAAATTTTCTTTAAGACATTAGAAAAAGAAAAAGTTGAGTTTTTGTTCTCGCCACCAAATAGTTTCGGAAGAACAGCTGATGAACTTTTTGAAAAAAAATTTAGTAAATCCAAGTACTTAGAGCGAATAGTTTCTGGCACAGAGCAAGGGGCTAGTCATATGGCCGATGGCTATGCTAGAGTTACAGGGAAACCTGGAGTTGTAGTGTGTGATTCTGACACCAGTGCAACCAATACAATTACAGGTCTACAAACTGCTAATATGGACTCCGCTTCTTTGGTCGTTTTTGTTTGCCATTTTAGTGAGGATAAAGATTTAACAAATATTTTTGAAACTATTGATCACGTTGGGATATCAAGATCTTGTACAAAGCATAACTTTTTAGTTAAAAAAATAGATGATCTTTCAAGGACAATTCGCGAGGCACTACACCTATCGGTTACAGGTAGGCCCGGCACTATACTTGTTGATATTTCTAAAGAAGCTTTAGATGACTCTGCTAATTTTAAATTTCCTTCTATCGATAATATTAGCGGATACAAGGTGCCTACTTTTGGACCTAAAAAAGACATACAAAAAGCTGTTAAGTTAATAATGAGCGCCAAGCGCCCAATTGTTTTTGGCGGCGGCGGTATAGTAATATCTGAAGCTACTAAAGCTCTTCAAAAATTTGCAAATAGGTTAAAAATACCTGTTACCTTAACTCTAATGGGACTTGGTGGCTATCCACCAGATGATCCAATGAGAGTAAGTTGGATTGGGATGCACGGATCTTATTTTGCCAATATGGCGGTTCATAATAGTGATTTGGTTATCTGTATTGGTGCAAGATTTGATGATAGATCTACCGGAGGCGTCTTTGATAAGTTCGCTCCTGATGCTAATGTCATCCATATTGACATTGATCCGTCAACAATAAATAAAAATATTAAAGTACATTGTCCCGTTGTTGGAGATGCCAAATCTGTAATAAGTCAACTTGATGAATCCATTCCCCTGACATTTAAACCCGATAAAGCTGAAAGAGATGAATGGTTTACTCAAATAAAAGAGTGGGAGTCTACTCATCCAACTGTTGCAAATCAAAAAGGAAAAGTAATTAAAACTAGTTATGCAATTGACACATTGTCCAAAATAACAAAAGGCAAGGCTGTCGTTGTGACCGATGTTGGACAACATCAGATGTGGGTAGCTCAATATTACCAATTTGAAAATCCTAGAAATCAAATTACCTCAGGTGGGCTTGGAACAATGGGTTTTGGTTTTCCTGCAGCTATAGGTGCAAAGTTGGGAAGACCTAAGGATATGGTATTAGCTGTATGTGGAGATGGCAGCTTTCAAATGAATATGCAAGAATTTTCTACAGCAGTTGAGAATAATTTAGATTTGAAAATAATTTTAATAAATAATGGTCACCATGGAATGGTTAGACAATGGCAAACCTTATTTTTCAATAAGAACTATTCGTGCTGTAAATTTGATCTAAATCCGGATTATGTGAAGATCGCAAAGTCTTACGGTGCAAAATCTTTCAAGATTGATTCCCCTAAGCATCTTGAAGCTTCTATTAAAGAGGGTTTTTCTACAAAAGGTGTGGTATTAATGGAGATTGTTGTGGATCATACGGAGATGGTTTACCCAATGCTAACTCCAGGGGGAACAATGGACAATATGCTATTTGGACCTGATGACCCTATTCCAGCTGGTCCTGTTCCAGATATGTCCTAGAGAAAAATTTCTTTTCTGGTAGTTTATTAATATGTCAAAAAAGGCAGCACTTTTAGTTTATCAAAATTTAAATAGTATTGAGGAAGATAATACCTATTGGGAAAAGTATATTAAGTTTCATGAACTCTATTGGGATGGACCTAATGCCTCTCAAAATGTTTTTTATGGTCGCGAATACGAAGAGTACAGAGACTCTTTGTCCAAATATTTAGAAATAGAGCATGATCAAATTAAAGATTGTCTTTTTACAAAACACGAGAATGGTGATTATTATTTAACACCTCTGGGAGTTGATTCGGACAAGTATATTCAAGAATCAGATAATCTAATCCCACCCCAATGGTTTTTCCTTTTTGATAATAGTGAAAAGAAGTTCTTTTATTCACATGCGGGAGATGGCGCAATCCAGCCTGATGGGATTTATTACAACACTGACTCTTCAAGCTCTAAGAAACGAATAAAGGAAATAATAGAGAATTTTTCTAATCTAAAACAAGAGGATATTCCCAAAGACCTAGATTTTTTTCTAAAAGATCTTCAATTTGGTCTTTCTGAAATCTTGCTATGGATTTCCAAATTCGCCGATGACAGTATGATTGTTTTGAATTATGCAGAACTAACATCTGTTATTCATGAATTCACACTCAAAAATGAAAATTCTGTTCAAGACCTTTGGTCTTTATCAAGTCTTATATGCGAAGGAGATTATATTAAGGCTAGTTCAGATTTAAGGATTTATAAGCAAAAATGGGACGAGATATCCAGTAAATGTGGAGCTCAAGAAAAACCAGGAACCGAAAAAGTACAAACAGAGCCAAATATTCAATAATATATTGCTTTTTAAGAGGACAATGTTACATTTAAGGTCTTATGAAGAGGACTTATCAGCCTAGTGAGATGAAACGACAAAGGACTCATGGATTTAGGTCTAGAAATGAGACTAAATCCGGTAAAAAAGTTTTGGCTCTTAGAAGATCTAAAGGTAGAGCTAGCCTAACCGTTTCGAGATACTCGAAGTGACCACTCTTCCTACTACTAGGAAGAAAATAAAATTAAATTTTAATATAGCAATTAAAAATGGTGATAAGTTTCATGTCAAAGGCATTTATATATATGCTAAAAACAAAAACACCAAAAGCAGTAATCTTGGTGTTATAATATCTAAAAAAGTAAGCAACCTGGCAGTTGTAAGGAATAAATATAGAAGATATATAAAAGAGATTTTTAGATTAGATTTTAAATCAGTTGAGTATAAAGATTTAGTTTTTATTGTTAATAAAAGGATTTTAGATTTAGACTTCAATAGGATAAGAAAAGAGCTTTCTGATTTTAGAGAGCAAATTGTTAATGAGAAACTTAATTCAAATAGCATTAATTTCGGTAATTAAACTTTATAGGCTTACTTTGTCTCGTTTATTGCCANCTTCCTGTAGGTTCACACCTTCATGCTCACAATATGCNTTAGATGCCNTAAGGATTCATGGCCCCTTNAAAGGNTCGTCTTTGGCNTTTTTTAGAATTCTTAGATGTAATCCNTTTTTTGAATCTAAAGAGGATAGAGTNCCAGGAGAAGGTAAGTGATGAAGAAAAACTATTTAATNTTTCTGTTGGCCTCTATGGTTATAATTTTTGGGTCTAATTTTTTTGTAGAGGAAGATNTTTCACAAGAAAAATCTTNAACNAACAATAATTCTATCGAATCTAATTCTGAGTATCAGGTTTCAGAGGANACTTTAGTTGTCATAGAAGANATTCCTGAAATCAGCGATGCATTCCAAAACGAAAGCATTAAGTTCTCTACGCCAATGTTTGACGGAAAGATTTCAAAAGTTGGAGGTTATATATTTGATGTTANGTTGAAGNAATATTCTGATTCTCCTAACTCTAATAACCCNACTAGGATAATGNAAACCGGGGAATTTATATCAAATACAATCATTAAAGCTAAAGACCTTGGTATTCCTAAGNAAATAAATTTTAACTATAACAATAGCATTATTAATCTTGTTACAGGAACAAAACAGTTTGATTTAACGTCTAAATTTGGAAGCGTCACCATCCAAAAATCTTTTATGTTTAATTCTGATTCCTATGGAATAGAACAACAGATAGTTGTCTNCAACAAGTCNAATAGTAATTTAGTTTTTAGAGTATTCGAAGAATCCNTCGGACAAGTCGATGCTGCAGAGCATAATGTGATGGGATATTTCTTAGATGAAGATATGGAAAAAGTTGACTCCCCACCTTCAGAAACTGAAAAGATAATAGGAAACATNGATTGGTACGGCTTCTCTAAAAAATATTTTTTAGCTTCAAATATTCTAAGCAAGACTGATGAAAAAACTTTAAAATATAGTAAGTATTCAAAAAGNTCCATACGATCAGTCCTTAGCTATAAGACCATTAATTTAATGCCTGGAGCAAGCTACACAACCTCTTCAACAATATTTTTAGGACCTAAGGATCCAGATGTTTTAGAAAAGTTTGGAAAGANCTTTGCGACAGCACATGATTTGGGTTGGTTTGGATGGNTAGCTGGACCATTAGAAAAGTTANTAAAGATGTCTTATGGTTTTGTTAATAACTATGGAATAGCAATTATTTTTATAACACTACTTATAAGAATAATATTTCTTCCACTAACAATTAAAAGTATGATGTCGATGAAAAAAATGCAGTCAAAAATGGCTTTAATGAAGCCAAAGCTTGATGCAGTTAAAGAGCAATATAAAGATGATAAAACCACTCAGAATAGCGAAATAATGAAACTTTATTCTAAGGAGGGTGTTAATCCTCTGTCCAGTTTAAGCGGGTGCCTACCAATGTTGGTCCAGATACCGGTTTTTGTAGCATTGTATAATGTCTTGTTATATTCTCTTGATTTAAGACACTCTGAGTTCTTATGGATTACGGACCTGTCTTCACCAGAAATGTTATTTGACATACCTGGTACAGGTATTCCTTTCAGAGTTTTACCTTTAGTTATGGGTATCTCGTGGTTCTTGACCCAGAAACTAACACCACCAAATCCTGGTGCAGATGAGTTTCAAACAAAAATATTTCAGTACATGCCAATAATGTTTACCGTTATGTTTTGGGGGCTACCGTCAGGACTTATTTTGTATTGGACTATTAGTAATGTTATTTCAATATTCCAACAACTTTATATAAATAAAAAATTTGAAAAAATGCAGGGAGCATAAAATGACAATTCAAAAAGAATACGAGGGAAAAACGGTAACAGATGCAACAATTGAAGCATGCAAGGATTTAGGTATAAGTAGAGAAGAGCTAGAGTTTGAAGTAGTTAGTGAGGGTTCAAGAGGATTGCTTGGAATCGGTGGAAGAAATGCCGTAATAAAAATTACAAACGAATCATCAAAAGTTCAATCGGAGGTCGTTAAAGATGTAACCAATCAGGAGCCAATTGATACCGATAAAGTCCATGAAATTTTTAGTGAAATAGTGAAACACTTTGTAGATGATTCTACAATTGAGGTTGATACAAATGAGAGAAATATTCTGTTAAAACTAAAGAGTGAATCAAATCTTGGTTTTTTGATTGGTAAGAAGGGCGAGATGATTAAGAATATAGAGTTTTTACTAAGTAGGATTGCAAGTAAGCAGAACTCTGAAAGCATTTTTGTATCGATAGATATTAATTCTTTTCGCGAGAAGAAAGATAAAGAGCTGGTTGAAAGAGTTGGAGTGCTGATTGATAAAGTTATATCGATAAATAGACCACTTAGTCTGAACCCAATGAATTCTTATGAGAGACGAATTTGTTATTTAGAAATAGAAAAGAATTCCGAAGTCACTTATAAAACGAAAGAAGTTGGTATGCTAAAAAAAATAACTATTTTGCCAAAAGTAATAGATAAAAATCTACCTTAGTTTTTGGAAAAATTTTTTTAAAATCTCNTTNCANCTTTGGCTATCAATATTNGTGNTTATTATTTGCTTTTCTTTTTTNACATTANTGTTGTTTTCACAGCCGAAATAAACTCTGCTAATTCTCGCTTCTTTNATAGCTCCCAAGCACATTGGGCAGGGCTCTAAAGTTGTAAATAAAATAAAGTCATCAAGCCTCCAATCATTATTTAGTTTAGCAGCATCTTGTATTGCNAATATTTCTGCGTGNGCTATAGNATCAGATTTATTTTCTGTTTGATTAAAACCTTTACCTGTAATAGTTTTACTATTGTTNACCACAATTGCACCTATAGGTACCTCGTTTAATCTTTTAGCTTTCTCGGCTTCCATTAAAGCCAGGCCTAAATAATACTCTACATCTTTATCGTTCATTCTAATTTTTAATAATATTCTTAATTAGCTTCTTTCCAAAGGTTGTAAGAATTGATTCAGGGTGGAATTGCACGCCTTCTACTGCAAGTCTTTTATGTTTTATACCCATTATTGTTCCATCTTTTGTTTTTGCAGTTATAGAAAAATCATTAGGCAATGTTTGTTTATCAACAATTAATGAGTGATATCTTGTAGCCTTAAACGGATTTGGAAGACCCTCGTATATACCTTTTTTATTGTGATATATATCAGAAGTTTTCCCATGCAAAAGCTCTTTGGCTTTTACGATTTTTGCTCCAAACGCATTTCCTATTGATTGATGACCAAGGCAAACTCCAAAAATTGGAATTTCACCAGAAAGTTTTTTAATTAGCTCCAATGATATGCCAGCCTCATTAGGAGTACATGGGCCTGGTGAAATAAAAATTAAGTCTGGATTTATCTTAACTATGTTCTTTATTGTTACGGTATCATTACGTTTAATTGTGACTTTTGGACCAAGCTCTTCAATGTAGTGGACTAAATTGTATGTAAATGAATCATAGTTGTCTATCATTAATATTTTCTTTTTCATTTTATTTTTCCACTAAACTCTTTCTAATTGCATCAAGCATAGCTTTGGACTTACTTTTAGTTTCTTCAAACTCACTATTTGGGACCGAATCTGCCACAATACCTGCACCTGCTTGAAAGTATAGTTTATCATTTTTAATGTAAAAAGATCTTATGACTATGCTCATGTCCATATTCCCAGAAAAACCGAAATATCCTACTGAGCCACCATAGGGCCCTCTAGGGTTAGGCTCAAGTTCATTAATTATTTGCATAGCTCTTATCTTAGGCGCTCCAGATAATGTTCCTGCTGGAAATGTGGACTTTAGTAAATCAAAGCAATCCTTACTTGTTCTCATAATGCCTTCAACATGAGACACAATGTGCATAACATGAGAGTATCTTTCAATATTCATCATTTCTGAAACTTGAACTGAACCATTCTTGCATACCCTACTGATATCATTCCTTGCCAAATCAACTAGCATAACGTGTTCTGCTAATTCCTTTGGGTCAGATAAAAGTTCTTTTTCCATTTTTATATCGGATTCTTCATCAAAACCCCTTGGTCGAGTGCCTGCGATAGGTCTAGATTCAACTTTATTGTTCTCTAACCTTACCAATACTTCAGGGGATGCTCCAACAATCAAAGATTTATCCATTTTAATATAAAACATATATGGTGAAGGATTATTTTTCCTTAATGCTCTGTAAAGATTTATAGGATCATCTTGATACTTTGTTTCCCATCTTTGAGAAACAACGGTCTGGATCACATCTCCGGCACGAACATATTTTTTTATTTTTTTTACAGCATTAAGAAAATTGAATTTTGTAAAATTAGATTTAATAGGATTGGTGGTTTTTGAAAATTTTGCGACTTCCTTATATGGATTCTTTTTTGAGGATTTAAGCAAGTCTTCAATCTTGCTGATTTGCTGAAGAGCTTTCTTATAACTTGTCTTATAAGTTTTATTGTCTTTTATATGTACATTGATAACAATCTTTGCAGTTTTGTTAATATTATCAAAAATAATTACCGAATCAGTAAGCATAAATAGTGAATCGGGGAAATCAGCTTGACCATGTTGCTCTTCAGTAATATTTTCGATCTGGTTTATTATTTCATATGAAAAGAATCCTACAAGACCCCCATAAAATCTAGGGAGATTGTTTATCTTTACCGGATTAAACGCTTGCATTATTTTTTTTAGCTTTAAAAAAATATCCCCATTTGATCTTTCTACCTTTCCTTCTCTGGACTTGATTGTTACTTGATTCTGATCAGATGAAATTATTAATGTTGGATCGAAGCCTAGGAAGCTGTATTGGGACCATTTTTCTGGGCCAGCTGAGCTTTCAAGTAAAAAACAATGTTTTTTTGATGAGATTTTTTTTAATATTGAAAGAGGATTATCATAGTCTAAATCTATCTCTTTGAATACCGGAATTAAATTCCCTTGTCTTGTTAGAGCTCTAAAATTTTCTAAAGTTAATGAAATCATGTAAATTCAATATATTATTACTGCTAACTTTTGTCAAAGGTTATTTAGTGTATTTTAATTATAATTAATAAAATAATTCTTATAGGAGATTAAATTGAATAGTTCGATTTTTAGAGAATATGATATTAGAGGAATAGCTGATGAAGACCTTACGGACGATGTGGTCTCTGACATAGGACTAGCTATGGGTACAATATTTGCAAAGAAGGGTCTTAAGAAGATTTCTATTGGTAGAGATTGTAGAAAAAGCTCTGAAAGAATTTTTAACGTCCTTTCAAGTTCAATTATTAAAGCAGGAATAAGTATTGTTGATTTAGGTATGATAACAACCCCCGTTCTTTATTTTTCTTTGTACGGATTAAAGATTGATGGTGGAGTAATGATAACCGCGAGTCATAATCCTTCAGACTATAATGGATTTAAGGCTGCAATTGGTAAAGATGTACTCTCTGCTGCGCAAATTCAAGAAATAAAGAACATTATAAGAAGTAAATCTTTCATTCAAGATACAAATTTAGGGACAATTGAAGAGTTGAATCTAATCGATATTTATAAGAAAGATATTTTAAAATCTATCAATTTAAATAAAAAAATTAGAATAGGTGTTGATTGTGCAAATACACCAATAGGTCTTTTTGCTAAAGATATTATGAGTGATGCAGGATGCGAAGTTTATGAGCTTTATCCTGAGCCAAACGGGGATTTTCCTAACCATCACCCCGATCCATCTGTAGAGGAAAACCTCAAAGATCTTGTAAGCCTTGTAAAAAGAGAAGAATTAGATTTTGGTATCTCATTTGATGGTGATGCGGATAGAATTGGAGTGGTTGACGAGAATGGTAGCTTTATATATTCAGATATGGTTTTGTTATTGTTAGCAAGATCTGTTTTAAAGGATAATCCAGGAGCAAAGATTATTGGTGAAGTTAAGTGTTCAAAAAATTTATTTGAAGATATCAAAAAAAATGGTGGTATCCCAATAATGTGGAGAACAGGACACTCTAATATTAAAAGAAAAGTTAAGGATGAGTCGGCCCCATTGGCTGGAGAGTTAAGTGGCCATATCTTTTTTGCAGATAAACACCATGGTTTTGATGATGCCTTATATGCAGGTTTGAGATTGGCAGAGGTCGCTTCATATCATGATGGAACTTTTAGTTCAATGTTAAGAGATATACCTCAAATGTATTCTACTCCAGAAATGAGAATTGACTTTCCAGAAGAGGAGAAGTTTAAATTTATTGAGCAATTTACGAAATTTATGGAAAGTTCTATGAGTTCATCTCACAGACTAGTTACGGTTGATGGAATTAGAATTGAAACAGATGATGGGTGGGCCTTGGTGCGGGCATCTAATACTCAACCTGCATTGACAATTAGATTTGAAGCAAATTCAGAGAAAAATCTCAAAGAGCTTATGCAATATGTACAAAAAGAAATAAGCAAGGTTACGGATAAAATTTGCATATTTTAGATTGGAAAAATATCACAGGCGTNCATTGCGGTTCGGTAGCAATTAGAAATGTTGTTAATTATTTTGGTGTTGACTATGAGGAGGCTCTTTGCTTTGGATTAGGTTCGGGTCTCGGTTTCTTTTATTCTAAAAATAGCGAAGGGAGTCCTTCTGAAGTGATCCATTTAAGAGCACCAAACATGGAGCCTATTTTTTTTAGCGATTCTAATTATAAGTATGAATGGATCCAAGAGGATAGCGCTAGCAAAGCACAAGACAAACTTATTAAAGATATTAAGAATGGATACCCTGTCTTTTTACAAACAGATTTATTTTTTCTACATTATTATAATTCTCATATTAACTTCCCAGGTCACGTTATTGTTTGTATTGGTGTAGATGAAAAGAAAAAGTTATTTTATGTTTCTGATACAAATTTTCAAGATATTCAAGAAGTAACTTTTCGGGATATGAACTATGCTCGTTCCTCAAAAGCAGAGCCTTACCCCCTTTCATATAATCACTTTAAGGTTAAGTCATTTACCGCATTTAAAAACCTTAAGGGAAAAATAGAAAAATCAATTCTACAAAATTCATACAACTACATAAACGGACAAACTTCAGAAAGAGGCATAAGTTCAATTTTCATGATTTTAGAATGGGCGAATAATTTGTATCGATGGGAATCTTTAAACGATTCTGCAAGCACTTTTAAATTTGCTTATCAAATTATAGTAAAACGTGGCTCTAAAGGTGCAGGTTTTCGATGGATATATAAAGATTTTTTAACTATAGCTGAAAGTAAATCACCAAAAATTAGAGGGCTAAAACTAGCAAAGAGTATGGATCTTATTGGCGATAAGTGGAATTATATAGGTCTCTTGTTAAAACGTATTGGACAAAAAANNCTTGAATCTGATATTACTGAATTAATATTATGTACGAAAGAGGTCTTTAATCTGGAATATTCTTTTCACACTAAAGTCATAGATACCCTAGGAGACAAAAAAAAAGGGGCTTGAAGCCCCTTTTTTTTATTTCTTAAAATGATTATTACATCATTCCAGGCATTCCGCCCATTCCCATAGGTCCGCCAGGCATTCCGCCACCGCCACCAGCAGGTCCTTCATCAGCACCAGGTTTTTCAACAATTAATGCTTCAGTTGTAAGAAGCAGAGCTGATACACTACCAGCGTTTTGAATTGCAGACCTTGTTACTTTTGCAGGATCTACGATTCCTGCAGCTAACATATCACAATATTCAAGCGTAGCCGCATTGAAACCAAAGGAACCTTTTGATTCTTTAATTTTTTCAACAACAATAGATCCATCAGCGCCAGCATTCTGAGCGATTTCTCTAATTGGTTCTTCAAGAGCTCTTCTAATAATGTTAACACCAGCATCTTCTTCGTCGTCACCAGTGCTAAATTTATCAAGACCTTTTATTGCTCTTACTAACGCTACCCCGCCTCCAGGGACTATTCCTTCATCCACTGCAGCTCGTGTAGCATTTAGAGCATCTTCAACTCTTGCTTTCTTTTCTTTCATTTCAGCTTCAGTTGCAGCACCTACAAGTATCACAGATACCCCGCCTGCTAATTTAGCCAATCTTTCCTGAAGTTTTTCTCTATCATATTCACCAGATGCATCTTGAATCTGTGCTTTTATCTGATTAATTCTAGAACTTATTTCTGCTTTTTTACCTGAACCGCCAACTATAGTTGTATTATCTTTGTCTATTACAACTCTTTTTGCAGAACCACAATGTTGAAGGTTTGCAGCCTCAAGTGACATTCCAGCTTCTTCAACAATAACAGTACCACCAGTAAGAACAGCAATATCTTCAAGCATATCGCCTCTTCTATCTCCAAAACCAGGGGCCTTAACAGCTGCAACTTTTAAGGTTCCACGCATTTTGTTAACTACAAGAGTTGCCAACGCTTCTCCTTCAATATCCTCAGCCATTATAAGTACGGGTCTTGAAGTTTTTGCAACCTCTTCTAATAATGGAACTAAATCTTTCATGTTTGCTATTTTTTTCTGATACATAAAGATGTACGGATCTTCTAGCTCAACAGTCATTCTTTCAGGCTCAGTAACTAAATAAGGACTTAAATAGCCTCTATCAAACTGCATACCCTCTACTATATTAAGCTCTGTTTCCAGGCTTCTTCCTTCTTCAACAGTTATTACACCATCTTTACCAACTTTTTCCATGGCATCAGAGATGATTTGTCCGATTTCACCTTCACCATTAGCAGAAATTGTTGCAACTGATGCAATTTCATCTTTACCCTTAACAGGTTTTGATACTTTTCTTATTTCATCGATAACAGCTTGAACCGCTTTATCAATTCCTCTTTTAAGTTTCATAGGGTCATGTCCTGCTGCAGTTAGCTTAATTCCCTCACGGTAAATAGCTTGAGCTAAAACAGTAGCAGTTGTTGTACCGTCACCAGCAACATCATTGGTTTTAGAAGCAACTTCCTTAACCATCTGAGCTCCCATGTTCTCAAATTTATCTTCAAGCTCTATTTCTTTTGCTACAGTAACTCCATCTTTTGTTACCACAGGGGCACCAAATGTTTTTTCTATTAAAACATTTCTACCTCTTGGTCCAAGAGTCGCTTTTACAGCATTAGCAAGCTTGTCTACCCCTTCTTTTACTAAAGATTGGGCTTCTCTTCCAAATAAAATATCTTTTGCACTCATTTAATTTAACCTCCTAAGTTATTCAATAATTCCTAAAATTTCATTTTGTGTTAAAAAAACATATTCGCCATCAGCTAGTGAAAGCTCCATTCCCCCGTATTTGTTGAATAGAACGGCATCTCCCTCTTTGACATCAAGCGGCATTATAGTACCGTCATCAAGAAGTTTTCCGGTTCCAACTGCTGCAACTGTACCTTCCTGTGACTTTTCCTGAGTAGTACTTTCAGGGATTATTATTCCACCCTTTGTCGTTGATTCGGGACTGTTAACTTTAACTAAAACCCTGTCGTATAAAGGTTTGATATTCATGTAAAATCCCCTCCTTATTTTACTGTATAGTTATTAGATATATAGAAGATAAGCATGTTACTTGCTTTGTCAAGATATTATTATTAAGATTATAGACCATTTTAATTAATGAAGTAGAAAATTGAACATTTTAGATAAATATAATTTAAACCCCAACCAGCTAAAAGCTGCAAATCATATTAATGGACCAGCTTTAGTTCTTGCCGGCGCTGGTTCTGGTAAGACCAGGATTCTAACCCTCCGTATTTTAAACTTGGTTCAATCTCAGATCGCTGGGAGCGAGCAAATTTTAGCTCTTACTTTTACTAATAAGGCAGCTGATGAGATTAGGGACAGATTATCCAATATGCTAGGCGCTGATAATCTTTTTCCATGGATGGGAACCTTTCATTCTATTTCTTACAAGATTTTAAGAATATTCATTAATGAATTGAATCCTGATTACAAGAAAGGCTTTACAATTTATGACAGTAGTGATCAAACTCGTTTATTAAAAGATACAATCAAATCTTTGGATTTAGATCTAGACCAATATCCTCCTGCACTAATAAAAACAATTATTGATGGACTTAAGAACTCGACTCCATATGGTGATTGGGTCATTGAAGATAAAAATCGAAAGAAAATTATTGACACTTATCAGAAAAGATTAAAAGAAAATAATGCTATGGATTTTGGTGATCTTATTTTGAATTGTTACGAGCTAATTCTAAAGAGTGAAAAAGTAAAAAATTATTTGAGAAAAACTTTTCAATATATATTGGTTGATGAGTACCAAGATACAAACGATATTCAGTTTAAGCTAATCAAGCTTCTACTTAATTCAGAAGACAATTTGTTTGTTGTTGGAGATGATAATCAACTTATTTATGGATGGAGGGGAGCTTCTGTTGATACAATATTAAATTTTGAAACGTTATTTCCGAAAACTGTAATATATAAGTTGGAACAAAATTATCGATCAACACCCCAGATACTTGATGTTGCAAACAATCTCATTTCGAACAATAAAAAGAAGATGGAGAAGAATCTTTGGACTAGTAATCCAAAGGGAGACTTGGTAGAGCTTACTAGCCAGAGAAGTGATATTGAAGAGGCAGAATATGTAGCTAATAAAATAAAAGAATACAGTGGAGATTATAAGTTAAGTGATGTCGCAATCTTTTATAGAACAAATGCACAGTCCAGGGTTTTAGAGGATCAATTAAGAAAGAAAAAAATTCAGTACAAAATATTTGGCAATATTAGCTTTTACGATAGAGCAGAAATTAAAGATTTAGTTTGTTATTTGCGTCTAATAGTAAATCCAGAAGACGGGATAGCCTTCAATAGAATAATAAATACTCCGGCCCGAGGAATAGGAGCAAAAACATTACAAAAGTTAATGAATCTCAAGAAAGAAGATGTAAGCTATCTCGATCTGCTGTATGTTGGTGTGGATCATAAGATTTTTAGTAAGAAGTCTGAAGTACTAGTGTTGAAATTAATTACTGCAATTGATACTTTCTCTGTAAGTTTGGAAAATGGTGGAATTATTTCTGAATGTACAGAACAATTTCTGATTGATTTACAATACCAAGATCACCTGAAGGATGAGGATAGAGTTGAAAATATTTCTGAATTTATAAATGTAATAAGTGATTATGAGGAAAANATAAATGAAAATANTCTGTCNGAGTTTCTTAATTCGTTATCTATTTCTTCNTCTGTTGATGGGCTGGACTCATCATCAGAGTCTATAACTCTGATGACAATTCACCTAGCTAAAGGTTTAGAATTTCCATGTGTCTTCTTTGTTGGAATTGAGGACCAAATTGTTCCACATTCTAGGACTCATGATAATGAAAATGAAATTGAAGAAGAAAGAAGACTTTGTTACGTAGCAATTACTAGAGCAATCAAGAAANTACATCTTTCCTATGCAAATTTTAGAAAAGTCTTTGGGCAAATTATCCCTTCAGGTAAATCTAGATTCGTTGAAGAAATAGCAAATTCAGAAAATATTTTAAGACTTGATGGCATNTCNACTAATAGTGGCAGTAGTAGCAATGAGGAAAAGAAAGTTTTTCATTATAGATTTGGAACAGGATNTATAGTTTACAATGATGATGANTCTATNGAGGATGTAGTTCTAGTTCAATTTGATTCAGGCTTTAGAAAGAAGGTCTTTATTCATGACTTGGAGGGTAGTTAGNTGNACCTAGGAGACAAATTGATAGATTTTAGTTTANTGGGAGTTAATGATTNATATTTTAATTCTGTTGATGTTAGTAATAAAAAAAAGATTGTAATTTTTTTTACATGCAACCATTGTCCTTATGTTCATGCCTATGAAAAAAGGATAGTTAAACTCCAGAAGTCTTATCGTGACATTGTTCAATTTATTGGAATAAACTCTAATGATGATACAAAATATCCGGAAGATAGTTTTGAAAAAATGAAAGAAAGAAGTAGAGATAATAATTTTAATTTTATATATGTGAGGGATTTATATCAANAGGTTGCAAAAATTTANAATGCATCACATACACCNCANTTTTTTTTGTTTAACAAAGATAAGATATTAATATATAAAGGTAAGCTTGATGATAATTGGGAAGATGAGAATAAAGTTAAGAATTGTTACCTAGAAGATGCAATNAAAAATCCTAGATATACTCCAAGAGATACTTTTCCNGTTGGGTGCTCCATTAAATGGCTATAAAGAAACATAGAAAAGGCAAGATTATGACGAAACATGCAAGAATAAAAAATCTNGATGCTTTNCTNGAAAAATATTTGGAGCCTATATCCGNGGTTAAGTTGATAACCCCNGGTGTGATTAAAGTNGGAAGGGGNAAGGGNGAAACTTTNAAGGTTACTTATGGTAGAGAGATGTATCAAGGAATGGGAGATATTCTNGTAGGNTGTAAATTGAACGCAACATCAGGAAATTCTAATCAGGAAATTTTTNTCTCTACTAGTGAGCCANGTGAAGTTANNAAAATAATTCAAAAAATANNCACCAAAGATTAATTGGGGCNAATAGTTTCTAAAAGCTCCTTCTGGAATTCCTCAGAATTATCAACAGTAATTCCACTTATTGAGATATTAGCTTTTAGCCCATTATATGTNTAAAAAATCTCAATTGGACTGCTACCTGGAAACTTAGCAAAAAGGTTCTTTAAGTTTTCTGTTTCTTTNTTGNTCANATCTTTCTCTAGNTTAATTGCAACAGGAATAGAAATATCNGATATTAATCTTACTGAATCTACTTCGTTNTAGGAATTAATAATCAATTTAAAGNTCTCATCATCTCGTTCNACCGAACCGGTTATAAGTATAGGNGCCCCAACTTGCAATTTGGATTCATGNCNCTCAAGCTCCCCACTAAAAATGATAGCTTCAATAATNTTAGTTGAATCTTCTAGATTTATTAAAGCATATTTACTAGAATTTNTTTTAGATGTTTTAATTTCAATTGAAGTTATAAATGCAGCTANAGTAACAATTTTTTTATTTTGGTAACTTTTAATTNTATCGATAGTTTGATAGGAGATTTTTGACAGCTTATCTTTCACAATATCTAGTGGTTTTAATTTGATAGAATAACCTAGGGTCTCGATTTCGTACTTACTAATATCAAAGTCTGACCACTCTTCTTTCACTACAAGATTAGGTTCGGTAATTGTTTCTTCTATGGAAAATAGAGTTTCTTGGTTTGTATCATTAGACTTACTTCTTTGACCTACATAGCTAAGAAGAACATCTAGATTGTCGAATAAAGTTGACCTTGAATGATTAAAGCAATCAAGTGCCCCCGACATAATTAAACTCTCTAAAGATTTCTTGTTCATTTTTCTTGAATCCATTAATGATAAGAATTGAAACAAATTAGAGAAGCCTCCCAACTCATTTCTAGTTTTAATAATGTTATTGACAATATTAGTCCCAATATTTTTAATTGCATTAAGTCCAAAGCGAATTGATCCTTTTAATGGAGTAAACCCAGACCCGCTCTCATTAATGTTTGGGGGAAGTACTTCTATATCCATTTCTTTACATTCTCGTATATTTGAAACTATCTTTTCCGATAGATTTATTTCTGATGACATTAATGAAGACATAAATTCACAAGGGAAGTANGTTTTTAAAAAAGCAGTTTGGAAAGTTATATAAGCATATGCNGTACTATGACTTTTATTAAANGAGTACTCNGCAAATTTTTCCATNGTGTCAAAGATATCTACAGCAATTTTNTGGGGGATTTNATTCTTTTCAGNACCATCCATAAATTTTTGTTTTTGTGCCAACATCTCTGAAGCTTTCTTTTTCCCCATTGCTCTTCTTAATAAGTCGGCATCACCTAGAGAAAAATTAGCCAAAATAGANGCAGTTTGCATAATTTGCTCTTGGTAAACAAAAAGACCGTGAGTTTCCTTGAGTATTTCTTTTAATTCCGGTGTTGGATAGTCAACATTTCTCTTNCCATTCTTTCTTAAAATATAGTCATCTACCATGCCACTATCCAAAGGCCCTGGTCTATAGAGTGCCAAGAGGGCTACAAGGTCATCGAACTTGTCAGCCTTTAGATTTTGCAATACATCTTTCATNCCACTAGATTCAATTTGAAATATTCCACGAGTTAATCCTNTAGAAAGTAAATTAAAAATTTTACTATCATTTAAATNAGCCCTTTTTAACTTTTCATCTATATTTATCGATTTTTTTCTAATAAATTCCTTGGTTTTCTTTATTACAGTTAAGGTTTTAAGACCNAGAAAATCAAATTTAACAAAACCTAGGTCTTCAACTGCATTCATATCGTATTGAGTTACCGTTTCACCGCGCGAACCTTTATATAANGGAATCATTTTATCTAAAGATTCATCTGAAATTACTACACCTGCAGCGTGGGTNGAGGAATGTCTAACTGAATTCTCGAGTTTTACTCCTAATTTATAAAGTTCTGTGAATTGNGGCGTTGAGTTTATAAGAGTTTTAAATTCTTTGATTTTTTTATAGCACTCATCNAGGCTGTAAACCTTACCTCTAAAAGAAGGAATTAGATTTGTAATTTTATTTACATCGCCAAAATTAAATCCCAGAACCCTGCCCACATCTTTAATNACAGCCTTTGATGACATGGTTCCAAATGTGCCTATTTGTGCAACTTTATCTTTGCCATATTTTTGCGTTACATATTTGATTACTTCNTCTCTCCCTTCACCACAAAAATCTATATCNATGTCAGGCATTGATATTCTTTCAGGGTTTAGGAATCTTTCGAATATTAAGCCATGTCGTATAGGGTCAACTTCTGTTATATCTAAAAGATAAGCTATCAGGCTCCCTGCCGCACTTCCTCTTCCAGGCCCTACTGGAATATTGGATGATTTTGCAAATTTGATAAAATCTGANACTACAAGGAAGTATCCTTCAAAGCCCATATTCTTAATAATATTTATTTCATGCTCTATTCTTTTTTTATATTCNCTNATTTCTGAGTTANGTATAAGACCNTCTGAGGCTTTAGTATCNAAAGACTCTTCAANTAAAGATTCAAANTTTTCATTGGATAAGATTTTACCANTATCAATTTTTGGCAATCTGTAATCAGNCTGATTGAACTCCAGGTTACATCTCTCTGCTATAAGNAAAGAATTCTCTAGNGATTCTTCGTAGTTATCAACTGCNAGCATCATTTCTTCTCTAGACTTAAGATAAAATTCATTTCCACTGAATCTAAATCTCTTCTCTTCTTTGACNAAAGAGTTTGTNTGTATACAAAGTAANGCNTCATGTGAATCGAAACAATCNTTTGTAAGGTAGTGACAATCATTCGTGGCAACAACAGGTATATTGAGCTTTCTAGCAATATCTCTCAAGGTTGAATTAACTCTTATTTGCTCTTTNAGCAAGGTTCCTTGTATCTCAAGNAAATATCTATCNCCTAANGCATTCTTATACTCGCTGGCTATNTTAAGAGCCTCATCTTTTTTTCCTTTTAGAATATTATGACAAACTTCGCTATTTAAACATCCACTTAAAACAATCAGACCTTCACTTTTTTCAAATAAAAGTTCACGATCAATTCTTGGTTTTCTGTAAAAACCTTCAAGGTGACCCATTGAAACTAAAGAGCAAAGATTTTCGTATCCTTTAAGATTCATACATAAAACAGTTANGTGATGAGTTTTATTGTTTTCAGGAGTTTTTTTGGTCCTATCTTTGGTTATATATANCTCACATCCAACAATAGGCTTGATATTATTTTTTTTTCCTANTTTATAAAAGTCATAAGCACCAAAAAGATTCCCATGGTCAGTAAGCGCNACAGCAGACATTCCTTGCTTGGATACTTCTTGGAATAATTCATCAAACTTAATTGCCCCGTCAAGCAATGAATATTGAGAATGAAGGTGTAANTGCACAAAATCGTTTTTCATTAGGNTCTNGATAATTATAAACAATTAAATAATATTTGAACATAAAGTTGTTATATAATTGATAATTATTTTATTTGGTACANAATAAAATTATATGTTTGAAAAAACTATNNCTTTTTTTAAGTCAGTTAAAGAAAAATTAACTAAAACGAGTGANACACTCACATCGTCTATTGTAAAGGTTTTTAAGTCAAAAATTAAAATTGACGANAAAGTTTTAGATGATTTGAGAGAGTCTTTAATACTNGCAGATGTAAGNTATAAGTCTTCAGAAAGAATAATCTCCAACTTTAAAGATAAAATNAAAGAGTATGAGACNGAGAAAGAAGTAAACAAAGANCTGTATCTTGGTCTTCTTCANAAAGAAATTCAACTAATGCTTGCAATGGATAATTCATCAATAAATTTAGATTCAAAAAATATCTCAGTAATTATGGTAAGCGGNGTAAATGGNAGTGGAAAAACTACTACTATTGGGAAGCTTGCCAATATTATCTCTAAAGAAAAAAAAGTGATGATAGTTGCNGGGGATACTTTTCGTGCTGCAGCAATAGAACAGTTGGANGTTTGGTCTAAAAGGGTTAATGTTGATTTTCATTCTAGNGAAGACAAAGATCCAGGTAGNGTAGTCTTTTCTTCTATCGTGAGAGCAAAAAGTATAGGTTCTGAGGTTGTAATAGTNGATACAGCAGGAAGGCTAGGNAATAACGAGGACCTAATGAATGAGTTNTCAAAAATTCAAAAGGTAATAGAAAAACAAAGTCATGTGACTTTATCAGAGAACCTTTTAGTCTTGGANGGAACNTCAGGGCAGAATGCATTATCGCAAATAGAAAAGTTTAAATCTAATGTTGATATTACAGGGATTGTTATTACTAAATTGGATAGTACATCAAAGGCTGGCTTCGCAATATCTGCTTCTTATGATTATAATCTGCCAATAAAGATGATTGGCATCGGTGAAAGAGTTGAAGACTTGATACCATTTGATTCGGAAGGTTTTTCCAAGGCACTTTTGGGGTTGAATTAATTATCATGAAAGAAAAAGATTTAATGAAGCAGGCATTTGTTCTTGCAAAGAAGGGTAGAACTCTCACAGGTTTAAATCCAATGGTTGGAGCAATTCTTTTAAAATCTAATGAAATCATTGGTAAGGGTTTTCATCGGGAATATGGTGGTCCTCATGCAGAAGTAAATGCGATTCAAGATGCAGAATCCAGAGGTATTAGTGTAAACGGCGCTACTTTAATTACCTCCTTAGAGCCATGTTGTCATAATAATAAAAAGACCCCCCCATGTACAAATATTATAATAAGTAAAGGTATCAAAGAAGTTTATTATGGCTCTATAGATATGAATCCTAAAGTTAAAGGTAGGGGGATAGCAAAGCTTAAAAGTAGCAATATTAAGACAGTTTTTATTGATAATCAGAAGAATAACGATGAACTAAATCGAGGATTTTTAAAAATAACAGAAAAAAAACTTCCTTATGTAACTTTAAAGATCTGTATGTCTTTGGATGGAATGATATTCAATGATAAATCTAGTTCAAGTTTAATTGGTGATTTAAAGCAATTAAGGCATTCAAACAATCTACGTGCTAATTATGATTCAATATTAGTCGGTGTTGAAACTATACTGGCCGACAATCCTAAACTTACATATAGAGGGTTGGGCTCCAAGAGCTTAAAACAGCCTAGACCTATAGTCTTAGATTCTTTACTAAGAACTCCTTTGGATAGTAAAATAATAAAGCTAAAAAATGATCCTATTATATTCACCAAGCTGGATGAAGATAGTAAAAAATCTGTCAAACTCAAGAAACTTGGATGTACAATTATTAAATTGAATAAACTTGAGCCTAGAATGGTTCTAAAAAGTCTTGTGAAGAATAATTTGCAAACTGTTATGGTTGAAGGTGGAGGATCAATTTTTAGCTCCTTTTTAAAATCGAATTCATATGACGAACTTGTTCTATATTATTCATCTATCTTTATCGGAAATTCAGGCCTAAATCTTGGACACAGTTTAGATAGGGAATATAAATTAAAAAAGAATAGTACTAAAATTAAAAAAATTGGAAATTCAACTATGATGGTTTTTAAGAGATGAGAGTTGGAGTGTTTGGTGGTTGTTTTAATCCTGTACATGTTGGACATTTATCTTTGATAGAGGAAGTGTTAACTAGGTTTGAATTGGAAAAAGTATTAGTCGTTCCAAACATGAATCCTTACTATAAAGAAAATAAAGAAGTAAGTTTTGATTTAATCTCTAAGATGATTAATTTAGCGATAGATGACAAATGGAATTGTGAAATAAGTACTTTAGAATCTGACCCTAATAAAGATTATACTACTTATGAAACCCTTAAAGTCCTTACTGAAGATAATCTTAATAATGAATTATATTTAATACTTGGTAGCGACCAGTTTTTACAGTTTCCAAATTGGAAGAACTCAGATGAAATAAAAGATAAGATTAATTTGATAATAGCTCTTAGAGATAACTACAACATAAACATAGAAGATTATATAGATAAGAATATTCATTATAGTAAATTAGATAGCGGAAATAGGGCTCATATCTTTAAATCGAATAATGATAAAGAATTAATTTTTTATGATTTAATTAAGAAATTCGATATTTCTTCATCTATAATCCAGAAAATGGTATCTTTAGGTGCAGTAGATGAGGTTGAGCAATTTCTTACGCCAAGAGTTTTGAACTTTATTTTAGAGAAAGGACTTTATAGATAGTGGATACAAAAAATCTCATAAA
The DNA here is from genome assembly GCA_002701865.2 of bacterium. Lineage (GTDB taxonomy): Bacteria > Desulfobacterota_D > UBA1144 > UBA1144 > UBA1144 > TMED58. The sequence continues at coordinate 44,312 of NZWH02000007.1, read as the reverse complement.
ACATATTTGCTCTTCTTTGGATACTAGAAAAGCAGAGGATATCTTAGTATTAGACATTCAATCTGTATCATCTATTGCTGACTATTTTATTATTGCTAGTGCTGATTCTGAGCGGGCTGTTAAGTCGTTAGCTGAGAATTTAGTAAGAGAAGTAAAGAAGAAATTTAAATTAAAAGCCAAAATTGACGGGCTTACAGATAATCGTTGGATTATTATTGATACAGGAGATTTAATAGTCCATATTTTTCACTCAGAAACTAGAGTCAAGTACGATTTAGAATCCCTTTGGTACGAAGCCAAAAAAGTTTCAGGGATTTAAATATTACTTTTTAGGTTTTCTAATAAAAGCAGGGATTTCAAAGTGCTCATCGTCTCCCAGTGGATGCAATTCATCAATTTTGTCGGGCACCGAGTCTTCATCATCATTATTTGTCAAACCTGAAATTTCATCATCAAGGTCTAAGCTGATTTGATCTTTGTTCTCAACTTCTTCAACTATTTGAGTAGGAGCATCTATAGGCCTGGAGTTTCCGTCAATACCAGTTGCTATAACTGTTATCTTCACTTTATCACCTAAAACTTCATTAACAACAAGACCAAATATTAATTCTACGCTCGGGTTAGCCTTAGATTTTATATGATTACATGCTTCGTTAAGTTCATCAATTGTAAAATTGCTAGAAGCTGAAACATTTATAAGTATTCCAGTAGCCCCTTCGATAGATATGTCTTCCAACAATGGGCTTGTGATAGCATTTTCGGCAGCCTCTATAGCCCTTGAAGTACCTTCACCTTCACCAGTACCCATTAAAGCTTTACCACCACTTTCTTTCATAATTTTTTTAACGTCAGCAAAGTCAACGTTAATAAACCCAGAGCCAACAATAATATCTGCAATACCTCTTACCGCATTTGTTAGAACATCATCAGCTGCTCTAAAAGAATCTAGGATTCCTGAAATCTGTTGCACTTCATTTAATTTATCGTTTGGAATAACAATTAGGGAATCAACTGCTTTTGCAAGTTCTTGAATACCAAGATCCGCTTGCGATATTCTTCTATTTGCTTCAAAAGTGAATGGTTTTGTTACTATTGCTACAGTTAGTGCGCCGGCATCTTTTGCAAGTTTTGCCACAACAGGAGATGCTCCTGTTCCGGTTCCACCACCCATTCCTGCGGTTATGAAGACCATGTCAGAACCTTGTAGAGCTTCTGTTATTTCATTCTGGTCTGCTTTAGCGCATTCATTTCCAAGCTCGGGGTTTCCACCGACACCTAGTCCTTTTGCTATATTCTTCCCTATCTGAATGACACGTTTTGCTTGTGACTTTTGTAAATCTTGAAAATCTGAATTCACAGCTATGAACTCAACACCTTCAATTTTATCATTGATCATACTGTTGACGGCATTTCCGCCTGCACCACCAACCCCTATAACTTTAATTTTTGCTCCTAAGCTATCGAAAAGATCTTCCTTAGGTGCCCCTGCAATTTCACCGGAAAATTCAAAAGTTGGCATATCGACTCCCTTATTAATTACAATATGTAGTATATTAACTAAGAATAACTACTATATTTAGTATTATATAACAAAATAATAGAAAAAGCACTATTTAGAAAAGATCAGCAAACCAGGTTTTCATGGAGCTGAAGACTTTTTTAAAGACCTGAGCTTCTCGAATTCTGATTTTAGAACTTTTTGCCGCTTCCTGATTGTTTGATCCCCAGATTAAGAGACCGACTCCTGTGGCACATTCTGGCTTTGAAACAAGTTCCTCTAGACCTGTGATCTGGTTAGGAACTCCTAGTCTGACAGGCATGTTGAGTATTTTCTGAGCTAAATAATCTGCACCTTTAATGGCCATTGAGCCTCCAGTTATAACACAACCTGCAGGCAGCATATCATGGTAGCCAGACCTCATTATCTCTCTTCTTGCCATTGTAAATATTTCTTCAAGCCTAGGTTCAACAATATTAGCAAGCTCGAGTTGACTAATTTTCTTTCTACCTGTACCCGCGATCTTATCAATTTTAATTTCATCGTCACCATCAACAAGATCAGCTGAAGCAATTCCATACCTTTCTTTAATTTCTTTGGCCACTTGCTTAGAAGCGCCTAACCCAAATGAAATATCGTTATCGAGGAAGTCTCCCCCAATAGTTATATTGCTAGTATATTTAATAGCCCCATCTGAAAATACTGCTATATCAGTTGTACCTCCACCACAATCTAGTAGGACAACTCCGACATCTCTTTCATCAGCAGTCAAAACTGCTTCGCTAGATGCAATTTGCTCTAGAACTAAAGATTGAACATCAACACCAGAATTATGAACACATTTTACNAGATTCTTAGCTTGAGTAACTTGTGCGGTAACCATATGAATCTTAGCTTCNAGCTTTACTCCGTAAAGCCCAACAGGGTCTTTNATCTTTCTTTCACCATCAACTATNAATTCTTGAGGCATTACATGTATAACTTCTCTGTCCGCGGGCTGTGCGCCTGCNGTTGCTGATTCAATGACTCTATCTAAGTCCCTCTTTGTAACTTCTCTATTTCTTAGGGTTATCATCCCATGACCATTAAGACTTCTAATGTGACCNCCGGCAATTCCCACAATCACACTTGTAATTTCAGTTCCTGCCATTTTTTCAGCGTCTTCAATAGCTTGTCTTATTGAATCAACTGTAGCGTCAATATTAAGTACTATTCCTCTTTGCAAACCCTTAGAGGGGTAAGAGCTAACTCCAATAATTTCTACATCGCCAGGGGCNCTGACTTCAGCTACTAAACATAAGATTTTTGTTGTTCCAATATCAAGTCCAACAATTACATTACTATCTGCCATTTATGTCGATTATAATCCTAAAGATTATATTTTACAACACCCTTCTTAATATTACTTANATCAATATAAGATTCTTTCATTTCTTTTCTTTTNCCATCTTCCAATATTAANGATAAATTATTTATTTTTTCCTCAAATTTACCTTTACCTAGATATATTTCTGTACCATCCGTCATAAATANTGTGGCACCTATAATCTCATCTAGTAAAATTTCCGAGANATTATCAGGGCTTAAAACTTGATTCTGTATTAGCAATTTGAACAAAGAAACACCNTTGTTAATATCCGTTATTGATNTTACNGAAAGTATTGGATAACTTTCNGNTATATATTCTCCTATNTTTCTTATCAGATTTAAATCCTCATCAATGTATCCTGAAATGCTACCTATATTGCCAAACATTAAAATTCTTTTNTCCACAATTTCTATCTTAACTTTTGTTAGTGAAAGTTGTTTGAACGAAACTTTGTGAACCAATTTGATATTTAAAATCTTTTCTTTTGNCGATTTTTTATTGTGAAATGCCAGAAGTTTGCCTTTTAGCTCTGAAGTCTTTTTTATCTCATCTACAGATACTATAGTATTTCCTTCAACTTTAATTTCTTTTACAAAGCAAAAAATTGGANAATAAATAAATANAGCAATGACAGTNAANAAAAGTACTAATATTTTCTTCATCATTCATTTATTATCTTTACTTCTGTAGATANAAGAATCCCTTCTTTTGTTTTACTAATTTTCTGTATTTTCTCAATTAATGNTTTAATGTCTTGAATCTTTGCACTACCNGTATTGATTATATAATTCGCATGNAGTTCNGAAACTTTTGCCCCCCCTATAGAGAGCCCNTTAAGNCCNAANTCTTCTATTATCCTTCCTGCTTTTGCATTATCCATATTCATAAAGACGCTTCCAGCGCTGGGGTATTCAACCGGTTGTGTATCATTTCTATGCTTAATATATTTCTTTATATTTTGTTTAGTTNTATTTATGTCTCCAAGTTTTAACTTGAATTTAGCTCTTGTAANAATATCTTTTCTTNTAATTGAGCTCTTTCTGTAGCCAAAACCCAAAGAATCTTTTTGTATTTCGATTTCCTTATTATTTTTAAGAAAAAAAACTGACTCTAGGCATTCGGATATAGTNCCTCCATTTGCTCCGGCATTTGTAATNAGAGCTCCACCAATTGTTCCAGGAATTCCAGTAGAAAATTCAAATCCCACAAGACCNTTCTTNAGAGNTCTGTTTAAAACTAGACTTAANGANGCTCCGGACTCAACNATAACTTCTCCATCTNCTAAAAATTTAATTTTNTTTAACTTCTTCGTACTTATGATAATTGTNTTTGANAGTTTAACGAAAAGGCTATTTGACCCATTACCTGATAAATAAAATCTNATTTTTCTTTTTTTNGTTTCTTTGATTANGNNTACAAATTCATCTAAATTTTTTGGGTAAACAATCAATGGTGTCACTGCNCCTACCCGCCATGATGCATATTCGCTCATATTATAGTTGGAGAAATATTTAATATTTCTTTTATTAAGAAAATTTGTTAACAAGTTAAATTCTTTTTTTGAGTTTGATTCCAACTTCACGGATATCACCTGCTCCCATAGTAATAATAGTATATTTTTTATATTTAAGCTTGGATATAATCTTATCTATTANAATCTCATTATTTTCAAAAAATTGAGCCTTAGCGTTCCTTTTTTTTATTTTATCAAATAATTTGTTNNCATNAACATTATTTTTTTCNAATGCAGAATATATGTTTACTAAGTAAAGGTTCTTCCANCTTGATAGCTCTTCNACAAAGTCTTCTAAAAGCATACTGGTTCTTGTAAACCTATGAGGTTGAAATACTAAAATTACTTCATTTTTCAAAAAATTCTTATTAATATTCTCCCTNANAGCTTTGATTGCAGTTGGGTGATGTGCGTAATCATCTATTATNCTAACNTTCTTATTGTTTATAATTGATTCAAACCTTCTNATTGGNGCTTTGCATTTCAAACTATTTTCTTGAATTTTATCAANGGTTATTCCTAGCTCTAGTGCTAGTATNGATCCAGCTGCCAAATTGTATGCATTGTAATCCCCATATAGCTTAGATGATATTTTTCCTATNATCTTTTGTTTCTTAAATAATTTAATAGAAGAAAATTTATTTTTTATTATATCAAAAGAATANTCATTGTTAAGATTTAAGCCTTGACCNAATTGTATAATTTTTTTAGATGAAAATGATTTTAATAGCTTCGCAAGAATAGGAGAGTCATTATTTGCTATACATTTAGTTTTCGTATTGATAATAAACTTCTTAAATGCAGAAATTAATTTTTTTTCTGATCCATAGAAATCTAAATGATCATTATCTATATTTGTTATAANTGATATGTGAGAATTAATTTTATTAAAACTATTGTCACTTTCATCTCCCTCGATTAAACAAAACTTAGAATTACCTAGGTAGAAGTTCGATCCTAAAANTCTATCTTCAGCACCAATAAAAGCTGTAAGATCTATATTAGANTTCTTAATAATACAATGAGAAATTGAGGAAGTTGTACTCTTTCCGTGACACCCTGTTATGGTNATGTTTTTCATTTTATNNGTAAATAATCCTANCGCCTCNCCCCGGGTTAAAAGGCNAATCCCTTTTTTCTTTGCNCTAATAAGCTCNGGATTATTCTTTTTTATCGCTGAAGAGTAAACAACTAAGTCAGGGTCTTTAATATTTTCAGCCATGTGAACATGGTCAATTTTACAACCCAATGTTTTTAGCTTCTTAATTATAGGAGATCNCCCTATATCAGAACCTGATACGACAACTTTCTTGGAGCNAAGAAATANGGCTAAGGANCTCATTCCTATTCCCCCTATNCCAACAAAGTGAACATTTTTAATTACTTNCTTATCTATCATCTTCTAAAATGCCTTTAATTATATTTTTAGCTGAATCCGAATTGTAAACTTTNGNATTTCTTATCATAGCGNTTTGNATGGTGNTCCTGNTGCTTTGATTGTATAAGANGTTATAGATTTTAATTATAAATAATTCTGATGATTCTTCCTCTAAAGACATAAAACCAAGNTCTTTTTTTGAAATCTCCTCGGCATTTAAGTATTGATGATTACCGGATGAGTTTTTGATTGGTACATATATCGATAAAATATTAAAATGTAAGCTTTCAGCTATAGTGCTAGCACCAGCCCTAGATATCAATATTTTGGATCTCTGGTAATACACCTCAATATTGTTGATAAATTCATAAACTTGAAATTCGAAAAAAGGAAATTCTTTTTTGATATCTGAATAAAGGCTCTCTATTTTTACTTTATTTCCCAGACCACATTGATGAATAATTTTAAANTTAGCAATCCTANCTTGGGTTTTTNCAANTTTTTGTANCAAGCGGTAAACAGAATCGNNGATTTTATTGTTCAATATTTTAGAGCCCTGGCTTCCACCAAGTATAAGAACATCTACGTCCTTATTGAGTTCATTNTTNATTTTTAATTTTCTTATAGGGAATCCAGACTTTATGCACTTNTTTTCTNCAAAGTATTTTNGAGTTTCATCAAAATTAATAAATATTTTTTTACAAAANAATGCAATAATCTTGTTCGACAAGCCTGGAACAGAGTTNCCTTCTACAATATAAATTTTTTTATTTANAATAAGTCCGCTTAGTGCTANTGGTAAAGAAACAAACCCACCAGTCCCTATTATTATATTAGGTTTAAAATTAACCATAATTTTTATTGATTGTATTANAGAAAGAAGAAGTGAATNCAATGATTTNATTTTATAGAGNAANGATTTACCAACAAAACCTACAGAGTTAATTTTGTATANGGTATTATTATTTTTTAGATTAGGGATTGNTACTTTACTNTTTGACGTATTAACAAGCCGAACATCAAANCCTTTATTTAAATCCTCTATCGCTTCCAATAGCGATATTGCTGGAAAAATATGGCCACCTGTGGCACCTAATGTAATAAGAATTTTTTTCAATTTCTTCTTTTATCNAAAGCTAATATNAAGCCAAATGCAAATAAGGTGAATATTAGCGAACTACCTCCATAGCTTATTAAGGGCAGAGGCACACCTTTTGTTGGCATCANTCCAACAGTTACTGAGATATTTATTATGATTTGNAAAGAAGTAAGTATTATTATTCCAGATATTAAATTTCTTGAAAATAAATCTTTTGCTCTTTCAAGCATTCTAAATCCACTGAATATNAGGATTCCAAAAAGAATTATTATTANNATNCTACCAAGAAAACCTAGCTCTTCAGCAATTATTGAGAAAATAAAGTCATTATAGCCCTGTGGTAGAAAGAAGAGTTTTTGAGAGCTATTTCCNAAGCCAACCCCAAAGAACTTACCTTTTGCGAAAGAAACAAANGATTGGATTATTTGATATCCAGTTCCTTGCGGATCATCATAGGGATTCAAGAATGACATTACTCTNTTCATTCTGTATGGAGCTANATAAATCAAGCTTAAGAAAGAGGAAAGCAAGACAAAANATATGCTCAATATATGACTTATTTTCGCACCAGACAGAATTATCATACTAAAAACAGTAATGCAGATTAAAACNGTATTCCCAAAGTCGGGCTGNATTAGGAGAAGAAGTATATATGGTAGGCATGGAAGAAAAGTAGAAACTACNCCAATTTTGAACTCCCGAATTCTNGCNTTCTTAATATTAAGATGTTGTGCTATAAATATTAGTAGCATGTACTTAGCNATTTCTATTGGTTGAATAGAGAATGANAGGAATTGAATCCACCTTGTTGCCCCNCCAGATTTTCTACCTAGCATAGGAATGAGAACAAGAAGTAAAAGAATTATTCCAATTATATAAAAAAATTTATAGTTTTTAGATAAAAAGTTTGTATTTAATTTAGAACAAATAATCATCACAATGAGTCCTATAAAAAGAAAAAGACTCTGTCTCTTTAGATAGAAAAAAGAGTCTGCATGGTTTTCCATTGCTATAATTGAACTTGAACTGAATACCATCAGCAGTCCAATAGTGGAAAGTANGATTGTAGAAATTAGGAATAATATTCTAGGTTCTATAGAATCAAGATAGTTCTTTAACATACTTTTTGAAGGTCTCTCCTCTTTGGGTATATGAGTCAAATTGATCAAAGCTCGATGTNCCNGGACTAAAAACCAAAGGATTTTCTTTTTTTGCTTCTTTTAGTCCTATTGAAACTGCTTCAAATAAATTTGCTGCTAAATATGTGGACTTAGGATNGAAGAACTTTGCAAGTTCAAATTTATTTTCACCGTAAAGTATAAGGCGCTTAACTTTACTTTTAACCAGCTTGGCTAAGGATACATAGTCTAGCTTCTTATCTTTACCACCCATTATTAATACTATTTTATTGCTAAAGCTTTTTATTGCAACCTCGGTTGCTTGTGGGGAAGTAGATTTAGAGTCATTTATTATATATTTACTGCTTTTTAATTTTTCTAGCCTGTGAGGCGGGGATGTAAATGTCTTTAAAGCTTTTATTTGCTTATAAGTTATTTTTTTTATTAAAGAAAAAATATTTAGTGAAAAGAGAATATTCTCGATATTGTGAGGACCCAGAAGTTTGAGCTCTTTCTTCATAATTTTTATATCACCAATTGTAATATAATTATCCCGCGAATAAATTTCTTTATTCCTTAGTGGACTTATCCTTTTAGCTTTTGATTTTTGATTAAAAAATTTAGAGTTGCTTGATAATGCATAGCTACCTTCCTTTTGATTTTTAAAGATTTTCTTTTTTGACGAAGTATATTCGTTCATATCTTCATGATGATCTAAGTGATTTTCTGAGATGTTTAGCATCGCGGAGATAAATGGACTAAAAGATTTATCAATGAATTGTAATTGAAAACTGCTAACCTCCAGTAATATGAAGTCATACTTATTTTGGGATTCTATGGCTTTAATTAAGGGTGTGCCAATATTGCCACCAAGAAAAACATCTAACTTTGCACTTTTTAATAACTTATAAGTTAGCAGCGTTGTAGTTGTTTTTCCATTTGTTCCGGTGATAGCTACTATAGGCTTATGAAGGAATCTAGAGGCGAATTCAATCTCACTTATAATCCTCACCTTCTTCTTTATAGCCAGCTTGATATTTTTATTTCTAAGACCTACTCCTGGGCTTGTTATGATTTCATTACATTGAGATAAAGATTCAAGAAATTCTTTATTAGTATTTGTATCATCATCGAAAGTTAAAAAACTGATTGATTTCTTCTTACAAAACCTCGCTAGCTCTATACCGGTTTTACCCATTCCATAAATCAATACTTTTTTCATACTATCTTATTTTTAATGATGCCAGAGCAATTAACGCCAATATTATTGATACTATCCAAAATCTAATAACAATTTTAGATTCTGAGTAACCTAATTGCTCAAAATGATGATGTAATGGAGCCATTCTGAGAACTCTTTTATTATAAAACCTGAATGATAATATTTGAATTATTACTGATAGTGCTTCAATAACAAAAATGCCCCCCGATATCAGTAGCAACACCTCTTGTTTAATAAGTATAGATACTATTCCAATTGTTGCCCCAAGCGGTATTGAACCAACATCCCCCATAAATATTTGCGCAGGATTTGAATTGAACCATAGAAACCCTAACAATGAACCTAATATTGCAGAAAGCAATATACTGATTTCCGCTACATCTTTAACGTATGGCAAATATAGATAATTAGTATAGATTGCATTTCCTGCTATGTAAGTTAGCAACACAATTGCCCCAACAGTGCTAAGTAAAGATCCTGTAGCTAAACCATCAAGTCCATCAGTTAAGTTAACAGCATTAGCAGATCCTAAAATTATTAAAAAACATAAGAAATAATACATGGAACCTAGATCAAAAAGTTCTTTTGTAAAAGGAAGACCTATAAAAGTATTTTTGTAAATTTGATCATTATAAACAAAGCCCTCCACATTCATAAGGAAGAAAAATATTATAGTTAAAGCTATTAGGGTTTGTAGTGATACTTTTTTGGATATGGACAGACCCCTTCCTTTTTTAAGTTTAATAAAATCATCTATGAAACCTGAAAAAGCAAAGAGCATATAAGTCCCAAGTACCATTATAAAATTTATATTCTCAAAATTTCCAAATAGGGTAGAGGAAATTAAAATACTGATACCAATTGCTATACCACCCATATTGGGTGTACCTTTTTTCTTTTTGTGTCCTTTAAGATACGAGCTAATATTTTCACCATAGTTTTTTTCGTTCAGGAAATCTATGAACTTAGGGGTCAAAATTATAATTATGAAAAAAGATGCTATTCCCGCAAGTGCAGATCTTAGAGTAATATATTGAAAAATATTAAGAAAATTAAAGGAATTGACAAATAAATCAAACAAATAATAAAACATTATAATCCTAAAGAATTAATTATCTTCTCCATCTTCATCCCCCTTGATCCTTTAACTAGAATAACAGTGTTATCTAGAGAATTTAAATTTATATGTTTTTTAATATCCGAATGACTCTCTAAAGCTATAAACTTGGTATTCAAGTCTAAATTTTTGTTATAGTCGTCAGAGTTATCCCCATAGCTAAAAAGTTCATCAAAATCATTTAGCTTAATTTGCTCACTTATTTTTTGATGTTCCAATGCTGATTCTTTACCAAGTTCTAACATGCTACCTAAAATAGCAATTTTTTTCTTTTCTGGAAACATTTTTTTTACCATTTCAATAGCCCTTACTGTTGAATCAGGGTTTGCGTTGTAAGTATCATTTATAATAATATTCCCTCTTGTAAGATTAGTAATCCTAAACCTATTCTCTATTCCTTGGAATGAATTTATACCACTTATAATTAATTCAATTTCAATATTAGCTGCTATTGCTAGTGTTGCTGAGCAAAGCGAGTTGTATATATTATTTAAACCTGGAGCTTTTAGACTTATAGGATAATTAGAATTTTTATAACATAGATTAAAAGAAGAAAAATTATCACTAATATTTTTAGCTGTTACATCTGCCACATTTATTATCCCATAGCTTATTTTCTTGCAATTAAGTTTCGAATAGAAATCATTTATAAATTTATCATCCATATTAAATGAAAAAGTAGATTGTTCATCAAAATATTTTGTTATGTTTAATTTTTCAAAAAAAATATTTTTTTTATTTATCAGACCCTCTGTGTGACCCTTTCCGATATTTGTTATTGTTGCAAAATGAGGCTTCGCAATTTTTGCTAAGTTCTCTATTTCACCTTTAGAATTAGTACCCATTTCTAATATCAGAAACTCATGCATGTCGGTAAGATTAAATATTGTCAAAGGTAGCCCTATTTGGTTATTTAAATTCCCATGGGTTGCCAATACATTAAATTGTTTGGATATTATATTCTTCAGAATTTCTTTTGTTGAAGTTTTACCATTTGTTCCAGTGATACCAAAAGTCTTTAATTTAGGAGTAGATTCAATTAGATAGCCCGCAAAATGTTGAATAAAATCCAGTGTCGAATTTACTGTTATTTGCTTATGTGAGCTGTTTCTTTTGGCACTAATGCAAAATTCTGCGCCATTACTTAATGCTTCAGAGATAAAATTATGACCTTCAAAATTTTCCCCATCTAATGCGATAAAGATATCCCCTTTGCTAATTTTTCTAGAGTCAGTAGATATATTATTAAAATTATTAAGTCTTATATTTGAATCAATATAAGTCACATCATTACTCTTTTTTATAAAATCAGCTAATTTTTTTTTAGTTAAAAGCNTTTCTTTAGACATTTTTTAANTTCCACTTTATCTGAGAATTTATATTTTTTTCCTTTAATATCTTGATATTCCTCGTGACCCTTACCTGTAATTAGTAGCTGATTCCCAGCTTCGAGGTTTNCTACCGCAAANTTAATTGCCTNTCTTCTATTTNGAATAACTTTCACTTTTTGTTTATCNTTAATCTTAACACCTAAGACTATACNCTTTAATATATCCTTGGGATTTTCGTATCTNGGGTTGTCAGAAGTGACTATAATCTTATCTGCCTCCATAGAACTTACTCTTCCCATTTCGTAACGCTTACCTTTATCCCTATCTCCACCACAGCCAAAAAGAACAGTGAGCTTTTGATCAGGAAAATTTTGCTTTAAAGAAACAATAGATTTTTTTAAAGCATCTGGAGTATGTGCATAATCTATAAATATATTTTTATAAATTTTTTCTAATCTGCCTGGTGCACCATTAAATTCTTTTATGCCTTTGCATATTGTTNTNANAGGCAGACCTTTNGTCTTTGAAAAAGCAAATGCCGCAAGAATATTTTCAAAATTATAATTACCAAATAATTTTGTATCCACAGAGTAATCTTTTTTCATATTTTTTATTATTAGATTGGTGCCAAATTTATTATTTTTTGCTTCCTTTAAATAAAAGTCTGCTCTTNTATCNGTAATCGAATAAGTAATAGTTTTAATTTTACTTTTTAATTCATCGACAATTTTTCTTCCATATCTATCATCTAAGTTAATTACTGCAATTTTNTTCTTTTTATTGCTATTAACTAAATGATCAAAAAATAACTTACTCTTAGTTTTATAGTACTTATTNATNGTTTTGTGAAAATCTAAATGATCTCTTGANATATTTGTAAATATTGCAGANTTAAAACTTATTCCTTCAACTCTGGAAAGCTCNAGTGNATGAGATGAGACTTCAAGGAAAATTCTTCTAACAGCTTCACTCTTCATCTGCTTTAAGAGTTTATTTAGTTCATAAGCATCAGGAGTCGTTAGCTCTGACTGCACTCGTTTGCTTCCATAGATACTACCAATTGTTCCAATTAATCCTGAGCCCTTATCCTTCCATATTTCTTTTAACATATAAGCTATAGATGTTTTACCATTTGTTCCGGTTATACCGCATATATCTAATTTAGCTGAAGGGTTAGATGATGATTCACTGCATGCTAAAGAATAAGCTTTTTTACAATCTGGAACTATATAAATCAAAACTTCTTTAGGAATATTGCCAATGTCCAGGCCTTTTTCAGCTACAATAGCAGAGGCTCCTTTTTTAATTGCATCCTTAATATACAAGCTTCCATCTGTCTTTTCTCCCTTTATTACAAAAAAAACGCCAGTTTTCCTTATATTCTTTGAGTTATTACAGGGGACCCCTAGATTTTTTATTTTTTCAAATATCTGATTATTTTTTGAAATATACATGATCTAAATTCCAGGCTCTAGAAATAAACTAATCTCTTCTTGAAATATATAGTCATTTCCAGGACTAGGTGTTTGTTTTTTTACAAAACCGTTACCAACTATTCTAATTTTGACATTTTTTTCTTTTGCTATTTTGATTGCTTCTCTTTTAGCCTTCCCTATGAAGGATGGTACATCTTTTACTCTTGCAAATTTTTTAATTTTTTCTTCATCTATTAATATTTTTTCAATTGTTTTTTTAAAAACTGGAGCTGCCCAACGTCCACCATAAGCCCTCTCTCCTTTAGGGTAGTCAATAGTTATAACACTTACTAGCTGTGGGCTATCGCTAGGTGCAAATCCTATAAAAGAAACAATAAATCTTTTTTTAGAATAACCTCCTTTGATTGCAACCTGTCCAGTTCCAGTTTTACCCGAGACACTGATTCCATCAATTTGAGCCTTATGGCCTCCACCATCCTCGACAACAGATTTCAAAAGTTGCCTCATTTTCTTGCTTGTAGCATAAGATAAAACCCTTTTCCCAGATTGACTATTATTTTCAAATAGAATTCTACCTTGTGAATTTGTAATTGATTTTACTAAATAGGGTTCAATGTATATACCACCATTTGCTATTATAGAGAGAGCTTTTGCAAGCTGTAGAGAAGTTGCAGACATTCCTTGTCCAAAGCTTATATTCGCGGCTTGTATCAGACTCCATTTTTCTGGAGCAACAAGTATTCCCTTCGCTTCTCCAGGAAGTTTAATATTTGTTTTAGTACCAAACCCTAAGCTTCTTAAGTAAGAATAGTACGTTTTGTTGGAAATTTTTTCTATTATTTTCGATGCACCAATATTGCTTGAGAATCTTAGCACCCCAGATACGTCTAACTTACCTTTCTTGTTAACATCATGAATTATATATTTCCCTATCCTACGTTGACCATTTTCACAATCTATAATAGTTTGGTCATCAACAACCCCTTCGTTAATTGCAGTTGCAACTAGAAAGCTTTTCATCACAGAACCTGGCTCAAACGTACTCCAAGCAGGAAGATTTCTTTTGGTTATAGAATCCTGATATTCCGAGTATTTATTTGGATTAAAAAATGGATAGCTACCCATGGCATAAATTTCTCCAGTATTAGGATTTAAAACTACACCATATCCCCTTAAAGCTTTTGATTTCTTTACAGCTTTAGCGATTTCTTTTTCTAAAATAAATTGATACTTACTTTTAATAGTAAGGTTAAGGTTTGATCCATCCTCAGGATTTTCAATTGCCGTAGGGTTATCAGTAATAATTTTCCCCTTACCATCTTTTGTTAAGGTAATTACTTTCTTTGATCCAACTAGCTCCTTATTAAATTTGTACTCTAGCCCTTCCATTCCTACTTGATCCAAGTTTGTGTGTCCTAAAACTTGGCCTGCAAGATGTCCAAAAGGATAATCTCTTTTGTATTCCATTTTGATAGAAACATTGGGAAGTTTTAATGAAAGTATTTTCTTGCCTTCTTTGTGTGATGCCAACCTCTTTATCCAAACAAAATACTTCTTTTTATTTAATTTTTTTAATACCTCTGCTTCTGAAATATTAAGTGTCTTAGAAAGTATTTTCGAATAATACACCTTGTCTTTGATTTCCCTAGGATTTAAGTGGATTGATGGATACGCAACACTAACTGCTAAAATCCTTCCATCAGAATCTCTTATTTCTCCTCTATTCCCAAGAAGTTGAAAAGGATTTGTTTGGATTTTAGAAAACTTTAAGGGTTCTTCGTTATTAATTAATTGAAGAGAAAATATTTTTATGCTTATTACAATTAAAAAAAGAAATATGCAAAATTTTATAAGACCTACTCTTTTTTTTAATTTAGAATCTTTTTCTTTAAACTCGTTTATAAAGTTATTCATTATTAATCTTTATTAAATCTCTCTGGTTAGGAAATTTCATACTATTCTTTCTTGCTAATGATTCAATTCTTTCGTGAGATTTTAATTGAAGAGTTAGACTTTCAAGTCTCTTATTTTCCATTAAGACCTTAGAGTAAGTATTTTTAGATTTTGTTAATTTATAGCCTAGTTCGGTCTTAAAAGCTTTGAGACCTATTATTGAAATTAACAGAAACAAGCTCAATGCCGCGACTACTATNGTTTTACTTGCACCCTTTAGCATTGAAATTATTTGAGTTTTATTCCTTTCAAGTAGTATCGAACTGGCCTTCATTATAATGCCTCTCCTATTCTCATTTTTGCACTTCTGGAGCTAGGGTTTAGAAGTACTTCATTTTTAGTTGGTTTGAGCGGTCTTTTTGTAATAATTTTAAATGTTTGCTTCTTGTTACAGTCGCAACTCATTTTGGTTGGCGGACAGGTGCATTTTGATTCTGAAAGTTTAAAGAATTTTTTAACAATCCTATCTTCTAAAGAATGGAAGGTTATTATTACTAGTCTTCCACCTTTATTAAGAATCTTCTCACTTTTTTCCAAAAACTTTACAATGGCCTCTAACTCGTTATTAACAGCTATTCTAAGAGCTTGAAAAGTTCGCGTCGATGGCTCTATGTTCGATGAACCTTTATTAATTTTTCCAACAATTTCTGTTAGCTCATCACTTGTTGTTATCTCTTTCTTTGATCTTTGTCTTGCAATCTCAGAAGCAATTTGAAAATGATTTTTTTCTTCACCATAATTCATTAAGAGTTCGGAAAGTTCTTTTACAGAATATGTATTAATGATTTTGTGAGCGGTGAGTTCCTGATTTTGATTTATCCTCATATCAAGTTTGTTACCTTTTTTAAAACTAAAACCTCTTTTGATATTAAGAAGTTGATATGTTGATATACCCAAGTCTAATATTACTCCATCTACTTTCTCATTTATGAGTTTATCTATGTCACTAAAGTTTCCGCATATAAACTCTATTTTATTTTTAGATTTAGCTAATCTTAATTTGGCTATCTCCAACGAGTTATAGTCAGCATCAATACAAATAATTTTATTTATATCATTTCTTGTATTCGTTATTTCTATAGTGTGTCCACCCATACCTAGGGTCGCATCAAGATAAGTTCCATTGCTTTTTAAATTTAAATTTTCTACTGCTTCTTTTTTCATAACCGTAAAGTGGTAATCAGATTTCATCTATTACCTCTCTACTTTCTTGAAACTTTTTAAAACTGTTAGCTGAATCTTTTTTCCAATCTTTTTCTGACCATAACTCAAATCTTGATAGCATCCCAACAAAAATCGCTGAGTTGTTTATATTAAATTTTTTTCTTAATATGCCAGGTACCATTATTCTCCCTTCACTATCTATCTCTGATTCGTGAGCATTACCTATTAAATATCTTTCAAATTCAACTGTCTCTTTTTTGAATTGTGGAAGCTTGGCAATTTTATCTTCTAGCTTGTTCCATTCAGGAAGTGGGTAACAGATTATTGAATTTTCAAAAGTTGATAATATTAGGTGATTAGTTTTATATTTCTTTTTTAGGTTATCTCTGAATTTAGAAGGCACACTGATTCTTCCAGTCCCAGAAATTTTGTGTATAAACTGCCCTCTAAACATAATAACCTTGTACATGCCAAAAAATGACAAAATACGCCTTACAACTAATTTTATTAATATTTACAATTAAAGTCAAGGCTATGATAAAGTACCATCGTGGCAACCTTAAGGATTAAATTGGAAAAAAAAAAGGAAATTGTAAAGTTTCAATTTCTTTACTCTCTACATCAACATCTGGGATGGCCAAGATCTAATAGAGATATACCAGAGGAAATATCAATTTTTACAACTAAAGAACTGGTGGAAGCTAACATAGAGATACTTAATGAAATTAGCAAATGGATTAATCTTAAAATAATCTAAGAATCGGATTCTTTCTTAATAACCAAGTTTTTAAAGCCAGTGATACTACCAATTAAAGCTTTTCGAAGACCACCGAATTCTTCTGGACCATTAATTAGCCTAGCAGACTCTTTATCTACTTTCGCAATTTCCACTCCGATTTCCTCTTCATCTTGAATATCTTTCCCTAGACAACTTGAAACACAGCTTTCCCAAAGTTGAAGTTGAGCGATATGTTTATTAAGGAGACTTACACCCTCTCCTCTAATTGCATGATGAGCGAAACCCAGTTTTTCAGGAGATCTTTCTAGCATCAACTTTATAGAAGCTATACCTGATTCTATCCTATATGGATGAGGTGTTGTTGGTACCATAGCAAAATCTAGACTTGGTACAAGCATTCCAACGGAATCTCCACAAAACATAATATTTTTATTCTCTAACATGAAACTAAAGTGGTGACTTGCATGGCCTGGAGTCTCAATCCAATTAAATTCTAGATTATTAACTTTAATATTGAAAGTTTTGTCATGAATAGAAATTATATTCTCTTCCTTGACTGGAACAGGTCTTTGATACATTTCGGCTACCCAGCCTAAAGTGTCTAGCGATGACTGCCATAAAACTTTATCGGGATCTACTAAATGAGGGGTCCCTCTTCTGTGAACTATAATCTGAGTATCTGGAAAAGATTGCATAAAAGTTCCAAGTCCCCCGGAATGATCTAAATGAATGTGTGTTAAAAAAACATATTTTAAATTTGATTTATCGACCCCTAGAATTTTTAGTTGTCTTACAAGTTCGGGTATTCCACATGTCGGACCAACATCAACAATGATATAATCTTCTTTAGCTTTAATTAAGTATGGTGCAATAAACTCAGTTTCATTATCGATTTTTAGGTCAAGTTGCCATATTATGTCGTCGAGCTGCCTTATATTTTTTTCCATTAGAATAATTTATAATTTTAATTGGTAATATTGCCAAGTAAAGGGGTGAAAAAAAATATTCAACTTATTCTCTTCCTCCATAAAAGTCGGAATTCTTACTTTTATCAGTAGGGTTCTTGGATATGTAAGAGATTTAATAATAACCTTCTTCTTTGGTGCCAACTTAGAAACCGATGCTTTTTATGTTGCATACCGAATACCAAATCTATTTAGACGATTATTAGCTGAAGGTACATTGAGTACAACTTTTGTCCCCTTTTTCACGGAAGCACAAACTGCTAATGATAGAAATGCTTTTAAGATTCTAAGAGATAATATATTCACTATTGTCTTTATTGGGCTTTTGTTAATCACTGGAATTTTTTATTATTTTTCTACTGAACTTATTAGTATTTTTGCCTTT
The DNA here is from genome assembly GCA_002701865.2 of bacterium. Classification (GTDB taxonomy): domain Bacteria; phylum Desulfobacterota_D; class UBA1144; order UBA1144; family UBA1144; genus TMED58. The sequence continues at coordinate 26,025 of NZWH02000007.1, read as the reverse complement.
GGTTTTGATGAAGCAACAAAAGAACTCTCTGCTAATTTACTTAAAAGAATGTCCCCTTTCTTATTTTTAATTTCATTGTCCGCATTAAATATGGGTCTTTTGAATTCAGCTCAAAAGTTTAATGCTCCAGCCTTTTCACCAGTTCTAATGAACGTAGGCATTATTTTAATTATCTTAATCTCATCTTTTTATTTCTCTTTAAGCATTTATGTGCTTTCTTATGCGGTTCTTTTTGGGGCATTACTTCAGTATTTATTTCAGATACCGTTTATTTTAAGCAATAATCTTTCTTATAACTTTAATCTGAACAATTGTATTAATCCTAAAACAAAAGAAATATTCAAAGTAGTCTTCCCTCAGATCTTTGGTTTAGCAGTTTACAATATTAACATCTTAGTTAACACTCAATTTGCTTCATTCTTGGAAAAAGGTTCTATTACATATCTGTATCTAGCTGAAAGACTAATAGAGTTTCCTTTGGGAATTTTTGCAGTTTCCGTGGCTACAACCGTATTGCCAGTTCTTAGTGGGCAGTATTTGAAAAAGAACTATTCTGATTTTTCTAGAACAATTAATGAAAAATTAAAGTTTTTACTTTTTCTTTCAGCCCCTTTTGTACTTGCTTTTATTTTTATTGGACAAGATATATGTAATGTTTTGTATGCACGAGGTGAGTTTACGGTTGATGATTCATATATGACATATAAAGCATTATTGGCTTACTCGTTTGGATTAATTTTTGTCGCAGGGGTAAGGCTTATTACTCAAGGTTTCTATGCAACAAAAAATACTAAGCTACCTGTTATATTTGGAGCTTATAATTTAGGTGTAAATTTCTTACTTTGTTATATCCTGGGCTTCTATTTTAACTTAGGATTTTTTGGTCTTGCATTGGCCTCATCTATCTCATCAATCTTCTTATTTTGTATGCTTTTATTTAAATTAAAAACTTTAATTGTTGGAATTGAGATACTAAATTTTTTCAAATATTTAATAATAATTCTATTGATCTCAGGTGTGTCTCTTTTCTTAGGAATAAATGCAAGTCAGTTTATTTTCCATGGAAGCAGTATTACTATGGGCCTAATTTTCACTATCCTCTTTTCGGCTGGAATTTTTTATACGATTTCAAGAGCGCTGAGGCTAAGTGAATTAAGAATGATTTTCAAATAAATTATCATTGTACATAGTTTCTTTTTTCCTTTAATCTTAAAATATGAAAATATTATTTTTAAATGGTCCTAATTTGAATATGTTGGGAGAAAGAGAAGAGTCCTTATATGGACAACTTACACTTAGTGAAATAAATTCCTTAATACAGAAGAAGGCTGATAAAATGAATATACAAGTTGATTTTTTTCAATCAAATGAAGAAGGTAAAATTGTTTCAAGAATTCAGGAATCTTCTGGCTTGGTAGACTATATTGTAATTAATCCTGCAGCTTTTACCCATACAAGTATTGCAATAAGAGATGCGCTTTTAGCTGTTAAAGCAAGGTTTATTGAAGTGCACCTCTCTAATATATTTAGCAGAGAAGATTTTAGACAGAATTCATATGTATCGTCTATTGCACTTGGCGTTATATCAGGGTTCGGCCACCAAGGATATTTAATGGCATTAGATGCTTTAAGTGATATAAATAAATAATATTAATGAATGATTCATGGAATTTAAGAAATCCTGACAATAAAATTGTCGAGCTATTTTCTTCTAGGCTTGATATAACCGTTATGTTGTCTACTTTCTTGGTTAATAGGAAGGTCAGCAATTTAGTTGAAGCAGATATTTTTTTAAATCCGAATCTCGACAAACTTCCAAACCCTTTTTTACTTAAGGGCATGACTAAAACAATAGATAGAATTATTGCTGCTATTGATAGTAGTGAAAAAATTGTAGTTTATGGAGACTTTGATTGTGATGGTGTTACTTCGACTACAATATTGTACAGCTTTCTTAAAAGTGTAGATGCAAACATCGAATTTTATATACCCGAAAGAATGGAAGAAGGATATGGAATTAACTTTGAATCAATTAAAAACTTAGCGAAAAATGGGACTAGATTAATAATTTCAACCGACTGTGGAATTTCTGAGAATGAATTAGTTGAAAATTGTAAGGAGCTAGATTTAGATTTTTTAATTACTGACCATCACACTGTTCCAGAAATTGAACCTGACTCTTATTCAATTGTTAACCCAAAACAAAAGGGTTGCGAGTACCCTTTTAAAGAGATTTGTGCTGCTGGCGTTGTATTTAATATAATAATGGCCTTAAGACATAAGATGAGAGAGAGGGGATATTTCGAATTTATAGAGGAGCCTAATCTAGCAAGATATTTAGATCTGGTAGCAATTGGAACGATAGCAGATAGTATGCCTATTTTAGGTGTTAACAGGATTTTTGTACACAATGGTTTGAAAGAGATTCCTAAAACAAAAAGATTAGGACTTCAAGCATTATTAAAAAAAGATAAATCTGTGTATACGGCAAGAGATGTTTCTTTTGGAATAGCTCCAAAAATTAATGCAACAGGAAGAGTCGGTAAGGCTTCTAATGCAGTTAGGCTGTTAATTGAAAGTGAAAAGGCTAATGTAGACTCCCTTTTAGCAATAATTGATCAGGATAATAAAAAAAGAAGAACTATTCAGGATGATGTAACAGAGCAAGCTTTAATTCAAGCAGAAGCAAAGATAAAAGAAAATCCTGATATTAACTCACTTGTCTTATCTTCTACTGGCTGGCATCCTGGGGTTATAGGAATTGTTGCATCTAAAATGGTTGAAAAATTCCATAGACCTTGTGCAGTTATTTCGATTAATGGTGATTTAGGAAAAGGTAGCTTGAGAACTAGCAATAACATTAATCTTTTTGAAGTGTTAAAGAATTGTGACTCATCACTTATTCAGTTTGGGGGACATGCAGGTGCTGCAGGTATTACAATTAACTTGGACCAAATTGATAAGTTTAAAGGCTTATTCGAAGATACAATAGAAGATTACGACTATAATTTTTCTGAGACTTTAGATGTCGATATGGAGATCAGTTTTTCGGAAATTAACAATGAATTCTTCAAAGACATAGAAAGAATTGAACCTTTTGGAAAAGAGAACCAACCCCCAGTTTTTCTTTCATCTAGCGTAGAAGTTGTCAGTGTGAATATTTTAAAGGATAAGCACTTAGAGGTCGATCTAGTTGATAAGAATACTAAGAGAAGAGCATTGTGGTTTTTTTATAATAAAGATATNTTANAAGGTCAAAANCCTAATACTTTAGTGGGGAAAATGATAAATGTCCTCTATACAATACAAAAAGATACTTATAAAGGAAACACTAGCATAACTTTGGTGATTCGAGATTTAACAGAAGCTTGACAATGAACATTTTAAGNTAAATAATCTGTAAAAAAGAGGTCATTTATGAATTTTTTNAAAACATTAATTATTTTTGTAGCAGNATTATTCTTGGGAACAACTATNCTTACTACTGCCAAAGAAGTTNAAGAAGTAGATTACCCTTCTTCTAAATCAAGGTCAGATAAAAAAGAACAGTTTAATTACAACGAAACTTATGGGCCATCACCAATTTTTACAATAGGTGGGGGTTTGTCTCAAAGTCCTGGTGGATGGAGCTTGACTACTAGGCTTGATTTGCCTTATAAAGATGANTTATATATCGGNCCAGTAGTTCAATATGTCGAAGGAGATNATCAAACTNTAATGGGTGTTACTGGAAATATAAAAAAAATANTACCTAGCACTAACCCCAAAATAGTTCCTTCAATTGAAGCCGGTATTGGAGTTTTAGTTGATGACAGAGAAGATGATAATGATGATAATGATTCCTCAATGTTGACTGTCNTTGGAGCNGGTTTTGACTANGTATTATCNGAGAAAGTNAGTGTNGGAGCTCATACTTATATTAANAATAGCTTTGATTTTGACCATAAAGAATTCTTTTTTACAGCATTAGTGGGATTAAATATAAGACTATANTAAAACTTAGCCCTGGGCTAAAAAAATGGCTAATTCTAAATCAAACAACATAGTAATTTTAGGTGCAGGATCAACNGGCGGATTTTTATGCGAAGAGTTNTCCTCAGAGAANAATGTNACTCTTATTGATAGAGACATAAATAAAATTAATCAAATTCAAACTAAGAATAAGCTTGATATAAAAACAATTTGCGGAGATTCAGCAGACTTAAATATATTTGAAGAAATAGATNTAAGNTCNGTTGATTTTTTTATTGCTTGNACTAATGATGACAAGTTAAATCTTTTGACCGCTATGTATTTTGAGTCTGTACCTGGAATACAAACACTTGTAATTTTGAAAAATAATAAATATAAGGATTATCCTGGAAAGGTTGGTTTTCCTGAGATGAAAACTTTCTATCAAGGTGACATCGTATCCGAGAAAATNATGAATCTATTTGAGACCCCATATTCGTGGGAAACAGANAAGATAGCAGATTCAAAAATTCTCTTTTTAAAAATAAAAATNGATGANACTAGCCCATTACTTGGAAANTCAATTTATTCTCTAAANAAAGATGGNATAAACAAATGGAAGTTTCTTGCGGTTACAGAGGANCCNGANAGCCAAAAGCTTAATTTTATCAAGTCAGATGGTCCAGCTACCAGATTGAAAAAGAATGATATTGTNCTTACAGTTGTTACATGTGATTCGGAAAGAGAGTTTGAGGAAACATATTTTTCTACNGAAGANACNGAGTTAAGTAATATTTTTATTGTTGGAGGAAGTTATATTGCATCAAACGTTGCACAAAAATTAGTTAGAAGAAAGTGNAATGTTAANTTNATAGTTTCNGATAAATCTCGNGCACGAGAATTATCAGANGAGTTGAGTGATGTNCAAATNATCCTGGGTGAGCCTACAAATGAAGATCTTCTNAAAGATAATGGGGTTGGAGAGGAGTGNGACTATTTCTTAGCCCTAACTGATGATGATGAAATTAATGTCTTAAGCGCTCTACTTTCAAACAAACTNAAAGCAAAAAACTCTTTAGTGGTGTATTCAAAATCTGAATATCAGAATGTTATCAATAGTATNGGTGCTGAAAGAGAAATTAACACAAAATTTTCTGTNTCTGGAGAAATTAATTCATATNTAATGNGAAAGAGTTATTCCCACGAGACTATTGTTGATGAGAATACTAAGATTTTTGAATTTAAAGCTAAAGAGGATCTAGCAGTCGAAAAGATTTANGAGGATATTTCCCTTGCATTTGTTTTAAGAGAAAAGGATGACGAGACTTTGATATTGGACCCAGATGAAGGGAAGGTTCTAAAGGGCGACTATGTTATAGCAGTTACGCTAAGTTCAGATGCCGAGAAAGCCCTAGAGTCTAAAATTTTAGAATGAATTTAAAAAAGTCAGCTTATTTAATTTCAAAATTTATTACTTATTTTGGTTTCTTTCTATTGCTACCAGTCNTGGTATTTTTTTTCCCACGACATATCCCNGAATCTAATCCATTATATTATCAAGTAGTTCCTTTTTTTCTATCCTCTATNATTACNCTNATCTTGGGCTTTTCTCTTTCTCGAGCTTTTAATAACNCAGAATCGCTCAAAAAAGATTTAACNAGAAAAGATGGATTCCTTNTAGCCTCNCTAATATGGCTAGTAGCAGGACTTCTGGGCTCNTTNCCATATATTTTTTCTTCAATTAATCTATTTGGCTTGATTGATTACCCAATTTTTCAATCAAATATAATAGTAAATTCAATATTTGAATCTATTTCCGGTATAACAACAACTGGCGCTACTTCTTTTAGCCCTTTNCCCGATGTNGCGAATCATCAATTCTTAATTTTTTGGCGTTCACTATGTCAGTGGTTAGGNGGAATAGGAATTATTCTTNTNGTATTGGTGGTCTTCCCAAGAATCTCNGTAGGTGTAATGCAGATTGCTACGGACCAAGAAGGCTCTGGGCCACAAAAAGAAAGAATTACACCAAGNCTTTANGAGACNGGCATAACTCTTTTGTACATTTACGTAGGACTATCGATAACTCTTGGTTTNCTATTNTTNACNCTAACAAATNTAAATTTATTTGATTCTGTAATCCACACTCTGAGCACTGTTTCTTCGGGTGGNTTTTCAAGCTATCCNCTTAATATTGAATCATTAGATAGTATTTTAATTGAATCCATTATAGNTCTNTTCATGTTCTTNTCGGGNATTAGTTTCGCTGTCTTTTATTTTTTGATTAGCGGNAATTATAAGAAAATTATTGAGAATTCAGAATTTAAGGCNTATGTCCTTATTAACTTNCTTTTGATTATTTTCGTNGTCTTTTCTATAAATAAATTTTATGATTTTGAATCATTTTACCAAGCTCTAAGATATGGAATATTTCAGTCAATATCTCTTTCAACTGGAACAGGATTTACATCATTTAATTTTGATTTATGGACNAAGCATACAAAAATTATTTTATTAGTTTTTATGATTTTAGGTGGGTGTTCTGGTTCAACAACCGGTGGNATTAAGATAATTAGACTATTGATAATATTTAAAAGAATGATGATTGAAATCAAAAGAAGAGTTAGTCCTAANATAGTTTCNACAGTCAAGATAAACGGAAAATCAATAGATGAAGAAATTGTTTCAGGCGTATTCAGTTTTATGGGATTATATATTCTTATTTGTACTNTNGCCCCAATACTGATAATGGTATTTGAAANCAATGTAACTGCTCTTACNGCATTTTCTGCAGTTCTATCATGTATAACAAATGTTGGGCCTGGATTTGAACAAATNAACCCNCATCAGCATTATGCNTTNTTCTCATCAAGCTCCAAGGTTCTNCTATCTTTTCTTATGTTANTAGGTAGGTTGGAAATTTTTACGATTTTTGCTTTACTAATTCCTTCATTTTGGAAAAAATATTAAAATATTTGTGTTAATATTTCTTTGTAAATGCTAAANGAAAATTCTAAAACATTGTTGATTGGTAATTTTGATGGGGTTCANATTGGCCATCAATCTCTAATAAANTTCGCACAGCAAATTGCTGATGATTCTGGTACACAATTATCTGTNGTTACATTTAATCCTCATCCNAGAGAAGTGATTTTAAANAAGAANATTGATCTAATACTTCCATATTCAGAAAAGATAAGCCTATTAAGTGAGCTATCTATAAAGAGTGTAGACGAAATTAAGTTCAGTAAAGAAATCTCAAAGATGAGCCCCGAAGATTTTATAGAGCAATTTTTAGAGAAAAACAATCCTATNAATATAGTTGTGGGTAAAGATTTTAGATTTGGTACAAAAGCCTCCGGNGATGTTGATACTTTAAAAAGATATAAAAACTCTAAGTTTAATGTNTATCCAATAGATATNGAGGAAATTGGTGATAAAAAAGTAAGTTCGACTGTTATTAAAAACTATTTAAAAGATGGATTAATCCCNCAGGTTAACAAGTTTTTNGGNAGAAATTATTANATCAAGGGTAAGGTTGTAGAAGGTGAAAAGCGTGGAAGACAGATTGGNTTCCCAACAACCAATTTAAGTACNGATTGGAANTTCTTTCCTAAATCTGGAGTTTATGTGACTNATATNATCTTAAATTGTAAAAAATATAATGGTATAACTAACATCGGATATAGGCCAACTTTNGGAAAGAAAGATTTATTGATTGANTCNCATCTTTTTGATTTTAATGAATTCATCTATGGTGAGAACATTAGAATAGAGTTTATTGAAAGAATTAGAAGTGAAAAAAAGTTTGATACTGTTGAAGAACTTATAGAGAATATAAAGAAAGATGTTCTTTTTGCGAAAAAAAGGTTTGGTGAGGAAAGNAATTTATGATTTATGGAAATACTAAGGTTTACTCCGTAATTGGAAATCCGGTTAAGCACAGNAAGTCCCCAAACATGCACAACGCGGCATTCAAGGAGCTTAATATNAATGCTTGCTATGTNCCTTTGCAGCCTAAAGATAATGAGCTCGAGCATGTATGCTCTTTGATTAGGTCTGGAGTTTTATCAGGGTCAAATGTCACCATCCCTTTTAAAGAATCTGTGATTAATTTTGTTGATATTTTAACAGANGAAGCNTCAATGATAGGCTCTGTTAATACNTTATATCCAAAAGATGGAAAGCTCNTAGGCGACAANACTGATGGGCTTGGTTTTAAAAAATCTCTTTTCATAGATTTGGGATTTAAGCCAGAAAATAAATCAGCAATAATACTCGGAGCGGGTGGAGCAGCAAAAGCTGTAACCGCAAAGCTATGCCAAGCTGANTTAAAATCTTTGGCAATTTTTGATATAGANACCATNAAAGCCCAGNATTTGTTGGCTCATATAGGTAAATTTAATTATAAAACANATGTTAAATTAATTAGCCCAACTGAAGTTGATAGTTTTTCAAGCCAGTGTGATTTGATTATTAACTGTACACCTATNGGTATGAAAGATAATGATCCACTAATAGTTTCAAAAGAAGTCTTTTCTTCTAGGCATTGTGTCTATGATTTAGTCTACACNCCCCCAGTAACAAAACTTCTATCCTCTGCNCAACAAGCNGGAGCTAAAATTTTGAATGGAATGGATATGTTGGCTTATCAGGGTGCTGAAAGTTTCAGCATTTGGGAAAATGTAGAGCCACCGTACGAAATAATGAAGCAGGAANTAGCAAATGCATAAATACAGTTGCTGGTTTCAAAGTATCGAAAATCCAGAATATAAATATGATATTGATGAGGTTATTTATAGATGTCCAAAGACTGGAAGTTTNTTAGAAGTTGAACATGATCTTGATGAACTAAAGAAAGAGACACCTAAATATTGGAAGGATTTATTTGATTCGCGCTATAGAAAACAAAGTTGGCCTTATGGTAGTGGTGTTTGGGGAAAGAAAGAATGGGTTGTTCCATTTATAGAAGACAAGAANATTGTTTCAATGTATGAAGGTGGAACAAACTTATTCTGGGCTGAAAAATATGGAAAGCAGATGGGCGTTGAAGATCTTTGGATTAAGATGTGTGGTAATAGCCATACTGGATCTTTTAAAGATCTAGGTATGACTGTTTTAGTTTCTGCTGTTAAACAATTAATATCNAATGGTAAGGAGATTAGGGCNCTAGCTTGTGCNTCAACAGGCGACACATCTGCNGCATTAAGTGCATATTGTGCTTCTGCCGGACTTAAATCGATTGTCTTTCTTCCTAAAAATAAGGTGTCNGTGGCACAATTGGTTCAGCCATTAGCTAATGGAGCCTCTGTAGTTTCGTTGGATACTGATTTTGATGGATGTATGAAAATTGTACAAGAGGTTTGTAGAAGACAGCAAATATATTTAGCAAACTCTATTAACTCCTTAAGAATTGAAGGNCAAAAAACTATTAGTATTGAATTGTGTCAACAGTTTGATTGGCAAATTCCTGATTGGGTAATAATTCCTGGAGGTAACTTGGGGAACATCTCAGCACTTGGAAAAGGTTTTNTAATGTTAAAAGAAATGGGCCTGATATCTAAATTGCCTCGCCTAGTCTGCGCTCAAGCAGAGAANGCAAATCCCTTATATCAAAGCTTTCTTAATGATTTTGAAACATTTGATCCTGTATTGGCTAAAACCACATTGGCAAATGCGATTCAGATTGGAGACCCTGTCAGTGTAAATAAAGCTATTAAAATTTTAAGAGNTTTTGATGGAATTGTTGAGCAGGCAAATGAAGATGAGCTTGCTAGCGCATCTGCTAAAGTCGATTTAACTGGAACATTCAATTGCCCTCATACAGGAGTTGCGATTACTGCTTTTGAAAAACTAGTTAAGAAAAAGATTATAAAAAAATCTGATAAAGTTGTGATTATTTCAACAGCCCATGGTTTAAAATTTGTAGATTTTAAAATTAATTATCATCTTGAACAGTTAGAGGGTATATCAAATCAATTCTCAAATCATCCNATAGAAGTAGAAGCTGATCCTGACAAAGTTATGAAGGTTCTNGAAAATAATATTTTGTAAAATGAAAAAGCTTAATGGTCTTTACTTTATAACAGATGAATCTCTAATTCCTGAAAATAATTATTTTAATGTTATAGATTCCGTATTAAGGCATAAGCCTCAATTTATTCAACTTAGAGCAAAAAATGTTGAAAAGAAAGACCTTCTTAATAAAGCCAAAAAGATTAGGGAAATTTCGGCCANGTACGGAGTAAAGTTTATTGTNAATGANTACCCCGATGTTGCAATCGATTCAGGAGCCGATGGGGTGCACATAGGACATCTAGATGATGCTTACTTAAAAATTAGAGACATGATAGGGCATAACAAAATCATAGGAGTTTCGTGCTATGGAGATATAGANAGNTGTATTAAGTTCTCAGAGCTAGGGGCAGACTATATTGCGATAGGGACTCCATATTTTACAAAAACCAAACCTGAAAGAATAAAAACGGAGCTTTCTCAGATGGTTGAAATAGTTAATAAGGTTACAAAAACCCCCATATTTGCAATTGGCGGAATAGNTAATTCTAATATAAATGAAATCCTCAATGTTGGTGTTGATGGTATTGCAGTTATTAATTCAGTCTTTGGNGCAGATGATCCATCAAAGTCAGCTCTTGAGTTAGTCAATATTTTTGATAAGAGAATTTAGTTCTTTNGAGTCCCTTTTAAAGTTACCCATTCTTTCGGCAAGAGAATGAGATATCAATGGCAGTGCAATTGTTGCATCACANTAACATTGAACCAACTCACCATTGGGGTCCTCTTTNCCCCAGGANACAGCTTCTTCAAAAGTACATCCAGATAATCCACCCCATTGAGGTGAATCTGTTGTTATNTGNACTGCATATCTGTGAGGGTAATAGCTTTCTTTAGGACCAACATTTTCACGATACTTTGCATTCTTTCTATTGGGNACTGCCCTTTCATCATAAAGTAGGTCTGCTGTAACGGATATAAGCTGGATCCAATCTTTTGGAACCCCGCCACCAATATAAATTACACCAGTATCTTTTACATTTTCNGCTAANGACATATATTCGCGATAGTCTTTCATTGAATCTATAGTTAGCTTGAATCCTTTTGAACTTGCTATTAATCCTGCATCACCATAAGGACTATCTGGAAAGGCAGGACAAAAAATTGGTATATTTTTTTTAGCCGCAACAGAGACTATAGAATTAATATTTTTATTTGATAGCCAGTTNCCAAATTCATATAAGAATTCTCTTGAGGAATAATTATAGCTATCGTTGAGGGTCAAAATAAATTCGGCTATTAATTCAGTCATTTCCAGNTATTCAACTTCATCGCCTAAAATATCATAATATCGATTGTAACCCTTATTAAATAATTCTTCATCAGAATTAATATGTGAGGATTGAATATAAGCTCCACCCATGGCTTCAACAATNTCTTCTGATATATTTGCTCCAGTTGGAACAAGAATGTCTATCAAATTCTTTTCCATCAACCAGTTTACTATTTTCCATTGACCTGTTGTTGACAATGAGCCTGCATACCCAAAGAGAATGGTTACATCTGGATCTTTTGCCATTTTTTCTAAANTTGAGACTGTTTTTCCTAGGCTTTTTCCTTGAAAACCAGTATTTTCCATTAGCTGCAATAGCTCAGATATGGTTCTATCATCACTAACTTCAATAGCTTTAACCTTTTTATTATTCTTTATATCCNGCAACTTAATAACCTTNTTAGAATTATAAGNATAATTTACCTAAATATTGAGTTGAAAGGAAGATAAAAATAAAACATGATTTATNTAGACAAAGAGGATATATATTTTATACTTTTCNCTNTAGNTTAGCTTATTAGNATTTCCNCGGAGGGCTTATTATGAAATATAATTTTAGCAAAAGAACTGATCATTTTACTCTACCAAANCAGTGGGATAGTATGAGGGTCGCCAAGAAGTTAGAAAAAGAGACAGGTAANAAGATTNTACATTTTGAAAAGGGCGATTATCAAGGTTCAGATTTCGAAACTCCTGAGCATATTTTAAAAGCAACTGTAGATGCACTTGAAGCAGGATATGTTCGNTATGACCCGGGTCCCGGTTTACCAGAATTAAGAGAGCATATTGCTCATGAAGTAATGAAAGAAAGAAGACCAGGNACAAAACCTGAAGAGGTTATAATTTGTGCTGGTGCTAAGAATGCCTTAACTATGACATTGTTAACTTTACTTGAAGATGGAGACCATGTTATATTCCCTAACCCTGGTTATCCACCAGATGAAGTATGGGCAAAGTATGCCAATGCAAAAATAGATCACACACCGTTGAACCAGACNGATTGGCAGTATGATTTAGAAAAACTTGACGCAATGATTACTGATAAAACAAAACTTTTAATTATCAANACTCCACAAAGACCTAANGGTCAAATTGTTGAAAATCCAGAAGCAATCGCTGAAATAGTATTGAAGCANCCTAATTTGCTAGTTATAACTGATGAAATTTTCAGTCAAGTTATTTATGATGGCGGGAAGCATAAAACAATTTCATCAATNCCTGAGATGAAAGATAGGTGTATTGTTATTGATACTTGGTCTAAGACCTACGCAATGACAGGTTGGAGAATTGGTTTCGCGGTTGCGAATGAAGAAATAATTACAAAACTTTCAATCTTCCTACAAGACTCTATTACTAATGTTGCTGCTTTTATTCAAAGAGCTGCATATGAAGCTGTTACAGGACCACAAGATTGGACNATAGAAAAGAGAGATTTGCTTCAAAAGAAAAGAAATCTAATGGTTGAAGGGTTAAATAGCCTTCCAGGTGTAACTTGTATGACACCGCCAGGATCTTTCTATTGTTTCCCTGATATAACTGGAACAGGTATGACTTCTCAAGAGTTTACAGACAAACTTGTCGTAGATGCNGGAGTTGCAGTTGTTGCCGGTACAGCTTTTGGTACACAAGGTGAAGGCTTTGTGAGAGTTACCTATGCTGTTCATGATGATGATATCGCTGAGGGAATCAAAAGAATGAAAGCGTTTCTTTCATAGCAATGTTTAGAAGATACTTTTTAGTCTTTTCTTTTATTTGTATCTTCATCTCNTGTACTACTGCTCCTATTACTGGGAGGAGTCAGTTGATTTTACTTTCCGAATATCAAGAGCTAAGTCTTGGTTCTTCTGCATATTCCCAGGCTATAAAAGAAGCTAAAAAATCTACGAATAAAGTTTATATAGATGCCGTAAAAAGAGTAGGGTTTAGAATTGCACCCGTAACAAACAAAAACTATCAGTGGGAGTTTACTGTTCTTGATTCAGATCTTATAAATGCTTGGTGCCTTCCCGGCGGNAAGATAGCCTTCTATGAGGGTATTTTAGATATAATGGAAAATGAAGCACAAATAGCAGCTGTTATGGNNCATGANATTGCNCATGCTACAGCTAGGCATGGTGGAGAGAGGATGAGCCTGGGTATTCTTGCACAAGTTGGNGCAGTAGCNTTGCAAATTGCAATGAGAGATAANGATCCNGCTGTTCAATATGCGGTATTNCAGGCNTATATNCCAACNGTNTTAGTTGGNGCNATNTTNCCATTTAGTAGGGCTCACGAACACGAAGCCGATGAAATAGGACTAATTTATATGGCTAGAGCGGGATATAATCCGCAAGAGGCAGTAAGATTTTGGGAAATTATGTATGAAAAAAATAAAGATCAGAAGAGACCGCCTGCTTGGCTAAGCACGCACCCTCCAACTAAAAAAAGAATAGAAGAGATAAAAGAATTATTACCAGAAGCAATGGAAATATATAATTCTTCTGCTAAGGCAGAAATTAAGAAACTACATTAGAATAAATATTTTCTTTTACTTGCCATTTTAAAATTTTTATTTACCTTAGAAGTGGAAATGAGAGTTTCCTCTTGTCGCTAGTAGAAGCTTTGTCCCTTGTGCTAAAAAATAATTTGATAAGAAACACTTCAAATTCAGCTCAAATTATCTGTGCTTTTTTGGGCTAAAAAAATTTTTAAAATAAAACTTGTATTATTTTCTTTTTGATTCATATTAATTTCAAAATGAAAAAATTAATACGTCCTTTTTTATTAATTCTTTCCAATCCNNNNATAACAATTGCCACCTTTTTTCACCAATATAAAATTTATTCACATGAGACCCAGAAGGGCTCAGTTTTAAGGAGACACTTTAATGGAACAACTTTATGATCTAAGCTTGTGGGCGATTCTAGGATTTATTCTTGCTAGCTATTCTGTAATTGGTAATGACTCTATCCAGACACTTGGTACATTCATTGCTGCAAATGAAAAAATTAATTGGAAATGGAAATTCCTCTTTGGTGCAACAATTTTTTCTTCAATTGTTATTTATTGCTGGTATACAACAGGTGGTGATATTGCTTATGGTAGGTTGGGACGAATAGGTTATATAGAACCTGAATGGTACCACGTTATGACTCCAGCCATACTACTTGTTTTGACAAGATACGGGATACCAGTTTCAACTACACTTTTAGTATTCTCGGTTTTTGCATCGGGAATTGTTTTAGAAAAGATTATAGTAAAATCTGCACTGGGTTATGGAGTAGCTGCTGTTACAGCTTATGCCTTATGGATAGTTATTGCTAAATTTATAGATGAAAAAAATGACAGAGTTCAAGCTAAAAACGTTAGATATTGGAGAATAGCACAGTGGGTTTCTAGTTGTTATCTGTGGATGGCATGGTTACAACACGATATGGCGAATATTGCAGTATATCTTCCAAGGCAATTATCACTAGAATTATTACTATGTGTATTGATAGTCGGTGTGACTATCCTTGGAGTAATATTTAAGACCGACGGCGGAAGGATTCAAAAAATTATTTTAACTAAGACGGGTGCTCGATATTTAAGATCAACAACAATAATAGACTTAATTTATGCAACTATTTTGTACTTCTTTAAAGAGCTAAACAACATACCTATGTCTACTACTTGGGTTTTTGTTGGTCTTTTGACCGGACGGGAGTTGGCAATCTCAACAATGAGAAGTGATTATAAATTTAAATATATATTCCCAATTGTTGCAAAAGATTTCGGAAAGATTATTTTAGGTCTCGGAATTTCAATTTGTGCAATTTTCCTTGTCCAATGGATAAAGACAAACGGGTATTAATATTACACTGAGGAGTTAAGTATGAAGAAATTGTCCCTATTTATTTTTTTCTTTGCTTCCATGCTGCTATCTTTAAATGCGATTAGCAAGGAAGACTCAGTATCAAATCTAGTAGAGAAATCAATTGGTCAAAAGCTGGTTAATACTTTTGGTGCAAATTTAACTACTGAGTCAACAGACATTAAGATGAAGTATAAAGCTGGGAAAGGATTAGAATTTAAAGGTGGAGATGCTTTTAAATTAAAAATTGGCGGAAGAATGCAGTTCAGATTTGATAGCGCTGATAAGAACCAAGAAAAAAGAGGTTCCACAAGTACTGATGGTTCCGAAGGTGTAAGTCATGACTTTCAAACAAGAAGATTTCAGTTAACTTTTTCTGGTTATGCATATAGCCCAAATATCTTTTATAAATATGTAATTTGTTCAGATAAAAACGGTACAGATTGTGCTGGTGCAGGTGCAGGTCTGGGTATTGAAGATGCATATTTCGGATATAAAGCTGGAGAGGTTTTCAAAGTTACAGTTGGACAAATGAAGATTCCTCATACTTTAGAAGAGCAAACTTCATCAAGTAGCTTAACTTTTGTTGATAGATCTTCAAAGCATTTAACATTTGAAAGAGATCACGGTATCAAGTTGGAAGCAAGCATGCCAAATAAGAAATTTAAAGTCATAGGTTTCTTAGGTGCTGGTCTAGGTGGTAATAACGCCAGAGGTTCTTCTCAAGCAGATGTATGGGATAAAATCTATGTAACAAGAGTTGAATTAACACCATTTGGAAAAATGAAATATGGCCAAGCTGATCTTAAGAAATCAGATAAAATGAAATTTAGACTTGGTGCTTCTCAACTATGGTGGAACGGATTAAACGTTAATTATACCGGTTCTGCTTTTAAAGAAGAAGATGGTACAACTGCTTTAGATCATAGTGGTAAACTTGATGATAGAATTAAAGACATCGCTACTGCTTATAGTAAAAACGGAAAAACTCAACTTACAGGTGTTACATATTTAGATGTTACATCAACAACTTATGATGCTGGATTTAAGTATAAAGGCCTTTCAGGTGAGTTTGAACATACAACATTAACTGGTGATGAATCAATCTTAGGTAACGGTAAAGAAAGCTTAGACTGGACTAGAATCCAAGGTAACTATCACATAACTAATGGATGGGTTGCAGGATATAGATACGGTGTAAGAGATAATTCAGACCAAACTAAAGACAAAATATTTGAGCATACATATCAAGTTTCCAAATATTTTGTTGGACATAATTTAAAAATCAATGCTGATTATGGTCATATCAATGAAGAGCAAACAACAGGCGATGATAAGCAAACAAGAACATTTAGAATTCAAGCTCAGCTTAAATTCTAAATAATTTTAAGAAATGCTAAACTCTCCTCAGTCAATAAAGAGTAGGCCTTAAAAACTTGCTCTTTTTTTTTGGGGATTTAATATATTTAATAAAATCGGAGGCTATTTTGAAAAAATTTCTTAAAGTTTTTATTTTATCANTTTTTCTTCTTTCATCTATTCAGAGTTGTTCNTGGTTAGGTAGTACTTGGGACAAAAGACCTAGTTGGATGGGCGGCGAAGAAATAGAAAAAGANTAGTACACATTTATTTTTTTAACAGTTTATAATTATTGTCTATGGATAAAGTTTTTGTAGATGAACTTAATGATTTGCTTGGAAGTAGGTTCTCTACTTCTGAGAGTGTTAGGTCAAATTATTCTAAAGGTGAAGATATATTTGACCCTATCTTACCGTCCGCGGTAGCNTTCCCNAATACAACAGAAGAAATATCTNAAATACTAAAAATTTGTAATAATTTTANGGTTCCTGTTGTTCCATTTGGCGCAGGGACATCTTTAGAAGGACAAGTGGTAGGGATTGAAAAGGGAATTTCAATAAGTTTAGAGAATTTAAATAAAATTATAGAAGTTAACAAAGATGACTTTGATTGTAGGGTTCAAGCCTCTGTTACAAGAATACAACTCAATAATTATTTAAAAGACCAGGGTGTTTTCTTTCCTATAGACCCTGGTGCAGATGCATCAATAGGTGGTATGTGCGCAACGTCTGCTTCGGGCACTATGGCAGTTAGGTATGGCACAATGCGAACTAATGTTTTGGGGTTCACAATAGTTCTTCCAACCGGNGAAATTATTACAACAGGGGGAAGATCAAAGAAAACATCTTCTGGGTACAATTTAACAGGATTNTTTATTGGTTCTGAGGGTACGTTGGGAATTATCACTGAAGTTCAACTAAGATTAAATCCAATTCCCGAAAGTCTAATNAGTGGAATTTGTCATTTTAATTCTTTGGATGACGCNGTTAACTCGGTTAAAGAAATAATTCAGTTTGGAATTCCTATTGCTAGAATTGAACTTCTAAATGCTGATCAAATGGAAATCAGTATTAATTTTTCNAAATTATCAGATCTTGAAATAAAGCCAACACTTTTTTTTGAGTTTCACGGCACTGAAAGTGGTAATATTGAATCAATTCAAAATTGTAAAGAAATATCAGAGGAAAATAACGGGTTTAAATTTAAATGGTCTAAAGATTTTGAAGAAAGAAATAAGTTATGGAAAGCAAGGCATGATGTTTACTGGTCAGTTAAAGCTCTCAAACCAAATGCCAGAGTTTACGCAACTGATGCATGTGTCCCGATAACAGAACTTGCTGAATGTATTAGATTCGCTGANCAAGAAATCCAAAATTTAAGCTTAAAGGCACCTATTGTTGGACACGTAGGTGATGGAAATTTTCATGTCACAGTTCTATATGATCCTGATANCAAGGAAGATTTTAAAATTATAAGGAATTTTAGTGATAAACTAGTTAAAAAAACCTTAGAATTAGGCGGAACTGTAACTGGGGAGCATGGAATTGGGCTNAATAAAAAAGAGTATTTATTGTCTGAGCACCCAACTTCNATAAATTTGATGAAATCGATAAAAAAAACCCTGGATCCCAATAATATTATGAATCCTGGNAAAATCTTCGATTAACCCTNATTCTANAGGCTTTTNTAGNGAATTAATACCCTCCNGACAATAGATTNANNATAGTTNGGCNAAAATAATAAAAAAACCCCATAAAAACTTACTAAAGTCGTTGACTTATATATGCAAAATGTGTTAGATTTGGNTAACTTTACATAGGAGGTAAAGGTTTATGCGTATTATGAAATATGTACTTGCTTTGGTATTTGCCTTAGGTTTAGCAATCCCGTCATTTGCGGTTGAGTTAAGTCTTGGTGGATTCCCAAGTTTTATGCGTTTTAGATGGAGATCACTCCATAACGCAACTTATCATAATATCTTGACACCTGGCGAACTTGCAGGCATTACTGGTCTTGACGGAGACGCAACTGGCGAACACATTCATTTCGCTGATATGACTCTTCGTTTAACACCACAACTTGTCTTAAGTGATGCTGTTACAGTTAGAGCGTCTGTTGACGTTTTAAGTAACGCAATCGCTGGTGGTGCTACTGCTGGTCTATTTGGAGAAGATTCCGATGGCGGCGAAAGCGGTGGTGTAGTTCAAGATGACCTAAGATATACTGATAGGTTTAACGGAACATTACTATGGGGAGACGACGCAGTGTCTGACAACTATGGTTCTTTTTCTGTTAAATTCTTACATGCAGATATTAACTTAGGTGATAAAGGATTCGTAAGAATCGGAAGACAGCCATTTGATTTTGCTATGGGACTTTACGCTAACGGCGGACACGATCCATATTCAGATGCTGGTTTCAACGTTGATCGTTTATTATGGCTAAAAGGGTATGCAACCCCACTTGGTTCAACTACTTTAGTCTTAGTTTCTGATTATATTGGTGGTGGTTCTGACACTTATGGTGGCGCTGCTACTACTCAATCAGACAATTTTGCTATCTTTGATGGTAACGGACAGACAGTTGATTATTTAGCTGCTGCTGTAATCATTAACAATGGTAACTTGACATATGGTGCTTATTTATTCCCATATATCGAGCAAAATAACATGAATATCGGTGGAACAAGTAATAACATCGATATGGCTTTACAGTTATACAGTGCGTATGCTGAGTACAAAACTTCAGACTATAGATTCATTACTGAGTACACTGGTGCTTATGGTGAACTAGATGCTGGTTATGGTACTGACCAACTAACTGTTACAAGGAANAACTATGTTGCAGCTGCAAAATTAGAGCTGTTTAACGCTGCTCCTTTNACAANAGTTGCTGTTGAAGCTGGTTTATCCCCTGGTGATGAGAATAACGCTCAAGCAGGGAATAATGACTATGAAGGTTCTATCATAAGAGGTAATGGAGCTTATCAACTNGATAACCTATTATTCAAACATGTTATCCCTACTCTNTATCAGAGATCAGGTGGTATCATCAATGCTAAGTATATTAAAGTAGATGGAGATTATGCTGTTGGTAATGGCGATAATCTAAATCTTGCTGTACTTATGGCATGGGTAGAAAACAAAAGTCCTGCAGACCAAGGAATTGGTGCTAANGCAGGNGGTTCTGACGGAGTTGCTGGCGAAATCGGNGGATACTACGGTACAGAATACGAAGCTACATACAAAATGAATCTAGTTGACGGTGTTGAACTATCTTTAATCGGTTCTTACATCGACATGGGTTCAGGTCTTAAGGATGCGTTGATTGCGCAAGCATATAACAACACAACTGGTATGAGAGCTGACTCACTATTAGACACAGAATCTTCTATTTGGGGTTTTCAGTCAAGATTGATGATTTTCATCGATGATTTCTTTAAAGCTCCTGCTGCTACTAAGTAGTATATAGTTGAATAATCTTGGGAGTCCTAATNAAAATTAGGGCTCCCTTTTTTTTTATAATCTGCTAAATTAATAATAATGTTAAGAAAAACCCTACTATTNTTCTTTATCTTTACTGTTTCATCTTGGGCAATCTCGCTGGAGCAGGCTATTCAATTAGGCCTTCAAAATAATAAGAGGATCTTAATACAAGAAGCTGAATTTGATTCGACTACAAGCTTCATTAAAGAGGCCAGGGGACTTTATGATACCTATCTTAATACAGAGATAAGTTTTGAAGATTCTATCTTGCCCTCAACTTCAGCTTTTGCAAAAAATAATACACTGAATAAAAAGTCTACAATTTATAGTTCAAGTCTTGATGGCTACTTGCCCACTGGTACAAGCTATAGTCTTTTTAATTTTGATTTAGAAAAAAGAGAAACTGACTTAGGTACGGATGCGATGAGTCCTTCATGGATTTCAAACTTATCTTTTAAAGTAAAACAGAACTTATTTAAAGATTATGGATTAAGCGTAAATAATGCAAAGATTCTAATTGCAAAGGGCAATGCTGAGATATCTCAAATAGAGCTTGAAAAAGTTATGTCATCTGTGATTCTTGAAGTTGAAACTAGATACTGGGACTCTGTTTATGCAAAGAGTAATTTAAATCTCGCATATTCTTCATTAAAGCTAGCAGAAGAAATAGTCGATCAAAATACCATAGAAGTTGAATTAGGTACTCTTCCGAGAATATCATTACTTCAAGCACAAGCTGAAGCAGCCTATAGAAAAGTTGAGATTGTTCTAGCTGAAAATCTTTTTAATGATTCCCTAGACGCCCTTAAACTTGTGTTAGGTGTTCCATTAAACAAAACAATAACTGTTGATAGTTCAATTAAGATAAAAAAACTTCAGAGAGTAGAGTCCGAAGACATTGAGTTTATAGCATTAAATAATCGACCAGAAATTAGACAGGAATCTATCCAGCTAAATAATTCAGAGGAATTATTAAAATACTATTCAAATCAGACTCTCCCGGACTTCGACATAGAGGCCATGNTTAATTATTCTGGTCTTGGTGGAAGTAAGAATTCAGATTATTCATCCGCTATATTGGGTCCCCCTAGAATAGCTTCACAATACGATGATGGATTTGCNGATTCAGTTGGCTCTTTAAGGTCTTTAGATAATCTGTCCTGGGCTATCGGTGCGAAGCTTAAAATTCCATTAAGTAATAATATTGCAGAAAGTAAACTTGAAGTTGCGAATGCTCAAAAAAGAAAACATTTAATTATGCTTGAACAAGTACTAGATCAGGTTCATCTGCAGGCGAGAAGTTCATATAGAGATGTTCTATCTAACTTAGAAAATATTGAAGCTAGAAGAAGAAATTTAGAATTGCATCAAGAAATATTGGACAACGAGGAAGAGAGATTTGAAGTTGGAGTTTCTAGAACTAAAGACTTGTTGGAAGCACAGAGAGATCTTATTAAAGCACAAATTCATTATAATAAGTCTTTAACGGATTATAATGTTTCTATAACATCCTTTGATCATTCTNTGGGTGTATTAATTAATAAAAATAAAATTGTTATCGATAACTANTGCTTGAAGTGACGAACACCGACAAAAATCATTGCGATATTATTTTCATNGGCTGCTTGTATTACTTCTTCATCTCTAATTGACCCACCAGGTTGAACAATAGCAGTTACACCAGCTTTTGCNGCNTCATCTACTCCATCTCTGAAAGGAAAGAAAGCATCNGATGCNAATGAAGAGTCCTTTGTTCCATAATGATCTTTAGACTTTATTTTCGCAAGCTGAACAGAATTTACNCTATTCATTTGCCCTGCACCAATCCCAACAGTTTTATTACCTCTTGCTAGTACAATGGCATTAGATTTAACATTCTTACATACTTTCCAAGCTAGAAGTAAAGTTTTAATTTCTTCATCAGTAGGGGCTCTTTTTGTTGCAACTTNAAAATCAATAAAATCTTCCTCAGAAGTTCTATCTGCATCTTGATACAAAATTCCACCCACAACTTTTTTAATATCCATAAGGTCTGATTCTTTAATTTTTAAATCAGGTGTTACCAGTACTCTTAAGTTGGGTTTGGATTTAAATATTTCTAAAGCCTCNTCTGAATATCCAGGTGCAACAAGAACCTCAATGAAAGTTTTTACTATCTCNTCAGCTACATCCTTTTCAACTTTGTTATTAAATGCAACAATCCCACCAAAAGCACTCACAGGGTCACAGTCTCTGGCATCTATGTATGCTTGAAGTAGGCTGCTATGTTCCGCAACACCACAAGGATTATTATGCTTAACTATTACACAAGCATTTTCCTTGAATTCTTTTACTGTTTCTAAGCAAGAATCAGCATCATAAATATTATTCAAAGAAAGTTCTTTCCCTTGGATTTGTTTTGAATTTGAAATTGAAGGCTCTTTAAGATCTTCTTGAATAAAAAANGATCCTTNTTGATGTGGATTTTCNCCGTATCTTAGATTAAAACTCTTTTTATAATGAAGGGTTAGAGTGTCCGGAATCTTATTNTTGGTATTGTCGGTATTTAATATTCCTAGATGGTTGGAAATGNCAGCATCATATTTAGCAACATATGAATAAGCTTTTTTACANAAGCTGTAATTAAACTCCTTNTCTACCTCTAAGGAGTTNCCAGAAATCTGNTCTATAATTTTTTTGTAATCTGAAGTATCAACTATTACAGAAACATCCTGAAAGTTTTTTGCGGCAGCACGAACAATAGTTGGTCCACCTATGTCTATATTCTCTATAACCTCTTGAAAAGAAATATTTTCTGATTTAATNACTTTCTCAAAAGGATAAAAATTAACTATTATTAAATCGATTGGATTTATATTCTCAGTCTTTAAGGACTCCATATGACTAGNATTTGATCTTATAGCCAAAAGGCCACCATGAATTTTGGGATGCAACGTTTTCACTCTACCATCTANCATTTCAGGAAATTCAGTTATCTCGGAAACATCCTTTACNGGAACACCTTTTTCTCTAAGAAATTTTGCTGTTCCACCACTTGAAATTATTTCAATTCCAATATCAGTTAGCTTTTTAGCTAATATATCGATATCTGTTTTATCCCATACACTTATTAGGGCTCTTTTAATGTTACTCATTGGATTAAGGTATTTTATATCTAAATTATTAAGATTGGAAGTAAAAATTAATTTTTTTATTTACAGTTTGTTATAATAAAAAATACAGGATTTTATTGATGAAAGATGACTTTGCAAACCTAGAAACAGAGAANGTAGGTAGAAAGATAAAAAAGAACTCAGATCCCGTATCTCATCTAGTTCAAAATTTTATTGAAGAGCACGATGAGATTAACTCAATACTGAAAAAAAATAACAAAAATATAACTAAGGCAATTGATAAGTTTACTTCAACATTCTCCTCAGGGGGCTCTATCTACTTTATAGGTGCTGGAACAAGCGGNAGGCTCGGGGTACTTGANGCAGCTGAATGCCCACCAACATTTGGNACAAGTCCTAATAAAATCATTGCTTTAATGGCTGGCGGTAATTCTGCTGTCTTTAAGTCAAAAGAAGGAGCTGAGGACTCTTCTGTTAATTCACAAAAAGATTTAAAAAACAAGAAATTTTCAAAAAATGATTTACTAATAGGTATCTCTGCAAGTGGGACGTCAGAATATGTATTGTCAGGAATTAAGTTTGCAAAGAAGTTGAAAGCAAAGACTATTCTTATTTCATGTAATCATCTTAAAAATAAGGTCTCGGACTTAGATCTTNAGTTAAATGTNGGGAGTGAGTTTGTTGCTGGGTCTACAAGGTTAAANTCCGGTACGATAACAAAAAATGTATTAAATATAATTACAACNGTCTCAATGATTAAACTTGAAAAGATTTATAATAATCTAATGATTGATATAGTCCCNTCNACNAAGAAGTTACGAGCAAGATCTATCAGGAATTTATCCTTACTTCTTNATATTAATGAGAAGTTAGCTNGCTCNCTTTTAAATGATAGCAAGTGGAGCATAAGGGTTGCAGTTATAATCTTCAAAATGAAATTACCTTATCAAAAGGCAAAAAGTTTATCTAAGAAAATTTCTATAGTTGAGNTNTTGGATGCTTAGTAAGAAAACATTTAATCTAATTGGTGTTAACTCNGGAACCTCAGCTGATTCTTTGGATATCGCGCTAGTTGGGATTAATAAATCTGGGGTTTCTCTTAGGTTTGCATCGACTTACGAATTTCCTCCAGTTTTAAGAAAGGAAATTTTAAGCTCTGGTCCCAAATCCTCAATTTATGATATAGAAGTTCTTAGTCTTAAGCTTGGAGATTTCGTATCACGCAAGATTAATCAGTTTATTTTAAAGAANAAAATCNANCGCTCTACAGTCGACGGTATCGGTTTGCACGGACAAACGATACATCATTCNCANGAGGTAAGTCAGACNATATCTATTCAGATAACAGAGGCAGATGTTGTTTCAACAAAAACTGGCTTAACAACCATATATGACTTCAGGAAGAAAGATATTGTTATGGGAGGTTCAGGTGCTCCATTAGTTCCAATCTTAGACTTCCATCTATTTCCAGAGATAAGAAGGCCATTTATATGTCAAAATTTAGGTGGCATTGCAAATTCAACACTAGTTGAAAAAACTTTTCTTAAATGTATAGGCTATGATTCTGGACCGGCTAATTGTTTAATTGATAGAGCTTTTCAAATTAAACATAAGAGTAAAATTTTTTTTGATAAGTATGGAGCAACAGCAAAGAAAGGGAAAGTAGTACCTGCTTTGCTAAATAAGATTCTCAGAAACCCTTTCTTCTCTTTGATACCCCCTAAATCAACAGGAAACAAGGAATTTGGCATAGAATATACAAAGAACTTGTTCCGCTACTCACTTCAAAAAGGAATTAGATTTAACGATTTGGTTTCCACGCTTTCAACTGCAACTATAGAATCTATAGCAAAATCATATGAAAGGTTTATATTTCCCATTTCAAATCCTACCCAAGTAATAGTTTCCGGGGGCGGGGTCAGGAATAGTTTTATAATGGAAGGTCTTAGAGAAAGATTGCCACAGCTTGATTTTATTCCATCTGATGAATTAGGAATCCCCTCCAAATATAAAGAAGCAATTTTGTTCGCACTTTTAGGATATCTAAGATTAACAAATAAGAGTTTTCTTCTTAAAAACCTAACAGGTTCAAAGAAAAAAGTTCTATTAGGGAAGATTTCAAGTCCATAAAATGAAAAAGCTTATTTCAAATTTAATAATCCCTAGAATTAATTTAAATTCTCCTCAATCAATAAATGAAGCTGTCCGACTTGTTCAAGAGCATTCCTTTGATACTTTTATTCTATTTGCTTCAGATGAAGTTGTATTTGGACAAAATATGAAGTTCAAACCTGAAGATTTATTTGAGTTGAGAGATAAACTAGATTCAATTTCTAAAGAGAGGATTCTTTTCTTTTTAGATGCTGAAAATGGCTTAGGTCGAAGGTGTTTAGTTGGAGAAGAGCATGATATTACTAACATAGAATCCTTAGATGATCGGCAAATTAAAGATATATTTGACTCTATAAATTCAGAGCTTTATATCCACAAGATATCTTTTAACCTCGCTCCTGTAGTGGATTTAGGACAAAAAAAATCAAAAGTTTTAAATGGCAGAACTTTTTCGGAATCTGCCCAAGTAGTGTCAAAAATTGGAAAAATCTTTATAGATTCTTGTGTAAGTAACAATTTAATAAGTTGCTTAAAACATTTTCCTGGACATGGCATAGTTCATGGTGATACTCATGATAAGTTAATTAAAAGTTCAACTTCAGACCCTAGTTTAATTAAAGAGCATCTGCAACCATTTATAGATTTGGTTCATAACGTAGAAATGATAATGATTAACCACATTAACTATAGCTTTCATGATGCCTTACCAATTCCAGCATCAATGTCAGAGAATATAATGAAAAAACTTTTGTTAGAGGAGTTGGATTTTAAGGGGTTAATCATTAGTGACTCAATTAGAATGGGAGCTATAACCGAAAACTTCAG
>NZWH02000006.1 GCA_002701865.2 bacterium | reverse complement strand
TGCTGCTTTTGAGCATGGAACAAATGACAACTATTTCAACATGCTAATGGAAAGAAGAGGATATGTTCTTCATTCAGCAAACGGTCGTTATTCCGACAAACCTGTAGCTGTTAAGCCTTCATTTTACGGTAAGACAGACTGGGGTAGACTAAACTATAGAATCACAACTCATCCAAGTGTTGCATACAGTGACCACCAAGTTACATATCTTGGTTCTGAGTTACCACCACAGTTTGGAAACGGGCATAGGTTCCAATTGGATCCAAGTTCTGTTAGAACCGCAACTGGTGATGACGTAAGATCATGGTATATGGCTGGAACACCTTTTGACTTCATGGGAGGTCTATTAGGAGATGTTCAGTGTCACGGTTTAATTTCGTTCACATTTAACTTAATTATTCCACCAGCATCAATTGTATGGGAGAAAAGAGTTGAAAGAAATGACGAAGACGTTGCAAAACATCTTCTGTTCTCAACTCCTTACAAATATACAATGAGACACAGATTCTTAACACCATACTATCCAGGTGCTTAAGACTGTAAGATTCTGCCCGGTTAGGCTTTGCCTAGCTGGGCTTTTTTATTGAAATTTGCCGAAAAATACAAGAGGGTGGAATTTAAAGTCACTCTTGTCGCTAAACTCAAGTTATAGGTTCCACCCTCTCCCAATATAACAATTCAANGANAAAAAAGCAATNTTTTTNNCTTTTNATAGTTCTTTTTAACAGAAAAAAGGCTTATATCCATGNATATTTAGTTAAAAATAAAAAAAATTAAATTAATTTGGATATAAGAAATTTCTATATTAATATCATTCAATGTCTCCNATCNTCATAACAAGTTGTGCTTGNAATCCTAAAAAGAAAATTTATGTCAGTATTCCCAGAGAGCTTTATTTCAAAGNNGACATTCANAATCATGACTGGCAACTGGAGTATTCAAAAAGAGTAAAGGAAGAGAAATATAAGTTTTANAAGGAAAATGTAATATCTGANGGTGATATTTGGATTGAATATNANAAAAAAGNGATATTATGCGAAAAATGCGGTAAAAACATTGAATTATAAAAAAAAAGAGGTACCGCTAAAGTACCTCTCAGGGTTACGGGGATGTTACCATCCTACTTACGCTCCTCTAATTCTAGCATAGTTAGGTTTTTAAAATCAACTGTTTTTTTTTTAAAATCTAGATTCCTTTGGCTGAGGCCACTTTTGGGTGATTTTTTCGCCACCTAAGGTTATTAAGGGCATTAATAAAAGCTTTAGCGCTAGCTATTATTACATCAGTGCTTGCTCCCTTNCCTCGAGCAAAGAAATCGTCATGCTTGATAGAAACAGAAACTTCGGCCTGAGCATCCATTCCCTCTGTTACAGAAGCAACCGAGTAAGAGTCCAGGGCCGGTGTTATTTTTGCAGCCTTAGATATGGCTTTAAATACTGAATCCATAGGTCCATCACCTGACTCTTCTACACTTATTGTTTTACCGTCAATGCTCATGGCTATCTTGGCCGAAGGTTTTATCTCGGATCCAGAAGAACATTCTATAGTTTGTAATTGGTAAAAGTCTGACATCCTCATAAATTCCTCATTTATTAATGAGAAAATATCCTCGTCAAATACATATTTCTTTTTATCGCATAATTCTTTAAATTTTACAAAAGCAATCTCAAAGTTTTCATCACTCAGCTCATAACCAAACTGATTAAGCCTGTCTTTAAAAGCGTGTCTTCCGGAGTGTTTTCCTAGAACAATATGATTTGAAGGTATCCCTACTTCTGCCGGATCCATAATTTCATAAGTCATACTCTCTTTTAGTACACCATCCTGATGAATTCCTGCTTCGTGAGCAAAAGCATTGGCTCCAACAATTGCCTTATTTGGTTGGACTGACACACCTGTAACACTACTAACAAGTTTACTACAAGGGTAAATTTGCGTAGTATCCAACCTGGTAGTAAATGGATTCAAGTCATTTCGAACTTTTAAGGCCATAACAAGCTCTTCTAAGGAAGCATTTCCTGCTCTCTCACCTAAACCATTAATAGTGCACTCAACCTGCCTCGCTCCTTCATGAACGGCAGCTAAAGAGTTAGCAACTGCAAGTCCCAAATCATTATGACAATGTACGCTTATAGTTACACCAGAAATACCATCTACATTTTCATGAAGATTACGAATGATAGACCCAAACTCTGACGGAACACTGTAGCCAACAGTATCGGGGATGTTTATTGTTGTGGCACCTGCATTTATGGCAACCTGAATAGATTTATATAGAAAATCTAACTCTGTTCTCGTGGCATCCTCACATGAGAACTCAACATTGCTAGTATATTTAGCTGAATGAGAAACGGAAGACTTAATAATATCAAGAACTTCATCCTTTGTTTTTTTTAACTTATACTTCAAATGAATATCAGAGGTTGCTATAAAAGTGTGAATTCTAGGGTTTGCAGCCCCCTTAACAGCTTCCCATGCCCTATCTATATCTTTCAAATTTGCCCTAGAAAGGCCTGCAACTTCACAATCCTTGATTTCTTTAGCAATTATTTTAACGGAGTTAAAGTCACCTTCAGATGCAATTGGAAATCCTGCTTCAATAATATTAACGCCTAATTTTTCTAGGTTTAGAGCAACTTTAAGTTTTTCATTTTCATTCATACTACATCCAGGGGCTTGTTCACCATCCCTTAATGTTGTATCAAATATTTTTATCAAATTACTCATTGTCTAAAAAAATATAAGTTAACTTATTTTTTTGTCAATTTTAGGAAACAATAAATCAATCTTATTAATCACTAAATCTTCTTTTAAGGATTCAAAATTGTTCAATATAGATTCATCAAGATTGAGCATACTTTCCTCTAGACCTAAGGATTCCAAAATCTTCAAAGAAGCTTGTGGGCAGACTGGATTGATTAAGAATGATATTATGCGAATAGATTCAAGACTAGTTCTGAGAACAATAGACAGTCTATCATTCTTATTATTCTTGGCTAAAACCCATGGTTCCTGGGTATCAATATACTTGTTTACCAAAGAAACAATTTCTATTACTGATGAAATTCCTTTGCTGAATTCAATTGAAGTAATATGAGTTTTATACACTTTGGTTATTTCAAATATTTTTTCTCTCAAGATTGTTTCATCTTCTGAGATGTCAAAATATCTTGGCACCTTACCATCAAAGTTTTTCAAAACCATAGAGTAAACTCTATTAATTAAATTTCCGAAATTATTAGCCAAATCTGAATTGATCCTTGAAATTAAAGAATCTCTAGAAAAATCCCCATCATTACCAAAAGGTACTTCTCTTAGTAAAAAATACCTAAATTGATCAAGTCCAAATTCATCTATTACATCATTTGGATCAACAACATTTCCAAGTGATTTTGACATTTTTTCTTTTTCAACTGTCCACCAGCCGTGTGCAACTAATGTTTTTGGAAGTGGTAAATCTGCAGCCATCAAAAAAGCTGGCCAATATACTCCATGAAAACGCAAAATATCTTTACCAACAATATGGAAATCTGCAGGCCAGAATTTTTTAAAATTTTCACTTTTAATGTTGGGATAACCTATGGCACTTAAATAATTTACTAGAGCATCCAACCATACATACATTACATGCTTATCATCACCTGGAACTTTTATACCCCAGGTAAAACTTGTCCTTGATACTGAGAGATCCCTTAGACCTGACTCAACGAACCTAAGGACTTCATTGTATCTTGAAAGAGGTTTAATGAAATTAGGGTTAGCATTATAAAAGTCGAGCAATGGCTTTTGCCAATCAGAAAGTTTAAAAAAATAGCTTGGTTCTTCAACCCATTCTACATCAGATCCACTTGGAGCTTTTCCATCTATGACTTCATCTTCTTGATANTAGGCTTCGTCTCGAACTGAATACCAACCTGCGTATTTATCCAAATATATCTGCTTCTTATCAACTAAAGAATCCCAAAAAAAACTTGCNCNTTTTTTATGCTCNTCTGAAGTGGTCCTNATAAANGAGTTATTTGTTAGCATTAAACTTTTTGAAAGATTTTGAAAATTCTTACTCACATCGTCAACGAAGGTTTGTATCTTTATATTCTTTTTTTCCGCTGTCTGCTGAATTTTTAATCCGTGCTCATCTGTTCCAGTTAAGAAAAAAACTTCGACTCCCATCATTCTATAAAATCTAGAAAGACAATCACACGCTATGCTTGTATAGGCATGTCCTACATGGGGCTTATCGTTTACATAATAAATCGGAGTTGTGATATATATTTTCTTCATTAACTACCCTACATTTGAACTGTCATTATCTAAAATAAAATCTAAAATTAACTCTTCAAAACCTATTTTCAAATTCAGACTTGTTCCCTTTAAATTAATATTTAAATTCTCCAAGAGGTTTATTAGAATTGTAATATTATAGCTTGAAACTTCATTTAACAGAACATCACTAAAGTACTTGTTTTCTTTTTGCTCTTTGTGCTTCAAAATTAAAAGTAGGCTTAGTAACCGAATTAAAGAATTTACGACCTTAGTCTGCTCAGATTTAACTTTAAAAAACATATCTATGTAGTCAATTGTTTGATCAATAGATGAAGTATCCTTTACAATAATAACTTTAAGAAAGTTTATGATATCTATTAGGAAACTTTCTGTATAGAAATTTTCATAATCATGTGAACCATCCAGAAGGAACAACCCAACATCCAAAAGATCTTTATCTCCGAATCTTCCTTCTAAAGATTTCTCTACAATACTTTCGGGTAGACTTTCTAAATTCGTCTTTATACATCGAGACTCTACTGTTGGTAAAAGCATCGAACTATTTGAAGTGAGTAAGAAAAAAAATAAATAATCTGGGGGCTCCTCTAATATTTTCAAAAGCTTATTTTGAGCTATTAAGTTCATTTTCTCAGCAGAACGTATTATCACAATTTTCTTTTTTGCCTCAAAAGGTTTATTAAAAACCCAGGACTCTAATTTGCTTATATCGTCAACAACTATTTGTTCAGTTTCGACATCAACAAGATAAAGGTCTGGATGAATATCCTTAATAATCTTTTCATTATTTTCTAGAATTATCTCAGAAACTAGACATGCGAAATCTTTCTTTCCAACTGAGTCTTGTCCAATAAAAATAAATGAACCTGAAACTTCTTCTCTAGATAGATAATTAATAAAATTTTTTTGATTTTTTAAGTGAAACTCGCCTATTTCTCGGTTGTACATTTTTACCTAAAGCCTTGAAAAGATACTAAAGTTTGTAGATAAACATTTTTTTATTTTTTCATGTACCTCTAATTCTTCATCTTCCCCGTTAATTATATGAACTCTTTGAGCATTTTTAGCTATGCTTAGATATGCTTTTTTAACTCTTGAATGAAAATCAAATGATTCATCATCAATCTTGTTCCTGCCAGGTCTTTCTACTATTCGACTTAGGGCTGTGTTAACAGAAATATCTAATAAAATTGTAACATTTGGCATAAGGCCTAATGTAGATGCAGCAGCCATTTTTTTAACTAATTCTATATCTAAATTTCTTCCATATCCCTGATACGCAATTGTTGAATCGCAATACCTATCGCAAAGAACTATTTTTCCACTATTCAACATTGGCTTAATTAGCTCTCTAACATGTTGAGCCCTATCAGCACAAAACAAAGAAATTTCTGAAAAGGGGTCTAAATCTAAGTCTGGTATATCTAGTATTATCTTTCTGATCAACTCTCCGACTGCTCCCCAACCAGGCTCACGTGTAATTTCTACATCAAAATGGATTTTTTCTAAAGCATTTTTAAGAATTTTAATCTG
Organism: bacterium; assembly: GCA_002701865.2. Lineage (GTDB taxonomy): Bacteria > Desulfobacterota_D > UBA1144 > UBA1144 > UBA1144 > TMED58. Next base: position 16,045 of record NZWH02000006.1, on the reverse strand, counting down.
AGTCGACTTACCAGAACCCTCTATACCTTCAAAAGTTAAGAACAATATTTACCTCACGTAGAAATAATTTTTTTAAGTGCTTCTAGTTCATTATAATCTAATTTAACAATTTTTCCCGAATCTAATTCACCCAGCTTTATGGGACCAACGCTTATTCGCTTTAATTTAGAAACTTCTTTTCCAAAATATTTAAAAAAATTTTTAACGATGTGGTTTCTGCCTTCATGAATTTCTATTTTTACTAAAGATTCTTTATTTTTGGAGTCTAATAGTTCAAGTTTCTCTGGCAATAAAAATCCATCTTTTAGGCTTGCACCCTTCTGCATCTTCTCAAAGAAAGTTTTACTAATGCTGCCAGCTAGATGAACTAAATAGGTTTTTTGAATCAAGAAGCTTGGGTGGGATACATGATGTGCTATTTGTCCATCATTTGTGAAAAGAAGTAGACCTTCTGTGTCATAATCCAGCCTTCCAATTGGAAAAAGTTTTGCATCAATATTAGGAAGTAAATCTTGCACTGTCTTTCTTTTTTCATCATTTGCCATAGTTGTTAAAAAAAATCTTGGCTTATTCATTTTATAGTATTCATAACTTTGAGGAACTAATTCTTTGTTTTGATAAAAAACTTTATCTTCATTCGTATCTATAACTTTTTGTAGCCTTTTTTCGACCTCACCGTTTACAATAATTTCACCAGACTCAATTAGCAGTTCAGCTTTTCGTCTAGACGCAAGACCACTAAGTGATAAATATCTATTTAATCGAAGCTTCATAATAAACTGACTTATTTATCTTTAGAAAGCGACTTATCAACTACTTCCATAGTTATTCCCGCATGAGCCCAACAAGCACCAGCATTCATCACCATAGCTATATTGATAGCTTCAGTAATTTCATCTTTGGTTACACCCTCTTGTATGCCATCCTTAATACAGCTCCTTACACACCATGCACATTTAGCAAGAATTGCACAAGCAAGACCCATTAGTCCTTTTTTAAGTTTTTTAGATAAATGTCCATCCGCATATACTTTTTCATTAAACACGGAAAACTTTTCGAACATTGTACCGCTATGATCATGGAAATCTTTTATTTGTGGGGTAATGTTTTTACTAAAAAAATTACCTTCTGTTACATTTTCTTTATTATTCATTTTATCAAAATTCTCATAGGCAATACTACTGTAAGCATAGGGCTGTCCAATTGCCAGACGCATAGATATAAATACTGTCTCTGCTATTTCCTCCGCAGATGCACCAGCTGCTAGAGCTAATTTCGTTCTAGATCTTATACAATAAGGGCAGCTAGTCATATGTGCACAAGCAAGTCCAATTAGCTGCTTATCCTTTTTACTAATCTTTCCTTCGGCAAAAACTTCATTGTGATATCCCATCCATGCATCGTTTAATTCAGGGGCCGCATTTTTAAGTTGTCCCATATACTTGGAAATATCGTCTTTATAAATACTGTCGCTCATAATATACTCCTTATATATTTAAATTATATCATAGAATAGATTATGAATAAAAAACTAATAGCAAAGGTCCAAGGAAAAAGATTAGGAATAATTAAGGATTTTTTAAAGTCAGAAAGCATACCCTTAAGTTCTTTGGTTAAAATCAAAGGTGATGCATCTTTCAGAAACTATTATAGAATAAAAAACAGCGGCCTACTTCTGATGGATGCAGATCCAGAAACTAATGAAAAGATAAGCTCCTTTATAAAAATACAAAAAATACTATCTCAATTTAAGATAAGAGCCCCAAAGATTTACAAGAAAAGCGTTTCATTAGGTTTGATGATTATTGAAGATTTAGGTAACAAGAGATTTTTAGACTACTCTAAAAACTCAAAATTTTTACTAGGTTTATACAAGAAGTGTGGGGAAGAATTAGCAAATATTCATAACGAAAGCATTGCAAGGCCAAGTAAAATAAAAAATTTGAAACAATACACACTAGATGAGCAAATGAAAGAGGCTGATCTATTTTTTAACTGGTACCTTGAAAAACATCTAAAGAAAACTATATCCAATAAAGAAAAAAATAACTTTAGAATAATCTTTAAAAAAATATATATTAAACTTAATATTAAAAACTATTGCTTAGTACTAAGAGATTTTCATGTGGATAACATAATTCCAACCCAGGTTATGCCAAAGGATGGTAGAAAAAAACCAATTAGTTCTAAATATTTTAAGCTGGGTGTCATTGACTTCCAAGACGCACTTGTAGGGTCACCAGCTTATGATCTTTCTTCTTTGATAGAAGATGTAAGAGCGCCTATAAATAAAAAAATACAGAAAGAAATAATTTTTATTTATATGGCTACAATAAAGGCTTTTCTTAAAATTTATAATTCAAAAGAGAGTGCATTATATAAACTTGCACCCGAAGATAGACACTGCTATTCTGAATTAAAGAGTATAGCGAAGAAAACTTTTGATAACTTTGAATCAAAGGTTTCTTATTTTTCTATACAGAGAAATCTAAAGATTATTGGAATTTTTTGTAGATTAAAATATAGAGATAGAAAAACACGTTATATTAGACATCTGCCAAAAGCAAAAAAATTTGTTAGAGATAACTTAAAGAATCCTGAATTTAAAGAACTAAAAGANTGGTTTGATNCAAATAAAATAAATGTTTAAAGAAATTAATATATCNAACTTTACCATAAGACAAGAAGCGTTAAAAAATAAAATTAATGAGGACTCTTTATGGCTTTGCTCNTTTATAGAACAGGGTCCCAATCAAAAGAANNTTNTGGAACTCGGTTCAGGCTCGGGATTAATATCAATTTTTATTGAAAAGAATCTTCAAGTTGAAGAAATTGTGTCAGTNGAAATTGAAGATATAGCATTTGATGTATTGAAAGAAAATATAAAAATAAACAATTGTGTCAAAATTAGACCNTANAAGATTAATATTAAAAATCTAAAAAACTTTTTTAANCCCGCTTTNTTTGATTTAATTATAACAAATCCGCCATACTTCAAAATCGGACATGGAANAAAACCTTTAAACAAAGANAAGCTTCTNGCNCGACATGAAGTAATGTGCGACATGAAGGATATATTCAATGTGAGTTCTCATTTATTAAGAAAATTGGGGTCTCTACTANTNTGCTATCCCCAAANTAGAGAGGAGGAANTTATAACAAATGCAAAAAGAAATANGTTCAAATTGATAGAAAAAAAATCTAATAATAAAATTAACTTTTANCGGTTGATTAAAGACCAATAGCATTAATTAACTTTTCTAGATTTTTACTATATGCAGAAATGCCAACTGAAGTATTAGTTACCCTATCTGTAATATNTTCTGTATCAATATCTAGACCGTATATGCAAAAGACTTTTCCTTTAGTTTCAAAAACTGGTAACTTNGATCTCATAAATTGNGGAATTTTATTATCAATGAAAATATCTTGAAGTTTTTTTTCATGAGAATTCTTCAATTTAACTCTATCTCCATTCTTAAAGTTTCTAACTTTAATATCAATTTCATTTGAAGAAAAATCAAAAAGCTTAGTCGGGANATTTTGAANNTTATCGTATTTATCAATTTTAACAATTAAACTGTTATCTTTCCATAANCCTGTAGATTGTATATTAATATCATATTTATCATTTTCTANTGGATTTAGCTGAANAAAGAGAAAGTCATAACCTTTACNAATTTGCACTTGGCTTGTAAGAAAAAACTTTCCAGAGGCATTATTAGTAGAAGCCAAAGAAACTATATCACTAATGTTTTTGAAGCTAATAAAAANATCCTTGGTTACTCNCTTATTTAAAAAACTATANAGCAACTCNTTTTTTTCAAAATNACTAAGCTTGTTAAACTTTTTTAAAGGAACAATGAAGTCGTTACTATCTATACGCTTAATAAGTTTTTTNTCTAATAACTGAATCCGATTAATAANAAAATCATTCTGATCAGAGATATGCTCTAATGTAGCCTTAATTGTTTCACTAAAATTAGGGTTCATTTTNAAGATAGGNGGCACAAGGTTTTTTCTTATATTATTTCTTGTATATTTTTCATCTGCATTTGTTTTATCTTCAACCCATGGAATATTTTGCTCTATNGCATACTCCNCAATCTCTTTTTTNGATATTTCCAATAGAGGCCTGAAATATAAACCGTTCAAAATTGACATAGAGCTAAGCCCCTTANGTGACGATCCACGAATGAGCCTCATCAGAAATGTTTCTATNTGATCATTNTTGTGGTGACCAAGGACAATTATAGTTGACCCNGTTTGATCNGCTATTTTTTCAAANAACTTCTTTCTGTACAATCTTCCTGTCTCTTCAACTCCTTTTTTCAANAATTTTGAAGCTCTANNGATATTAAGTTTTTTNAAGAAANAAGGTNTAGAGTATTTNTTACAAAGATNCTNTACAAANNTCTCATCTAAGTCTGAGCTTTCTTTNCTNAGCATATGATTAAAATGACAAACATTTATTTTTAAATTTAATTTAGATTTTACCAAAAGGTTNAGGAGCACAGATGAGTCNTGNCCGCCAGAAACACCNACTACAATTGCTTGTTTTTTCTTTAGAAATTTTTCTAAATTAAAATTTAAATTTTGATAGAGAGCTTGGGTCATTAAAAGCAAGTCCTCCTGAAAGTATTAGTTGAAATGCCTCATCGGCCGATATGTCTAATTGCTGNATCTCATCTTTAGTAAAAAAAACTAAAAAACCCGAGCTAGGATTTGGAGAAGTAGGGATAAAAATTGGAATCTTGTCTAGCTGATCAGAGTCAACAGGGTGAGTTGCAAAACCTAAACAATAAGCNCCTCTTCTAGGATATTCAACTAAAACAACATTTTTTTGCTTTTCACCCTCAGAGAAAACTATTTTAGAGATTTCTTTAGTAGTTGTAAAAATTGCATTCGCTAGTGGTATCTTAGATATAGTTTTTTCCCCAAACTTTACTAAAAGCTTACCAAGCAAATTTTTTGTACCTAAGCCTANTAAGGTTANCAAAAAAATAAAAGAAAAAGCTGCCACNAAAAAAAGGATTATTTCNGTAAANAAAGGACTTATAACATCTGGAAGTTGNATAAATCTTGCTGGAGTATGNACTACTAAAGANTTGAGCCACTTACCTACTTCTAAAACTAAATAGGTTGTAATAACGAAAGGAATAAAGACTGCCAATCCAGAGACAAAATTTTGTTTAATAAAATTTAATAGCTTGNTCATCAAATTTCACCATCATCTTTTGGTGAATTAAGTTTCTTTTTTAAATCCTTACTTGGCCTGAAAACAATGGCCTTTCTTTCACCAATCTGTATAGGCTCGCCTGTNGTTGGATTNCTTCCTAATCTTGATTTTCTTTCTTGGATTTTAATAGAGCCGAAACCAGGAAGTTTTANATCCTTTCCTTGACTCAANTTTTTCACAATTATATCAAANAATTTATCAACTATCCTGGCAGTTTCTTTNAAGCTGATACCAAGATTCTTATTTAAAATATTTGCTAAATCTTTTTTTGTCATAACTACTCTCTGACTTCTAAAGGAATTTCTTTTTGAACATTCAATAAAATTTTATCTAATTCTTCGGAAACTTCTTTATCCTCCAGCGTTCTATCNTCAGCTCCAAAAAGNACAGATATGGATAAACTTTTCTTGTCATCCCCCAACTTTGAATTTTCAAAAACATCAAAAATAAAAGTNTGTTTTACTATTGATGATTGAAAATTATTTATTAAATTTACAATGTTAATACCTTCAATGCTTTTATCTATTAAAACTGAAACATCTCTTTGAACAAAAGGAAAGGCTCCAAAAGTTTTTAAAGTTTTAGGTTTAATCTTAATNTTGGAAACNTTATCCAAGAAAAGAGTAGACACTATTAGTCCNTTTTTAATATTACTTNCTGATAATATCTCTGGGTGTAGCTCCCCTAAGAAGCCTANTTCTTNATCATTATATAAAATAGNTNCTGATTTTCCTGGNTGTAAAATTGTTGAATATAGTGTTTCACTTTCGGATTTAACACTTAAATTTTTAAGGTCAAGGCCAGCAAATTCGACAAAGTTCTCCACTGTTTTTTTAATGTCGTAAAAATCAAAATTTTCCTTATCCCACATTATATTATTTAATTCTATCGAACATATTGTTGCAACTTCCATTGTCTGAGAAATCTTCTTGCTTGAATTNTGAAATACATTACCTATTTCGAATAGCTTNAGCCTTTCATTCCCATGATTTAAATTATAGGAGGCATTTTTTAAAAGAGATGGAATCAAACTTGATCTTAAAAACTTAGAATCTTTAGATATAGGATTAAGGATCTCAACTTTCTTTAAATCATTAAAAATATCATCNTCCGTAAAACTAAAATTTATTACTTCAGAAAAACCNTCTTGAGAAAAAGACTCTCTTGCTCGANCTGACAATTCTCTTATATCCAAAACAGGATTTTTAAGTTTTTCTCTTATNGAAACTTGTGGAAGTATTGGAACTATAGAATCATATCCCTTCATTCTTGCAATCTCTTCTACCAAATCATGCTCATGCTCTAGGTCAAACCTATAGTCTGGAANTGAAAATATATTTTTANAATNGTTATNTTTTTCAGNCAGTAANCTAATTGACAANGAGTCTAATNTCGAAACAATCTCNTCNTCACTAATTTCTATTCCCAAAATATTTGAAACTTTTTTAAGATTTAACTNAACACTNCGTGTATTTTTTAAATCTGAGGAAGTATCAATATATTCTTTAGAAATTTCTCCAGAGCATATCGACTGNATTAATTNTGCCGCNTANCTTNCGGCTTGGCTAACAGAATATTCAGAAACATGTCTCTCAAAACGATAAGAAGACTCNGTGGAAATGTTTAACAACTTTGAGCTAGCTCTAACCTTGCTTGGATTAAATGATGCGCACTCAATAAGTATATTCTTGGTTTCACTATTCACACTTCCCCTTTTGCATCCTATTATTCCCGCCAATGCAATGGGTCCTGTNTCATCACAAACAACTAAGTGATTATCAACTTTTTTTGATTCATTACTTAGAGTATCAACCTCACCTTTTGCAGATGTTGTTACAGATATTTTTTTTCCATCCAGTTGATCAAAATCAAAAACATGAATTGGATGGCCAGTATGTAACATGAAGAANTTTGAGGCATCAACAATATTATTAATNGAGGTAATNTTCATCTTAGCAAGAAAATTCTTGAGCCAAAAAGGTGAAGGACCAATTTGAACATTNTTTATTTTTGTTAGGGTGTATCTNNTTGTATCGTCTGAATCTAAGTGGACAGAGACTCCCTCCAAAGAGTCAACTTTTTTGTAAGTTANGTTNTGTTCAAGCATTGGATTTGTAAATTTAAAATTTAGTGCCGCAGAAAGTTCCCNNCAGATTCCAAAAACTGAAAGGCAGTCNCCTCTGTTNGGAGTTATAGAAACATCTATCATATAATCATTCAGTTCATTTATTTCGCAAACTTTTCTTCCAACCTCTAAATCTTCTGGCAATATAAAAATTCCATCCTCAAATTCATAGCCCAGTCCTAGCTCCATAGAAGAGCAAAGCATTCCAAANGATTCAATATCNCTTATTTTAGATTTNTTAATCTTTAGGCCTTCTGGAAATTTGTCTGAACCTAAAAGCTTAGTACCTATCTTTGCAAGTGGCACCTTGTCTCCAACNCTTATATTGCTAGCTCCGCATACAATGNTATANNATTCANCTCCTGAATCCACAGAACAAAGCTGCAATTTATCAGCATTTGGATGCTTTTCGATAGTTTTAATATTTCCAACTACAATATTTTTATCCAGAGATGAAACTTTTACTTCTGATACTTCCTCAACTTCTAGCCCAATCATAGTAAGAGCCTCNGAAACTGATTGAATCTCCAAGTTTTGGTTTAAAANTTTACTTAATTCACTTAATAAAATAATCATATATAAATCTAACTCCTCTATTATATTAGATTATTTTATGGATAAGTAAAATTTTTTATATTTTGCNANAATTTATTATCAACATNATGTGGAGAANTGTTGATAAATCAAGAAATTTTAANGTAAGCACCTGAAATCATTGAATTATTTACCTATACAAAATTTTGAAAATAGCTCATCATAGATATCTTCATTCGAAACTTCACCTGTGATATCAGCAATAGAATCTATGAAGCTTCTTATTTCCAGAGATACAATCTCCATGGGCTTTCCATCAACAAAACATTTTTTTCCGTTTATAAGATTTTCAATACCGGCATTGAGGAGTTCAACTTGTCTTTCAGTTGTTAAAACCCCTTCGCTAAAGTCAGCATCTTTGTTCCCGCCAAAGCGTAAACATATTATGTTAAGCAACTCCGCCACTCCTTTATCCTCTTTAGCCGCAATAAAGTGGTCCCCAATAGGCATTGAAGGTGATTCACCTTCTCTGTGATCTTCCCACTCTTTAACTCTCTTATCAAAAACATCGGTCTTATTTATAACAATCAGCCTTTTTCCACGTGGAACAAAATCAAATATGTGGTCCAAATCGCCAACATATCCTTGATCCACAAGTATTATAACAACATCCGAAAACTGAACTTTATCCTTTGCTCTTTTTATTCCTTCAACCTCTATTGAGTCTGAGCTGTCTCGTATTCCAGCTGTGTCGGAAAAGACAATTCTCATACCATTATAATCAATATCAGCATCAAGAATATCACGGGTNGTTCCAGGTGTCGANGAAACGATGGCTTTTTCTTCATTTAATATCGAATTAAGAAGTGTGGANTTCCCCGTATTAGGTNCACCAAGAATTAAAACTCTCAATCCNTCNANAAAAAGCCTACCTTTAGAATAGGTTTCTAATATNTTCNTACAGTTTGAATTTAAGTTGTCTAACAAACTGATGATTCTTTTTTTATCAATTTCAGGNACCTCGTCTTCAGGAAAATCAACCCTAGCTTCAATTTCAGACAATAAGTTTATAGCTAAGTCCTTGATTTCATTGAATTTTTTACTAATTTCTCCATTAATGTTTTTAGTAGAGAAATTGGCAGCAATCTCAGTTTGAGAAGCTATTAAAGTTGCCACAGACTCGGCTTTTAGCAAGTCAATTTTACCATTCTGATAAGATCTGTATGAATACTCACCAGGTCCTGCTATTCTAGCGCCTAGCTTTACCAACACCTTTATTACCAAATTAGGGACGACGCGCCCGCCATGAGTATGAATTTCAACAACATCTTCACCTGTCAAAGAATGGGGTGATGAAAAAAATATACAAATCACCTCATCTATAAATCTTCCATCGAATTTAATATCTCCCAGATAGGTCTTTCTAGGTTCAAGATTTGCAAAATCTTTTTCATTTTTTGCGACAAAGATTTTTTTAACAATCTCGTACGAATTTGAGCCACTTATTCTTATAACTGCCACAGATCCAGGCCCTGTAGGCGTACAAATGGCGCAGATAGTATCATCCATCAATTGCATCTTCATGTTCATATAACAATATAAACATATTTACCGTAAAGAAAAGAAAAGGTTTTTTAAGTTTTCTTTGCGATATAGACCGCATTCTGATATAATAATTTCGTTCTATTTACCCCTAAAATATAAATTACGGAGGAAAATTAATGAGTTTAAGCTTTGATTTTTCAGATGACCAAAACATGATGAGAGACGCAATTAGAACCTTTTGCAAGGAAGAAATTGCGCCCTTAGTTGAAGAAGCAGAAAAAACTGAATCCTTTCCTCAAGAATTGTTTCCTAAAATGGCCGAGATGGGGCTTCTTGGAATATGCTTTGATGAAAAATATGGAGGGCTAGGATTAGACAAAGTAACTCAATGCATACTTGCTGAGGAACTTGGTAAAACTTGTGCCGGGATTGCTAAAGGTGTTGCCGCACATGTTGACCTCGGATCTCTACCTATTGCAAAATTTGGAACAGAAGAGCAAAAAGAGAAATACCTTACGCCATCTATCGCGGGGGAAATAATAGGAGCTCTAGCTATTACTGAGCCTAATGCGGGCACAGATGCAAGGGCTATTAAGACAAACGCTGTAAAAGACGGTGACTCCTGGATAATGAATGGAACAAAAACCTGGTGCTCTAACGGAGTGATTTGTAATTACGTTATTGTTGCAGCCTATACTAATAAAGAAGATAAAAAAAATGGTATCAGCATCTTTATTGTAGAGAAGGGTACACCGGGGTTTGAAGTATCTAGAAAAATTCATAAATTAGGTCACAGATCGTCTGATGTTGCCGAATTAGTTTTTGAAAATTGTAAATTACCAAAGAATGCTTTACTTGGAGAAGAAGAGGGCAAGTTTCAAGCTTTAATGGAGACATTAATTGCTGCTAGAATATCCCATGCTATTAAAAGCGTAGGTCTTGCAACAGCAGCCTTTGAATATGCTCTTAACTACTCCAAAGAAAGAGAGGCTTTTGGAAGGCCTATTAATAAATTTCAAGCTATCAGTTTTAAACTAGCCCAGATGGCTGTTAAAATTGAAACCGCAAGACTTCTTGGATATAAAGCTGCATGGCTTTATGATCAAGGGAGACCTTGTGTAATGGAAGCCTCAATGGCAAAGCTATATTCCGCAGAAGTTGTTCAATGGTGTGCCAGCGAAGGTGTGCAAGTCTTAGGTGGCTACGGATATGCAACTGAATATGACGCGGAAAGGTTTTATAGAGATGCTAAATTGTCATCTATTACTGAAGGTACCTCGGAAATTCAGCATGTAATTATTGCCAAGGAGCTTGGAATTTAAGTATTTTTTGTTAATCTAAAAGAATAAAAAAGTAAAGGAGAATAAGAAAATGGGTACACACATACCAAGTATCGAAGATACAAAAGAATTACTAAAGAAAAACCAAATTGGAATAATAGGTGTAGGTGAAACTGAACAGGGAAAAATTCCCGGTAAAAGTTCTTTTCATTTTTTATCAGAAGCATCTAAGCTTGCAATTGAAGATGCAGGAATTCAGAAATCTGATGTTGATGGAGTAATCACTGCTTTCTCATTAGTTGAAGAAACTTTCATGCATTGTACTACCTTCGCAGATTATATTGGAATTAATCCTAAATATTTTGAATCTGTTGCAATTGGTGGAGCTACTGCGGTTTGGATGACAGCTGCTGCGGCAATGGCTATCAATTCGGGTCAAGCCGAAGTTGTTCTATGCGTTAGAGGTGACAATACTCTTTCCGGTATTTCATCTACAGGAATGATTGCTCTAATTAGAGAAATGTGCCATGGAGAATTTGAATTTCCATTTGGTCTAACAACACCTGGGGGCTACGCTTTAATGGCAAATAGATACCTTCATGAAACTAATGGAAAAAGGGAGCATCTTCATTCAGTTGCCGTAACTATGAGAGAGCATGCAAAATTAAAAGAAAATGCCATGATGAAAGATGACTTAACATTNGATGATATAATGGCAACAAGACTNCTTGCTTCTCCATTAACAAAATTTGATTGCTCAATTGTTTCAGATGGTGGTGCTGCATTTATTGTTACAACAAGCGCTAAAGCTAANGAGCTTGGTTTAAAAAGNGANCCTATTTATCTACATGGTATGGGCCAAGGATTTTCNCATCAGTATCTAACTTCATGTGAAAACCTGGAGCAAATTTATGGTGCAGTTGAAAAATCAGGAAAGAAGGCATTTGAAACTGCAGGGATGACTAATGATAATGTNGACATTACATTCCTATATGACTGTTTTACTATAACAACACTTTTAGAACTTGAAGGTTTGGGAATTGTTCCTAAGGGACAGGCTGGAGCCTATGCACTAGAAGGCAGGCTGCATAAAGATGCCGATACACCTATAAATACTCATGGTGGACTTTTGTCACAGGCTCATTTGGGAGCTATGCATCATGTAGTTGAAGCAGTTCTACAACTTAGAGGCGANGCNGGGGAAAGACAGGTNAAAAATCCCAACGTTGCCTTAGTTCATGGTAACGGTGGAATTGTTTCNGCTCACAGTACTATAATTTTAGGAAACGAACCAGTTAGTTAAAAAAAAACAAATTAGGAGATAACAATATGTCAGAAGAAAAAAACGAATATACAAAACCACTTCCNGATTTTAGACCGGAATGTAAACCCTTTTGGGACGGAACAAANGCTCANAAGCTTATGTTGCCAAAATGTAAAGAGACCGGTAAGGTNTTTTTCTATCCTAGGGCAATAAGTCCATTCCCAGGTTCAGTAAATATGGACTTTGACTGGGTTGAGTCAACAGGAAAAGGAAAAGTTTGGACTTTCTCAGTACACTATATGGGACCAACTAAAGCATATAAGGGTGAAACTTATGTTGTAGCACTAGTTGAACTTGATGATGGAGTTAAAATGATGTCTAATATTGTGGACTGTGATCCAGAAAGCGTAACAATTGGAATGGAAGTAGAAGTAGTCTTTGAAGACGCAACTGATGAAGTAACTTTTGCTAAATTTAAACCAGTACAATAAATATTTTATAGGTGATAATAATGAACGATAAATTATTTTATGAAGATATTGAAGAAGGAACCGAACATGAATCCAGCGGTAGAACTGTAACTGAAGCTGACGTTGTCAACTTTGCTGGACTATCTGCTGACTTTAACAACATGCATATCGACGAAGAATTTGCAAAAAATACTGTTTTCAAAACAAGGGTAGCTCACGGAATGTGTGTGCTATCAATTGCAACTGGTCTTTGGTTCACGATGCCCAGACTGGCAACAATTGCTTTCATGGGTCTTCAAGACTGGAGATTTTCAGGTGCTGTAAAACCAGGTGACACCGTTAAAATTACAAGAAAGCTTGTTGAGAAGAAAGAGCATAAAAGACCAAATATGGGTTTTTTAAACTGGGAAGTTAACGTTGTTAACCAAGAAGGTGAAGTTGTTCAAAAAGGTATTTGGGTGATTCTTGTCCAAAGAAAAGATGCCTAATTTTCTTTTTTAAAGTATTTTAAAAATATAATAATTAAGGGTAGTTACCTGCCCTTAATTATGTTTTTTATAAGTAATCAACCTAATTAATGTTGACTTTTCTTTACAATGTATGATAAAAATAGATAACTCTAAAAAAGGAGGTATTTGTATATGTTAGGATATGTACTTGTACTCGTAGGTTTCGTATTTTTTGCTAACGGTATGACCTTGTTAGGTAAAACCGGTGGTAAAGAAGTTGGTATGCTAAACGGTGCTGTTGCGATTTTAATTCTTATAGCGGCTTTTACAGGCGCAGGATTAGGACCGGAAGGTGCTGCTAGTACCACACTTATTTCAGTTTTTGCTCTTATTTACGTCATAGCTTTTGGTGTTTTCACTTTAGGTCATGATGGAAAAGGCTTAGGATGGTATTGTTTNTTCGCTACTATAGTTTTTCTATGGTACGCATCATACTTCATGGGCGTTGGAGCTATGGAACTAGGTATGTTTAATATTGCATGGGCTGCTCTTACTTTAGTTGCTTTCTTAGTGTTAGCACAAGGTAAAGCGTTAGGAACTCTTCTCGCTTATATGTTTATTGCAGAAGCATTTGTAACACTTTTAATCCCAGGCATGAACTTATTACTTAAAGGAACATTCTTTTAGATAATAGTTTATTCTTATAAAGGGGCTAGCTTGTCTAGCCTCTTTCTTCTAAATCTTAAGGGGCAACCCAGCTACTAGAAATTAACTTATTGTTTTTTAAAATATAATGACATCTTATGTGGCCGTCATAATTTAACGATAAGTAATCAATCTCTAAAGCCCTACTTACAATTAGGCCAAATATGTTAATACCAAGCTTTTGATCATCTAAATCTAGCAATTCGTTGCTAAAAGGTGCGTCCAAATTAGTAGAAGGTGGTGGAGGGGAATAGTAGCACCTTTTACTTATTTCCTGTGAGGCGCTCCATATAGGCTCGACAATACTTAGGTTATCTATAATCTCNGATTCTGCTTTAATTCTAATTTGAATCTTTTTAACTTGATCATAAAAAAGAAGNGTTGTATNTGGATTTTTTCTAATATCTTTAGCTTTATTAGACCTGGTATCACAGTTGCTCCTTANAAGTAAATCNTTAACATTTACATCTCTTAATATTACAATACGAGAATCTGCGCCAGANTTTTGAGAAGAGATTGAAGAAAGAAAGCATANATGAAAAGGGTGCTTTCTNTTTACAGCACCTTCTTTTAATTCTGACCAAATAGAGTCATATATAGATTCTAAAGTGATATTATTTTTTTCCATACCAGCTTGGCAAAGAGCTTCCTGTAAAAATTGAAATATTTTTAGTTCTTATATATTCTTCAAGTCCTTCGGAGCCAAGCTCNTTTCCAACCCCACTTTGTTTAAAGCCACCATAAGGTGTCTCTGGTATTATTCCACCATATGTATTAACCCACAGGTAGCCTGCGTCAATGGAAGAAGCAACTCTTAAAGCTCTAGATATATCTTGAGTCCACACCCCACCCGCAAGACCATAATTTGTATCNTTGGCCATTGCAACTACCTTTTNCTCATCTTCAAATTTTATTATTGCNACAACAGGGCCAAAAACTTCTTCCTTNAATAGAATGTTTTTGGAACTAGCTATTTCAATTAAAGTAGGAGGATAGNAGTATCCTTTTAAATTCTTTTTTATTTTGCCTTGATGAATAAGCTTCCCACCTTGACTTAAACTTTTGGAAACGCATTGNTTAACTTTTTTAAAATGTTGGCNAGAGATTAAAGATCCCATCTGTGAGNACTTGCTTTCTGGATCNTCTTGGTTGATTTTAGAAATATTTTTTACATAAAGCTTTAAAAATTTATTATATATTTTTTTATGAACAAAAAGTCTTGTTACAGCAGTACAATTCTCGCCTTGATTGAAGAATCCACCTCGTAGATTTGCCTCAATACAAGATGATAAGTTTGCGTCATCAAATATAATGTTTGGGGCCTTGCCTCCTAGTTCCAGTGAAAGTTTAGTAAGATTTTCAGCACTATTTCTGACAATTAATTTACCAACTTGTGAGGAACCAGTAAAAGAAATCTTTGAAATTTTATTATTTTTAACAAGAGCATCACCAGCATCTTCACCGCTCCCAGGNCATACNTTAACTACTCCGTTTGGNACTCCACAATCTGAAATAATTTTNGCTAATTCAACTGTTCCATGAGGAGTAAGCTCTGAGGGCTTTACAACAATNCAACAACCTGCAGCNAAGGCAGGGGCGATTTTCCAGGCCGCAAGNAACAGTGGAAAATTCCAAGGTAAAATTTGTCCAACAACGCCAACNGGCTCTTTTAATGTTATAGAAAGAAGCTCATGATTAATAACCTGGGAGTTTCCTTTTATTTTAGTAGCTAANCCCGCATAGTACTCAAAGGTCCTTATTACACCTCCNAGTTCAACTAAGGTGCTCTCATTTATGGGCTTTCCTGTTTCCTGAGTATTNATTAAGGATAGAANGTTAATTTTCTCTCTGATAAGNTTTGCAATCTTAAACATCATTTGCCCTCTAACAACAGGAGGGGTTTTGGACCAAACTGCAAATGCGGTTAAGGCTGAGCTACATGCATTATCTATNTCTTTCTTTGAAGCAAGGGANACTTCCTGTANGGGCTCCNTGGTNGCAGGGTTTTCTCTAATATATGTTTTTTTTGCACTTATTAGTTTGCCATTAATATATAGCTGTGATTTCCTCATTTTAAATAACTTATCATGTTTTCAGTATTTAAGAAAGAAGGGGGACCTANGTCCCCCCAAATGATCAAAAGTCTTAAGCACCTGGATAGTATGGTGTTAAGAATCTGTGTCTCATTGTATATTTGTAAGGAGTTGAGAACAGAAGATGTTTTGCAACATCGTCATCATTTCTTTCAACTCTTTGCTCCCATACAATTGATGCTGGTGGAATAATTAAGTTAAATGTGAACGAAATTAAACCATGCACAGTTACGTTACCTAATGAGCCTCCCATGAAGTCAAAAGGTGTTCCAGCCATATACCATGATCTTACGTCATCACCAGTTGCGGTTCTAACAGAACTTGGATCCAATTGGAATCTG
>NZWH02000009.1 GCA_002701865.2 bacterium | reverse complement strand
TTTAATTAAATTGTATATCCTTCTATTCCAACCTCAGTTTTATCCGAGCCTAAAAGCTCCTCTTCTTCACTAGGTCTAACTCCCATGGTCATCTTAAGTACAGACCATATGATCGCAGAAACAATGAATACAAAGATCACTACAGAGAAAGCCCCTATAGTTTGAGTTACAAATGAAGTATCAGGATTGGTTATTGCGACTGCTATAGTTCCCCATATTCCAGCAATCAAGTGAACTGGTAGAGCCCCTACAACATCATCAATTTTTAAACTTGAAATAAATTGTGTACCAAAGACTGCAATCATCCCGCCTATTCCACCTATTAGCATAGAACTATAGGCTGTAGGCATTAATGGTTCCGCAGTAATTGATACAAGTCCGGCCAATGCACCATTTAATGCAAAAGTAACATCAACTTTTCCGTATAGTGTTTGTGATATAACCATGGCAACTATTAAACCTGAGCATGCTGCTATGTTTGTATTAACGAATATATTTGAGACTGCTACTGCATCGTCCATAGTACCAATTGCAAGCTGAGATCCACCATTGAATCCGAACCAGCCTAACCACAATATAAAAGTACCAAGAGTAGCCAAAGGTATACTGGATGCTGGAATTGGAGTTGAAGTACCGTCTTTTCCAAACCTTCCAATTCTAGGTCCTATAATGATAGCACCAGCTAGTGCTGCAGCTCCACCGGCTGCATGGACTAATGTAGATCCTGCAAAATCTGAGAATCCCATTGATGCTAGCCATCCGCCTCCCCATTGCCATCCCATCTCGATTGGATAAATAATTCCTGCTAAAATTGCAGCAAATATAAAGAAAGGCCATATTTTTATTCTTTCGGCTATAGTTCCAGAAACTATTGAGACTGTTGTAGCACAAAAAACCATTTGGAAGAACCAATCAGAGTGTGCTGAGTATCCAGTAGCCATATCTTCTGCAGCAACAAATGAAGTAAAGCTACCAATGTATCCACCCTCTGGAATTCCATAGGCTAGATTATATCCGACTATGTAAAACATTATTCCTGAAATTGAATATAGTCCAACATTTTTTAAACAAATTGTTGAAACATTTTTTGATCTAACCATACCTGATTCCAGCATTGCAAAACCGGCAGCCATCCACATGACAAGAAAACCACAAATTAAAAACAACAATGTGTTAAAAACGAAAGCTGTCTCATCTGGAGAATTGGACGCTGATGCGCTGTTAACTGAGAGAACAGATAAGATAGACAAAAATATAAAAATGGAAAAATTTTTAGTTTTATTTTTAAACATTTTTAAAACCTCCTAATTTTAGTCTTGTAGAGTGAATGGCAATATGCGTGCCATTTTATAAATTCAACAAAAAAATTTGGCAATACTGTATTATTATATTCAATGAAATTAGGCCTTAAAGAAATCGATAGTCTTTATGAATTAATCAAATTTTCTTCAGATAAATTCCCCAATAGAATTGCATTATCTGAATATAAAAATAAAGTATTAAACACAATTACATATATGGAACTTCTTTCGGCAATTGATAAAAAATCCAATGAAATGAGAAAGTTAGCACTAAGTGAGAAGTCGAATATTGCTTTATCCGGATCAAATTCAATAAATTGGGTGATAACTTTTTTTGCAATAATCAGTAATGGATATGTAGTAGTTCCAATAGACCCAAAAATGAACAGACGAGGAATTGAGTTTATTCTACAATTTACAAATGCCCAGCTATTTATTGTTGATAACATTAAAAGCTTCAAAATTTCAGCTAACTTCAAATCNATAATGCATCCTATGGATAGTGTTGTAATTAAGATGCAAGACAAGAAAGATAAAAATCTTGAATCAATGATTCTTCTTAAGAATATAGATAAAACAAATCTAAAAATGAAAAATAATCTTGCGGAGATTCTTTTCACATCTGGCACTACAGGTGAGCCTAAAGGTGTCATGTTGAGCCATCAAAATCTTTTATCTAACATAGATGATATTCATAAAATTCTTCCACTAAAGAATTATGAAAAGTCTTTTTCCATCCTCCCTCTCCATCATGTTTATGAATTAACATGTAGCTTGCTACACAACATCAGTAAGGGAAATCATACTCATTTTTGTTCTAAAATTGATCTAACAACGATGATTAAAGAAATGAAAGAAATTAAACCTACCATATGGCCAGTCGTACCATTAATCCTAGAAAAGATATATAAGAATATTTATAAGCGAACTTCTCAGTCAACAATTCAAAAATTTTTATTATGGATCTCACCTAAACTCTTTGGTCTTATCTTAAAGAGGAAATTAGGTCTAAAGAATCTAAANCTCTTACTAAGTGGTGGTGCGGCTCTTAACCCTAAAGTGGAGAAACTTTTCAATCAAATAGGACTACCTATTACTCAAGGGTATGGACTGTCAGAGGCTTCACCTCTTTTGTCGGTCAACCCACTTGGAGAAGAAAAAATTGGATCGGTTGGAAAAGTAATAAGCTCTTGTAAGATATCAATTATTAATCCGAATAATTCAGGTCATGGAGTAATTAAAGCTAAGGGGCCTAATATATTTCTAGGCTATTATCAAAACGAGAAAGGAACTCAAGAAGTCTTAAAGGATGGGTGGTTAAATACCGGCGACATAGGCTATCTGGACAATGAGGGATACCTTTATATAACGGGAAGAGAAAAGTTTGTCATTGTTAATAAGGGTGGGAAGAATATTTACCCGGAGGAGATTGAAGAATTTTTTTCTTCATCTATTTATATAAAAGATATTGTAGTTTTTAGTAATGATGATGAAAATATAATTGCTATTATATGTCCTGACGAAGAACTGATTAATAATCAACCTAAGGAAAAAGTTCCTGAGATTATCTACAAAAACTGTATCGATATTAATAAACGAATTGAGCCATACAAAAGAATTAAAAAGTTTTACTTAACTTTTGAAGATTTCGAGAAAACTTCTACCCAAAAAATTAAGAGGTCTTTCTTAAAAAATATTGACCTAACCAAATATACATTAACTAGATAGACCTATTCTTCTAAACTTAGTTTCAGCATGCCTAAATTCATCTTTAAGTTTCTTAGGAGTTTGAATTAGCTCCATTGGGAGCATCTTATATGGGATTTCAATCATATTTTGCTTGGCTTTTAAAAAACCAGGTGGAAACTTATAAATCGAATCATCCACTTTTTTTATACTTACATTAAAAATATTCCCATCTATTCCATAAATTGAAGGTATTAAGTCTTTAACCACTTCTCTTTCTCTGCATAAAATTAAAGATAGCAAATCTACGAACTTTAGAAATCCTAGATGTATTTTAAAATCTTCATGATTAATATCTTTTAAAAATTTTGAATGATTCTTCTTAATATACATGTCACATATCTCTGCAAAGTTGTTACCATCTTCTCTGCTAGAAGAATTCAAACTTAGAGCTTTAAAATGCTCGGCAATAAGTAACGAGGAATAAGGAATAACTGAGCTAGTAATGCTTTTCATCCATAGTTCGTCTTGCAAGGACGGTTTCATATTNTGAAAAGTAAATACTTTTCCTGACTTGTCTGTCTTCGGAACACTATCATATTCTATCCATCCACAATCATGATTTCTAATTGCGTATTTTAACTCTTCTAACTCTTCTAACCCCTGNGTTATCTCTGGATTAATCATTAAAAANAGATCCAATGACACTCTTGCATGGTCATGCTGGGTAATAAAACATATATCTTCTAAAAATTCTTTTGTTATCAAAATCTACTCCNAAAAATATCCTCTTGAAATATTAGCATAATCTAGATATCTTAAAACCATGCCTTTAGTTGGAATTATTGTAGGAAGTGACTCTGATCTGGAAAAAGCTTCAGATGCGTGCAACATTCTAGATGAATTAGGANTNTCCTATGATCTTAGAATTGCTTCAGCTCACAGNACTCCTGAGCTCTTAGANGAATATATGAGNACCGCCGAGGAAAGAGGTGTTGAAGTTCTGATAGCTGCTGCTGGTTGGGCTGCACATTTGCCTGGCGTAGTAGCATCCTATACAACTTTACCTGTAATAGGAATACCAATAGACTCATCATGCTTAAACGGAATGGACTCTCTTCTCTCTATNGTACAGATGCCNCCTGGAATTCCAGTTGCAACTATGTCTATAGGTAAAGGTGGAGCAAGAAATGCAGGAATTTATGCTGCATCAATACTTTCTATTAAATATCCTGAAATTAAAGAATCCTTAAATAATTTCAGACAAAGCTTAAAGAATAAAGTTATGAAAGCTGCAGAGAAACATAATAAATAAAATTGCTAGTTTATAATCAATCCCAAGTAGACCCAATAAAAATTNTNAGCCTNATAAAATCTGGATNANTTCTTTGTTATCCAACAGAAACACTTTACGGACTAGGTTGTAGCGCTGACAATGAAGATGCCATCAAAAAGATATATGAGATAAAAAAAAGAGAAGAAGAGAAAAACTTCACACTATTATTTAAAGATTTAGAAATGATAAAAGATTTCTGTAATCTNGAATATTATGATGAAGAGCTNATATTAAAATTTTCACCTGGNCCCTTTTCAATTTTACTTCAGGCTAAGGAATCAANATCCATTGATANAAGNTTGGTTAGTTCTAAAAATGAGGTATGTTGTAGNATTTCATCTCATCCATTTGTAACTAGTTTATTTGAATTACTGGACTGCCCAATAATTTCAACCAGCGCAAACGTTAGTGGAAATAAAAATATTTTTTTATTTAAAACAATATATAATACTTTTCATAATTTAGTTGATTGCATNATAGATTATGGAGANATAGAAAAGTCTCTGGGTTCTACAATAGTTAAGAACACGAAAAATNGTCTTGTCATAATAAGAGAAGGNGATTTAGACTCAAAGAATATTAAGGAATTTTATAATGGCAAAAATTAAAGGTTTTAAAGCATTAAGATANAANGAGAATAAAATAAANAATATAAGTGAAGTCATTGCTCCTCCCTATGATGTAATCAACAAAGATCAACAAGAACTCCTATATTCGATGCATGAGAACAATATTATAAAGGTTGATCTTAATAAGACCGAAGGTGATAAAAAATACGATGAAGCAAGTCGGCTATTTGGGAACTGGATAGAAAATGAAATCTTAATAGAAGAGGACATGGAAAGCATATACCCTTATCATCAAAAATTTACCTTTAAAGGTAAGGAATATGAAAGACTAGGTATTGTTGCACTAGTAAAATTATCCGATTTTAATGAAAAAGTAGTACTGCCACATGAAGAAACATTTAGCGGACCTAAAGCTGACAGACTTAAATTAATGAACTCTTGCAAAACAAATATAAGCCCTATTTTTGGGGTGTATGATAATTCAGATGACACAGTAGAGAAGGTCGTTGCTCAATTTATCAAGAATAATAATCCTATAATTGAGGCAAAATCGTTAGATGGTATAACAAATAAAATTTGGAAAATTAGCGATTCCAAAACTATTACTCAAATTTCTTCTTTTTTTGATTCAAAAGAAATACTAATAGCTGACGGGCATCATAGATATGAAACATCATTAAATTACTCAAAAGCAAACAGTTCCAATGAGGCGAGTTATGTAATGTTCTATTTAACTGGCACGATTCAGGATGGCTTGCTTATTAACCCGACACATAGGGTTCTTAACGAAACTTTATCCTCAGAAGAAATCACTAAAAGTGTTATAGAAAATTTTATAACTGAAGAATGGTTGGAAGATATGAACGAAGACTCTTTAGAGGCAGATGAATTCTTTTATATTGATAAAAAAAATAGCTGTAAACTAAAGTGTAAAATAAAAGAAAAAGATTCAAAAAGTTTTTACTCTATGAGCGTTTATGCTGTTCAAGAAAAAATAATAGACTTATTTAAAAAAACTTATTCTAGTGTTGGACATTTTAAAAGTCTTGATGACGCGAAATCATCTATTAGCTCTGAATCAGTTGGATTAATTTTGCCAAAATTTATACCCTCTGATATCATGAAAGTTGTTTTAAATAACGAGAAAATGCCCCAGAAATCTACTTACTTCTATCCTAAGGTTGCGACAGGATTATTATTCAATAAATTATATTAAATGATTTATACTGAAAGATAGATGAAGAATCAAGACATTAGGAACTTTAGTATTATTGCCCATATCGATCACGGCAAATCTACTCTTGCCGATAGAATACTAGAGCTTACCAATACAGTAACAAAGAGAGACATGACTAATCAATTTCTAGATAATATGGACATTGAGAGAGAGCGAGGTATTACAATTAAATCTCAATCTGTCAGAATTAACTACAAGGCTAAAGATGGAAAGAATTATGTATTTAACCTTATAGACACTCCTGGTCATGTTGATTTTAGCTATGAAGTATCAAGAAGTCTTATGGCATGCGAAGGTGTCTTGCTTGTTGTAGATGCAACTCAAGGAGTTGAGGCACAGACTCTAGCTCATGCTTTCTTAGCAGCTGATATGGGGCTAGAAATAATTCCTGTTATAAATAAAATAGATCTTCCATCTTCAGATCCAGAAAAAGTTTGCGCGGAAATTGAAAACACCATAGGTGTTGATTGTAGCAATGCAGTTCTTGTTAGCGCAAAGACCGGAGAAGGTGTTCTCGGTATAATAGATGAAGTAATAGAAAGAATTCCCGCCCCAAAAGTTGATTCGTCAAATGATTTCAAGGCTCTCGTTATAGACAGCTGGTTTGATACATATTTGGGAGTAGTTCTCCTAGTTAGAGTATTTAGCGGTAGTCTCAAAGTTGGCGAAAAAATTAAAATGATGGCAACGGAAAGATCTTATGAAACAAGGAACTTGGGAATTTTTAACCCCAAATCTAAGGCAGTTAAAACTCTTAGTGCTGGTGAAGTAGGGTTTATAACAGCATCGATAAAAGAACTTGGTGACGCAAAGGTGGGCGACACTGTAACCTTAACTGAGAAACCTGCTACTGAAGCTTTAAAAGGCTTTAAAAACATTAAGCCTATGGTTTTTTGTGGCTTATATCCTATAGACTCAAACTTTTATGAACAATTAAAAGAAGCACTAGAGAAGATAAGCTTAAATGATTCTTCAATTGATTATGAAGCAGAAAATTCAGCGGCCTTAGGTTTCGGTTTTAGATGTGGCTTTTTAGGTTTGCTTCATATGGAGATAATAAAAGAAAGACTTGAAAGAGAATTTAACTTATCTTTAATCGCTACATCTCCTACTGTTGTTTATGAGGTGGATAAAACAAATGGAAAAATAGTAAAAGTAGACAACCCAAAGAACTTGCCCAATTTAAGTGAGATTAATAAGATACGTGAACCTTTTGTTCTAATTAGTCTTCATTCCCCTAAAAGTTTCTTGGGTGGATTATTGGCACTATGTGAGTCAAGGCGTGGGGTCCAAAAAAATATAAACTTTATTTCTGAAGAAAGACTTATTCTTGAATATGAAATTCCTTTATCAGAAATGATTTATGATTTTTATAATAAAGTTAAATCAATAACTAAAGGCTATTGCTCTATGGATTATGAGCCAACAAAATTAGTAGAGTCTGATTTAGTTAAACTAGATACTTTAATAAATGGTGAGATAGTTGACGCACTTTCACTTATAACTCATCGATCAAATTCATACTATCGTGGACGTGATATTACTGAACAACTAAAGGAAATAATTCCTAGGCAGTTATTTGAAGTAAAAATTCAAGCTGCAATAGGATCGAAGATAATAGCCAGTGAAACGGTAAAAGCACTAAGAAAAGATGTTACAGCTAAATGTTATGGTGGGGATGTCTCTAGAAAAAGAAAGCTATTAGATAAACAGAAAGAGGGCAAGAAAAGAATGAAGAATGTCGGAAGTGTTGAAATACCACAAGAGGCTTTTATGGCTGTATTGACAAGTAAAGAATAAATTTACTTTGGGTTATAAAATGAACAATTCAAGGAATACGTATTATGGATAATATTGGGAAAGGGTGTTCATCAATACTTTTAATTTTTTTATTTATCTTTGGATTTGTAAAATACAATGACTGGTCACTAATAAAACAAGAAAAGAGAACTTTTTGTAACGATTTACCAGAGCAATATCATGCTTCATGTAATAACGATTATAGAGACTACTTATATATTAATCTGCAGCTTAAAGATGAAGTTCAAGCAAGAATTAAATACAATAATGAGTACAACAAAAAAATTAATTTAATTAATAAAAAACAAATCCTTTCAGCAAATGAAAAGAAATTGTATAAGAAAGTAGCTGTAAATAGCCAATCAGATTTTATAGAAATACCAAACAATAGTAAAATTAAATTCCTATCAATAGTTTCAGAGGGTGAATATAGAGATAACGAAAATAAAGATTATTATAAAATTCAAATATCAAATATTAATCAATTCAACTTATTTGTCGCAATGAATTTTGTTATCAATAACAAAAAATATTCACATAAACGTCTTCATGGCGAGTACTATACGGATCAAGATTCAAATAAACTATATTTTATAAAAATTAAATTTGGCTCAAGCTTAGTTGAAGAAAAACTTCGTTTAATGAATGATTGTGCTCTTTTGGATGAAGATATTGAATCTATACATAAAGTGGTGAAGGATNNAGNTTCAAAAATGTGCTTGGCCCCCTCAGATATTAAAGGAGCTCCCCTACTTGAGACAAGTTTCNATTACATTAATTGGTCAAGATTNAATCAAATTGATACGCTAATATTTGGCGAGGTTAAGGAAGAGGAAAAGAAGATAACAAATAAAATTTTACANATTAATGATTTAATTTTTAGAGAAATCATAAAAACNGAGAATCAAGTTCTTGAAGATGTACTTTTCAATTATATTAAAGAACGTCATAGTAATAGAAAAAAATCTAATCTTGGGGATTTNCTAGATTANGCAAGATATTCTTATAAAAATAGACTATAAGAAGANGCTTGTTAGGCTAAGNTCTTGTCATCATTGCTGTAATTGCATGAGTTGCCGCGCTAGTGGCATTTGGATTTGTCATAACATTTATNAATGAAGGNAAGCCAGATTTGGTAGCCCTTTCCATNGCTGGTATCAAATCTTTTGGGTCTTCAACTAGTTCACCGTGACCACCCATTGCTATTACAATTTCATGAAACTTTATAAACGGTAACTCGTGACCTGCGGGCGTATTATCGTTTCCATAAGTAAGCCAATGCTGATGCTTAGTCATNCCCCATGACTGATCATTGCAAACTACGCAAACAAATGGAAGATTGTGTTTAACTGCTGTTTCAAATTCCATTAAGTTCATTCCAACAGCACCATCTCCGGTTATAAGTACTACTTGTCTATCNGGAAATGCTGTCTTACTTCCTAGAGCAAAAGGTACACCTACTCCCATACATCCTAATGGACCACCTTTTACATACATTCCAGGTTTATCAATATTATAAGTTGAGTCTGTCCAGGCTTGTGTATCTCCACCATCTATACAAATCATAGCTTCATTACCAAAGTAATCTTCTATTGCCTTTACCACTCTTAATACATGAAGCGGTTTTTCGTCACTNGCNTTTAACTTNTCAACNTCAGCCCACTCNTCTTTCTTCCAATTTTCACAAGCTGTAAGCCATTTTGAAAAATCAAAATTATCGCCGATTGATGAATTTAACTTTATTATTGCTCTATTAATATCCGAGAAAATTGGTAAATCAGCAGGTTTATTTCTNCCTATTTCNTCGGGCTCTATGTCCATCTGAATTACTTTAGCTTCAGGATTAAAGGTTCTACCCCAGCCAATATACAAGCTTAATCTGACGCCCAAAAGAATAATCAGATCAGCTTCAGAAGTAGCTTTTTTAAAGCCATTAAGCGCTGAAGGACTTGCTTGCCCCATACAATTCTTATGGTTATCAGAAACAACTCCTCTTCCAAAATTTAAAGTAAAAATTGGAGCTTTAATTTTTTCAACAAATTCTGTTAAGGAATTTTCTGCTCCTGAATACCAGGAACCACTTCCACTTATTACCACAGGTCTTGANGAATTTGATAGAAGATTTTTGAACTTTTCACAATCCTGATCAGACATTTCAGGATTNCTTNGTGTTTCAATNTGTGGACTATCAAGCTGNCTTGNATCAACTTCATCNTATAGAACTTCATGAGGGAAACCAAGATATACGGGNCCNGGTCTTCCTGTGGTACACATTTTATAAGCTTGTGCTGTATATTCTGACAATCTCTTTGTATCGTAAACAGTCTTAGCCCATTTGGTAACTGGTCTAACCATATTTTCTTGATCAATCTCTTGAAGTGGTAGCCTATCAAGTTCTTCAACTCCTGACTTACCAGAAAGAAAAATACACGGAGAATTAGACAAGAAAGCGCCCGACATTCCAGTAACTACATTTGTAAGTCCTGGACCAGCTGTTACTAAACAAACGCCAGGAGATTTTGTAACTCTTCCATAAGCATCAGCTGCCATTGAAGCNCCTTGCTCATGNTGGCAATCAATCAGNCTAATACCCTCTTCTTTGCAAGCATTATATATAGGGTTGATATGTCCACCAGCTAAAGTGAAAATATCTTTGATACCNAGTTGTTTTAGTGTCTTAACAATTGCAAAGCCACCATCTATTTTTTTGCTCATAGTTTTTAACTTATTTAACAGTATAATGTATTAAAATAGATAATATAAGGAGCTTTAATATGAGTGAAGAAACTAAAGACGAGAATAAGCANCCAAGTCCTGAAGAGGCAATACAGGCAATACAGAGTTCAATAGCCAATGCCTTCAACTTAGGACTGCAACAGCAACCAAAAGAAGGNGCTGANACNATTGCTGATATTGTCAATTCAATACAAGAAACNATTTATGGACAACTAAAGCAGGCCTATGGTGATGTCCCCGAGGACTTCATTAAGGCAAATGCAGAATTTTTTGTACAAGTTGCTGCTATGGGATATATAATTCCNCGAGTTTGTGCTTTTGATCAAGATTTTCAGGCTAAGTTATTTAAACTTATTGAGGCTAGAGTTCTAGAAACTCAGAAAGCAGCTCAAGAAAAGGCTGGGGAAGAAAAAGGTAANATTATTACAGAAGATAANAAAATTATTCTTTAGGATTATCTTTAGTGAACATACTCGTTACCGGTGCTACAGGATATATTGGTCCTTTTTTAGTTAATNAGCTAAAANAGATGGGNCANTCTGTAGTAATACTTGTTAGAAAAAAAAATGACTTTCTTAGATTAGAGTCTGAAGGTTTTAAATGTATCTTNGGTGACGTTACAGATAAAGAATCTTTAGTTGGTATTTTTAAAAATATTGANGTTCTATTTCATCTTGCAAATATTGCATCNTGGTGGCTCCCAAANAACCAAACCTATTATGATGTGAACGTAGAGGGNACTATTAATCTCTTTGAAGAAGCTAAAAAGGCTTCNTTAAAGAAGGTTGTNCATATCAGTAGTATAGCNGCAATTAGGCAACCAGAAGGAATCATTGCCAACGAAGAATCCATACATCAAGGGGACTTTGAAAGTCACTATAGTAAGTCTAAATACTTAGTAGAAAAGGAAACAGAAAAATATTTAAAAGGTGGGCTTCCGATTGTTACACTAAACCCAGGCGTTGTAACCGGACCANAGGACACNAAGACTTTTGGTAAAACAGTTTTAGGAATAGCNAATGGTAAAGTTAAAGCAAAATTTTTTCCTGACTCATATATACCTCTTGTATATATCGACAATGTAATAGAAGTAATGATNAAGGCTATAGATTTAAAAGTGGGNTCTAAATATGTTGTAGTAGGTGAAAATATTAAAATAGGTGATGTCTTTGATAAAGTTTGCGAAATAATGAAAAAAGAAAAAATAACTAAAACGACACCTAATCTGCTTCTTGNATTGGTATCTTACTATTCNGAGTTTNTTAGTTTNTTTACTAAAAAAAGGCCTTCTCTTCCAGTTGATGGATTAAAAGCAATAAAGATNGGAGCCCAAGCAAGTTCTAAAAGATCTATCGATGAATTAGGAATAAANTATCTTAATGGTNANCAANTTCTGACTAAACTAATTGAGTGGTTNAATAAAAATAATTTAATCAATANTTAAGGGANCTTAAGTACNAATTTAAAAAAAAGAAATTTGACATAATTTTTTCTTTATATAAATTTGGGTTTCTATGAGTTCAATGAAATCTTTGATTATTGCTGAGAAGCCAAGTGTGGCAAATTTAATTGCTGATGCTTTGTCTATTANCAAGAAATCTAGAAAAGNTGAATTCTTTGAAAANGATGATTACATAATTACNTCTGCTCAAGGNCATNTTGTAGAATATGAGAAACCTAAGCAAAAATGGAGCTTAGATTTATTACCTTTAAGCAGACCNGAAAAGTTGCAACCCATTNCAAGAGTAAAANCTAAAGTGGACTTAATTAAGAGGTTAAGCAAAAGAGAAGATGTAGACTCTTTAATAAATGCATGTGATGCAGGTAGAGAAGGCGAATTAATTTATCATCAAGTTATTAGTTATCTAAAAATTAAGAAGCCTTCAAAAAGACTTTGGCTTCAATCTATGACTAAAGATGGAATTTCGAAAGCTTTTACTTCAATCCAACCCGATACAGCCTTTAAAGGATTAAAGGATTCGGCTTTAGCTAGAACACATGCCGACTGGGTAATCGGAATGAATGGCACTAGAGCTATAACTGGATGGTCAAGCAAAGCATATAATGTCGGGTTCAATAAGCAGGTTGTAGGAAGAGTTAAAACTCCAACTTTAAGTTTAGTTGTAAATCGTGACATTGAGATTGAAAACTTTATTTCTCAAAAATATTTTCAAATTACAGCAAAATTTAAGATAAATTCTGGAGAATATGAAGGGACATATTACGATAACGATTTTAACAATAAGGATTTCGATGAAGAAGATAGAAGAATAAGAAAAAGTGANAGAATTTTTAATCTNGAGAANGCAAATTCTATAATATCTTCGTGTANAGATCAGATTGGCGAAATAAATGAAGAAAAGAAGGAAAGAAAGGAATANTCTGAAGCATTATTTGATTTAACTAGTCTNCAAAGAGAAGCAAATAGTAGNTTTGGCTTCAGGGCTCAACAAACATTGCAAA
This sequence comes from bacterium, assembly GCA_002701865.2. Classification (GTDB taxonomy): domain Bacteria; phylum Desulfobacterota_D; class UBA1144; order UBA1144; family UBA1144; genus TMED58. Next base: position 11,653 of record NZWH02000009.1, on the reverse strand, counting down.
TAACTCAAGGTCTNTATCAACCTAGAAGCGGTGAAGGTTANATCACATATCCTAGAACTGATTCTAGAAGGCTTCCTGATGACTACCCTANTCAGGTAATNGAAACATTANGTAAATTNAAAAATTCCAAATATGAAACTTATTCAAAAAATATTNTAGATAAAGGTCTAGTAAACAATAAAGATAANAAAGTTTTTGATTCAAANAAAGTTTCTGACCACTTTGCTATAATACCGACCAATATANTACCNNCTAGTGGGAAACTAACTGAGCCAGANACGAAAATCTATGANCTTATTGTTAGAAGATTCTTGGCAATATTCTATCCCCCCGTTGTAACTCAAGAAACAATTAGGGATACTCAAATNGGAAATTGNCACTTTAGAACAAAAGGNAAGATTCTGATNAATAAAGGTTGGAAAGAGGTNCTTGAAAGCAACACGGCTGAAACGATACTTNATACAATTGAGGAAAATGAAAAAGCTGAATGTCTTNAATTNGANATGGAAGAAAGTCTTACTAACCCAAAGCCAAGATATACCGATGCTACCTTACTTAGGGCTATGGAGACCGCTGGCAATGANTCAGGTGATGAAGAAGTTGCTATGGCAATGAAAAATAAAGGAATCGGTACACCAGCTACTAGAGCAAATACTATCGAAGATTTAATTAGAGAAAGTTACTTGTTTCGAACCGAGGAAGAGAACGGTAAAAAATGTATTGCTTCTCATATAAGAGGTAGACAACTTATTCAAGATCTAGAGATATTAGATCTAAAAAGGTTAACCGAAGCAAATCTTACAGGTGAATGGGAGCTAAAGCTTAAAGAGATGGAAGAAGAAAAATATTCATATGATGCTTTTATGACAGAAACAGACAAGCTAAGAGACGAAATAATAGAAAAAGCTAANTCAGTAAGTGTAGATACCGACACATTCATTAGGCCACTTGGNATAGATTGNCCAATAACAGGGCTTCCTGTAATGGAGACNTTTAATAGATTCACAACCGATAAGCCAGATGACTCAACTAATATAAATAAAATTATTTCAGGCAGACCTGTCAGCAGAGATGAAGCTATAGAACTNATTAAATCTTTTAATGGGAAAGAGGGAAGAATTAAACTNGAAGGTTTCTTAAGNAGATTTGGAACTTTTTANGGAGCAGATGTAGTACTTAAAGAAACTGGAAAGTATGAATTAGATTGGGGGCAAGAAAAAGAAGTTGACTTGAAAGAAAAGTCTANCTTGGGTNATTTNGACTTTATAAACTCNGANGTATTTTATGATGATAAATTCTATTACTTTGGGAAAAAAGGGGNAAGTAGAATATCAACTCTAATTTTNTCACCATATCTAAACTCTGNGGACGAAGCTGAGAAGAAGAANTTTTCNCTACCGTTAGACGAAGCAAAAAAGCTATTTAATGGTGAAAAAACTAACATATTACAATTCAAGTCTAAAAGAAAAAATGCAAGAAAGCCTTTCTTTAAAGCTAGGTTNTATTTAGATTCAAAGTTTAAACCTAAGTTCGAAATGATAAAACCTGAAAAAACTATTACAAAGAAAGAAGATAAGAATTAATGCTATAATTANAATATGTTTGAAAAAATTACAGATAAAATAAGTGGTTCCTTTAAGAAACTAAGAGGGAATAACGTAATTAGTAATGAAAANATACAAGCTTCATTAAAAGANATAAGNATGAGTCTTCTTGAGGCCGATGTTAATTATAAGGTAGTTAAAAGTTTAGTTGAAAGCATAGAAGANAAAGCTCTTGGACAAGAAGTAATTAAAAGTGTCTCCCCAAGTGAACAATTTATAAAAATTTTTAANGATGAGCTTGTAAATCTCTTAGGAGAAAAAACCGAGCCTTTAAATATTAAAGTCACGCCTCCAGCTGTTATTATGATGGCGGGCTTGCAAGGNTCNGGGAAAACAACCACTGCGGCTAAGCTTGCAAAATTCCTAAAAGAAAAAGAGAAAAGAAATCCCTGCCTTGTATCTGCNGATATTTATAGGCCTGCTGCTATNGAGCAATTAAAAATCCTTTCAGANCAAATCAANGTACCTTTTATANCTAATGATTCTAAGAATGTTATTGATATTTGTANCAGCGCACATGANCATGCATACAATAATGGTTTTGATACACTTATNATCGACACTGCAGGAAGACTNCAGATAGATTCAAGCATGATTGATGAGCTTAAATCAATAAAGAATAAAGTAAAAGTTCACGAAACTATTCTAGTTATAGATTCAATGATAGGTCAAGAAGCAATCAATGTAGCTAAGCAGTTTGACGACGAAGTAACTATAGATGGGATTCTTTTAACAAAACTTGATGGTGATGCCCGAGGTGGNGCGGCATTATCAGCAAAATATATTACGGGAAAGCCAATTAAATTTTATGGCTTTGGCGAGAAACTTGATATGTTCGACGTTTTTCATCCTGACAGAATGGCTTCTAGAATTCTCGGAATGGGNGACGTNGTATCTTTAGTTGAAAAAGCTTCTAGTGCCATAGACGAAAAAGAAGCAGAAAAACTAACTGATAAATTTAAAAAGAATGAATTTGATTTTAATGATTTCAAAGATGCGATAAAATCAATGGGTAAAATGGGTTCCTTGAAAAGCACATTGTCAATGATTCCTGGTCTAGGAAAACTCTCTAGTGATGATGAAGCACTTAATAAAGCTAATGTAGAATTAAAAAGAACAGTTGCAATAATAGACTCTATGACAAAAAAAGAAAGAAGAGATCATGGTTTACTTGATGGTAGCAGGAGAAGAAGAATTGCAAAAGGTAGTGGTACCTCTGTTCAGGATATAAATTCTTTAGTGAAAAAATTTCTTCANATGAGGAAGATGTCCAAGAATATGGGTAAATTTAAAAAAAAATCTAAAAATATGTTGAATTTTAATTAATTTTAATCATTATTAATGGACGGAGGAATTATGATAAAAATTAGACTAGCAAGATTAGGAAGAAAAAAGAGACCTTTTTACAGAGTAGTAGCAACTAATTCTAGATCTCCAAGGGATGGAAAATTTTTAGAAATCCTAGGTACCTATGATCCACTTCAAGAGCCTTCAGTTGTATCAATAAATATGGAAAAACTTAACGAGTGGGTTAAGAAAGGTGCTCAATTAAGCAATAGAGTTCAAAAACTAACAGATCCAGAAAAGTATGCAGAATTAGTAAAAGATAAGCCAAAAAGAAAACCAAAGAAAGCTNCTGTAGAACAAGAGAAAGCTCCTGAAGCTGCACCTGCTGAAGAAAAAGCTCCTGAAGCTGCATCTAATGAAGAAAAAGCTCCTGAAGCTGAAGCTGNACCTGCTGAAGAAAAAGCTCCTGAAGCTGCATCTAATGAAGAAAAAGCTCCTGAAGCTAGTACCTGCTGAAGAAAAAGCTCCTGAAGCTGCATCTAATGAAGAAAAAGCTCCTGAACCTTCAGAAAAAGCTTAAATTCTGGCTAGGAAAAAGAAATATGAGCTTATTTAATCTAAGTGTTGTATAATTCNGTATAGAGGTCGAAAATGAATAAAGTTGCGGAATTAATTAAGTCGATTGCAAGCTCTNTGGTNGATAAGCCNGAAGAAGTAGAGATACATGAGGTAACTGGAGANACTACAACTGTTTACGAGCTTAAAGTAGCTCAAGAAGATTTAGGTAAAATAATAGGAAAACAAGGAAAAACTGCAAAAGCGATGAGAATTCTTTTGGGTGCTGCTGCTGCAAAAGATAAAAGAAGAGCTGTTCTAGAAATTGTTGANCAATAGACAAAATTTATCTCATTGATTTGTAAANATACTTATGACCGATTNTGAAGACCTACCTAATTTTAATCNAAATGAATATNTAGATTATGATTTNGTTAATTTTAATATTATTTCTTCTTCAAAAANATTATATGGAACAGTATTNAGAGTATTGGGATCCAAGGTAACTTTGCTTCTTGAGGTTTCCTACCTAGAAAAAACATATCTCGTCCCTATNAATAGTTCGTTTATAGTTTCAATTGATTTAAAAGAAAAAAATATAATAGTTAATAATATTGAGGAAATTTCTAATTTATGATATTTAATATTTTAAGTGTTTTTAGAGAACTAATTAAACCAAGTCTTAAATATGGGGTTTTATCTAAAGCAATAAAAAAAAANAAAATTAAAGTAAANATATTCTCATACTCGGACTATTTAAATGATGGAGATCGCTTAGATGATAAGCAATTTGGTGGNGAGCCAGGCATGGTGATAAAATATCAAAACGCCTCTAGGGCTATCAATGCNATTAAGAAATCTAATCCAAAAACTAANGTNATNTTCCTNACTCCTAAGGGAAAGAAGCTANATAATAATTTAGCNAANGANATGTCAAAAATGGGGAATATATCTATCATATGTGGAAGATATGANGGATTTGATGAAAGAATTATAGATCAATACTCAGACTTAGAAGTCTCAATTGGAGATTANATTGTGTCTGGGGGTGAATATCCAGCTGTTATACTTATGGATTCAATAAGTAGNATGGTTAAAGGAGTTATTGGAAATGAGGAATCAGTTGANAATGACAGCCTAAGCAATTCTCTCNTAAAGCACCCTGTTTATACNCGTCCAGCCGAGTTAAAAGTTGGAAAAGTACCTAAGCTAATTACNGGTGGCAACCANAAGAAAATTAAGAATTTTAATAGACAAGAATCTATTNTATCAACACTAAAACGTAGAGAAGACTTACTAGAGACTACAGANCTNAAGATTGATGAAAGAGAGTTGCTAAGAAAGGTAAAGAGGGGTGATATTAAATCCAATGCATATTTAGCCTTGGTTCATTATCCAATCCAAAATATCAAAGGTGAAGTGATTAAAACATCGCTAACTAATCTTGATATACAAGATATAGCTAGAACCTGTATGTCTTATGGTATTAAGAAGTACTACATAACGCACCCTGTTAAAGAACAGAGAGAATTAGCTAAGAATGTTTTAGATTACTGGGGGAAAGGGATTAACATCATGAACGATAGTACTAAACACAAAGCACTTGAGAATATAGAAATAAAAAATAGCATCTCTGACGCAATTAAAGCAATCAAGAAAATTCATGGAAAAAAACCAAAAATAGTTGCAACCGATGGAAGAATTATGCATAATATGGTTAATTATTCTGACATCAGACGTAATTTAAATACGGATGATAGTCCTTATTTGTTTCTTTTTGGAACTGGTTGGGGCTTAACTAAAGAAGTTTTAGATAGTTCAGACTATATTCTAAAGCCTGTTGGTAGTTATTATGAATATAATCATTTATCCGTGAGGAGTGCTGTTGCAATAATATTGGATAGAATTTTCGGTTGCAATTTTTAGGTGTAAAATGAATATTATAGATAAATTAGAAACAAAAAGTCTAAGAGAAATCCCACCATTTAAATCAGGTGATACAGTGGCTGTTTCATATAAGATTAAAGAAGGTGAGAAAGAAAGAATACAAATTTTTGAAGGAATAGTAATTTCAAGAAGCGGTGCTAGCATAAGGGAAACATTTACTGTTAGAAAAATTTCTTACGGTATAGGTACCGAAAGAATATTCCCGGTTCATTCAAAACAAATTGATAAAATCGATGTGAAGAAAAAAGGAAAAGTTAGAAGAGCTAAACTCTATTATATTAGAGGACTTTCCAAGAAGGCTTCAAGAATTAAAGAGAGCACTAAATAAGACTATTTTAGTCCAAGCAGTAATCTTTGAATAGTCGCATACAAAGAAAGAATGGTAATAAAAACTATTGTTAACATAAATATTAAATGCTCGATTCCAAATAATTGAATTCCATAATATTCTAAAGATGCGCTTATTAAGCCACCTAACCCCAGACACACTACTCTTTCGGGTCTTTGCATGATTCCAATATTAGTTTGGAACCCATGGTTTTCCGCAGCAGCCTTAACATAACTTACAGTCAAACCAAATACAGCGGCTAAGTATATAAAATAAACAAAATAAGTTGAAAAATAGAATATTAAAAGACCGAACATAACCACAATCTCTGAGAATCTATCAAGACAACTGTCTAAAAAAGCACCCTTGTCAGATGAAACCGAATTAATCCTAGCAACCCTTCCATCTAGAATATCAAAACTCGATCCTGCTAAGAGAACTAAAGATGCAAAGAATATCGAGCCCACTGAAAACAAATAGGCAGTCAAGAAAGAAACAAGGAAGGACATCAGAGTTAAAAAGTTAGGATCAATCTTGACTTTTACTAAATTATCTTCGATGGGTGAGATTACATATGTCCACCATTCTTTGTAGACACTTGAAATAACAGTATCATCCTGATATCCCTTTGAACTTTTAGTAGCCTTTAGAATAGTTTTACTATAAACATCGTCTTCATTTTTATTCAAAAGGGCTGACCATCCTTTAAAACATAAAAGAATAGTTATTGTAAAAATAAAAATATTATGTGGGTTAATAAATTCAATATAGCTATTCATAATTCCTCTTCAATAATAGAATTTATCACATTCTTTCTGGTGATGATACACCAAGCAAATTTAAACCATTTATTAAAACTATTTTAATGGAACTTAATAGCAAGACTCTTGCTTTACTTAATTCATCATCTTCAACTAGAACTTTTGTATTTTTGTAATAACTATGAAAAATTGCGGCAAGCTCTTGTAAGTAAAAAGCAACTTTATGAGGAGACATTGTATTAGAAGCTTCTTCTACAGTATCAGGGAAACTTAATATTTTTTTTATGAGCCCAATCTCTTTTTCTTCTGTCAAGAGAGCTAGATTAGCAGATTCCATATCATGCTTATTTAAATCATCTTTATTTAAAATACTGTTAATTCTTGCGCTTGCATATTGTATATAGAAAATCGGATTGTCATCTGAACCCTCTCTACACTTGTCCAAATCAAAGTCAAAATGAGAATCTGAACTTCTTGATACCATCATAAACCTTACTAAATCTTTATTGAACTCATTAAGCATATCTTTAATTGTAGTATAAGTTCCAGATCTCTTTGACATGGAAACGTCTTGACCATCTTTTATTAATCTTACAAACTGAATCAAAACAAAGTCCAGTTTGGTTAGATCATTTGAAAGTAGCTTCATAGATGCTTTCAATCTGGAAATATGACTATGATGATCGGCACCCCAAACATTAATAATCTTATCAAAACCTCTATCGAATTTGTCATGGTGATATGCTATATCATTCATAAAATAAGTAGATGATTCGTTAGACTTAGTAACAACCCAGTCATCATTATCACCATAATCTGAAGTTTTAATCCATTCAGCTCCTTCTTTTTTATACAGTCCACCTACAGACTGTATAAGTTTTTTAATATTTATAACGGAATCCGAGTCATGAATCTTTTTCTTCTCCGAATACCAAGAATCGAAGGTAATGTCTAAATCTTTAAGGTCTTTCTCTATCTCCTCAGTAAGATAGTTAATTGCAAAGTTAGAAAAAAAAGAATTTTCCTCTTTCATTATTGACTCCGAATCTTTAGTCATCAAAAGACTTTCAGCGACATCAATTAAATAGTCACCTTTATATCCACCTTCTGGAATATTAAAAACAAGATTTAATTTTTCCAAGACTCTTTCTTTTAAAGATTCACCCAATAGGCGTACTTGGTTACCATAATCATTTACATAATATTCTTTAACAACATCGTATCCGGAAAACTTTAATATTCTTGCAACAGAATCACCAACTGCAGCATTCCTCAAGTGCCCAAGGTGAAGTAAGCCTGTGGGATTAGCCGAGACAAACTCGATTAAAACTTTTTTATTATTTTTAGGTCCTGAACCAAAATTAACACCTTTTAAAAGTACATCCGCAAGATAGCCTTGATAAATTTCCTTAGAAATTACAAAATTAATAAATCCAGGTTTCTCAACTGTTATATCATGAAAAAAAGAATCCTGCGATTGCTTCAATAGAACTAGCATTTCCTCAGCTAGATCGATAGGCTTTGATTTTAAGCTACCAGAGCTGATCATAGCAAAGTTAGTTGAAAAATCTCCATGGTCTTTATTACGTGGTATGGAAAGTGAAAGATTAGAGAAATCCAGGTCAGAGAATCTTGGGTCTTTAATCAATGAATTCTTAATTTTTTCAATTATTTCATCTGTCAACATAACGCTACCTTATTTCAACCTCTACCTCACCTACTCCATCTACAAATTTAAGGACTTTATCATTTGATTTTAAATGGTCGACAGAATCTAAAATATCTAAGGTCAAATCATTATTAGAAAAAGTAGCTTCTGATATCGCCCCGGATTCAGTAGTAAAGTCGGCGAAGAACTTCAATTCCTTATTCGAAATCGTACAAAGTATAGATGCAATTACTAAGTTGTGAGTAACAATCAATACTATGCTCTTAGGAGGTAAATCTTTCAATGTATCCTTGATATAGATTAAACTTCTATCTCTAACTTCACCTAGAGTCTCTCCCTTTGGTAACCTAAAATTTTCAGGATTTTCTCTCCAGATTCTTAGTTCATTAGCATATTTTTGTCTCAGGTAACTTAATGATAGTCCTTCAAATTCACCCTGATCCATTTCTCTTAACTTTTCGGAGTATACAACTTTAAATCGTTCGTCATAATTAATTTCATTTAAAGTTTGCTTTGCTCTTTTAAGATCACTACAAAAGACATAATCGACTTTTTTATCTTTGAAATATATTCCGAGTTTCTTTGCTTGAGCAAGTCCATTAGGGTTTAATTCAAGATCGGTAACGCCCTGACACCTTTCTTCTTTGTTCCAATCAGTTTCACAGTGTCTAACAAAAATTATTTTCATAATAGACTATTATTGTAGACTATTTATCTCTAATAACTAATCAAAAAATTTTGTTTATAAAGACTAATTATTGTATAAGTAAATATGTCCCAATACAGAAAAGGATACTTATTTGAAAAAAAAACTCACGCAAAAGTAGCTGATTTAATATCGAATCATAAAGAACTGAAATTTTATGGAATTGAGAGTCGTGGTAGTAAGGGAGCCGCCGATATTGTTTTTGGTCTTTATAATATGAAAAACGAAAATAGAATTTGGATTGGTGTCCAATGTAAAAGAGGTTATGTTTCGAAACCAGAAAAATCAAGGGAAATAGAAGCTGCTATGCATAATTTTGGTATGATTATGTTTTATAGCACTCCCTCGAAAGAAAAGAAAACTGAAATTGAATTTTATCCTGATTTTGAAGAATGGTTAAAAGAATGGGTCTTATCTAAAAACTAAATTAAAGCTTCAATAACAGAATCATCTATATCAAAGTTTGAATGAACTTTTTGCACATCATCGCAATCATCTAATAAGTCCAACATTTTAAGCATATGCTCTGCAGGTTTACCTTCCACTTTAACAGAATTGGAAGGTATCATTGAAATTTCAGCATTTTCAAAATCTACATTACTTTCCTCTAGACCCTTTCTAACTTCTTCAAATTTATCTACCTCAGTCAATACAAGGAAAACCTCTCCATCACTAATTACATCATCCGCACCTAAGTCTAGCGATAAATCAATCAAAGAATCTTCCTCTATGGACTTTATTGGTACCTCGAATTTTCCCTTTTTATTAAAAATCCATGAAACACATCCAGACTCTCCTAAGTTTCCTCCAAATTTGCTAAAAGCTCTTCTAAGCTCTGAAACTGTCCTATTCTTATTGTCTGTTAAAACTTCNACAAGAACAGCTGTTCCGCCAGGACCATATCCTTCATATGTTGTTTCAATATAAGTATCACTAGCNAGTTCACCTGTTCCTTTTTTAATTGCTCTTTCAGAAGTATCTTTAGGCATATTGGCACTTCTNGCATTGAGTAATGCTAGTCTTAATCTTGGATTAATATCAGGGTCACCACCACCATCTCTTGATGCAACCGTAATCTCACGAATTAACTTAGTGAATATCTTTCCCCTNTTAGCATCTANGGCACCTTTCTTGTGTTTAATAGAGCTCCACTTTGAATGTCCNGACATATTTCCACCTACTGTTTGATTACAAATCTTATCAAATAATAGTATACAAAACAATTAAAAAATTGACATTTCNTAAAATATGATTATAAATATATAAACAACTAAGAATTAATATAAATCCCAATCAATTATCCCAAAGGTAATAAATGAGTAAAAAAATTAAANANACCACTGAAAATTCTAGCAAGAAGAGTTTAGATTTGATGAATCTAAATGAGCTTAGAGAATTAAAATCTGAAGAACTCCAGCAAATCGCCTTAGACTCTAAGATAGATGACATAGGAAAGATGACTAGACAAGAGATAACCTATGCGATTCTCAAATCTCAATATGAAAGTAAAGGTGAAATTTATGCAGAGGGAGTTTTAGAAATATTAAATGAGGGGTATGGATTCCTTCGATCACCAAAATATAGCTATCTTCCAGGTCCCGACGATATATATGTNTCAAAATCACAAGTACGATCTTTTATTCTAAAATCTGGNGATACTGTTGGTGGCTATGTAAGGCTACCTCGTGAAGGTGAAAAAAATCTAGCTTTACTNAAAATTGAATCCGTTAATTTTGGAGATCCTGANTATTGTAGAGAGAGAATAAGTTTTGGNAATAGAGTTCCTCTTCATCCAAATAGTAGACTAGACATGGAGAGTGATCCTGATGAACTTTCAACAAGAGTTATAGATATGTTCATCCCAATAGGAAAAGGACAAAGAGCACTTCTTGTTGCTCCGCCAAGAACGGGAAAGACTGTCTTNTTACAAAAGATAGCCAAAGCGATAACGGATAATAATCCAGATGTATCACTATTTGTATTACTAATAGATGAAAGACCTGAAGAGGTTACAGAAATGGAAAGNTCAGTAAAGGGAGAAGTGGTAAGCTCTACNTTTGATGAACCTCCACAAAGACATGTNCAAGTAGCNGACATGGTTCTTGAAAAGGCTAAAAGACTNGTTGAACACGGTAAAGACGTAGTAATACTTTTAGANAGCATCACNAGGCTTGCAAGAGCAAGCAATACTGTCTCACCTTCGAGTGGTAGAGTTTTAACAGGTGGCATGGAAGCGAATGCATTACAAAGACCAAAAAAATTCTTTGGAGCAGCTAGGAACACAGAAGAAGGTGGAAGTCTAACTATTATAGCTACGGCATTAATTGAGACTGGAAGCAGAATGGATGAAGTAATCTTNGAAGAGTTCAAAGGTACTGGAAATATGGAAATCTATCTTGAGAGAAAATTGGCTGAAAAAAGGATATACCCTGCGATTGATCTTCAGAAATCTGGAACTAGNAAGGAAGAATTACTAATAGAACCAGATGATTTAAATAGAATATGGCTNCTGAGAAAAGTCCTTAACCCTATGAGTCCCAANGAATCTATGGAATTCTTATTGGATAAANTAANGGNCTCAAAATCAAATCAAGAATTTNTAAAAGCTATGAATAGTTAAGGACACCAACGTGAGTCGATGTCCTTAATCTAACAAAATAAACACTACCTTTTCTTTTTCTTGGTAGCCTTACGCTTCTTAGCTACAGTCTTTTTCTTAGCTGCNGNCTTTTTCTTAGCTGCNGNCTTTTTCTTAGCTGCTGGCTTTTTCTTAGCTNCAGTCTTNTTCTTAGCTGC
>NZWH02000010.1 GCA_002701865.2 bacterium | reverse complement strand
TTTAGTAGAAAAGGTTCCTGAGCCTGAACCAGCTGTAGAAGAAAAACCTGCTGAACCAGCTGTAGAAGAAAAACCTGCTGATGAAAAGAAAGAAGGTGATTCATGAGTATATTTAGTAGTTATGCCTTAACAATTTTAATTATTTTCTTTGTTTCAACTACATGTTCTTTCTCTCTGCCGTGGTCAACAGACTTGTGGGAACATCCTAGTATTAAGCCTTATGAAGAAGCTAGGGATTATCCTGATAAGTCGGTTTTTAAAGATAATGAATCAAGAGAACTTGAAAGAGAAGAATATGAATCTATCGTTACCGGTCAGAATAGAGGAGATGATTCTATTGCTAGAGGTAAGGCCCTTTATGAGATAAATTGCTACTCTTGTCATGGTATGACAGGATTAGGTGATGGACCTGTAATTAAAAATGATTTGAGGCCTAACTCTTATTTTTACCCTGTTAATTTAACTCAGGAACAAACGGTTAATAGAACAGATGGATATATATATGCTTATATTCGTTACGGTGGAAAAGTTATGATGCCAGCATATGCAAGAATTACTCCTGATGAAACATGGGATGTAGTTTATTATGTAAGGTATTTGCAAGGAAAAGTTAAATAAAGGAATTTTATTATGAGCATAGATGTTAAAGCTTTATTAGATAGAAAAATTGAGTTTCCCAAGACTGTAGATTATTTCCTCTATGGTGGATTTATTGCAGGCCTTCTAACGTTTTTATATACTATTTCAAATGGACATGCAGATGTGGCATGGACAGCTTTTCATTTAAATTTTGTTTTTTGGGCAGGAGTTAGTCATGGTGGGGTTCTTTTTGCTTGTGCTATGAGGATTACTAGCTCCAGTTGGGGAAGGCCCTTGATGAGAATCTGCGAATCCTTCGCAGCTTTTATGCCGGTTGTTTTTATTTTATTGTTAGTACTCCTTTTTGCAGGTGGAGAGCAAACATTGCCATATCTTGCAGAGGAATATAAAAATTACGATGCTGTTACAAGTAAGAAGTGGACTACATGGCTTAATTTTAATTTTGTATTAACAAGAAGCGTTTTACTTATTGGAACCTTACATATTCTTACATATTACTATTTATATCACTCCATAAAGCAGGATTGTGAAGGTACTGAAAGATTTAAAGGATTTTTCTCTTTCCTTTCTTCTACACCTTCTGAAGGAGAAGAGGTTGACCATGATCAGAAACTTTATAAGTACTCAATAGCAATTGCATTTGCTTATTCATTATCTATGACTTTCCTTGCCTTCGATTTTATGATGTCACTTCATCCTCATTTTTATAGCACATTATTTGGTGTTTATTACTTTATGGCTTCTGTTCTAGCTGCCCTAGGATTGGTTGTGATTATTTCATCTATGATGACTATTAAATTCAAATTAGAATCTGTGATTACACAATTTCAATATTACGACGCTGCTAAGTTAATGTTCGGTCTAAGTGTTTTTTGGCTGTATACATTCTTTTCTCAGTTTCTTCCTATATGGTATGCAAACATGCCTGAAGAAACAGGATATATTGCTACTAGAGTATTCGAGGAGCCTTATAAGTCACTTTCTTGGGTTACACTGACGTGTGTTTTTGTCATCCCTTTTGTTACTCTAATTCCTAGAACTACAAAAATTGTTAAACCTATTCTGGTAACCATAGCTTCTGTTTCATTTTTAGGACTATTTGTAGAAAAGATAGTATTAATTTATCCTTCTGTTATGCATGATCACTTTCACTTCGGTCTAGAAAGTATACTTATATCTTTTGGATTCTTATGCTTATTTTTAATATGTGTAACAAAATTTTTATCTTATTTTCCTATATTTGGTCTAAGAGATAAGAAGTTAATAAAAAAACTTTCTAATGCAGGGGGACACTAATGGATAAAAATAGCGATAGGCTAGGTACCGCTGGAGCAATAGGATTTGCGCTTGGTGTTTTTGGTTTTATTTCAACCTTATTAATAATTTCATTCTTAGGACCCTTACTTCCAGACTTGATAAGGAAAGTTTTTGGGGTTATAAATTAATTCTTAATGAAGTCTAAAATAACTTATAAAGATGCAGGGGTAAATATAAAGGCAGGCAATGATTTTGTAAGTACTATCCAGCCCTATGTTAAGAAAACTCTAAGTAGCAATGTGATAGGTAAGACAACTTCATTTGCTGCATTATATTCCATAAACAAAGAGAAAGTTGATAACCCTGTTTTAGTTTCGTGCACAGATGGTGTAGGTACAAAGATTGAAGTTGGTATTAAAACTGACAAGATTCGAGGTTTAGGAATAGATTTAGTCGCGATGTCTGTTAACGATCTTATATGTACTGGAGCAAAGCCATTATTTTTCCTTGATTACCTTGCAACTTCTAAGTTAAAAGTAGATTATCACTCAGAAGTTATAAAAGGTATTGCTGAAGGTTGCAAAATGTCTTCTTGCTCTCTCATTGGTGGTGAGACTGCTGAAATGCCAGGTATGTATAAAGGTAAAGATTTTGATTTAGCTGGTTTTGCAGTTGGAATAGTAGATAAAACTAAAATAATTAAGCCAGAAAATATAAAAGGTGGAGAGATTCTTGTTGGGATTTCATCAAGTGGACCCCATTCAAACGGCTATTCTTTGATTAGAAAGCTTTTCTTTGATAAGAGCAATAACTATAAGAAAGATTCTAAATTTATAAATTCTGTAATGAAGCCAACCAGAATTTATACAGATTTGATCTTAAATATAAAAAAGAAGGTACATATTAAGGGCATGGCTCATATAACAGGTGGAGGACTTCTAGAGAATATCCCAAGAATTTTACCAAATGGAATGGGGGTAGAGCTGCTAGAATCCAGACTACCAAAAGTAAAACTTTTTAAGCAGATTCAAGAAGCTTCGAATTTGAAATTAAGAGAGATGATTAGTGTATTCAATGTAGGCATAGGTTTTGTTTTGTGTATAAATGAGAAAGATCTAAGTTTGTTAGATAAAATTTTTAAAGCTAAAAAAGAAAGAATATATATTCTAGGAAAAGTAATTAAGAAGCCAGAATTCAGATTAGTCTAGTAGTACCAACCTTGAGGTGTATAGTTAAAATTAATATTAATACTAAGTTTCTTCAGGGTCCATGAGGTAGGAAAAGGGCCAAAAGGGGAAGCTGATAATACTGCACTTTTAGCCTCTTCATCAAGTTCGATAAATCCAGAAGATTTTATTATTTCGATATCTTTTAGTCTTCCAATCTTATCTAAAGTTATACGAAGGCTAACTTGGCCTGTCTCACCTCGCTGTAGAGAGGATTTAGGGTAAGACCATGTCATTTCAATCTTTCTCTTTATTCTTAGAAAGTATGAAATATATTTAAATTCCTTTGTATTAAAATCTACAGTTGCTTCATCATTACTTTCGGGGTCTGTCATTCCGTAGCTAAAAATTCGTTCTTCACTCTGGACTGATTCTCTTTTAGATTTTTTATTTTTTTCTTTTTTGATAGCCTCAAGATCACCAAACTCTTTAATATCTTTCTTTTTATCAGATAATTCTTTTTTTATCCGCTCACTTTTCTTAGAGTTAATATCTTTTCTATTATTACTTTTAATGGGAGCTTTCTTAATTTTTTCTTTTACTACTTTATTAGAATTTTTAGCTAATCTTTTAGAATTATTTGGAATTTTATTTGAATCAGGCGAGCTAATCTCTGTTATCTCAAGATATTTCAGAGGCTTTTGGTAAACTTTATTAAAAAGATTATAGTTGTGAAAAATCATAAAGATAATTATGTGAATTATGATTGATACAACAAGAAATTTCTGTTTTTTAATTTGTACCANTAGTTTTTTCATTTTATTTTATCTAATAAAATGTATCATTATGTAGTGATTAAAACAGTGTTTTTTTTCTTGATTGTTCTTGGATCTCTCTTTTCCATTCTTGCAATATCCGCTGATAGCTCTCCAAGAGAAAGATGGAATTATCAAAAGAAAGAAGATAGAATTAAGCATCACACAATAAAAATAAAGATTAAGTCTCAAAATAGAAAATTAAACAAAGACCCAATAAATAAAAAAAGTGAATATATAAATAATGATAACAAAGAAAATAATAAGATTGAAAGTGTTGAAGGAAGTAGTAATATTGAAAGACCAGGCTCACCAAGAGATAGATGGTAGGTGTTAATATGATTAAGAGAATCTTTTTGTTTACAATCGTAATGTTTTTTTTCAATTCTTGCTCCTGGATTAATAAGGAGTGGGAAGATAGGCCAGATTGGCTTATGCCAGATTCATCTGTGTCCAATACGCAAACTGTGAATGATAGTTCTAATACTCTTTTGGTCTCTGGTTTTAATCTACTTTCTAGTCCTAGTGAAGCTAAGNAAGATATTGTTTCTGGGGGTTTAAAATATGAAAAATCCAAGAATGATAAAAAAGCAAAGCTATTAAGCTATAGTTTCGGTGGNACTCTTATTAATGTTCCAAGCGCATTTAGCTATAGTTCATCAAATTCAACTATAAATTTCTTTGANGGATCTCTTTTGTCTACAAGAATGACATTCAATGCGAATAGTGANGAAAACTTAGAAGAAATTATAAATTCTTTATATCAANTTCTTGTGAATAGCTACTCTTCGCCAGATTCTGAAAATTCTATATATTCNTTTCAAACCTACAAGTGGAACAATGAGGACGTAGAAGTTTTCTTGTCTGTAGATAAGGAGAATGGAANAGTCTTTGTAACTGAGATTAATTCTAAATTNGAAGAATCCAGAAGCTTTAAAGAATTTAAAAGAAAGTANATTGATGAGTATCAGACTTACGATGAAGAAGTAAGGTATGGNAAGTCTAAGCGTTAGNGATATNCTGNTCTACNATTCTAGCAAAGTCTTCCATAATTTTATTTAATGAATAGTCTTTGGGAGTGTAGACGGCCCTTACGCCCGAGTCTTTTANTNCTTTATGATCNTCGTCTGGTATTATGCCGCCAACAATTATCGGAGTGCNACCACATCCTTTATTCTTCATTATCTCAACAATCTTAGGAACTACAGTAAGATGAGAGCCAGATAAAATACTCAAGCCAACTAAGTCAACATCCTCTTGCTCTACAGTGCTAACAATTTCCTCTGGNGTNAGNCTTATTCCATGATATATAACTTCCATTCCGACATCCCTTGCTCTTACGGCAATTTGNTCTGCCCCATTTGAATGACCATCGAGTCCTGGTTTGCCTACAAGTATTTTAATTGGCCTTCCAAGTTTAGTGCTTACAACTTTAACCCTATCTCTTACGGTTTCGATTTCTTCATGGTCCATATTAGTAGATATTCCTGTTCCTGTAGGGGGCCTATATTCTCCAAATACTTCACGCAGTGCACCTGCCCACTCTCCAGTAGTTAAACCATTCTTCGCACATTCAATCGATATAGGCATTATATTTTCTGAACTTCTGACAGCATTTTTAAGCTTCTCAATCGACTTACTTATTAATTCATCATTTCTTTTTTCCTTGTATTGTAATAAGGAGTCAATTTTTGCAGAAACTATTTTATCATCTACTTTTTGAATTGACTCATCTACAGACAATGGAGATGGCTCTGTTTCTTGAAAAACATTAACACCAATAATTTTTTTAGTACCGCTTTCAATATCATGTGATCTCTTGGCTAGCGAAGCCACTAGTGATTCCTTCATGTAGCCATTTTCAAGAGCTACAGCTGCTCCACCCATCTCATCTATCTTCTTAATTTCATCATATGCTGATTTTTTTAAATCCTTTACTTTACTCTCTATTACCTTAGATCCTTCNAANATATCCGAAGACTCCAATAAATCTGTTTCAAATGCTAAAATTTGTTGAAATCTCAATGACCATTGTTGATCCCAAGGTCTTGGTAATCCCAAAGCCTCATTCCATCCAGGTAACTGAACAGCACGAGCTCTAGAATTTTTACTTAAAGTTACTGCAAGCATTTCAATTATTATTCTAGCAACATTATTTTCAGGTTGTTGAGCAGTAAGTCCAAGAGAGTTTACTTGAACACCATATCTGAACCTTCTGTATTTNGGTTCNTCAACACNGTATCTATCCTGACATATCTCATCCCACATTTCTGTAAAAGCCCTCATCTTGCATAATTCTTCAACAAATCTAATTCCTGCATTNACAAAAAAAGAAATCCTACCAACTACTTTTNGAAAGTCTTCATNAGGAATCTGATTGGACTCTTTCACTGTATCNAATATNCAAATTGCATTAGAGAGAGCAAATGCTATTTCTTGAACAGGAGTTGCNCCCGCTTCTTGCAAATGATAGCTACATATATTTGTAGGGTTCCATTTAGGTATTTCTTTATAGCAAAAGACAATCATATCGGAAATAAGTTTAATTGANTCCTTTGGTGGAAAAATATAGGTACCACGNGACAGATATTCTTTTAATATGTCATTTTGGGTTGTACCCTGAAGCTTAGAGATGTCTACTTTGTCCTTCTCAGCTGTGGCACAATAAAGTGATAATAACCATGCAGCCGGTGCATTGATTGTCATAGAAGTATTCATTTGCTCTAGAGGGATGTCTTGAAAAAGCTTATTCATATCTTCTAAGTTTGATATAGGTACGCCCACTTTACCTACCTCACCTTCTGAGAGAACATGATCNGAGTCATAGCCAGTTTGAGTTGGTAGATCAAAGGCCACACTAAGTCCAGTCTGACCTTTGTTCAAATTCATTTTAAAAAGTTTATTGGATTCCTCAGCCGTACTGTGCCCAGCATAAGTTCTCATAATCCAAGGTCTATCTCTCTTTACAGTCATATACTTTTATTCGTTTGATCCTAGAATATCATATCCTGTAATAGACTTACTTTTTTCTGCCATNAAATCTAAGTACTCTTTATCAACTAATCCAGCAAGATAAGCTTTTGAAACTCTCATTAAAGCAATCTTTGCAGTTGCTTCGTCAATCATTTCTCCAGTTTCTGGATTAAACATAGAGCCACCACCCATTTCGTGGTAAAAATCTAGTTGTTGTTTTGCTTCTTTGATTTGTTTTTCGTTTGGCGTAAAGGCATTATTAGATATTACAGCTTGTTGCGGATGTATTACCCATGTTCCATCCATACCGATTAGCGCCGAACCTTGTACTTTCTTTCTTAAACCATCTTCAACTTTAGCCACTTGNTCNGGAGTATCGTCTTTTCTCCATAAGCCCAGATAAACGTTATCGATNGCATGAAGACCTGCNGCTTTTGCTGCTGTTATAACAGCCTTTTTTTCATAATAGAAAACTTCATTTTGAATATCTAAGCAAGCACTAGGNTCAACTCCTAGTTCCGCAGTATAGTCAGCAATCCCAAAAATTAATCCTGCCATTCTCGGAGATGCTTTAGCCATCTCAAATGCATATTCCAAAGCTCTTGGCCTCTCAATTAAAGCTTCTATAGCTANTTTTGTTTTCCANCCATGTTTTGCTTCTAGTTCATCTAAAGTATCTGACACTAACTTTACATCTTCAGGCCCATTACATTTNGGNATTATTATTCCATGGAATTTNTCTACAGCTCCACTTAAAACCGCTTCCATATCACCTCTAAAAAATTCTGATCTTAGATTGTTAGGNCTGACAGTTATAACTTTTTTACCAAAATCCAATGTATTTAAAGCTTCAACCATTGTAGCCCTACTTTTGTCNCCCTTGAATTCATANGGNCATGCATCNTCTAGGTCAGCCATTACATGGTCGACTGGAGTCTTCTCGGGATTNGCTGCATTAGTATGAAGCTTCATATTATGTCCCGGGTATGTCAATTCTGTTCTTGGTACTACTACTCTTGTTCCTTCGTCTAATATAAACAATATAGTTTCCTCCTAAAAATAAATTTTTTTATTTTAAAATAGCTTTGGCTATAACTTCATGTTGTATCTCACTTGTACCTTCAAAGATACTTATTACTCTTCCATCTCTCCAGAATCTTTCAACCGGAAATTCTTTAGAGTATCCGTAACCACCGAGAACCTGCATTGCTTCTCTTGTTATAAATTCTACGGCTTTAGCAGCTTTAACTTTAGCCATCCCAGCTTCAAGGTCACATCTTTTCCCTGAATCCTTTAATGATGCTGCATAATATGTAAGCTGTCTTGCAGCCTCTAGTTCAACTTTCATCTCAGATAGTTTCATTCTGATTGCTTGGTGTTCACATATTGGTACACCAAATTGTTCACGTTCCTTGGAATATTGAAGAGCAAAGTCAAAAGCAGCCTGTGCGACTCCTACTGCTCTTGCCGCAGTTTGAAGTCTTGCGCTTTCGTAACTTACCATTAATTGATAAAANCCTCTATTTTCTTCACCACCNAGNAGTGAATCTTCAGGAACAAATACATCNTCAAAAGCGAGATTGTAAGACCTCATTCCATGGTAACCAACTGTAGGNATAGGCTCNCCTTGAATATTTGGATGAACTATNTTTTCNGCCGACTCTTTNTCAACAAAAAACATNCTAAGACCTTTGTGCCTTANTGAAGNATCAGGATTTGTTCTAGCTAAAACCATAAGTACATTTGCTCTATTTGCGTATGTGCACCAAGCTTTAGCACCATTCAACAAGTACCCACCCTCAGTTTTAGTAGCTTTCATTATCATACTTGCAGAATCTGACCCTGAATCAGGCTCAGTNAATGCAGCNGCTGGCAAAATTGTTCCNGTCGCAAGTCCAGGCANGTATTTCTTTTTTTGTTCTTCAGTGCCATGGGCTTGTAAAAGAGTNCCCATTATNACNCCTCTTGTCATAACGCTTCCAACACTTAACCAGCCTTTACTTAGCTCTTCNGCAACTATAGTCATAGTAATATTATCAAGTCCTAATCCATCATATTCTTCAGGAAATAGAACTCCAAAATAACCCTGTTCAGCCATCTTGGNTATTATTTCCATTGGAATTTCTGCATTTTTAGCATCAAGTTCAGATGCTATAGGTACGATTTCCTCTTCGGTAAATCTCCTTACCGCATTTCTAAATTCTTCGTGATCACTTGTAACAAAAGACATAATTATACACCCTCCAGGTAAAATATCGTTTCAGNTTAAAATTGGGGTTAAACTCNATGTTAATTATACATTGCAAAAATTGAATATAAAGAGTAAAAAAACTTTTATATATTGAAAAAAAATATATATTATTAGTATNAAGAATTAAAGGAGCTTACTATGGCATTTACACANATTGAAATTCAACTTGAGACGGGAAATGTAAAAATAAAACTCAGACCTGACCTTGCGCCNAATCATGTGCAGAGAGTTACTGAATTAGCATCAGAAGGTTTTTATGACGGAGTTGTTTTTCATNGGGTAATTCCAAATTTCATGG
The DNA here is from genome assembly GCA_002701865.2 of bacterium. Taxonomy (GTDB): domain Bacteria; phylum Desulfobacterota_D; class UBA1144; order UBA1144; family UBA1144; genus TMED58. Next base: position 148,986 of record NZWH02000010.1, on the reverse strand, counting down.
CTCAAACTGGTGATCCNACAGGAACAGGTACTGGAAGTTCGGATAAACCAAATTTAAACCAAGAATTCTCTGACGAGAACCATACTAGAGGTTCNGTATCAATGGCAAGGTCTGCCGATCCTAATAGCGCAAATTCTCAATTTTTTATTTGTTTTGGAGATTGCTCTTGGCTAAATANTCAATATACTATTTGGGGTGAAGTAGNAGAGGGTATGGACTTAGTTGATCAGATAAAAAAAGGTGAAGATGAAAGCGGTGTGGTCAAGGANCCNGATAAGATGGTTAAGGTTGTCCCTACAGAAGGTTAAGTGANAGTTGAATGAATATCAGAAAAATACTCGCAAAATTTAGTNAAATTCCTTTTTTTAGAGATAATGGATGGTTATTTATGCCTCTCTTTTATTTGTCCTTAATTGNAATAGTTGTCGGGATTTATTATTCAATNAACAATTCTAATCATTATAGCTCTTATAATAATGGTTCAATTGATGGAGTNCTNATTAATNAAACTCCTTCTATNGATTTGTCANTNTATAAAATTTCATTTGAAGATTCATCTGANTATATAACAGTTTCTAATTTATTAGGAGNCAAAGATTTCAAATTACATATAAGAAAAAGCAAACTACAAGATTTAAAAAATGTTTATTCNTTTTATTCTGAAGGCNCTAATAAAAAAANAAAAGCCGTTGGNTACTTTGGCTATGGNAACCTTGATTGCANAAAAATGAGAGCTATTTCATTAAGTAATCTGGGAAAGCATCACATGGTTACTGTCGATAACGGAATNAGCGAATNCTTGTCTTGGGANTCANATGACTACAATTTTATTTTTCTAAATAAGTTTTTATCGGATGGGATTGAGNTGAAAAGNTCTTGCACTTATGTAGTCTCTAGTAAGTAANTTGGTGGCTAAGATTTTAGAATATAGAAGTTTTGAATCGTTACAAAGTAGCTATGAGCACCAAGAAAATTCNAATTTTTTCCCACCATCNCTAGAAATTGGCCCCTGTTTTTCNAGACATTTGTTGGTTAATAGATTTTTAATNACTAAGAAGCCAAAGTACCTTTTTTGGTCAATTGAGGCTGATTCAAACGTGATGATGGACCCTTTTTGTGCTGAAACGTTAAATTGGTGGAGAAANCTTCTAGTTGAATCTAATAAAACAACTGACATAGAAATCCTATCTCAGCTCCTTAAAAATATTGGNCTAGCATTGAGTAGGCATCGGGACTTATCTAATTCTTTTCATTATGACTCAGGATTTGTGCACAATTACAGAAAAGAGGATTCTTATTTTTCATTTGAAACACACCCACCCAGGAGNTGCTTCAGACTAATTGAGAATTTTGAAAAAATAGTCAGTAAAATAGAAAAGATAAAGATTCTTGGTGGCGATTTAAGATTAGAGCTTGAGAGCAAATACTCAATATCTGATNTGAACACGGGATTTTCNAATTATAATAATATTGCAGCACAAGTGATATCAAAAATTCACAATATGTTACCNAAGAATAAGAATGACAAAACTGATATCTTTTTAACTCCATTTATTGCTGAGGAAATCTATAAAGATGCAAAGGCCTATTGTTTAAATCTTGAATATATTGTTGACACTTTTCAAGTTGTTGACTATTGGAGCCCGGACAAAAAAAGGTAAAAAAACTTTTTAAACTTGTCCACNCCNAAGTANATTCCAATATTNGNAGCAAACATAATTAACTTACTTAAACCAGTGATTCTATCAAAGTATGTTGAAATAAATATAAACTGACATNNCCACATCCAAACTGTTATNACTAGGTATGCGCCAAGCTTCATTTGGTTATAATATTCAACATTCAGATTTGTTGACAACGAAAGTATAATTAAAATAAGCGAACCAAAAATNACNGGAGATAGAGTGAAGCTAAATCCTTTGAATACAGAACTAAAGGATAATTGTTTAGGTGAACCTCCAAAAATTCTTGCAATTATGCATAGAAAAAGGCAACTAATAAGAAACTCGCTAAANTAAAAGATAGAACTAAAGTTTGATAAAGCATATTTGTTATCAAATGTATAATAAGCAAAATCATCTAATAGGGTAGCTANNACAACNATAAATAAAGCTCTNGNTCCTTGAATATANTGCCTGTTAAGTGAAGCAGCCATATATATCTTNTTGCTCAAAAACAATGATGATATTAAATTTAAAATCATATNAAAACCAACAAACTAATTGTAATTTAANNAGCCTTTATNGTAGTATATAATAAACCNCTACTTATATTCTATAGTTANTTTTTANTTTGGAGTCACATATTGAACGGAAATGAANCTAAAAAACCAATAAAAAAGAAAATTATAGAGATTCTAGGNTATTTAGTTAGCTTTGCTGCGTTGTATTTCGTATATCGCTATGTTGTAAACATTGANCTTGAAGCTGCAAAACANAAANTAAGCTATTCATGGATTCCTTTNTTGTTACTTTTTATTGCNATTTATGTAGTTCTAATGGGTTTTNTGGCTACCGGCTGGAGATATATGTTGGAACTTCTTCATGGTTCTCCTCTTCCNAAATGGAGAATAATAGGAATATATACTAAAACTCAAATCTANAAATANATACCTTCTAATTTGATGCATGTTATTGCTAGGATATATTTTGCCACTAAGCTGGGACCTTCTAAGACAAATGTNGTTCAAAGTTATTTCTTGGAAATAGTTTTCATGGTTTTAATAGGACTTNTAATTGTACTANTNTCAGTCTATACAGGAANCTTTNCGTTGTCTGATGAGTTAATTGCTAAGATAAGAGATTTTTCGGGTGGAAAAGTTAAAGGCTTTTCTTTTGGAATTCTAATATTTGGTGCTNTAGCNATAGCTTTTTATTTAGTCAGGGCTTTAAAAAATTATAAATCAGCCTTTTCCTCGGAAAATTTAATGAGNATAGTTAAACTTTTCTTACTTTTAGTTTGTTTTTTCATTGGGATGGGGTCTGTGGAATATTTTGTTTTCTCGAACTTGCTNGGAATGGATATAGGCTTCTTTTATGTAGTTTCACTTTTTACAATTACATGGCTTGGAATGTTTATTATTCCTGGNGCACCTGGAGGAATTGGGATAAGAGAGTTTATAGTTATNGCTCTACTCTCGCCAATATATGGTCCNGACGACCCTACTATTGGAATATTAATTTTTAGAGTTATAACAGTNCTTGGTGATGCAATTCTATTACCTATAGGATCNATATTTGTNCCTGAAGAACTTTCAGAAGCAAAAGAAATTTAAAACTATTGACAAAAAGTCTTTTCTTGTGTAATTTATATGCATCAGGTTGAGTTAGAGATAAAATAGTTTGTCTCACGTAGAAAGCTAAGAGATTAGCACTAAAACTCAATCTTTTTTTTCGCCNTTTTTACTTTATCNCTCATGCAGCCCACACTCTCTCTTTTCTTCTACTTTGGTAGGGTCAAAATAATCAAATTCATTCTTTAGTCTATGTTCTTTCATGTAAGAGTCTAAATCCTTATCAGACCAAAAATAAAAAGGGCTAAGTTTTAACAAGCCATCCTTAGTTTTACTTNCAATACCTATGGTATCTCTAAATTTAGTTTGACCTTTTCTAAGATTTGTAATCCAGAGATCAGGACTTATATCCGACATTGCTCTTCTGAATGGCTCTAGTTTAACTTGATNCGTGAATTCTTTATGTTGCGGGTCTGNAATATCTGGAATATCNCCCATAAAAACAGACCGGTACCCCTTTGTTTGCCTTGGNNNATATAAGAGTATGTTAAGTTCTAGTTCAGANATAATTTTTTNAGCAAAAAGATAAGTTGCTTTTGTGTTGTAACCTGTATCACACCAAACGACCTTAATGTCTGGTTTAGCTTTTATTGCTAGGTGTAATATTGCAGCTTCATAGGGTCTAAANTTTGTAGTAACAATTGGATTTAGACTTCCTTTTAATCCCCATTTAATTATATCTATAGGAGACTTATCCTTAAGCTCAGCATTTAAGGAAGTCAGATCTGTAATATTATTCATATTATTTCTCCGATTATAACNTTAGTTATTAGATATGATATTACGATACAGATTATTGGTGCAAGAATCCAAAATNTTATAATTTGTGCAACACTTTTCTTCTTAAATGTCTTTTTAAATCCTGAGGTTGAACAAGAAAATCCAATTATTCCCGAAGTTATTATCTCNGCCATAGAAATAGGGATTCCATAGAATGATGCAAAAGCAAGGAANGATCCACCTGTAAAATTAACAGAAATTGCTCTTATTATTGACAANGATGTTATTTTGGTCGCTATATTTTCAATAATACCTCCNCCAAATATTAGAGCTCCTAATGCCATAAAGAAGCCAGATATCAGAGCTGCATCCCCNGCTGATATAACATTAAGGCCAACAATAGGGGCTGCGGCATTAGCGGCATTATTTGCTCCTGCAAAGAGAGCTAANAAGCANGCAGAAGATATCAGTAAGAATTTTAAAGAAAAGGATATTTTTTGAGTCTTTCTTCCGTCCATACTTATTAACTTGTCGACTATTTCAAAATATACATACTTTCCAATCAGATAATTTAAAAGCCAGATNGCAATNGGAGTAATCAGCCACCATACAATTATTTCGCTTGCCTTTCCNAAGTTAAGAGAATTTAAACTTAATCCTATTCCAAATATAGTACAAACAACNACGTGCGTNGTTGCAATAGGTATNTTGGANTTATTAGCTATTAATATNGAAACTATGGGAACAACTAGAACTAAATAAATTAAATTGGATTTTAAATTAAGAAAATCAATATCAAGNAAGTTCTTTCCAACAGTGGTTACAACTTTCTCTCCCCCAAGCGAAGCTCCNAGGAAAACAAATATAAAAACCAGCGAGACTGCACCTAGCTTTGAAAGCATTTTTGCGCCATATACTGTTGACATAGATGATGAAGCGTTGTTNGCGCCTATATTAAATGCCAATATTAAGCTTAAGAGAGATATAAGAGCAATCTCCATTATTTTATAATTCCTGCAGCAACAGTATTATTTGATTCAATATCGATAATAATAAATGAACCAAGCTCTTTATTTGATTCATATGTATCGTAGACAATATTATTTTGGATTTTTATTTCTACCTGACCTATATCGTTCATTCTAAATGTATCATCAGGCTCCATTTCTTTCAGGGATTCAATATTTATTTTATTTATCAATTTGTTTATTAAAATTTTAGAACTCTTATTGGAGTGCTTCATTATATATTTTTTTTTTAATTTTAGCTCTTTCTCGCTCATCCAGCATATCTGCGACAATATTGTATCGTTAATCTTTAGGGCATAGTTTAAGGATGCTATAACATCACCACGTGAGATTTCTAGCTCATCTTCTAGTAATAATGTTCCCGATCGACCCTTATTTATTTCTTGATCGTATTGACCAGATTCAATTATATTTCCTATCTTTGATTCTTTTTGAGCTGGTAAGATTTTAACTTTATCACCAATTTTAAATTTTCCCGATGTAACCATTCCCATATAACCACGAAAATCTTTAACTTCTTCATTGTCTACTCTAGATATGAGTTGAACGGGAAAGCAGGATTTGCTTTCATCTTCTTCAGGATATATTTTAGTATTTTCAAGTATATGAATTAACGTGTCACCTTTGTACCAAGAAAGATTTATTCCTCTATCAACAATCATGTCCCCTTTTAGAGCAGATATAGGTATGAAGTTGATTGAATTGATTGATAAATTATCGGATAATTTTAAAAAGTCATCCCTTATATCTAAAAATTTTTCTCTACTGTAGTCAACAAGGTCCATTTTATTGACAGCAACAATTATATTTTTAATTCCTAAAAGGTAACTTATATACAGATGTCGTCTGGATTGTTTTAATACACCTTTGCGTGAGTCAATTAGTATAATTGCCAAGCTAGAGTTACTAGCACCGGTAAACATATTGCGAGTATATTCTTCATGACCAGGAGTATCTGCAATGATAAATTTCCTTTTAGGCGTAGAGAAATACCTATATGCCACATCAATTGTAATTCCTTGTTCCCGCTCATCTTTAAGTCCATCTGTCAGATGAGCAAGATCTATTTCTTTTAGATTCTTAGATTTTGAGTCACTTTCAAGTGTTTCTAATTGATCAAGAAATATACCTTTTGAGTCGTATAATAATCTTCCTATAAGTGTTGATTTACCGTCATCGACGCTTCCTGCAGTAGCAAATCTTAAAATCTCAATTGAATCACTCATATTAGAAATAACCTTCTCTTTTTTTATCTTCCATTGAGTTGGAACCGTGATCAATAATCCTAGTCTCACGCTCACTTCTTTTGGCTTTAATAGTCTCATCAATTATCATATCAATATTAGTTGCATTAGAACGAACGGCACCTGTACATGGCATACAGCCTAGGGATCTAAATCTTGATTCAACCATAGTTGAGGCCTGATTTTCTAAACCCTTAGCAGGTATTAGGCTTTTGTCTTGTATTATCATTTTTCTATTTTTTGAAAAATATAGAGGAGTAATTTTTATTTTTTCATGTTTAATATAATTCCAAATATCTGTTTCTGTCCAACTAGATAAAGGAAAAATTCTCACAGATTCGTTTTCGTCAATTTCTCCGTTAAAAATGTTCCATAATTCAGGTTTTTGTGACTTAGGATTCCATTGACCAAAGGTGTCACGAAAAGAGAAAATTCTTTCTTTGGCACGTGACTTTTCTTCATCTCTCCTTGCTCCACCTATAGCTGCATTAAAATTATATTTATCCAGAGCATCTAGTAATGCTTGAGTTTTTAATGCTCCACAGCATTTTGCAATTCCATTTTTGGAAGGATGAAATTCTTTTTCTATTGCATCTTCATTCCTGTATACAATTAAATTTACTCCAATTTCTTTAGTAAACGAATCTCTGAATTCATACATTTCTCTAAATTTATATCCTGTATCCACATGAAGTAATGGAAAAGGAATCTTTGACGGAAAGAAAGCTTTTCTGGCTAAATGAAGCATTACACTTGAGTCCTTACCTACTGAATATAGCATTACAGGTTTTTTAAATTCCGCGACAACCTCTCTAAGAATGAATATTGCTTCACTTTCTAATTCTTTTAGATATAAATTTTTTTTCATTTATACGACAACACTCCTTAGAACCTCGAAGTCCTCAATATTACAGAAATCGCCGAAGGCTTGTTTTTGATCTTTTCTATTTGCCTTCCAATAGCTTATTAATTTTGATATTTTATCTGCTAGTTCCTTATCATCCACAAGTTCTAAAAATAATCTATTAAGTCTAGTCCCATAAAAATCGCCACCTAAATAAATGTTATATTTATTAGCTGTTGCACCAATTAACCCAATTTCTGATACTGGTGGTCTAGAGCAAGAGTTAGGACATCCACTCATTCTAATTTTTATTTTTTCATTACCAAAACCTCTAAGATCTAATTGGTCTATGAGAGAAGGAAGAAATCTTTCAGCTTCTGCAACTGCAAGACTACATGTTGGGAGTGCCGGGCAGGCCATCGATGCCAATCTTAGATTAGAGTATCTTTCATTTGTATCAATATTATTCTTCTCTAATAGGCTTCTAATATCCTCTATATTTTCTTTATCAATATTGACTAGGATCAAGTCCTGTGTAGCGGTAAGCCTAGTTTCCACATTATGCTTTTTAATGATTTCAGCTAAACCAGATTTCATCTTAACTGTTTCAGTATCTTTTATACGACCGTTTTCAATAAAAATCCCACAATAGAATTTATTTTCTTGTTTTTGTTTATGCCANCCATAGTAGTTTTCTATTCTGGCNACTGATTTCTTAATATATTTTTCTAATTTAAAGTTTATTCTTGATTCCAACTCGATTTTAAACTTTTCTATCCCCCAATCTTCCAGTAGGTACTTCATCCTTGCCTGTTTTCTGTCGGTCCTTACACCGTAGTCTCTCTGAATTGCTATTATGCCCTTTACAACTTCTACAACTTCACTTTCCTTACACATGCCAAGTTCATCGGCTAGCCTAGGAAAAGTTTGCGTCTGCCTGTGATGACTACCTAGTCCACCACCCACCAGAATATTAAAGTACTTATTTTTTCCCTCTATGATGGGCAATATTCCAATATCCTGTGTATATATATCGATAGAGTTATCTAATTGATGCCCTATCCCTATTTTAAACTTCCTTGGTAAATAAGCTTTTTTATAGAGAGAATCTTCTTCGATTTTGTCTCTATTTGCTTTAGTTGAAACCTTTTCNCCATCAACCCATATCTCATAATATCCTTTTGATTTAGCTAATGTAGCCTGGTCAATTTCCTTAGCTAGAGACTGTGAGTCATAGCTGAGGTCTTCTCTAATATCAGATATAGGCGATGCAACAGTATTCCTGACTATATCTCCACAAGCCCCATAAGAAGTTATAAGATTTTCGTTTAAAGTTTTAACTAATTGCTTTAGATTCTTTTTGCCAATTCCATGAAATTGAAAGCACTCCCTAGTTGTAATTCTAAGGGTGGGATTTGACCATTTATTAGTAATATCATCCATTATGAGCCATTGCTGTGGAGTTATATTTCCTCCACCTGGATTTTTTGTTCTAATCATAAAGCTATAATCTTTCTCTAAGCGAGCTTTCATTAAAGCTTTTCTTTTGTCTCTATCATCTTGTTGATAAATTCCATGAAACTTTAGTACTTGTTCGTTGTCGCCTGAAAATTTAATAGAATCTTGATTAGATAGCTCCTCTTCAATCGTTCCTCTTAGGCCATCACTAGACTCTTTTATTCCTTCGTTCTTAACTATTTTTGCTTCTTTTTTCATTTTACCTCTCCTAAACTTAAAAATTAATATGCGAATCCAATTGGTAACAACATCGAAGAAAATTATCGATTTTGATAAAATTTTTAACTAAGAGTGTTAAATTGGATTTTTTCTAGCTACAACAGCAAGAGTTTGTAAAGTTAGGACAACATAAATCTTTTCCTTTTAAAAATAAAAGAACATTTAGATTAACCATAACGAAACTCCTGAAATTAATTTTTTAACCCAAAGAGGAAAAGAACTTAGAAGTTCCCTTGCTCGGCTTAGCAGTTATTTAAAGTCGTTGCAAGTAGAGTTAAATGACGACAATTTGATTATAGCACTATATATTCTTCAACATCAAGTTTTTTTAAAAAAAATTAATATGATATTATTATTTTTCGATGGATAAAATTAATTTCGTGTTAATTAGCTTTTATAAATTTATCCCTATTAAGGATCCCGATAAATTAAAAGACATGCTTTTTGTCCTATGTAAAAAGTCTAAAATTCTTGGAACTATAATTGTATCAAAAGAAGGTGTAAATGGAATGCTAGCTGGTAGCACCANTTCTTTAAACACCGCAATTTCTTTTTTTAGCAAACTAGGTTTTTCTACTGAGGATTTTAAATTTTCAAGAACTAATATCAAGCCCTTTAAAAGATTAAGGATAAAGATAAGAGAAGAACTCATTAGCTTAGGTTATGCAAAACTATCAAATCCAAACGAAGCTGTAGGTAAGTATATTGATCCGGAGGATTGGAATAATTTAATAAGCAAAAAAGACCTAGTGTTAATTGATACCAGAAATAAATATGAAACTTCTATCGGAACTTTTAATGAAGCAATCTTGCCACCTATGAAAAATTTCAAAGAATTCCCTGATTTTATAAAGAACAATAATATCTCAAAAGATGCCAGTATTGCGATGTTCTGTACTGGTGGGATTAGATGTGAGAAAGCCAGTGCTTATTTGTTGAAGATTGGATTTAAAGATGTTTCGCACTTGAAAGGTGGAATAATAAAGTATTTGGAAAAAGTATCAAAAGAGGATTCAAAATGGGAGGGTGAATGTTTTGTTTTTGACAATAGAGTATCAATTGAACAAGATTTAACACAAGGAAACTATTTAAACTGTAATGGTTGCGGGAAGCCTTTAAGAAAGGAAGAGGTTGCCCACCCTAAATACAAAAAAGGCGTTTCATGCCCTAAATGTTATGATAATTTAACTAAAGAGAAAATAGAAAGTTCATCTGAAAGACAGAAGCAGGTTGAACTTTCAGAAAAAAGAGGTGAGGTGCATATTGGAGAGTAAGAAGTTCTTATTAATTATACTTTTAACTTTGTTTTCTTGTAATTCAAGCGATGAAGTGTATCAAGCAGAAGGTGTTTTTGTTAATTCCGNAAATGTTAAAATAGGAACAGTTGAGATAGTTCAGCAAGGAGATGGATCAAATTTTAGGATTCATATTGATACTTTGAAGCCAGGTTTTTATGCAATGCATATCCACGAGAAAGGTGAGTGTGCTTACCCTAGCTTTCTAACCTCTGGCGGTCACCATGGAATAAAAAAAGATGGTACTTTCTATGGCGACTTCAATCCTATTAATGTAAAAAATGAAGTAAGTAAGTACACTGGAAAATTGAAGAAATTTAGTCAAATAATTTTCCTTAAAGATGTTCACTTAAATCCCGATTCCAAATTTACTATTATGGACAATGATAGATCTTCAATAATTATTCATGAGAGTGCTCAAGGTGGAAAAAGAATAGCCTGTGCCGATTTGTTTAAGAAGTACTAATCTAAGCCACCATCTAAGTTAAGCTTGTTTAAATCATCAAACCCACCAATAAGTTTATCGTCTATGATAACAATAGGAACTGTTCTCCAATTATGCTTAGTTGACACTTCAAGCCTTAGCTCTAAGTCAGATGTTAAATCAATTTCTGTAAACTCTAAGTTCTTACTTATTAGAAGATTTTTAGCCGCAACACAGAATGGACAAGATATTGTTGTATAAAGTTTAATTTCCAATTTATATTCTCCTATAAATTAAAGATAATGTTAAATAAAAAATAATTAATGCAATTAGATCCTGCAAAACATATATCTGCATATAATTTAACCTATCTAAACCAAAAATGATAAAAAGAATTAAGATATATATTGCAAAAACAATTAAAGATACTATGAGTCCTTTAAATAGCACACCCACCTTGATTTGTTGAAAAAATAAGTAGTATATTGATGCAAAAAATAATGAAATCACATATAAGAGCAGATAGGGATTTAATTTATTGTTTGTTAAATAGTGATTTATATATTCAACATAATAAATAATATTAGTTGCTTCAAAGGGATAAAAGGTGTTTACATAGAATAGATAAACAAAGAAAATGCCCAAAAAAGAACCGATTAAAAAATTAATATTAAAAAGTGACATATTGGATTATACGATATTAGATAGATTTAAGAAATTAGAAAATGACCAGTTAAAGGAACGCTTTTTCTGGTCATTTCTATAAAATTAGTCCTATTGATTTACAGCTCTTCTATGTCTTGACTGACCTTCAGGTCGTCCAAAGTCTGTACCTACTTTCGCAGCCCAGTTTTGGAAACCATTTACGTGTCCTGCATATCCAAGTGCTTTTTGAGGGTCATGAGCAGAAACAGCAGTATCTTTACTTACCTGTCTAGCCCAATTTCTCATTGGTGAATTTTGTTGATCTGGCATATTGCACCTCCATTATTGATACATCAATTGTAGCAAAACAAAATTTTAAATTCAACAACTTAATATTATTCAGGACATGGGCTTACTGTCAGGTCAGTTAAAGGAGTAGTAATGCATAGTAAAACATGGTTATTCTTGATTTCGTCTTCGGTTAGAGTGTTAGGTTCGGGTTCTTCTAAGTATTCGAAGTCACCATGGATAATCTTGGCAACACACGTCGTACACATTCCTTGCATGCAGCCAAAAGGAAGAGATGCTCCTTTACTGTTAGAGCTAGTTACTATTGATTCCCCTTGTGCAATATCGTAGGACTTACCTGTATCAGTGAATGTTACTTTGTGAATCTTGCCCATTTTAAAAATCAAATCTCCTTATCAAAATCATACCTTGTGTATATAATAATTTAAATGTTAAATGTAATCGATAATAAGTTATTTGTTGAAGATGTAAGTTTTGATTATCTTGCAGACTTTTATGGAACTCCTTGTTATGTCTACAGTAAAGCATCGTTGGTTAATGAATTCCTTGAGTACCAGGATGCCTTTAAGGGATACNCTAAGACGACTATTTGTTATTCAGTTAAAGCTAATTCTAATCTATCNATTTTNAAAATTTTCAATTCNCTCGGATCAGGTTTTGACATTGTCTCAGAAGGGGAANTGGATAGAATAATAAAAGTTGGAGCAGATCCTAAGAAGGTAGTTTTTTCAGGTGTTGCGAAGTCAGATTNAGAGATCACTAAAGCTTTGGNGTTTGGAATATGCTTTTTTAATGTTGAGTCTTTTGATGAATTATTAGCAATTAATAGGNTATCTGAGAAATTTGGAACTAATGCTAGAGTTTCTATTCGAGTAAATCCAGATATNGACCCTAAAACACATCCNTATATATCCACAGGTTTAAAGACTAGCAANTTTGGTATAGCCATTGAAGATTCACTTGATGNATATATAGCAGCATCTAAAATGAANAATATTAAAGTCGTTGGAATTGATGCACACATAGGATCTCAAATTTTTGATTTNCAACCTTTTGAAGACTCTCTTGCAAGATTAGAAAATCTCTATTANAAGCTGAATGATTTGGGAATTAACATCGAATATATTGATATAGGCGGAGGACTTGGAATTAAGTATAAGGATNATGATGCCCCNCCAACTAAGGCAGATTTTGCATCAAAAATAATTAAGATAATGAAAAATATTAATTGCAATTTAATACTAGAGCCTGGGAGGTCATTGGTTGGTAATGCAGGATATTTAATTACTAAAGTTGTGTATGAAAAGAAAAGTANTAAAAAAAACTTTCTAATAGTTGATGCNGGGATGAATGATATTCTTAGACCCTCACTTTATNGTGCNTACCATAAAATTTCAAAATCTATACCATCTTCAGATAANAAGAAGGTTTANGATATTGTAGGGCCAATATGTGAAACTGGTGATGTTTTATCTTATGATGCAGCANTGAATGATATAAAGTTAGGGGAAAACTTGGTAATACATTCTGCAGGTGCCTATGGTTCTGTAATGTCTTCAAACTATAATTCAAGACCCAAGGTACCTGAAGTTTTAGTGTCAGGGAAGAATGCAAATATAATAAGAAAAAAAGAAACTATTGATCAAATTCTACAGAACGAGGTTGTCATAGATGACTAATGAACCATTTATCGTCTCAATACTTTCTAAGGGTGGTTTTTTTGTATATCCTATCTTGGCCTGTTCTATAGTTGCCTTAGCAATTTTTCTAAAAAAACTTTTTTTAACAAAAAATAGCAATATATTGCCTAGTTTATTTTTAAATAAATTAAATAGTCTTGTATCCGTCGGTAAAATTTCTGAAGCAATTAGTCTATGTAAGAATAGCAGTAATGTTTATTCAAATATCGCGGAGTCTATTCTTTCATCTCACAGTAAGACAAGAAGGGAAATAGAAAAAATCGCTGAGGATGAAGGAGCAAGACAAGTTTTTCGACTATCCCAATCAAATGAGCTGCTAGGGTCATTAAGTAATATTAGNACCCTGCTTGGTCTTTTAGGGACAATCTCAGGAATGATTACTGTTTTTCAGGTTATTTCAACTCAGACTGTAGTAGACCCTCCAAGCTTAGCGGGTGGTATTTCTGAAGCACTTTATACTACAGCATTAGGTCTTATAGTAGCTATACCTATTTTNGTTGGATATAAGTTTATAAATAATAAAGTTAGTGAGATTTCTAACAAGCTCCAAGAAGAAGCGTTAAAATTAATTTCTGAGCTAGTAAGATCTACAGAATCTAAATGAACTTTAGCAAAAGGATTAATACCGAAGAGACATTAATGGACTTAACTCCTATAGTCGACGTAGTATTTAATCTATTAATCTTCTTTGCNCTATCATTAAATTTTTCTCAAATTACATCTAGTATTAATATTAAACTACCAAAAGCTAAAAGCTCTGAGATTGTAACAGAGAAGCAAGTAGTTGTGAGCATAGAGAAAGGAAATAAGATTTATATTAATGATAAAAAATTATTTATTGATCAAATTCCAAATTATCTTGATGATATAAGTAAGGATAAAGTAGTAGTAATTAAAGCAGATGAAGGAATTGACCATGGATTTGTGGTTCAGGTTATGGACTTAATTAAAAGATCTGGATTTAATAAGCTAGGAATAGCGGTCAAGAAGCAAAACTAACTCATACCACTGATAATTTTAGAAATTTCAAAAGGAGCAGATATTTTGAAGATTAATTTATTCAAAGAAAAATCTAATATATTGCTTGGATATATCCTGGTTACTGGAACTGCCTTTTTTACAGCTTTCTCATATATCTTTGGAAAAAAAGTTTCTGAAGAATTATATCCAGAAACAGTAGCATTTTATTGGTTTTTTGGTGCCTTTTTATTTGCCCTAGTAAAAAGGCTAATCTTTGGATTATTCGGAACGAAATTTAGGGTTTCCATTTCAGATCTTTGGAAATACAAAGAGCTTATGATTATGTCATCTATTGTTACAGTCTTTGGGGTAGCATTCTGGGTTATAGCGCTTAGATCNGCAGGCCCACCAATTACTTCTTTCTTGATGAAATTCCAAGTTGTCTTCTCAGTAATGCTCGGTGCAATCTTTTTGAAGGAAAGACTCAAGAAATTGGAAATCTTTGGAATTCTACTTACAATTTTTGGGGGTTTAGTAATTACATATGACACATCATTCTTTGAGTTACATGGAGCATTTTATGCAGTCATGGCTGCATTTTGCTATTCATGTCTTTTTATAATTGTAAAAAAGAAAGGCTCAAATTTAAACATGATGATGGTTGCAACCTTAAGATCTTTAGGAGTTTCAATTATTGGAATACTCTACTTGATACTTAGTGGCAGATTCCAACTTCCAAATAATGTTGATTTGGTCTATATGATAATTGGAGGAACATGTGGAGCTTATATCGGTAAAGCATTGCAATTCCAGGCAATCAAATTGGTAGATGTTTCAAGAACAACAGCTGTTACACCCTTAGAGGCCGTTTTCGTCGTATTGCTGACCTTTCTGTTCTTTGATACTGTCCCTAGTTCATTGAAGCTAATAGGGGGCTTCTTGATAATAATAGGAGTTATCTTCCTCCTATTATTTAGAAAAGAAAAAAGTAATTAATAGTAATCCGTAGTTAGCTTATCTCTTTTCTTAAATTTAACTTCAGCTGAGCTGATTAATGAATCAATAATTTTTTTTAATTTTATACCATCATTACTAAGAAGTTTTGGAAACATGCTAATCTCGGTAAAACCTGGAATTGTATTAACTTCACTTAAATAAAGCTTTGCTTTTTTCTGACTTTTTGTTGATCCAAATAAGAAGTCAACCCGAGCCATCCCTGAACATAGAAGAATTTGAAACACCTTCTTTGATGTTACCTTAAGCTCATGCATTAGGGACGGAGCATTCATTGCCCTCTTGTAAGGTATTTCTATTATTGATTCTCCATCTAAATACTTGGCGTTGTAACTATAAAAGTCATCAGATGGAATAACTCTACCTGGGGTAGATACAATAATTTTTTTGTCCTCAAGAACACTCACTTCTATTTCCTCTGGTCTTAGCACTGCTTGCTCAACCAGAATTCTTTCTGAAAACTTAAAAGCATCACGGACTTTATTCTTCAATTCTTTTTTATTCTTAACCTTGAAGACTCCAACACTGGATCCTAAATTAGAAGCTTTTACAAAGCATGGAAAAGCAATTTTTTTTACAACTTCTTTTGTAATAGATGACTCATCGTCTTTCCATTCATCTTTTGAAAAATGTAAAAATTCCGTAGTAGGAACTAATTTATTGGATAGTATTTCTTTTGTTAATATTTTATCCATACATATTGACGAACTCTCTACATCACATCCAACGTAAGGTTTATTAAGAAGCTCAAGAAGTCCTTGGATTTTTCCATCCTCTCCTCCTGTCCCATGAATTATTGGAAAGAATATGTCAATTTTGGTTTTAGATCTAATTTGGTTTTTGTTCATTATTATTACATTTTTATTTGAATCTCCAGAAAACAGGACTTTATTTTGTTTTTTGATTATAAAATTGTACTTTAGTGATTTGTTGATTCTATATATGGCCTCGTGAAATTCACCTTTTTTGGAAATAAAAATTCCAAAAACCTTATATTTCCTCATATCTATATTGTTTAAAATTGAATTAGCGGAAATTATTGATATTTCATGTTCAACCGATTTTCCACCAAATATAATACATACCTTTTTATTCATGAAATGAATAATACTATCAATTTAATTAAAAGTTTATTATTTCTTTATATTTTGGTACAATATTTAAATTAAAATTTTTATAATTTCTAATTAAAAGTTAAAGAAAAAGGGGGAATAAACAATGTCTACAAAAGTAGTATTAAGTGAGCCTTTAAGAACGGCTATCGGAACATTCGGGGGAACTCTCCAGGATACTCCAGCTGTNGAACTTGGTGTCACAGTAGTAAAAGAAATTTTAAGCAGAACTGGTATAGATCCAACTCATATTGANGAAGTTGTTACCGGTAATATTTTAGGTGCCGGNCAAGGTCAAAACCCTTCTAGGCAAGTAGCATTAGGAGCNGGTCTTGATTACGATACTCCTGCATATAGTTTAAANAGAGTTTGTGCATCTGGTGTCCAATCNATAGCAAATGCCGCTCAGGCTATTAAAGCTGGAGATGCTGGNGTTGTATTAGCTGGTGGTATCGAGAATATGAACTTAGCTCCATTTATAATGCCAAAAGCCAGATACGGTTATAGAATGGCTTTAGAAGCTAAAGATACCGTGCTGGACGGAATGGTATATGATGGATTATGGGATATCTTCAATAACTACCATATGGGTATGACAGCTGAAAATTTGGCTGAAAAATATAATATTTCTAGAGAAGAACAAGATAAATTTGCCATTGAAAGCCAAGGTAAGGCTAAAAAAGCGCAAAGAGCTGGAACGTTTAAAAAAGAAATTGTTCCTGTTCAGTTAAAAAAAGGTGTATTTGATATTGACGAACATCCAAGAGAAGTTTCAATGGCAGCTTTAAGCAGACTTAAACCTGTGTTTACTCCCGAAGGTTCAGTTACAGCAGGAAACGCATCCGGTATTAATGATGGCGCCGCTTATATGGTTGTATCTTCTGAGGAAAAAGCTAAAGAGTTAGGTTTAGATCCAGTTGGTGAAGTTATTTCTTATGCAGTTGCAGGTGTTGAGCCGTCAGTTATGGGCATAGGTCCAGTTCCTGCCATGAATAAAGCTTTGGCTAAAGCTGGATTAACAATTGATGATATTGATTTAGTTGAATTAAACGAAGCTTTTGCGGTTCAATCTTTAGCAGTTTTAAGTGATTTCCCTATACCTGCCGAAAAATTAAATGTTAATGGTGGAGCTGTTGCTCTTGGACATCCAATTGGAGCTTCAGGAACTGTTTTAGTTGTTAAACTTCTTCATGAAATGCAAAGACGAAAAGTAAAAAGAGGTTTAGTTTCATTATGTGTTGGTGGTGGTATGGGTATTGCCATGGTTATAGAAAACCCTAAAGTGTAGTGGACAGTTAATGACAATTGAAAAAAATAATCAATCGAAAGATTTATATAGTTCTCAAGTAGATATCCAAACTAAAAGATTCTTCTTTGATGTTAAGGAGAATCATAAGGGTAGATACTTGAGGATTACAGAGCAAAGTGGGGGTAGGTCGAGTATCGTTGTTCCAATAGAAGGACTAGATGAATTTGAAAATCAGATTAAATTAGTCATAGATAAGTCTGCTGAATAGATATTATTCTTCTAGTAACTTCATATTTTCTTTCATATATGAATTTATTATTACTTTGCCCTTCAAATTACCGATTTTGACTTCATTGCCAACAAAATTTTCTACAGTATTTATAAAACCTATAGCAAAAGTCATAACCTTCTCTTTTGAGTAAAAATAGCTAGTAATAAAGCCAACCTTATTGCTTGCTATATTTTGGATTTCTCTTTCATCTTTCACTAATCCGTCTATCTCAAAGCAACCAAGAGTTCTTTTTACTTTACCTCTATATTTTATTCTTGCTATTGTTTCCTGTCCGATATAGCATCCTTTTGTAAAAGATATTGATGACCACATGTCTGCTTCTATAGGGATTAATTTAGTATTCAGTTCATTAGGGAAGCTCGGGGATCCAGATAGAATTTTCCATTTTTTATAATCAAGCTCACTAACTTTAAATACTTTAGTTTGCTGAATGTTTTCATTATTTAGGAAATAGTTCATAAAATCTCTCTCGAGTGTCAATGCTGAAGGGAATTTGTTCTCTTTTTCTGGGATAGTAACATTCATTCCTTTGAACGGGTAAAGCTTCCCGCTACAGTCATTAATATCAACTTTATAGGACATTCTATAGTTTTCTAGATATTTTATTAGTTCGTCTTTTTGGATGTGATTACACAAAATAAACAATGCATCAGTAGTATTTGAGTAAACCTCAACATCAAAGACTAGTCTGCCTTTATTGTTCAACATTAGGGTACTAACAGAGAGGCTGCCTTTAGTATTAGTAACTTCATTTGAAGAAATACTATTGATAAATTTAAATGAGTCAGAACCATTCAGAAGCAACAAGGATTTACTCTCTTGAAGAAAGATAAACTCNCCATNTNGAAATATATCATGCAAACTTTTCACTTGTACCGANCCCATCNTGATTAAAAAAATTNCTCTCTTTACCTTATTCGTATAAAGTACATAATAATTAACACAACTGGTAACATATATAAAATTTGTTANTAAATTTATATTTATACGAGGTCATAATGGGTTACTCTAAAAAAAATAAAGTTNNAATTATTGGCTCGGGACCNGCNGGTCTTACNGCAGCAATTTATTGCGCAAGGGCTAATCTTGAACCNATTGTATTTGAAGGATTTCAGGCTGGCGGTCAATTAACAATGACTACTGATGTTGAAAATTTTCCTGGATTTCCAGATGGTGTGATGGGGCCAAATTTGATGGACTTATTGAGGACNCAAGCGCAAAAATTCGGCGCAAAATGTATTATGAAACAGATTGACAAAGTAGACTTTGAAACTTANCCCTTCANGTTNGAGACTGANAATGAAATAATAGAGACAGATTCAGTGATAATATCAACAGGAGCTTCAGCAAAACTATTAGGTATAAAAGGTGAAGATGAATTTGTTGGAAGAGGTCTTTCAACNTGTGCAACTTGTGATGGGTTCTTTTATAAGGATAAGTCTATACATGTAATTGGCGGAGGGGATAGNGCTATGGAAGAAGCAATTTTNCTNACAAAATTTGCATCTAAAGTAACCATTGTTCACAGGAGAGATTTACTACGAGCATCTAAAATAATGGTTGATAGGGCTANAAGTAATAAAAAAATTGATTTNTTATGGAATGCTGAACCNATTGAATTTATAGGTGATAAGGAAAAGGGTGTATATGCTATGGCCTACAAAGANANTANAACTAAGGAACTGACTCAAGTGAATACTGACGGCGTATTTATAGCTATTGGTCACAATCCAAATACAAACCTTTTTAAGGATATATTAAACATAGACTCAAATGGATATTTGATAACTGAGGATAAGTCATCTNGAACAAATATAAAAGGTGTTTTCGCATCTGGAGATGTTCAAGATAGTATTTATAGACAGGCTATAACTGCCGCAGGCTCTGGTTGCATGGCGGCGATTGATGCAGAAAGATTTTTGGAGGAAAACCATGAATTATAGAACTTTTCCTAAGAATAAAGACCTAAAAGTTTCAGAAGTAGGATTTGGTGTATGGTCNGTAGCAACGAAGTGGTGGGGAGTAACCGATGAGAAATTATCACTATCTTTATTACATCATGCTTTTGATAGAGGAATAAATTTTTATGATACTGCAGATATTTACGGAAATGGTTACGGAGAAGAAATATTAGCTAAAGCTTTTCCTAAATCTAGAGATAAAAGAATATATGCAACCAAATTTGGGTACGATATATATTCAAATGCTGGTGAAAGAAAGGGCCATACCGAAATGGCTCAAAAATTTTCTGCAAAAGATATAAAGTTTTCNTGCGAGCAGAGTTTAAAACGACTAGGAACTGATTATATAGATATTTATCAGATGCATAATCCNCGAATGGATTTTATCAATANTGATGAAGTTCTAGAGACTCTGGAAAAGTTAATCGAAGAAGGAAAGATTAGGTCCTANGCTATGGCTTTAGGCCCAGATATCGGATGGTTAGATGAAGGGTTAGATTCCATGAATCACTCACCTGTAGGGTTGCAAATTATTTATAATCTCTTAGAGCAAGAACCATCAAAATCCTTGTTTAATAAAGCCTCAGAAACCCAAACTGGTTTAATTTCTAGGGTCCCNCATGCTTCNGGTATCATGGATGGAAGCTTTACTAAAGACAAGNTTTACTCTAAGGATGATCATAGAAGTCATAGACGACAAAAGTGGATGGAAGCTGGTTTAGATGCCCGAGATGATTTTGGATTNTTATATGATGAAAAAGACAGAACAATCGGTCAAGCTGCTATTCTTTTTCCTTTATCAGTAGCAAATATCTGTACCGTTCTCCCNAACTTTACAACCCANGAAGAGATAGATGAGTATACTGCTGTTTCAGAATTGTCCCCTTTNTCGAATGAAGAAATCAGCAAAATAGATTCCTTATGGCAAGAAAAACACTCAACTTCTTTANANCAACCNTTTTCAAATACTAAAACAAAGCCTACGCCATCTTAGATTTTATTTTTTAAAAATTTAAAATAAAATATAAGCCCTAGTAATAAAGTTGATAAATTCTTAATTAATAATGCAATTGCTGCACCTTCATGGCTTGCTTGTTGAATGAAATAGGAAAGTGAAATGCAATAAATAACNGTTGTAGTTATGGTACTAATTGTTAAGAATTTAGNATTTCCAGAGGATAAAATGGTAGGGTTTACCCAATAAGCAAGATTGTGAATTANCATTGCCCCTATTAAAATTCTCAATGCAAAAACTGCCTCAATATATTCCTCACCAAAAAATATTACAATCAAGCTATTTGAAAAATAGAAAATTACCCCACCCATCACAAGCGAAACTAGTAAGACAAGTTTTGTTGAGTCGTAAATAATTTTTTTATATATTGTGAATTTTTTTTCGGAATATAATTTAACCAATTCAGGGAATATTATCTCAAGTANAGGGTCAATTATTCGTCTAATTATTTTAACTATAGCTCTTGCAGCTCTATAGAGGCCGGCATAGTAAGGAGTTGTTAAGTATCCAACAGCTATGACACCTAAGTTTTTATCATTAGCAATATTTAATATATTTGAAAAATGTGCATTCAGCATAAACTTTATAAATTCTAGNGATAATTTTAAGTCAGGAAAGTCNAGTGATTTAACACTTATATTATTTAACTTTAGAGTACTTCTCAAATAAAAAAATCTAAGAAAAAAGCCGACTATATAACTAAAAACAAAACANTTTATTACATTCTGAATACTAAGACCGACTAATATNAAGCAANTTCCAACAAGTAAGAACCTAAGTAGATTTTGATAAATATTAATTTTCAGTATTGAAGTATAATTGTCAAAAACTCTTAAGATCCCATCCATTATTTCATTTAAGGTTATAAATAAAACTACGAAAGAATAAGCAAAGATTAATTGCTTAGGGCTCACTATAGAAGTAAAGAGTTTCTCAGCATAGAAATTTGTAATAATATATATTGCCAAGAAAGATATTGTTGAAGAAGTAAGACTAAGGTAGAAGCTTAATGTTAAATATTTAGATACAACATTTTTTTGTTGGAGATTCTGACCAATAAATTTAACAGTAGTATCCCAGATTCTGAAACTTAGAAGTATATTGCAAACTTCTACTGCTGATATCACCATAGAAAATATTCCAAACTTTTCTACCCCAAGAGATCTACCTATTAANAGTAGAGTNAAGGCAGAGAATATCCCCCCAGCAATTTTTGCTACACTAAGAATTTTGAAATTCTTTTTTATTCTATCAGTTAACNCTTTATAACTCATTTAATCTCACTTATTCTATGTANNCCAAGATTCTTATTGCTTTTAATATANTNCATAATCTGATTATCGAAAAAGTGAATNCTTTTGTTNGAAGATATACAGTTCAGNNCNCTATCACCGGATAAAGTTTGATATGGTTTTTTACATATCTNAGGAATATTAAAAAATANTGAATTAGANTTACTGATTCTTTTGTTGAAGTCNCCTAAGGATTCACTCTCAGNAAACAANGGAAGATAGTAAGGTTTTAATGGAACAAGGTCAGTCCTTAAATAGTCTATTTGACGCTCCCCAAAAATAATTGAACTNCCCCTTTCAANGATACTGTATTTCTTTTTTAATTGTTTTATATTTTCTGTATAAGTTATGCCTTCAAACGTGATTTGCTTATATAGAACATTATATCCAATTGACAAAGAANCGATAAGTACTAGTGCTAGGTATATNTTCTTTATACCGTCGAAATGTATATTTGTTCTAGANAGTACTTTATAAGCGAAGCCTATCATTATAAGAATTGATGCAGGAAATAATATTCTGTAGGAGAAAGGAGAAAACCAGATTGTGAGTCTCCAAAATAAAACTATAATTATATAAAATAATGACATATATATAAAGTTAGTAGCTAANCTGTTAAGCTTCTCGTCTTTGATAGAAGTTTTTTTACAGTATATGGCAACTAGTGAAATGAGCATAGCNGANAAGAATGATGAGAATATTGAGAACATAGGACTGATTTTAAANCTAACACTGGCCATAATAAGATTAAGTTCCTCAAAAACTTTCTTTACAAAGTGAAGAATTATTTCACTTGANGATTCATAAGTAATGTATGCATGAGGATAGGTTAAGAATCCTGTAAAATACTTATTCATNTAAAGGTATCCAANCATATATNTTCCCGACNCNACTAGAAGAATAATAAGNCCCCTGGTATTGGANTGATTATTCTTTAATGATCTAAGNATTAAGAAAAAGTTAAATATTAATAGATAGCCACCTATNTATCTTGAAGAAAATGTTAGGACAAAAGAGAGTATGGNTATTNATATATTTTTCTTNCTAGCTCTTANTGTTAAGTTGTNAGTCGAATAAGCATAGGAAANTAGACCAANAATAAATAAATTTTCTGTTAATGTATACGAAAATATATTAATGAAGCTACCNGAAAGAAACAATAGACCAATTANTGAATATCCAAATAATGTATTTTTGTAAATCATTAAGAATATTAATAGGACTGATAAAATATTTAGTAACTTTGAAGACCAAAAGACATCAAGAAAAGTTAGTTTTGATATTANCGNGATTAGGAGNGGATAACCTAAGGGCCACATGCTAAAGAAATTGATTTCCCCGCTATTAGTCCATGAATAAACATATAGGCTTCCATTTTGNTTAAATGATTTAGCAAGTTTTAAAAAGTGNGTAGAATCTGTAGTGAGATATCCATTGGTATCTACAAANCTATTTGTAAGTATGGACAAAGCAATTATTACAAATGTAATAATAAAAAAGTATATTTCTTTNTCTTTAAAATTNAAATTTGAAACTATTTTCAACATTATCATTAATTACTAATCTAACTTTAGATTACAGTATTATAGTTTGACTAATCAATCAATTAAATTTATCATCCCTTTCAAATAAATGCTAAAAATCGTTAGATATATAATAATGCTATTAAAAGACCCAAAAACATACAAATGGGGTACTATTGGTATTTTTGCACTGATATGTGATTACTGGTTGTATAATTTCTTNTTAGATAAGATAGGAATGGATATAGCTAAGGCTGCATCTACTTTCTTGGGTGTAAATATATCTTTTCATTTTAATAGACTTTGGACATTTAAATCTGAATCAGCTTACTTTGATGATNTNAAAAGGTATCTTGCATTATATGTTGTTGCAATTCTTGTNAANGTNGTTGTTAATAATTTTGCATTTAAAGTTGTACAAGATATTGATTTAGCATATTTTATTGCACTATTTGTTTCTGTGATAATTGGCTATTTTGGCCAAAGACTTTGGGTTTTTAAAAACCGAGTAAAATAGGTATTATATTNTGANAGATATGAAAAATGTTTTAATTACTGGATCTTCAGGGTTTATTGGCTATCATCTTTCCNTNCTATATTTAAAAAAGGGATTTCGTGTATTTGGTATAGATAATCACAGTGATGGTTATGATGTAAAATTAAAGAAATGGAGAAATATAGAGCTTAAAAAGAATAAAAATTTCTTATTTAATAAGATTGATATTTCATCNGAAAAAAAACTTATTTTATATTTTGAAAAGTTTTTTAAAAAGAACAAACTTAATACTATTGTTAACCTGGCAGCGGGTACTGGCGTTAGGAAATCCACTCTTTATCCTAATTCCTACTATGAGTCCAATTTNCTNGGTGCTTTAAATTTAATTAAATTATGTAGAAAGTTTGCTGTTAAATCTTTTGTTCAAGCTTCTACATCTAGCGTCTATGGTGACAGTAAAGAAAAGAGTTTTAAGGTTAATAGNGAAACTAGTAAGCCTGATTCTATCTATGCTGCTTCAAAAAAAGCNNCTGAANTNNTATTACATGCTTATCATGCATTATATGGTCAAAACATAGCTATTTTACGCTTTTTCACAGTTTATGGACCNTGNGGAAGACCAGATATGGCACCTTTTATATTTACAGATGCTGCTATTAATAATAGACCTATTAATGTTTTTGGAACTGGTAAGCAAAAAAGAGATTTTACTTACGTAGATGATATTGTAGATGGGATATATAAGTCTTCAAAGTTAAAAGGGCTTAATTATCTAAATCTTGGTAACAATAAACCAGTTTCTATTAATAACCTTATCAAGATAATTTCTAAGTTTTCAAATAAAAAAATCAAAAGATTTGATAAGCCATCTACTCCAGAAGATGTNTTTTACACTTCTGCTGATATTAGTAAAACGAAGAAGATTATGAACTGGGAGCCTAAGACAGATTTAATGGAAGGTATACTTAATACTTACAACTGGCATATTNNTAANAATAAATGGTTAAAAAANATAAAAGTCTCATAAAAGAATTCGTAAGAATATCTAAATATTTTGGTCAAAGATTTGATTTAATTCAAGCCGCCGGTGGAAACTCGTCTATAAAAGATGGACANAAGATGTATATAAAATCCAGTGGATATTCCTTAGCNGAAGTAAGTGAAAAAAACGGATACTCTTTGCTAGACAATAGAAAGTTGATGGATTTTTTAGAAATAAATGAAGATGTAAAAATTACANCTAAAATTGAAAAATCTTCATTTAATATTTTAAGGAAATCTATTATAAGTGGNAANGCTCCATCTATTGAAACTTTTACTCATTCAATGTTGAAGAANTATACCATCCATTTTCATCCTGTATCTGTCAATNTAATTTCAACCTCGACTAAATCTAGAAGAATTTTNAAAGAAATATTCCATAACGAGATTTTANATAAAACCTTTTTTTATATTAAATATAAAACACCTGGAATTGCCCTAGCTTCTGAAATCCTTAAGACAATAGGTCCCCATGAGAATAAGATAAGCAAAAATGAAAATATTGTCCTATTTTTAGAAAATCATGGATTGATTTGCTCTTCANATAATGCCGACAAACTTATCAAATATATTGAAGATGTGATGATTAAATTTGAAAAATATTGCAACCTTGATTTTNCTNGNTATAAAAATACTAGCATTATTTCCCAAATTTTGTGGAAACATAAGTATAAAGAATTAGTTACTTATTATAGTGAGGATAAATTAATAAANTCATTTTTAACATCCAATCCTAAGATAAATATTTCTAAACCTTTAAACCCAGATCAATTATTATATTGTGGGGAATCCATACTAAANATAAAGAAATCTTTAGATTTAGATATTAGCAAGTTCATAAGAANATTTAAGACTTACCCTAGNGTGATAATAGTAAAAAATTCTGCTTACTTTGTTTCTTCAAACATCCTCAAGGCTAGGGAGGTTGAAGATGTATTTAAATCCCATTTATATTTTCATTACAATCTTTTGGGAGCGTCCTCTAGAAAGCTTTCGAAAGAGAATATCAAGAGGTTAGATTCNTATAATCCTCAAAANAATAGGTTAAGATTTTGGTTTGATTATCTTAAATAGCTTTGCTAGGCTGTTTCTNTTTTTAGAAATAGTGTAATATAAAAAAACTTTAATGAAATTTGGTAAGATATTTAGTATTTTTTTAATTATAGATAACTCTTCTATGCCTTTNANAACTTCAAATATAGCTAAATGTCCAGAAAANATTTTATTATTGGAACAAAAATGCATNCTTTCAGAGNTNAACTCTTTTCTATCTAGATTNCTGATATCTTTTATAATAATTTCATTATTACTTTTTTTACTAATATAGCTTCCAAAGGATTTGCAAACTTCACATTCTTTATCGACAAATAGTATATCTTTCATTAAATTAATCTAACCTTTAATTTAAAAGAATAAAGTAATAAGATTCCGCTCATAGTGTAATGGATAACACTCTTGACTTCGGATCAAGTAATTGGGGTTCGAGTCCTCATGAGCGGGCCANTAGATTTCGTAATTAATTATAGAGCTGTATGAAGGCATTTTATTCTTTATNAGATCTGTGAGNTCTNTCTTTACTTTTTTTGGGCATGTGTATTTTAAGCANTGCTTAAAAGCNTCATTGCAATCTTTAAAAGAAAGATCATGAATNACACCTTTAATTTTAGGTATCGAATAATAATTCATACTAAGCTCTCTTACACCCATTGCAATAAATATTGGNAGGCAATTNACATCATTAGCCATTTCNCCNCAAATAGAAACATANGTNCCCTCTGGTATCTCATTNCTTATTAGTTNTAACATTCTTAGGACTGAAGGCTGGTATGGTGAAATAATATCCCCCANTGTTTCATTGGTCCTATCTGCAGCGATGGTATATTGAATTAAATCATTAGTACCAATNCTGATAAAATCCACTTTTTCACATATTTCCTTTATNAGTAAAGCCGCTGANGGGGTTTCGATNACAACTCCAAGGGAAACTAATTTAGGATCCACTAAGTNTTTATTTNTAATTTCATCAATTATAGAAATAGATTCTNCAAGTTCGTCTAAATTGGAAATCATAGGCAAAAGAATCCTAACCTTCTTCTTTTTAGTACTTATTACTTTGAATATTGCATTTAACTGAATTCTAAAAACGTCAATATTAGCTAGCGAGTATCTTATCCCTCTAAGACCAAGGGCAGGGTTATTTTCCAAATGTGTGTAGTCCTGTATTTTGTCTCCACCAATATCTAAAGTTCTAATTGTTACTTCATTAAAGAAGTCATGTTTAAACAAGCAGATATAGTCTAAGTATTGCTCCTCCATAGATGGAAATTGTTCTTTGTTTGTAAATAGGAATTCTGTCCTATACATTCCAATACCTTCAGCACCATATTTTTGTGCCATTTTTACTTCGGAAGATATCTCAATATTAGCTTTTATAGATATAATTTTTTTATCTTTAGTTTCTCCTGTAAGCTTAGAGAATTCAAATAGATTCTTTTGTAATGAACTATATTTGTTTTTTAAGTCAGCAAGCTCACTTTTTTCATCTTTATTAACTTTCCATTTAGCCCTACCTTTGTAGCCATCTACATATATTCGCTGTCCTGGCTCTATTGAGGTGCTTATGTTAACAAGTGACATTATAGTAGGTATGCCAAGAGATCTTGCAATAATTGCGGTATGAGAGGTGGCACCACCTAAATCTGTTAATATTCCTTTAACTTTTCCATCCTTACAATACTTAAGAGCGTCAATTGGAGATAGATCGTGTGCAACTAAGATTGTATTATTTTTGATCTCAAAGGGGTCTTGATTTAACCCCCTTAGGTTCTTTGTAATTCTCTCAGCTATATAGTAAAAGTCTGCGAGCCTTTCCTGCATATAAAGATCTTTAACAAAACTAAATTCCTTACTTTTGTTAACTAGGACTTTATTAAGTGCCCACTCAGCATTGATTTGTTTTTTTGTTATTGTGTCAATAACTTCTCCAGCCAAAATTTCATCTTCTAATATCAATATATTGAAGTCTAGTATCTCAATATGCTCTATCTTGTATTGATTATCATCGTTGAGTTTCATTTTATTTATTTCATTTTTGGATTCTTCAACCGCAGCTTGAAAGAGATTTACTTCTCTTATTACTTCATGATTTTTAATTTTCTTTTTCTTGACAATTGTCTTTGCCTGATTGATGAGCAATGCATTACCAACTGAAAATCCGGGAGAGATAGGCAATCCACTTTTTTCAATACTCACTTCTCTTCACCAAATTTATTTTGAAATAAATCTATAATTTCCATCATTGCTATTTCTTCATCATCACCAACAGTCTCAATTTCAATTTCTGTTCCAAAACTTGCACCAAGTGAAAGTATTCCTAGTATACTTTTTGCATCGATAACTAAGTTGCCTTTAGAGATATTAATTTGCGAACTAAACTTATTGGTTAATTTCACAAGTTTTGAGGATGCCCTAGCATGCAATCCCAAACTATTAGTTATTTTTATTATGCTGATCATTTACTAATTAAAAATTCTTTTTGATTAATGTTATTATTAATAATTATATCATTTTCATGATAAATTTGCATTGTGAAATTAGGAGTTACCAAGGTTATCTTTCGTGGGAGTTGAAGAATGCTTCCATTTTCCAAAGTAATTAATGGATTCTTGTTGGTCTTAGTATCAATTAATTTATTATTGTAAACGGGTGCAAATTCAGAAAAAACAATCTCAGCGACCCTTTTCTCTTTTTTTATAGATATATTTGTTATTTCACTAGTTCTAATATCTATTGTAGTTTTAATACCTTCCTGATCTATTGTTAAGGCATTCCCACTAATCATTGACGAATATTTACTGTTTCCTAGATCAATTAGGCTTAACCCAAGTAGTAAGTTATTTAATTCTTTAATTGTTAGATTAAAATCAAGATGTTTATTAAATATATTTAGATTGAATTCAGATGCTTTTTTGACCTTTACTCTTTTTTTAATTCTTTTGTATCTAACTAGATTTTTACTAGATACAAAGTCAGCAACTTTTAGTCTTAAAAAAATATAAATTTTAATATGTATATTCGAGTCTCTCTGAATCTTATAAGTTTTATAAAGTTTTAATTTTTTATNAAAAGGGAGAGANTATTTAACTTTNCCCGAAATANTAGCTGTNCTTATATAAGTNTCCTTNGTCTTAATTTTTTTNAGTATTTTTGTCGAGATTGCTTTTAAACGTATCTCTTCATCNTTNGNAACCTCNGCACTTATAGAATAAGTTGGTACTAAAAAAAGAAGAAAAAGAAGAANGAATTTNAACCNGNTCGCNNGAAATTCTTCTTTTTTTATCATANAACTTNTTTCCATAGCGCTCCATTTAATTTGACTAACAAAACTAATTCGTTTTAATTNTTATATGGATAATATATTAAAAAATATTCTAAACCAAAAAAGAATATCAGAGCAAGAAGGCCTTAAGTTGCTTAAAGATTTTTCAACATTAGAAATAGGGCAGTTGGCTAATATAGCAAAAAAACAAAAGGGAATTAAGGATGAGGTAGGTTTCGTAGTTGACACAAACCCTAATTATACAAATATATGTGATACAGAATGTCTTTTTTGTGCTTTTTGGAGAAAAAAGTCTCATAGTGATTCATATGTTTTATCCCTTGATAAAGTAATTGAAATTATTANAACTTCATATCATAACGGTGCCACTACTGTTCTTCTGCAAGGAGGCCATAACTCTTCAATAAAGTTAGACTATTATTGTGATTTAATTAAAAGAGTTATCAAAGAGGTTCCAGGGATTCACTTGCATGCGTTTTCGGCACCAGAAATTCATTCTATCTCTAAGTATTCAGCTATTACCACTAAGGAGCTTCTTCAGCTTTTTTGGGATTTGGGTCTTAGAACTATTCCAGGTGGGGGAGCTGAAGTTCTAAGNAATAAAGTTAGAAAAAAAATTAGCCCTTTGAANATCTCTGCTGATGANTGGATTAGAATCACACGTGAGGCACATCTTACCGGCTTTAAAACAACCGCAACGATAATGTTTGGACATGCTGAGGAGGANGAAGATATATTGGAGCATCTTTCAAGAGTNCGAGATCTTCAAGANGAAACAAATGGNTTTCTTTCTTTTATACCTTGGACTTTTAAGCCTGAGAATACTTTTATGGAAAAAAAGATTTCAAATGAGGTCGGAGGGGATAGGTATTTAAGAGTGCTAGGTTTGAGCAGAATCTTTTTAGATAATTTTAATCATATTCAAGGTTCTTGGTTTACACAGGGGTTTAAAGTTGGTGGCTTAGCATTGTATTACGGAGCAAATGATGTTGGTGGAACCTTGCTTCAAGAGAANGTCCTTAAGTCTGCGAATAATCCTTATAAAGCTGGAGTTGACGATATAGTTCACTTTATTAAGTCCGAAGGATTTACTCCGGTTCAAAGAGATACGTTCTATANAACAATAAAGACTTATTANATAGATTTAGGTGCTTTTAATAAATTTAGCTATATCTTCATTGTATTTATTTGAATCTANACTCCATTCAAAGATTTTATCGAACATTATTTTTATAAATTTTTTTAATCTTNTATCTTTTGNATTCCAATTATAGTTGATGCTAAATTTTTTTATAAACTTTGATGAAAAATAAATTTGCTCATATTGNGATGAGCTACTTACANTTCTTTTGAAATATAAACATCCATAACATCTAGAGAAAATAACACTAAATCTTTCNTTGAGACCTANCTTTAAACCAGCAGCAATACCAATTGATTCAATTGCAGTTACATATAGTTCAGAGTCATTATTTGGGATTTTACTGATTTTATAGAATATTGAGTCNGGTATTACAGGCTTNCCTAGATGNATTATCCTTGGTATATCTTCATTNTGGAGAAGGTCAGAACTAAAGTTACCAATGTCCGCACACANCTCTAGACTTTCTTTTGTTTCATTCCACATNGACTCCTTAATTTCATTAATTTTAATATTCANAAAATGAATTATAACCCAGTTTGAATAAACCTAATATTATATGTAGAATAGTAAGTGTTTTTGGGGTNTGTAATCGTATGGATATTAAATATTTAGAAGAAAAATTATTAGATAATGATGGAAGCATTAATTTTGAAGAAGCTATGGAGCTTACTAACTTTCCTAAGAATAGAATTCTCGAATTAACAAGCNTAGCTAGGAAAGTAACCCTTAAATATAAAGGNGATGGTGTTTTTCTTAGGTCTATTATAAGTGCNAAATCTGGGGACTGCTCAGAGGATTGNTCCTTNTGNTCTCAGTCGGTACATTATTCTTCCCCTATATCAAAGCATTCACTTCTTGATCCTGATGAGGTACTTCAGGCAGCACGACAATCNGAGAAGATGGGNGCGTTCGACTTTTGTATAGTAATTGCCGTGAAAGGTCCAAGTAAGAAACAATTTGATAAAGTTATTGAATCAATAGAAATAGTAAAAAAGAATACTAAATTAGAAGTAGGGTGCTCTCTTGGCAGTTTAACNGAGGAGCAAGCTTTTGCATTAGCCGAAGCCGGTGTATGGAGATATAATCANAATATTGAATCCTGTAAAGAATTTTTCCCTAATGTTTGTACAACTCACACCTACGATGAAAGAGTTTNAACAGCAAGGCTAGTTAAGAAGGCTGGGATGGAGCTATGTTGTGGAGGAATAATAGGACTGGGGGAAACTGTAGAGCAAAGAATTAAGNTGGCTTTTGAAATTAAAGATTTAGATCCACACACTGTACCTATGAATTTTTTAAANCCTCGACCAAATACACCNCTAGCGCANATGAAACCTGTAGCAAGTCTTGAAGCTATAAAGACCATTGCAATATNTAGACTCATTATGCCTGAGAAGGTCTTAATGTCTGGTGGTGGTNGAGAAATAACTTTGAGAGACTTGCAATCTATGGGAATCATGGCGGGCTCAAATGGAATGATAATAGGTAACTATTTGACAACTGTTGGAAGAGCTCCTGAAGAAGATTTAAAAATGATTGAAGATCTTCAAATGCCCATTAGAGATAGATACGATACTATCGAATAGTTTTTAGNTTATGACTTCTTCAAGAAAAATAAAATCATACGATCTAGATTATATTTGGCATCCCTTTACCCAAATGAAAGAATACTTGAGNGANGACCCTCTAGTTATTGAAAATTCTGACGGAGTTTANCTCATTGATTCTGATGGTAATAAATATATTGATGGAGTTTCTTCACTGTGGGTAAATATACATGGACACAATGTATCTAAAATAAATACTGCAATTAAAAAACAAGTGGANAAGCTAGCTCATTCTACTTTGCTGGGNGTAACAAACCCTTCTGCATCCTTATTAGCGAAGAAATTAATTGATATTGCACCTAATGGTTTGAAAAAAGTCTTCTATTCNGGAGATGGTGCAAGTGCAGTTGAAGTAGCNTTNAAAATGGCTTTTCAATATTGGTTAATAAAGGGAAAAAAAAATAANAATAAATTTGTTTGTCTCAAAGGTGGGTATCATGGAGATACTCTTGGTGCAGTCTCNGTGGGAGGGATAGATGAGTTNCATTCAACTTTTAAACCACTATTNTTTGAGTCTTATAAAGTCTCATCTTATGATTCTTCAGANTCGNNGATTAGTGAGCTAGAAAACTTATTAGAGAAGAAGNCAGATTCTATAGCAGCTTTAATTCTAGAACCATATGTCCAAGCAGCAGGTGGTATCAAAGTAGCCAAAGANGGTTANNTNAAAGATATTAAAAAGCTCTGTGATAAATTTNATATATTGCTTATCTTGGATGAAGTTGCAACAGGATTTGGAAGAACTGGCGAGATGTTTGCATGTGATCATGATAATNTTTGTCCGGACATACTAGTTCTTGGTAAAGGTCTTACTGGGGGATANCTTCCTTTGTCAGCAACTATTACCACTAATGATATCTTTGAAACTTTTCTAGGAGAGCATGAAGAACTTAAGGCTTTTTTCCATGGACATAGCTATAGTGGAAATCCATTAGCTTGNTCTGCAGCTATAGCAAATTTAGAAATTTTCGAAGAAGAAAAAACAATTNTAAAAGTAAAAAAAATAATTAAAATTTTTGAGGACGAATTGAAAGAGTTTTCTGGTCTAAAGCATGTTTCNTCTATAAGAAACAANGGCTTNATGGCTGGAATAGATCTGATGAANGATCCCGAGAATAATATCTCTTATGATNTAAAAGATAGAGTTGCAAAGAAAGTTTGTGATATTGCAAAAGCAGAGGGGGTATTGATTCGGCCTTTAGGGGATACAATAGTTATGATGCCTCCTGTCTCNATTAAGCAGAAGGAATTAAAAAAACTAACAAGGTCAATTTANAAGTCAATAAAAGAAGCAACAGAAAATGAGAGTTAGAAGTTTTAATAATTGGATTAAGAATAATATTTCCGAAATTAAGGACCTTAATTTACATAGAAAATTAATAGAAATTTCATCTTCTATGGGTCCAGAGATTAGTATAAAAGATAAAATTTATTATCAATTTGCTTCTAATAATTACTTAGGATTAACAATAGATTCAAGCANAATTAANTCTTCCATCTCTTCAACTATNAAATATGGNACTGGAACTGGTGGTTCGAGATTAGTTACAGGTACTTCTGACTTACATTCAAAACTCGAAAAAGAGATTGCCAAATTTAAAAAAACTGAAGATTCCATAGTTTTTAGTTCAGGATATCTAGCTGGTATTGGTACNATTTCTTCAATAATGGATAAAGAGGANNTGATATTTAGCGANGAGCTGAATCATGCTAGCTTAATTGATGGTGCAAGATTATCTAAGTCCAAANTTGTCATATATAAGCACGCTGANATGGAAGATTTAGAGTCAAAATTAAAAAAAAATAAATCTTTCAAAGGAAAAAAAATGATTTTAACAGATAGTGTTTTTAGTATGGATGGTGACATAGCACCTTTAGACATAATTGTTAAATTATCCAAAAAATATAATTGTATTTCTATGATTGACGAGGCTCATGCAACCGGAGTTTTNGGACAAAATGGTAGTGGAGCATCTGAGATGTTCAAAGTTCAAAAAAANATTGATATATGCTTGGGAACTCTGTCNAAAGCAATCGGTTCAGTTGGGGGCTATGTNGCAGGCTCTAAGGATTTAATAGATTATTTAAAAAATAAAGCAAGATCTTTTATCTTTGATACTTCTTTGCCNGCTGGATCTCTCAGTGCCTCTCTTAAAGCTATTGATATAATTAAAAATAGACCTAACCTTCGGAATCAATTNAATGAGAATATTAAATATTTTCAGAGCTATCTTGATAGTTCCAGNTTCAATTATCTAAAATTTAGCACTCCNATAATCCCAATAATTATTGGAGATGAAAAGAAAGCACTTACATTTTCAAAATTTTTACTACAGAANCAGATTTATGTTCCNGCGGTGAGGCCACCNTCTGTTCCTAAGGGTGAATCCAGAATTAGAGTCACTTTAATGTCTAATCATAAAAAGANACATATTGATAAGTTAATTGANACTATGAAAAAATTAGAAAAAAATACCTTTTAANCTAATTTAAATAGTAAATTATAGTGCAGAAGGTAAACTTTTAAGAGATTTTAGATATGGCTAGAAANGAAGAAGATTTTAACCTTTTTTGGAAGTTACTTTTAGGAAGAAAGGTTGATAAAAAAAAAGCAAGAATTGAATTNCTTAAGGTTCGAACAGATCTTCCTCCNGAGGAGCTGGCCTCTAGGTTTAATAATTTATATAAAACAACAGGCGAAGAAAGATTTGTCCCTCACCCACAGAGATGGTTAAAAAATGAAAGGTGGAATGATGAGATTNGTGAANAAGTTAATGGTGAACAAGTTTATCGAAATGANAAGGGATTTATTATCTCTAAGGAAGAATGGGAGAATAAGAAGTAATCTTCTGACATTATGAAAAAAGTAATTTTTCTTCTCTTAGANGGTGCCCGTAAAGATTCCATGGAGAAATATATANCNGATGGTTTGATGCCAAATACAAAAAGCTTGATTAANNAAGGTGGAAGTTTTACANGTGCTNTATCAGTTTTNCCATCTACAACAGGCCCGGCATACCTCCCTTTTGTGACCGGCTTGTTCCCCGGACATGGAAATATNCCCGGTATAAGATGGTTTGATAAAGTTGACTTTTCTCGAAATNCGAACTCCCTTTCATCACANAGAAGCTACGTTGGAGTTGAGGGCTTATTGTTTAACAGNGATTTAAAAAAGTCTCAAGCTACAATTTTTGANATTGTTAAGAATTCAAGGTCTATTTTTAATGAGTTAACAAGAGGTTTGNCTNNTAGATTTGATTTAACAAGAGTATCTAAGATTTACCACAAGATGAAGTCNCATTTNTCAGGTTCNCAAGNTATAGANAATGTTGCTTCAGACAAGCTTTTGCAGTCAATCGANTCCGGGGCACAGTTTNTTTTTTGTTGTTTTCTTGGGGTAGACTCTAATTCTCATATTTCAGGGTGTGATAGNCAACNAGTATCAGACTCATTCACTAATTTTGATNNTCAACTTGGACTTATTGTTAAAAAGTTGAAAGATNTGAATCAATTTGATGATACCTTNCTAATAGTTACCAGTGATCATGGACATTCAAACACTCACTCGCATTTTGACTTAGTAGGTTTATTATCAGAAAATGGATATAAAGTCTTTTCTTATCCATTAATTTATAATAAGTATTTAAAAGATATAGATGCCTCTGTTATGGTTTCTGGAAATTCTATGTCACATATATATTTAAGGAAAGATAAAGATTGGTCAAAAAGTTTTACTTTTAAAGATTCTGAAAATTTAATAGAGAAATTATTAACCTATGAAGCGATTGATATAGTAATGACTAGAAATGAAAAAAATCAAATTGTGGTTATGAGCAAAAATGGTATAGCCCTCTTGGAGGACAAAGAAACAGGAGTATTTTATACTCCACTTTTAAATGATCCATTTGGATATGAAGGTATTAAAGATTTTCTTAGTTATGAAGAAATATTAGAGCAAACTTTTGATACATCATATCCCGATGCATTAACTCAGATAGTCCAAATATTTAAGTCTGTACGTTCAGGGGATATCATCGTGAGCGCGCAAACGGGTTTTGACTTAAGAAGTAATTTTGAATTTCCCGAACATAAGTCATCACATGGTTCGTTAAAGAGTGACCATATGACTGTCCCTTTAATATTTAATAAGAAAGTTAAAGAAAGTAAAATTAGAACAGTAGATTTGTTTCCGACTATGTTAGATTTTTTAGATTTAGAGTGTCCGAATAAGATTGATGGCCACAAGTTAGATGTTGATTAGCTCTTCTTTTGAAAGCAACTTCTTTAAATCTGCATGAACCAACTCTTCTTTAGACTTAAGAGTTGCGGAAAGCTCCTTAACTAGCCTTTTGAAGGCGTTTTCGAGGATTTTTTGTTCACCAAATGATAATTCTTTATTTCTAGATATATCATTAATCTCTCTGAAGACTTCCCCAGCCATAATTATGTTTCCTGTTTTTAGTTTTTCTGTATAGGACCTATACCTCTTGTTCCAACTTAAGTTTTCTTCAATTTTATACTTTGTTTTCCCCTTAATTAATGACCATAAAGTTTTAACTTCATTTTTTTTTGCTAATGGTCTCAACTCTTTAGCTTGAACAGAATTTTTTGGAATCATAACGGTTATGTCACTATCTACAACTTTTAAAATTAAGAATTGATGAGAAACACCCGCAATCTCTTGTTTTTGTATTCCGGTTACTGTGACTAAGCCATGAGAAGGATAAACTGCTTTATCTCCGACTTTATACATAATATATTATCTCACATTAAAGCCTTATCTTCAATTTGATTCTCATTCTTGACTATCAGTTTATTAATGATTTATATTCAATTTATGACTTTGAGAAAGTTCTTAGATATTTACAGGAAATCTCTTAAAACAAAAGGNATGAGCGATAATACGATTAATTTATANAGCAGAGATATAACACTCTATCTNGAGNAAGTAAGTAACTTCNATATTGATACNNCTTNTACTAAGNTNATGCAATTNTTTNAAAAANAAAAAATANTAAACTATTTTTTTGANCTTAAAAATTCGTACAANAAAAAGTCNGATGGGGTTGAAATTAATAAGCTATATCGGACTTTAAATAGAAAGCTTTCTGGCTTTTCAAAATTCTTAGATTTTCTGGTTAGAGAGAAAGAAATTAAGGAAAATTTCCTAAATGGNTTTGATAGGNCGAATATAATAAAGAAGAATAGGGAAGCAGTTAGTAGGAACTATACTAAGTGGATACCTGAAGAAGAGTTGTCAAATTTTGTTCGNGANTTGATTGTGAACTTAAAAGAGAATCCTGACAAATATAATATTCAACGAGATATTATGATTACNCTCTTGTTAATTTTTACTGGCCTGAGAGCAAGTGAATTAAATAAAATAAAATTAAAAGATTTGGACTTAGAGAATGATTTTATTCATAATGTGAGAAGGAAAAGAGGACTTATTTCCGAAATTCCAATNGAAAAATATTACTTAAAGCCTTTATTGCTAAATTATGTAAATGTTAGAAGTAATTTNNATCACAGTGNTTCAGAATACCTATTTACTACTAAGAATGGATTGNCNATAGATAGACACCTNGTCTACAGGTCAGTNTCTAAATTCTCAAAGATTTTTCTAGGTAGGAAGATTCATCCACACATTTTAAGACATACTTTTGCAACAGTTATGTGTATGAACGGAGCAAATATCTCCGATGTAAGNGATATGCTGGACCATAAAAATATATCTTCCACCGAATTATANGAGCATGTTAATAAAATTAAAAATAAATANGATATAATCAATAATTTTGCTTCAATAGATACCGTAACCTAAGGTTTTGCAATCTGNAGTNNTATTAAAATCATATAAAAATCATATAAAAATCAAATAGAAGATAGAGATTCTTACAAATATCTTTTATAATTCTTCCCTAAATGATATGAAAGATAATTTAAAAATTGCAAAAACANTAATAGAGGCTCTACCTTATATTCAGAAATTTAGGGGGAAGACTGTAGTTCTAAAATTTGGGGGNAGNATTGGCTCTAAGGAGTTTGTCAACTTTTCNAGAGATCTCGTTTTAATGAAGTTTGTTGGAATCAATCCGGTCGTGGTTCATGGAGGTGGGATTGAAATCACAAAAGCTCTTTCTAGCTCAAATATTAAAGCTACTTTTGTTAATGGATTAAGAGTGACATGTGATAAAACAATGGAGATAGTTGAAAAAGTTTTGGTTGGAAAAGTTAATAAACAGATTGTTTCTAAAATAAAATCAAATGGTGGAGNGTCAATTGGTTTGTCAGGAAGAGACCATCAACTNCTGAAGGTAAAAAAGGTGAAATCACCCAAAAAAGGTATAGATTTAGGAAGAGTTGGGGAAATAATAAAGGTTAATGTATCTCATATCTTTGAATTACAGAACAAAGGATACATACCTGTTATTGCACCGATTGGNNTAAATAGCAAAGGNATAACATACAATATNAATGGTGATTATGCAGCTTCAAAAATTGCTTCATCATTAAATGCTGANAAACTTATTATACTNACTGATGTTGAAGGTATAAAAGATAAAAATAATAATTTAATTTCATCTATCTCTAAGAAAAGAGCTAATTTATTAATTAANNATGGAGTTATAGCCTCTGGGATGGTNCCAAAGGTAAAATGTATGATAGATGCGTTAACGGAAGGGGTNAAGAAGGCTCATATTATNGATGGAAGNATACCTCATTCNTTAGTATTAGAAACTTTTACTGACAGTGGAATCGGGACTGAGATATTATTATGAAACTAGATAAAATACTTTTAGANAANAATAAATATTTAATTCAAAACTATCAAAGATTTCCAATAGAAATGATCAAGGGNGATGGGTCATATGTATGGGACTCCAAAGGAAAGAAGTATTTAGATTTTATTTCTGGTATTGCNGTAAACAACTTGGGNCATAATAATAAAAAAGTTAACAANGCTATCTTAGGTCAATTGACNAAGATGTTGCACATTTCAAATCTTTTCGTTATTAAAGAGCAGGTTAATTATGCAAAAGAATTATGTAAAAATAAAAAAGGGTATAAGGCTTTCTTCTGCAATAGTGGNACTGAGGCAAATGAGGCCGCATTTAAGCTTGCCAGAAGATGGGGNTTTTTAAATGGGGGAAAAAGTACAATTGTTTCTTTCTCNGGNGCTTTTCATGGGAGAACTTTNGGTTCNTTGAGCGCTACTTCACCAAAAAAATACAGATACGGATTTTACCCATTAACANCTGGTTTCAAAAGTGTAACNTTNAATGATATAGATAAATTAGAGGCNTTAGTAAAAAAAGANAAAAAAATTGCTGCTATCATAGTNGAGCCNATTCAAGGNGAAGCNGGTGTTAAATTTAGNAATAAGGGTTTCTTAAAAAAAATTGAGTCAATTTGCAAAACCTATAATATATTGTTTNTAGTTGACGAAGTACAAGTTGGAATTGGTAGAACCGGAAAAACTTTTTGCCANGAACATTATAATATAAGTCCAGATATAATAACTCTAGCAAAAGCGTTAGGTGGAGGCTTGCCTTGTGGTGCAATGCTAGTTAATCCAAGATTCTCTGATTTTCTAACACCAGGTTCACACGGAACTACAATGGGTGGTAATCCATTATCTATGGCCGCTGGAAAAGCTTCATTCAAGCAGATTTCAAAAGCAACCTTCTTAAGCTCAGTCGAAAAGAAGGGCAAATTCTTTTTAAAAAAATTAAAGAAAATTCAAAATAATCATATGATTAAAGAGGTTAGAGGGCTTGGTCTAATTNTAGCTATTGANTTTAATTCAGACAGTCAGGCTAGAAAATTTTGTTCCTATTGTCTTAAAATGGGACTGCTNGTAATTCTTACAGAGAAATATAATGTTAGAATTTTACCTCCTTTNAATGTTAAAATTAAGGAAATAAANGAAGCTATGANAATTTTTCTTGNCGCCTTGGAGCAGACTTATGACTAGATCACTTCTNTCAGTTTCNGACTTNAGTAGGAAAGAAATAGAAAAGATTTTTACGAAAATGAAAACCTTTAAAACAAAATCTTNCTCGAAGTANAAAGGAAAGTCTATTGGNCTACTTTTTGAGAAGCACTCTACGAGGACAAGANTATCTTTTGAAGTAGCTATCTCTAGATTNGGGGCTTACCCAATTTATATAAANAAGTCAGATACTCAGATTTCCAGGGGTGAGTCCATTGCAGAAACTGCAAAAATATTTTCTTTATATTTAGACGCACTAATCTACAGAACCTCAGATCAAAAAAATATGAAGAAATTCCATGATTCTTCATCTATTCCCATAGTAAATGCACTTTCTGATGATGAACACCCAACTCAGATTATTTCTGATATCTATACAATTAATGAACTTTCNAAAAAGGGAAGTTTGCAAAAAATGAAGATTGTTTATTTTGGGGATGGAAATAATATCGCTAATTCTCTATGTATTATAGGAGACATTCTTAATTTAAATCTAGTTATATGTTGNCCTAAGGGATATGAGCCAGAATTGAAGAAATTAAATTTGNTAAATTCNAATATAGTTATAGAAAACGATCCTAAAAAGGCAGTTTGTAACGCTGATGTTNTTTATACTGATGTTTGGACTAGTATGGGTATGGAAAAACAAGAGAAAAAAAGATTAAAAGACTTTCAGGGGTACCAGGTTAANCAAGATTTAANATCTCTTGCNAACGAGNCTCATCTTTTCATGCANTGCTTGCCNGCACATCTNGATGAGGAAGTTACTTCAGATGTTCTTCATTCAAAAAATTCAGTAATCTATAAGCAGGCTGAAAATAAAGTTTACGCTGCAATGGCTATATTGGATTTTCTTTTAAGTTAGATTGCAGCATAGCTTTTTTTCTTCTATCTCTATGAAATGTTAAAGCAAATCTATGAGCCTCATTTCTAGCATTTATTAATATATTTAAAGCTTTTATATTTCCTGAAAAGTCAGCAGGTTTAGATTGATTTATCGTATATATCTTATCATTTTTTTCATTTTTTCTNGGTTTAGCAATAGAAGCTATATCTATATTATTAAGATCTAATTTCGCTATCTTATTTANGTGGCCTTTCCCACCATCTAAGAGTATTAAATCTGGAGGTTCCCAACCCTTATCGTTGATTCTTTTTAATCTACGATCGACAGCTTCGAGCATCATAGCATAATCATTTGGCCCCTTGGTGTTGATTTTAAATTTCTTATATTGACTTTTATCAGGAACTCCATTTACAAACGTTACCATCGAAGCTACAGGGTTTGTTCCTTGGGTATTNGAAATATCNAAACATTCTATTTTATTAGGTANCTTCTTCAGATTTAGNGCTAGTTTAATNTTATTTAACGATAGTTTCACTTCCTCTTCTTCTTTAATATTCTGAACAATNTAACCCTCAGCATTATCGTTAGCGAGTTTTATCAAGTGATTACTNNTCTTTTTAATAGATACNTNTATTTTATTTTTGGAAAAAGTAAAATCCTTTAAATCTTTTTTCAATTCTAATATACNNGGAAAATCTTGAGCTAATATTATTTTTTCTGGAATNGAAGTTTTTTTTGAATAAAACTGTGAGACNANTTGGTATATATCTAAATNAATATTCTTTGATTTTGCTTCTATATATAAGTTGGCTTTATCTATTATATAACCACCTCTAAAAAAAAGAATTACGATTTGAATTTTTTTATCTAAAATATANAATCCTATAACATCAGTATTTGNNAGTTCTTCTTTAGGTGTAGAATTGAAGTANTAATTATTNGATAGAAANGATAACTCATCTCTGTAAAANGAGGCTTCTTCAAATTGTTCATGNTTTGCCATTNGATNCATCTTTTCTTCTAATTCTTTTTTTAANTTCCCNATTTTTCCTTTGAATATTGTTTTAATTGATGAAATATTCTGGCTATAAGTATCTTTTAAATTAGCATCATCACAGGGCCCAAGGCACATATCAATATTCTTNTAAACACAGGCTCTTTTTCTATGGAGCTTAAATTTNCTTTCACTACAATCTCTTATTCCNAATATTTTTTGAAATAANTTTTTNGTTTTTTTTAACCCATCTGATGATTTGAATGGTCCTAAATATATTGAGTTTNAATCGTCACANTTTCTTGATGANGAGATTCTAGGGAACTCTNTGTTTAATTCTATCCTAAGNGATGCATAAGTTTTATCGTCTTTGAGTAATATATTGTACTTCGGTTGCCTTATTTTAATGGTTTTACTTTCNAGCATTAATGCCTCTTCCTCGCTATTGGTTGAGGTAAAGTCTATNTCCCAGGCTTCCNTCATGAGNAACTCTATGTTTAGTCTGCTATCGCGTGATTTTGAGAAATATGANGAAATTCTTTTTTGAAGATTTTTAGCTTTNCCAACATAAAGAGTTTCACTATTTTTATTTTTAAATATGTAAATNCCTGGTTTAGAAGGAAGATTCTTTACAATGACTTCATCGATTCTCATAATTTATATGTTAGCTGATTTTAAAAATTTAGAAAATCAGCTAAGTTNTTAAGGTAAGGTTTGAGTTCTATATGCTAAAAAAAGAAAGAGCAATCTATATTGTTAAGAAACTTGAAGAAGTTTATCCTGAAACCCCAATACCCTTGGACAGTAAATCAAAATTTCAATTGCTAATAGCTGTTCTTCTTAGTGCCCAATGTACAGATAAAAGAGTTAATAAAATCACTCCAAAACTATTTTCTNTTGGTCCAGATGCTTTGGCAATGTCTAAGCTCNCTTTAGACACTATTTATAAAACCATAAGATCCTGCGGTCTTGCACCACAAAAGTCAAAAGCTATCTTGANCTTNTCNAAGATTNTGATCAAAAAATATGAAGGNAANGTACCAGAAGATATAANATTATTAGAGGAGCTTCCTGGTGTAGGACATAAAACTGCGAGTGTTGTCATGTCCCAAGGGTTCGGTTATCCAGCTTTTCCAGTGGACACCCATATTCATCGTTTAGCACAAAGATGGGGTTTAACTAAAGGGAANAATGTNAAAGAAACAGAGAGAGATTTAAGGAAAGTCTTTCCAAAATCNCTTTGGAACAAATTGCATCTTCAAATNATTTTCTATGGTCGGGAGTTCTGTACAGCAAGGGGTTGTGATGGNAAAAAATGTGAGATTTGTATTAAATGTTATCCGAATCGGNTTAAACCATTTAAGGCAANTAAGCCCTAATGTCGTTATTTTTTAAATTCTTGNTATTTTGATAAAAAGAGGCTCGTTAANTGTANAANAGAGCCTCTTTTTAGAATTTTAAACACCGTAATAAAGAACAAATTCATACGGGTTAGGNCTTGTTCTCCAAGGAGTCACCTCTTCATCCATTTTATAATCTATGAATCCTTGTATAAGTTCTTTAGTGAAAACATTTCCTTCTAGTAGGAATTTATGATCTTTTCTTAGAGCCTCAAGAGCTTCNGCAAGCGAGGCTGGAACATTAGGATACTTAGCAAGCTCTTTCTCNGAAAGCGTATAGATATCCTTTTC
Source organism: bacterium (assembly GCA_002701865.2). Classification (GTDB taxonomy): domain Bacteria; phylum Desulfobacterota_D; class UBA1144; order UBA1144; family UBA1144; genus TMED58. Next base: position 105,175 of record NZWH02000010.1, on the reverse strand, counting down.
AAGTTCGGGTGTTGGTTTGATNTTATTTTTAATTCCGTCCATACCTGCCATNAATAAAGCAGCAAAAATAAGGTAGCAATTACCTGCGGGATCNGGAAATCTCGTCTCAATCCTTTTAGCTTTTGGGCTTTGTGAATACATAGGTATCCTTATCGCGGCACTTCGGTTTCTAGCGGAGTGAGCGAGAACTATGGGTGCTTCGTATCCTGGAACTAACCTNTTATATGAATTAATTGTTGAATTTGAAAAAGCACAAATTGCACGGGCATGCTTTAGGACTCCACCTATATAATGAAGTGCCATATCGCTAAGACCAGCATATTTATTTCCCGCAAATAATGGTTTTGATCCTTTCCAAATTGATTGGTGAACGTGCATTCCCGAGCCATTATCTGCATAAACAGGTTTAGGCATAAAAGTTGCAGATTTACCATGCGCTTTAGCTACATTCTTTACTATGTATTTGTACCAAAGCGTATCATCGGCCATTTGTCTTAAGGGAGCAAAGCGAAGGTCAATCTCAGCTTGACCTGGACCACCTACCTCATGATGGTGACATTCAACTGTAAGGCCACATTCTTGCATCACGGANACCATTTCTGAACGGATATCATTATAAGTATCTTGAGGAGAAAGTGGAAAATATCCTTCTTTATATCTAATTTTATGNCCAGTATTTGGAACTTCGTCTTCTCCCATATTCCATTCTGCTTCAACTGAGTCTACAGAATAAAAAGCTGTATTTGGNGTGGACTCATATCTGATATCATCAAATATAAAGAATTCTAATTCAGGACCAAAAAATGCTGTATCACCANCACCGGATTTTTTCAAATANTCTTCAGCCTTNGTAGCTACATATCTAGGATCGAGATCGTACCTTTCACCGGTCAGTGGATCTACAATATCACANATCATTGCCAAAGTAGGATAGGCAGTAAATGGATCAACTTTTGCTGTAGTAGGGTCAGGCATTATCAACATATCACTATTGTTAATATCTTTCCATCCTCTTATGCTTGAACCATCAAAGCCCATTCCATCTTTAAAGGTTCCTGCATCAATCTCTGATACAGGGAAAGTAGTATGTTGCCAAGTTCCTAACAAATCACAGAACCTTAAATCAACAAATTCAATTTTTTTTGCTTTAATTAACTTTAAAACATCACTAGCTTTATAACTCATTNATTCCTCCAATTTTTAAAAAATCTANATGGCAGAGTCCCCAGACTCTCCAGTTCTTATTCTTATTGCTTGTTCAACAGGAATAACAAANATTTTCCCNTCTCCTATTTTATCTGTGTTAGCAGATGATTGAATAGCTTTTACAACGCTATCAACTTTATCGTCNGCAACNGCTATATCTAGTTGAATTTTGGGGATAAATTCAATTTCGTATTCAGCACCTCTATATACTTCAGTGTGCCCTTTTTGTCNTCCAAACCCTTTAACTTCAGAGACCGTCATACCGGTTACTCCTACTCCTTTTAGNGCTTCTTTAACATCGTCAAGCTTAAAAGGTTTAATAATTGCTTGAATCATTTTCATAGTAAATTCCTCCAAGTATTTTCTGTCAATACTTACAATANTAGTATGACATAAATATAAAAAATTAAGAAAAAACTAATATTCTTATATATANGATGGCAATAAATGTGCCAATTAAAGAATTACTTCCTNGCACTGAATTTTAAGCCAGCTTTTGCTCTATCCCAAGTGGTATCNGTGATTTCTTTAAGAGCGGCTACTTTAACTTTCTGTGTAGCAGTAACAGGGAANCCATNTTNAAAGATNTCAATAAATCTTGGAACCATGGCAATTATAGCNTTTTCTGCCATCCATTTGCAGAATTCAATTTCATCAAATTNCTCATCATTTTTAACTATTATGTTTAGCTTTAGTTCATCGTCTGATATGTCAGGAAGCCTAACCCCTACGGCAATAGCGTCTTGAATTGATGAGTACTCTAGAGCTAAATCAGCTACAGCAGTTGGATCAACATTTTCACCAGATACCCTTAGACGAGAATACCTTCCCATAAAGTAGAATCTACCATCAGTCCCCTCNGCAAAGATNTCATCAGAATTAAAAAANCCCTCATCATCGAAGGCTTCNCTTGTTCTNCTTTCATCTTTAAAATATTCATTAAGCGTTGTATTCGGGACATGAGGTTTAATAAAAAGTAATCCTTTAGAGCTATCAGGNGGGCTTTTTTCTTTTGTTGGATCCCAGCTTGGCCTTANCACNTTATTGATATTTTCTGGATCTCTAATTTCCAAATAGTAACCCTCTACGGGGTACCCACAAGACCCTACTCTTTGATCTTCTGGATTTTTCCATAGNGGCATACCCATTTCCGTTGAACCATAACCNTCTACNATTTTAAGATTAAATCTTTTTTCAAATGCAGTAACATTTTTAGGGGCAGGTCCAGCAAGGACAGTTCTNATNGAATGCTTCTTGTCAAAGTCACTTACTTTTGATGACCATAAATATTCCGAAACNGCACCCAAAAAGTTTGTAACAGTTGCCCCACAATCATTAGCCCATTTGAAAAAGTTTGATGCAGAGAACTTAGGAAAAAAAACTGCAGTGGCACCAGCTCCAATCGAAGTAAATAAACACATTGCTTGAGCATTCGCATGCCCGAGTGATAAAACACTCATTAAAATATCTTCTGACCTTATACCTTGATATTGCAGATAGCTTCTTACTGTCATGACTACTCCACCATGCTCTCTAACGACACCTTTAGGCATACCCGTTGTTCCAGATGTAAACATACACCTTTCTTGATCTTCGATTTTAATTTCAATTCCTGGATTTTGATCAGTAAACTTATATAAATCTACAAAACTACTTACTTTAATTCCNCCAATATTTTGAGGAATAGTTTCTGATCCAGCAACAATATAGATAATTTTTANATTAGTGAGTTTGTCCGCAATTTCTTCNATNAAAGGAAGCCCNCTAAGNTCAACCACTAANGCTTGCATCTCCGAATAATTTATTACATAAGCTAGCCTTTCACCTTTCTCATCTTTATTAATTGGAACTTGGACNCCACCAGTTTTATGAGTACCCAGAATTGAAAAAACGAATTCAGCACAATTTAGCATGTACATGCCAACTTTGTCTCCTTTCTTGATTCCAAAATCAATAAGTCCGTTTGCNACTTGATTAGATTTNTGATTTGTCTCTAGGTAAGAGTATTCTTCAATTATTTTTCCATCAGAATTGCCAATTTTAAACATTAGTTTCTCTGGATAGTTTTTGGCACCAGATTCAAGATATTTCGTTAAAGGCTNCCATTCATTTATTTGGTCAAAGNAGCCATTTGGGAGTGTTCCCACTCCCAAATACTCTTTTTTTATGGGTTTAAAGCAAAGCTCCATTAGAGCTTACTTCCTAGANCTAAACTTAAGNCCACTTTTTGCTCTATCCCAAGTTTTATCTGATANTTCTTTNAGCTCTGCAACTTTAACTTTTTGAGTTGCAGTCATTGGATAGCCACCTTCAAAGATTTCTATAAATCTAGGAACCATGGCAACTATNCATTGCTCAGCCATCCAAGTACANAATTCAGCTTCATCAAATTTTTCGCCATCTTTTAGTATTAGATTTAGTTTNAATTCATCATCAGATACATCAGGCAATCTTAAGCCAACTGCTATAGCATCCTGAATTGCTGGATGCATTAATGCTAAATCAGCAACAGCAATTGGGTCTACATTTTCTCCTGAAACTCTAAGCCTTGTNTGTCTNCCTATAAAGTAGTATCTTCCGTCAANTCCACAAGCCATTACATCATCAGAATTAAAGAACCCATCATCATCGAAGGCTTCTCTTGTTCTTCTTTCATCTTTAAAATATTCATTTAAGGTTGTATTTGGTACTANTGGTCTGATATAAAGAATACCTTTAGCAGAATCTGGAGGGGTTGCATCTATATATGGGTCCCAATGTGGTCTAACAACTTCTTCAATATTTTCAGGATTTCTTAGTTCTACATAAAAACCTTCTGTTGGATATCCCATTGATTTATCTCTTAAATCTTCAGGATTTTTCCAAAGTACCATACCCATTTCAGTCGATCCATATCCATCAATAACTCTTACATTGAANCGCTTTTGAAAATCATCTAAATTTCTAGGAGCAGGTGATCCTAGCATNATTCTAATNCTATGTTTTTGATCAAACTCACTTGGTTTAGAAGCGTATAAGTACTCTGCNACAGCACCAAGCATGTTTACACAAGTTGCTCCGCAGTCGTGTGCCCATTTAAAGAAATTAGATGCGGAGAANTTAGGGAAGAATACGGCAGTNGCNCCAGCACCAATTGCGCAAAATAAACATAAAGCTTGAGCATTTGCATGCCCTAAAGATAAAACACTCATTAGTGTATCATCGCTTCTAACTCCTTGTTGCTGCATATATGCTCTAACCGTCAAAACAACGCCACCATGTTCTCTAACNACACCCTTAGGCATACCGGTTGTTCCNGATGTAAACATACATCTTTCTTTGTCNTCTATTCCAACATCAANATTTGGATTTTCATTTGAACCTTCATATAAATTATTAAATGGCTCACATGCAATATTGCCTAATTTACTNGGAACTTTCGAAGAATCGCCTGTTACATAAATAGTCTTAAGATTCTCTAACTTATCTGCTATGTCCTCAATAAGTGGAAGACCAGACTCGTCAACAACCAAAGCTACTTGATCTGAATAATTAATGATGTACGCTANCCTTTCTCCTTTNTCATCTTTATTTATCGGAACCTGTATTCCACCAGTTTTATGAATTGCAAGAATTGANAAAACAAATTCTGCACAATTAAGCATGTACATCCCAACTTTATCTCCCTTTCCAACACCTAAGTTAATTAAACCATTTGCAACTTGATTACATTTTTCATTTGTTTCTTTATAAGAATAAGTNTCTGCAACCTCNCCATTTGAATTAGCAATCTTAAACATTGCTTTTTCAGGATANTTTTCCGCTCCTGCTTCNAGATANTTAGTCATTGGTTGCCAACTTGATGTATCATCTAAGCTTCCATTNGGTAAAGACCCAGGGCCTGTAAATTCCTCTGACCTAGTTTTAAATAGTAANTCCATTATTCCACCTCTTTTGAATTAAAATAANTATAAAGATTGCCATATTTTTAAAGGACTTTAAAGTATGTATTGAATTAGTGGCAACATTACTAAAGGCATTGCATAAAGTTATTATTAGTAATTTGTAGCTTTTTTTATTTTTTTGACAAAATTTCCNATTTTTTTGCCTATATTTAGTTTNTTTTTCAGATTATTTTCTATTATTTTAATAATAGCGCTTCCTATTACTATNCCATTAGATAATTTTTTTAGCTCATTGACATGTTCTGGTTCTGAAATACCAAACCCAACGCANACAGGTTTTTTTGTTTTTNTTCTAACTTTCGCAATAAANTTTTTTAGATTAACATCCAAAGCTCTTCTAGCCCCNGTTACTCCTGTNACTGATACCAGATAAATNAATGAATTTGAGAGNTTGGAAACCATNTTTATCCTTTTCTCTGTGCTTGTAGGTGCAAGAAGNTAAACTAATTCGATNCCCGCTTCATTAACTGCATTCTGTGTTTCCTNGGCTTCTTCTGGTGGTAAATCAACAATTAAAACACCATTTCCGCCTGATTTCTTTATAGACTTCATNACTTTTTTTAAACCATACTGTAGAAAAGGATTAAAATANCCAAAGAGAATAATTGGAGTTTGATACTTTAGTCTAAAATCCTCGATTAATCTGAGTGAATCGTCTATATTCACATTGTTCTTTAAAGAACGTTCCGTAGCNTTTTGTATTGTTGGACCATCTGATATAGGATCAGANAAGGGTATACCAAGTTCAATAATATCTACACCGTTTAAGGCTAGGGTTTCAAGAATTTTTGCNGAATTTTTTAAATCAGGATCACCTGCAGTTATATAAGAAACAAAACAAGCTCTTTTCTTTGCATTACATTCTTCAACGGTTTGAATTAGACTCATTTAAGATATCTTCCTTTTNTCTAAAAAATCTTTAACAGACTGTAAGTCTTTATCCCCTCTGCCAGATAGATTTACAATTACTGATTGATTTTTTTTCATTTTCTTTGCTGCNTTCATAGCATAAGCTAAGGCATGTGCTGTTTCTAGTGCGGGTATTATTCCTTCTTTTTCTGAAAAATATTGCAATGCTTTTACAGCTTCAATGTCATTTATAGATTTGTATTCTACTCTTTTTATATCATTTANGTAAGAATGCTCTGGACCTACACCAGGATAATCTAATCCGGCAGATACNGAATGTGTCTCAGTTATTTGACCAAACTTATCTTGAAGAAGATAAGTTTTACTGCCGTGAAGCACTCCTTTAGTGCCAGCCGATATACTAGCTGAATGAAGACCAGTTTTAATCCCACTACCTCCAGCTTCNACGCCAACCATTTTTACACTATNGTCATTTAGAAAAGGGTANAAAATACCTATAGCATTCGAACCCCCACCAACACAAGCTACAAGTAAATCGGGAAGTTTAGATTCAATTTTAATTATTTGCTTGCGGGTTTCTATACCTATTATGGATTGAAAATCTCTTACTATCATGGGATAAGGGTGTGGACCTGCAACACTTCCAATTATGTAAAAAGTANTNTCAATATTNGTTACCCAATCCCTTAGAGCTTCATTTAATGCATCTTTTAGTGTTTTAGAGCCCGATTTGACAGGTATGACTTTTGCTCCTAATAACTCCATTCTTTGCACGTTAATAGATTGTCTGTAAGTATCTAATTCACCCATATATACTTCACAGTCTAATCCAAGAAGTGCACAAACTGTTGCCGTTGCTACACCATGCTGACCAGCTCCTGTTTCTGCTATTATTCTTTTTTTCCCCATTATCTTTGCAAGTATTGCTTGACCAACTGTATTGTTAATTTTGTGTGCCCCGGTGTGAGCAAGGTCTTCTCTTTTTAAATAAATCTTAGCACCGTTTAAATCTCTAGTTGTTCTTTCAGCGAGATATAATGGTGTAGGTCGACCCACAAAATCTTTAAGAAGTATATTTATTTTATCTCTAAATTTTTTGTTGTTTTTTATTTTTCTATATTCTTTTTCAAGCTCATCTAAGGCAGGCATCAATGTCTCAGAAACAAATTTTCCACCATACTCGCCAAACCTACCATCTTTATTAGGAAATATTTTTAAGTTTTTTTTCATAATTTTATTAATCTTACTATAGTTTGAAGTTTTTTAACATCCTTAATGCCTGGAGCTTGCTCAACCCCTGAGCAAATATCAAAAAAAGTAGTATTAGATTCTTTAATTGCTCTATTAATATTTCCCAATGTAAGTCCACCCGAAAGAATAATATCTTCCCTTTTTTCTATTTCAGATAGCAAGTCCCAGTTAAAAGTTTTACCTGTACCACCATGTAATTCCTTATCAAAAGTATCAAATAAGAAATAGTTTGCGTTGTAACTTGTATAGCTATTATTTGCTACATTTTCTATTGAGAAAGCCTTTATAGTTTTACATGAAATTTTATTAATAAAGCTAGGACTTTCATTTCCATGAAGTTGTACATATTCAAGTTTCAACTCTTTTACAATTTGGTTAACCTTGGAATGCTCTTCATCAACAAAAACTCCAACTTTATTAATCGGATACTTAGCTAGAGCATCACATATACTTTTAGCTTTTTTGACTTCTATAAACCTAGGACTAGGTTTATAGAATATAAAGCCTATAAAGTCCACTTTTAGATTAGCGCACAATAGAGCATCACTTAGTTGAGTTACACCACAAATTTTAATTTTATTCATCTTTGACTAATCTCAGGTATTTAGATTTCATATTTTGAAAGCTGAAGTTTTTCATTATATGAAGTTTGGCCGAATCTCCCATGTTTGGTAAATTACCTCTATTTAAAAAGGCTTGTTGTATTTTCTTTGCTATGTCATCTATATCTTCAGAATCTACTAGATAACCGTTTACTCCATCTTGAATTAATTCCTGGGTTCCACTATCTCTAGAACCTATAACAGGTGTCGATCTCGACATACTTTCGATAGCAACATTAGGTAAGCCCTCAATTTTAGAGTTCCAAGTTCGATTACATAATATAAAAGCGTCGGCGCTGTCATAGTATTTGTGAATTTCACTTCTTTCAATACCACCTGAAAAAATAACATTATCATCCAGTCCCAATGATTTAACTAAAGACTTATATTTTTCTTTATGCCCTCCTTCACCCACACAAACATATTTTATATTTTTATTGTTAATTTTAGCTAAAGCTTTTATAACAAAATCCTGACCTTTCCTAGGTAAAAGCCTAGAAACAGTCAATAAAATAAAAATCTTTTCATCTTCTTTAAACTCCGGAATTAAGGATAAGTCCTTTTTACGTTCAATGAAACTTGAATCAATTCCATTATATATAAGCCTAATCTTGTCATGTGGAAAGTATTCGTTCTCTGATTCCATTAGTTTCATAGTGTTTCTACTGACGGCAATTATATTTTTGGAGTTTCTATAGAGTCTTTTAAGGAGGAACTTAGATAAAATTTTTAAAATACCCTTTTTTTTTATTATCGATTCAATGCCAGAGCCAGCTATTCTGACAATTTGATCAATCTCCCTATTGTTCAACAGCCCCCCAATAAGTTCAGCTTCTTCTCCAAGAAAGAGAATCTTATCAGGTTTAAAAGTTCTAATTGTTTGCCTAACCTTTAAAAGACCATAAATATACTGTGCAAGAGGAACTCTTTTAAAGTTCTTTCCTCCAATAAAATTAATTCTATCTATAAAAAAATTTTCTGTCTCATCAAAATTATCTATTCCATAGTCAGGACAACAAACCATTAACTTATTTTCAGAGCTTAATATATCAGCAATCATTTTAGCTGAAGTAGCAATACCACCCTGAAAAGGGGGAAATTCATGCGTATATATTAAAACATTCATTTTTTAATTATATTGGATTATATAATATATAAAAGGTTTGGAATTAACGGTATAATTGTTTTACTTGTTGGAGGCTATAAATGATAGGTGGATTAGGTATAGGAGAATTAGTAATCATCTTGGTTATTGTTCTTTTAATATTTGGACCAAACAAATTAGGAGATGTTGGTTCTGCTATAGGTAGAGGCATTTCTGGTTTTAAAAGAGCGATGAAAGACAAAGATTCTGATGAAGATAAAGATAAAGATAAAGATAAAGACTCTATACTTTAACTATATCTTCTGAGCCAATTCTATTAGTACACCATTTAGACTCTTAGGATGGGCGAACGCCACGAGAGTATTATTTAATCCCTCTCTAGGGGTATGATCAATCATTTCTATCCCATCTTTCTTTAAAGACTCTATACCTTCGTATATATCTTTTACTAAGTAGCATATATGATGCATACCTTCACCTCTTTTTTCTAAAAACTTAGAAATTGAAGAATCATCCACCACCGGTTCAAGTAGTTCAATAGCAGAGGATGAAGAATCTTTAGGAACTAGCATTATTGCTCTAACTCCTTGATCGGGAACTGTTTCATCATGCTCTACTATTAGACCTAAAGTCTTTTGGTAAAGTTTAGCTGTATCAGAAGCATTTCGAACAGCAATTCCAACATGATACAAGTCACCTACTTTAAAAATTTCCATAGCTATTTAATTTAATACATTAGGACCAATTCATCAAATTATTTTATATGATTCATTAAGTTTTTTTGGGAAAGTTGATATATTAAGGCCTTTTATTGTGGCATTTCTTTTATTCTTTTCTAGTATTTCAGTAAGAGTTTCTGATAATTCTTCTTTAATTTCTATTATAAACTTTGTTTTCTTAGTAGTCTTCCTCAAGAAAATAATTTCTCTAATTAAGTTGTAGCAGATAATATCTTTTCTAGTTACAGCACCTGATCCATAGCATAAACTGCAGTTTTCGCTTACTAAGCTAGAGGTCCTATTGCCAATTTTTTGCCTTGTCATTTCAATAATTCCAAATTTGGACATCGGTAGAATCGAATGTTTTGCTTTGTCTTTACTCATGGAATCTTTCAAAGTTTTGAATACTTTTTTTCTTTCTGATGAACTTTGAAGATCTATGAAGTCAATCAGAACAATACCACTAAGATTCCTGAGGAGTATCTGATGACCAATTTCCTTAGCCATGCCCAAATTTACACTAAGATTTGTTTCTTTTTTATTGTTAAGACTCCTCCCTGAGTTAACATCAACAACCGTTAGCCCTTCCTTTTCTTCTATTAATAAGAAAGAACCNTTTTTNAGGTTTACTTTCTTNTGAAAAATCCTANCAATTTCCTTGTCAACCTTATTAATTACAAATAAATCNTCTTTGCCTGATAAGAGTTTAATATCTGTCTTTTTTTCTTTTGNACCAGAACTTAAGACTTGTTTTTTAAAGTAATTATATATTTTTCTAGAGTTGACCTGAATCTCATTAGTATCTGAAGTCATCAGTTCACGATAAATATTTTCNANTATATTGTCTTCTTGATGCAAAAGAATAGGNTCATTTGCATTATTAAAGCCNGAAATAATTTCTTTCCATTTGGCTTTTGTTTCTCGTATATCCTCTTTAATATCTTTTAGTTTTTGTTTTTCAGCAGAAGTTCTGAGTATTATCCCNAGATTTTTGGTAGTAAATTTTTTAAGTGACTTTANTCTTAATCTTTTNTCATCGCTATTAATTTTCTTAGATATTCCGAAAAATTTAGGTTTAGCAACTACTACGCAAAACTTAGAGGGTAACGCAACAAAATCTGATACCTTAGGAGCCTTTCTTGGATCATAATCNCTTACNCATTGTACTAAAATAAAATTCTTATCTTGTATCTTNTAGGAATCAGAGTCCTCAGTATTAAAGTCCGCTTTNAAAGGATGAAAATTTGATAAAAAAGCACTTTTTTCATCGTCAATTTTTACAAAAGAGGCTTCAATTCCTCTANCAGAAAGGTTTTTTCTTGCCTTGTATATATTGCCCCTGATAGAAGCTTGTATACTGGTNTTGTCAATCAAGAAGTAAGTAAGCTTAGAATTATCAAGTACAGCAACTCTTATCTGATCGAGAGTTTCACTAATTATAATTTTTCTCAATTATTTTTNTTTATTAGATTAATTATATTNTCAACTAATACTTCAGGTTCTAATAATCCATTTTCTAATTTATGTATCAACTCTTTAAATGTAGCAGTTTCTTTAGTCTTTTCCAATTCATTTCTTAATCGTTTCTCGACCATAGTATTTAATTCGGATATTTTNCTTCTATTCCTTTTATTGGCAAGTGCACCATTAGACTCTTCGTAGGACTTAAAGTCTAANACTTCTTGAATTAACTCATCTACTCCAATATCATTTTCTGCNTGAGTTGTGAGGACTTTNGTTTTACGAGAAGAACTGTCATGTTTTAANGAAACCATGTAGTCAATCTCACGGGCTAGTTTTTCGGCACCACCTCTGTCAGCTTTGTTTACGATAAATATATCNCCAATTTCCATTAATCCAGCTTTCATTGCTTGAATCCCATCNCCAGCTTCAGGGACGAGTGTTACTAGAACCGAATCCGATATCTTTATTATATCTAGCTCAGTTTGNCCCACACCAACTGTTTCAATTATNACAATATCCATTCCAAATATATCAAATAATTTAATCATTGAACTAGTTGAACTTGATAGTCCNCCTAAGTCACCTCTGCTTCCNACGCTCCTAATAAAAACAGAAGTATCCAAAGAGTGTTCTTGCATCCTAACTCTGTCACCCAGCACTGCTCCGCCNGTAAAAGGACTACTAGGGTCAATCGCTATAACTCCAATCTTAAAATTCATACNCCTAAACTTTTTNATTATTTGGTTAGTCAAGGTGCTTTTGCCTGCACCTGGGGGACCNGTTACGCCAATCGTATAGGTCTTNTTTGGTAAACGTTTTACAGAGTTTATTATTCTAAAAATAGATGAGGAGTCACTTTCTATTGANCTNATNAGCTTTGAAAGNCAAACACGATCATTTGATNTNAATCCTTTAATTAAATCTTTATAACTTCTTTTCATNNCCCTTCCTAATAATTATATCGAAATGAGATTTTTTTACTTCCATTACAGAAAGTCTTGATTGTTTAACAAGNGACATTTCTTGTAATTTTTTGTCATTCTTAATTTCATCTAAGGTGATACTTCTNTTTAAACTTTTTTTAAATTTAAGATCTACNACTACCCATTTTTTATCTTCAGTCGTAGGGTCTTGNTAGAACTCCCTANTAACAGNAGTTATTCCTACAATCTCTTTTCCTACATTGCTATGATAAAAAAACACTAAATCACCCTTTTTCATAGCTTTGAGATTATTTCTAGCTTGATAATTTCTCACTCCATCCCAATATGTTGTATTATCTTTTATCATGTCATNCCANGAATATTTATATGGTTCGGATTTAACAAGCCAATATCTCATAAAAATAAATTTAATTTATTAATTAATTTTTGTAAAATGTAATATGATGATTTTAGTTCCAGCAATTGATATAAAAGATGAAAAATGTGTAAGACTCTTCAAGGGNGACTATAGTAAANAAACGATTTATTCTGATAATCCCTTGGAAGTGTCTACGAAATGGATTAGAGAAGGTGCTAGCTTAATACATCTTGTAGATCTAGATGGAGCACTTGAGGGAAGTACAAAAAATTTTAATATTATTAAAGATATTGTTAAACATGATGAATGTAAGTTCCAAGTTGGTGGTGGAATTAGAAATATAGAAACAATAGAAAAGTACTTATCTATAGGGGTAGAAAGAGTTATTATAGGTACATCCGCTTTTACAGAGAAAGGTTTTCTTAAAAAAGCTTGTGAAAAGTTTGGCGATAAAATTGCCGTAGGTCTGGATATTAAGGATGGAAAAATTGCAATTAGAGGATGGAATACAAAAATAGATATGACCATAGAAGATGCGGTATTAGACTTTAAGAACCTTGGTGTTTCAATGATTGTTCTAACTTCAGTAGATAGGGATGGAACCTTGGAAGGCTTTAATGAAGATTTAATTGAACATTATTTGAGAATCTCTGATATTCCAATAATAGTTTCTGGCGGAATAAAAGATTCCAGAGATTTAGAGAAAATAAAAAATCTGAAAAGTAAAAGTATATTTGGAGTAATCTTAGGAAAATCATTATATGAAAATACGATTGATTTAAGTGCTAGCATAGAGGTATATCAGGATGTTAGCTAAAAGAATAATACCTTGCTTGGATATTGATAAGGGAAGAGTAGTAAAAGGTGTTAATTTTGTTAATCTTGTCGATGCAGGTGATCCTGTAGAGATTGCCACAAAGTATAGCAATGAGGGGGCTGATGAGATTACATTCCTTGATATTACGGCATCAAATGAAGAAAGGAACATCATAATCGATTTAGTTGAAAGAGCTGCTGAAAAAGTTTTCGTACCTCTTACAGTAGGAGGGGGTGTTAGAAAGTTTGAGGATATTAAGGATTTATTAAGAGCTGGAGCGGATAAAGTTTCAATTAATACTTCAGCCATACTTAATCCTAAACTTGTTACAGAGTCTGCAATGAAGTTTGGTTCTCAATGTATAGTGGTTGCTGTTGATATAAAAAGAAAAGATTCAGGTTGGGAAGTCTTTACACATGGAGGCAGAAAACCTACTGGCTTAGATTGCATGGAGTGGGTAAAAAAAATGCAAGATTATGGTGCGGGTGAAATTCTTCTTACTTCTATGGATAGAGATGGTACAAAAAAAGGTTATGATTTGGACATCCTTTCGATACTTTCTGAAACTATAAATATTCCAATTATTGCTTCTGGTGGAGCAGGTACCTTGGAGCATATAGCCGAAGCTTTTACAATAGGAAAAGCTGATGCTGCATTATGCGCTTCGATTTTTCATTTTGGTGAATATAAGATTAATGATGCTAAGAACTATTTATCGGATAAGGGTATATTGGTTAGGCAATGATAAATTCAAGAAAAAAGCTAGAAGTTAACGAAAAGAGCCTTTTGTCTCCATATGCATCCTTGAGTAGTAAATCTGTTGGTAGGGCAAAGAAAGAAAAGAAATGCACACTTAGGACAGAATATCAAAGAGATCGAGATAGAATAATTCACTCAAAATCATTTAGGAGACTGAAAGATAAAACGCAAGTTTTTCTCGCTCCTTATGGAGACCATTTTAGGACTCGGTTGACACATGTTTTAGAAGTTTCTCAAATTTCTAGGACTATATCTAGGTCACTTAGTCTTAATGAAGATCTATCGGAAGCTATTGCATTAGGTCACGATTTAGGACATACACCATTTGGTCATGCCGGCGAGCAGGCTCTAGATAAGATTCATAAAAAGGGTTTTAAACATTACATGCAAAGTTTAAGAATTGTAGAGTTTCTNGAAAAAAATGGAAAAGGTTTAAATCTAACATTTGAGGTTAAAGATGGTATTTCAAAGCATTCTAAAGGAACAGGGCCAATAGTTAATAAAAGAATCAAGATTCATACATTAGAAGGACAGGTTGTTAGACTTTCGGATATATTTGCTTATTTTACTCACGACCTTGATGATGCCTTAAGGTCTTCTTTGATTAAGAAAAAGGATATACCTTTAAAATTGATAAGATTTTTTGGTGAAAAGCATTCCGAGAGAATATCAAAAGTTGTATCAGATACTATTGAAAATACCATGAATATGAACTATAAAGCTGTAGCTATATCCAAAGAGCTAGAGGATAATCTAGTTGACATGAGGAGCTTTCTTTTCGAGAAAGTTTATTACAATCCGGTTATTAAAGTTAATTTTGAAAAAGCTAAAAAGGTTTTGATAGATTTGTATTCATTTTTCCTAGTAAATGAAAAAGCCTTAAGAGAATTTTATAAATTTAATAGTGGAAATTATTCTGATGATTGTTGTGATTTTATCGCAGGCATGTCAGATGATTTCGCCTTAGAAATCCATAAATCTATATTTATTCCCAAGAAATGGTCTTTTGTNGATTTTAAAGTTTAATTTAGTAGAGAGATATGATAAAAAATTTAGGTTCTGTTCCATTCTTAAATTCAAAGCCACTTACATATTTATTTGATATAGGAGCCTATAGTAATTATAAAACTCAATTTCAATTTCCATCAGATCTCCTCGAGTCTTTAGTAAACAAACAAAATTTTCTTTCTTTACTTTCAATAGTAGACCATTTCTCTGATTCAAGAGTTGTGTCTTTAGATGATTACTGTATAAGTGCGGAGGGTAAAGTTGATAGTGTAGTTNTAGTTGCAACTTCAGACATTAAAAATCTTGAAAAAGTATATCTAGATCCTAGATCTAAGAGCGCTAATCTNTTATATAANGTTATCCAGGAAGATTTCATCAAGAAAAAGGTTGAATATGACTATTTAAGACCACAGATAGTGAACACTTACGAAATGAATACAGGGCANGTAATAATTGGAGATNTAGCATTAAAATTTCTTTCCCAAAGANCAGGAAGTATGAAGATTTATGATCTTTCTGAGCTTTGGTACTTAGAAACCTCTTTACCTTTTACTTTNGCAACATTTAATTATTACCTNAATAAGCCNAGNTCANACGAAATAAAATTACTGCATGATTCTTTCATAAGTGGAATGGATAATNTTGATAATATTTTAAAAGATTTTAATAGTAAGTATGAATCTGTCNTANATCCGAAGTTAGTTNAAACTTACTTAAAGGAAAGGATAGTATATAGGCTTACAGAAAAACACCTAGATGGNATTAACTTATTTTATAAGCTATCNGCAAAATTTGCAAAATGGGAAAAAAGAAGTTTTAATAACATACTTTAAATATGAAAAAACTAATTACTTTAGGTCATAGCCCAGATGCAGATGATGCTTTCATGTTTTATGGAATATCTAAAGGTATTATTTCNTCGGAAAGATTTAAATTTGAACACATTATTCAAGATATACAGTCATTAAATCTGTTNGCTATTGATGGCAAGATAGACACAACTGCTGTATCCGCTCATGCGTATACTAAGATTCACAAGACCTATAGAGTTATGGATTGTGGTGCAAGTATGGGCGATGGTTACGGTCCGATCTTGGTAGCAAAAGAAAAGTTTGATTCTGAAAAAGGACTTAAAATTGCAGTNCCTGGGAAGCTAACTTCTGCATTCCTATTGCTCCAGCTATATTGTGATGATGCAACTTTTATTGAATATGATTTTGACCAAGTCGTTCCTGCAATAGTTAATGCTGAAGTTGATGCAGGATTAATAATTCATGAGGGTCAAATTACATATAAAAATCTTGGACTTAATATGTTATTAGATTTGCCAAAACTTTGGTCACAGGATTGCAAATATCCAATCCCGTTGGGTTTGAATGTTATTAGTAGATCCTTAGATTTAGATGTACAAATAGAGATATCTAATATGATCAAACAAAGCATAGTTTATTCCCTTTCAAATATTGAAGAAGCCTTGGACTATGCAATGGAATTCGGGAGAGGTGTTTCAAGGGACGTAGCAAGAGAATTTGTTCTGATGTATGTTAATCAGGATACAGTTGATTTCACCAGTAGAGGCATACATGGATTAAGATTCTTCTATGACGAAGCTTTTAAGAAGGGACTTATAAGTGAAAATATTCAACTAGATCTTATTTCAACTTAATAATTTTTCCATCTATCATAGACATCTTTAAGTCTCCACTATTTGAATGCATGACCGACAAATAGGGATCTTTATTCTTTAAGTTAAAAGCTATTAGATCAGCTTTTTTATTTTTTTCAATTGTCCCAATCGAGCTATCAAGACCTAAAGCTTTAGCTCCTCCTAGCGTCGCTATTTCCAGAATTCTTCTTTCAGGATTATTAATTAATATTTTTTTTGCATTTAAATACAAGAAGTTAATTTCATCAAGGAAATTAATAGATATATTACTTGAAAGACCATCTGTACCTAGACCTGTTTTTTTATAATTCATAAAGAATCTTAAATTAGGAAGTTTTTGATTTAAATATAAATTACTACGNGGGCAAATAACAACAGGGTACTGACGTTTCTTTAATATTTTTAAATCTTCTGATGATAAGTTGTTCATGTGAACCAGGGTTATAATTTGTCGAAATAAATTTATTCTATCTAAATANTCTAGTGGGGTACTTGGACGTGAGTCAAATTTGGGCTTACTATTAAATTTTGAGAAGACTTTATCTTCCAAGTTATTTTTTTTCTTCATTGCATAATTGATTTCATCAACACTTTCAGAAAGATGAATGCCAAGTTGAGTATTATGCTTCTTTGCGAAAGCTAATACTTTTTTTAGAGATTTAGTATCAAGAGAATAAATTGAATGAGGGAATATCTTTAAATTAAAAAGAGAGTTAGTATTTTGCAATAAACCTTTAAGAAATTTACTTTCAATATTTAAAATAGTTGAATTTGCAATTTCATAAAAATAAGCCGTCCTAATACCACTTTTAATGATAGCTTTATAATCTAGACCTTCGTATGAGCTTATTTCACCGATTGTAGTTACACCTGAATTTAAAGATTCATCTAACCCTTTTTTAACAGAATTGGAAATTTTAGAATTATCAAAATTCCTCTTAAGACTTATAATCTGGTTTAACCAATCAGGGAATGAATTAAAAGGATTTAGTAGTTTCTGTGTCCAATGAAGCTCTAGGTGAACATGTGAGTTTATAAATCCAGGTAACAAGACAGAATTCTTTAGATCTATAACTTTATATTCCTTCCTAGTAAGTTGATAATTTGGAATAATTCCACTAATAATATTATTGTTAATAATTACGGCTGAATTTGTTAAAAATGATTGATCAGGAGTTATTATATATTTTGCTTTAATGGCTTGAAACATTTTCTAAATATTTAGTTTTCCTGAACATATTTCTTCAACTGGACCTTCCATGATTAGATTGAAGTTGTCATCAATCTCAATAGATAACTCACCACCGGGCATAAGGACTTTGACTTTTTTATTTAATAGCCCTAATTTGTATCCTGCCGAAACTACACCACACGAACTACTACCAGAAGCAAGAGTATATCCAGCTCCTCTTTCCCAGATTTCAATCTTAACTTTATTTCTAGAAATTATCTGAGCAAATTGGACGTTTATTCTTTTTGGAAAAAGTTTATTTTTCTCTATCAGTCCACCGAAATCTTTAGCATAATCTGCAGATGTTTCTTTTAGAAAGATTACACAATGAGGGTTACCCACACTTACGCATGAATATGTAAATATATTTCCGCACACCTTTAAACTTTCGTTAATTGAATATTTTTTTTTTGTTTTAACTGGCACCTTGCTTGACTCAAAGATGGCCTTTCCCATCTCTACTTTTACAAGACGCACTTTTTGATTTTTAATAGCTACTTTGATATTTACCAAGCCACCCTTAGTTTCAATAGTGAACTCTTTCCTCTTGATATATCTGTAGTCGTAAAGAAATTTCGAGAATATCCTTAACCCATTACCACTCTTTTCTGCTTCTGATCCATCAGGATTAAATATTTTTAATCCAAAATCGGCTTTTTTTGACTTAATAAGTAATAAAATGCCGTCAGCTCCGACCCCATAGTTTCTGTGGCAAATTTTTATGATCATCTTTTTAGTCAATTTAAAGTCAATTTTCTCCGAATCTAATACAAGATAATCGTTTCCTAGTCCGTGTGATTTTACGAAATTATTCATGATTCATTAATATTAAACGAATATTTCACGATAACCGAGGAAAATTGTAGATAAATATTTCTTTTTTGTATAGAATTAATCAGATATTCAATTAGGGGGTTTTTTAAATGATTGAAGATTTATATAATGTAAAAGATAAAGTTGCTGTCGTTACTGGAAGTTCAAGAGGTATCGGTAAGCAATGTGCTTTAGCTTTTGCGGAAGCTGGTGCAAAATTAGTTTTAAATTATGTTAGCAATAAACAAGCTGCAGAAATTACTGCAGAAGAAATTGTTGACCTTGGTTCAGAAGCTATCGTTGTACAGGCTGACGTTAAAGATTTTGAAGCTTGCCAAACTTTAGGCGAAGAAGCAATAAAGGCGTATGGTCAAGTTGATTTTCTAGTTAATAATGCTGGAATCAATAGAGATATAACTTTTAGTCGTATGTCACAAGAAGAGTGGAAAGATGTTATAGATACTAACTTAGGAGCTTTGTTTAATATGTCAAAAGCTGTTGTTCCTCATATGAGAGACGCAGGTTCTGGTGTTATTGTTTCAATCTCATCTATCATCGGTGAAACTGGAAATATTGGTCAATCTAATTATGCTGCAACAAAAAGTGGTATGTATGGATTCACTAGAAGTCTCGCTAGAGAGTTAGCGAAAGATAACATTAGAGTAAATGCTGTTTCACCAGGCTTTGTAGAAACAGATATGCTTCACACCGTTCCACCTGATCTTTTAGCAGGAATAAAAGAAGAGATTCCTTTAGGAAGGTTTGGCTATGCGGATGAAATAGCTTTGGCTGTTTTATATCTTTGTTCTCCTGCTGCATCATGGGTAACTGGTACTAACATGAGTATTAATGGCGGACACAATATGCTATAAATTTATTTAAGAGGGAGTTTAAGACTCCCTCTTAAGTTCAAGCTCTTAATAGTTTTTATACAAAAGTATGTGAGGGTAAATCTAAAACATACATAAAAAGATAGCTTATAATTATTGAAGCAAATCCAATTAAAGATATAAACGATACCTTAAGTCCGCTAATGTTATATATCATTCTCATTTGAATTAATGAGAAGTAGATTAGCCAAGAAAATATTGAAATTGCTGATACTGTTCCAAACCAGTAGCTTCCAATCTGACTTTTAGATAGCAGAAAACCTAAGCTAAGCCCTATGGTCATTATAGGAAAAGAAACAAGTATTAAATTAAAATTGATCTTTTCAATGAGCGATAGACTAGGCATTCTAGAGATTTTTTTAACTTTCTTATTTTTGAAGTTCCCATGTTGGTATATAAACATAATTGAAAATATTGAAGATATTAAAAGTGTTGTATGAGACAANATGTTAAGTAAGACATGAATTATTAGGATTCTNTTGTTNTAGGCTGACCCTCCATCATCATTTCCCATCATTATTAATGGNACAGTTAAGATAAACCCTACNGGGGANACGAAGAAACAGTATAAATTTTTTATANTCTGTCTAATGAAAAANAAAGCTAGAATAGATAAAAATANCGANGCAACAAATAGGCTTNTCTCAATATTGTTGATTTTAAAATCTATNGTTTTATTTACTAGAAGTATAATTTGTAAGACTANTGCCCCTATGAAGAGCCAATGGCTTGTTTTAGAGAATGTTAATTTNCCTGAGTAAANATAATATAAAGATGAAATAAATGAGGAAAAATATAATATGGGNATGATTATTAACAAGTGCTAACTGACCCCACTTTCCTCNTTAATATAGTTCTTGTATANTTCATTATTAAGCTCATCTANNTCACCATCTANAATATAGTCCAACTTATGTAAAGTAAGATTAATNCTGTGATCACTTACTCTACCTTGGGCAAAATTATAAGTTCTAATCTTCTCACTTCTATCTCCCCCNCCTACAAGAAGCTTACGTGTTTTTGAATTATCTTGTTCTTTCTTGCTTTCTTGAGCCTCNAATAATTTAGCATTTAATACTCTCATAGCTCTTTGTCTATTTTGATGCTGGGATTTTCCATCTTGGTTCTGAACAACNACCCCAGATGGTATATGAGTNATTCTAACAGCAGAATCTGTTTTNTTGACATGTTGACCACCNGCGCCTGAAGCTCTATAAGTATCAATTCTTAAATCCTTTTCATTTATTTCTATNTCAACATCATCTGCTTCTGGAAGGACTACCACNGTGGCNGTAGAAGTATGGACTCTNCCNCTTGTTTCTGTAGCAGGAACTCTTTGGACTCTATGAACACCACTCTCNAATTTCATAAAAGAATAAATATCTTTACCGCTTATTGANGCTATAACTTCTTTAACACCACCAAGACCTATTTCGTTTTTATTAATAATTTCCATATTCCACTTTTTTCTTTCGCAGTATCTCAAGTACATTCTNAGTAGGTCACTCGCAAACAATGCNGCCTCATCTCCACCNGCNCCAGCNCTTATTTCAATAATCACATCTTTACAATCTANAGGATCTTTTGGTCGAACTTCAAACTTAATTTTATCTTCAATTATNATCAAATCTAATTTAAGTGTTTCAAGTTCTTCTTCAGCAAGCGCCTTAAATTCTTTATCATTNAACAGCTCCTGNTTTTCTTCTATAGANTTTTCTATCTCAATAAGTTGATTGTATAGNATTACAATCTCACTTAACTGACTNCTTTTNTTTGANANCTCAATTATTTGGTCAGCTGCGATTTCTGCAGAGTTTAGATTTAAATCTATATCGGCCACTGTTATTTTGGCGTTTTCTAGCTCTTTTCTTATTTTTTGCTCAATCATTAAGAAACACTGCTTGTAAAGCTCTCACTTTTGGATAAGATTATATCATGGATATCATAGATATCCTTGATAAAAAGGTTAAGGATACCGTAGAAGCAAAAGTAAGACTAGAGGAAAAGTTAGTTAATTTAAATAAAGATTTAGAGAAATTAAGTGATGAAAATAAAAAGTTAAGAGTAGAAAATGATTCTTATGTTACAGAAATAAGAAATGCCCTTAACGATTTGGAACAAATAATAAAAGATTTAGGAATTTAGTGAAAGAGGTACATTTAGGTTTTCAAGAAGACAAATTAGAAATTGAAACAAATTGTACTGATGAAATAATTAATAAGATTGAAGAATATATAAATATTAATTATTTAAAACATAATTTGACTGATCCCTCCATCTCAAGACAAACCGTTTCGAACATCCTCCTGGTTAATGCCGTATACGAGATTCTTTCCTTGCAAAAAGAGAAGGAAGAAAGTGGTGAGAGAATTAACAAAGTATTATCAAGTTTCTGACAAGTCAAAGTTAAGAAGCTTGTTAATTAATCGAAGAATAGCTATGGGTTCAGAATTGGTATATTCCAAATCTATGAATCTTACTAAGTTCTTTTTAGAAACTATTTCTGAAGATGATTCTTTGTTTTCAATAGCACTTTATTACCCTATAAAATCTGAAGTGGATACAAAAGAGATTCATAAAGAGTTACTTCGTCTAAATAAAACTCTCTTTTATCCAAAAATAATAGGCAATAGAATAGAATTTGTAGAACCTAAAGATCCTAAAGATTTTTCTAAAGGAAAATTTAATATCATGGAGCCAAATACTAATCATTTTATCGATTGTAATGAAATTGATTTGTTTGTTGTTCCAAGCGTTGCAGTGGGATCTTCAGGTAAGAGGCTAGGCTATGGTGGAGGCTTTTATGATAAAGCTCTATCTTCTATAGATAAGAAAAGAATTTGTTCTATTATTTATGACTTTCAGCTTATTCATGGTTTTAATGGAGAAAAGCATGACATACAAGTTTCCAAAGTTTTTACAGACAAGGGGTTTTTGCATATCAATTAAGGGAGAAAAATATGAGTATGAATATAATAATATTAATAAGTTGTTTAGGATCTTTGGTGGTCGGTTTTTTAATTTTTTGGTTGGCAAATAGAAATAACTTAATTAAGGATATATCTAAAATGAAAGATGAATCCGACACTATAATCAGTTCAGCTAAGAGTAAGGCTTTCAAATTGTTCAAAGATGGTGAAAAGAAAGCAAAACAGTATAAAGAAAATCAGATCAAGAAAGTTAAAGAAGAAGTTTCTTTAATTAAAAAAGATGCGGATAAGAAAGAGAAGGACATCTTATCGAAAGAAGCATCTCTAAAAGAAGTTCAGCTTGAAATAACAAAATCTGAAGCGAGGCTTGAAGTTAAAGAAAAGAATTGTGATGAACTAGAGAAGAAATACTTATCAAAGGAGTCTGAGCTTGAGACAATACTTGAAGATGCAAAAACTAAAATAGAATCAATTTCAGGTCTAACTAGAGAGCAGGCAAGGGATGAGCTTGTGTCTACAGTTGAAGATGAAGCGAAAATAATCTCCGCAAGGAAGATTAAGGAGATAGAAAACAATCTTCATTCTGATGCTGAAAGAAAAGCAAAAAATATTATTGCAATGGCAATACAAAAATATGCAGCTTCTTATACTTCAGAAAAAACNTCAACAGTAGTTGAACTACCNAGNGATGACATGAAAGGAAGAATCATAGGTCGTGAGGGAAGAAACATTAGGACTATAGAGTTGAAAACTGGAGTTGATATNATTATNGACGATACTCCTGGAATNGTTACAGTTTCTTCGCATAATCCTTTAAGACGTGAGATTGCGGGAAGGGCNATTAAAAAGTTACTTGATGATGGAAGAGTCCANCCTGGAAGAATTGAAGAAATAGTTGAGGAAATTGAATCCAAATTAGGAGAAGAGCTACAAAAACTTGGTCAAGATGCAATATTAGAGCTNGGNNTAAGTAATATGCATCCGGAATTGATAAGATTGGTAGGAAGNATGAAATATAGAACTTCTTATTCTCAGAATATTTTAGANCATTCNCTTGAGGTTGCTCAACTCTGTGGAGTTTTGGCTGGNGAGCTAGGGCTAGATCCTAAGATGGCAAANAGAGCAGGATTACTTCATGATATNGGTAAAGCCGTAGACCATGATATGGAAGGNAGTCATGATGATATTGGTGCAGANTTNGTTAANAAATACAATGAACCAAAAGAA
The DNA here is from genome assembly GCA_002701865.2 of bacterium. Classification (GTDB taxonomy): domain Bacteria; phylum Desulfobacterota_D; class UBA1144; order UBA1144; family UBA1144; genus TMED58. The sequence goes on along the minus strand of NZWH02000010.1, from coordinate 81,371 downwards.
GTCATCGAAGCTGTGGAACTTTCACACTCCGATAATCCATCAAATTTATACTGTCTATTAGTTCAAGCTTCAGATGCAATATCTGCTGCTAGACCNGGGGCAAGAAAAGAATCTTATGAATCATATGTAAAAAGGGTTAAAGAATTAGAAGANATAGCTTCTTCGTTTAATGGTGTNGATAAATGTTTTGCAATTCAGGCTGGTAGAGAAGTTAGAGTAATGGTTGAAAGTGATAAGATCAATGATGATGANGCAACTATTTTATCTCATGATATTGCTAAAAAGATAGAAGATGAAGTCTCNTATCCTGGAAACGTAAAGATTACGGTTGTTAGAGAAGTAAGAACTTCAGCAATTGCTAACTAGTTTCTTTTATTGCTATTCGTGCAGCTGCTAATCTTGCAATAGGCACTCTAAAAGGTGAGCAGCTNACATAGTCTAGGCCGATTTCATGNCAAAAATCTATAGAGCTTGGGTCGCCCCCNTGCTCACCACANATACCAACTTTAAGATTTTTACGAGTCGATTTACCTTTANTAAGACCTAACTTCATTAATTCTCCAACACCTTCNATATCTATAGAAGTAAAAGGATCTTTATCNAATATTTCAACACTTTTGCCATCTAATTCAACCTTTGTTTCTAGNTAATGGTTTATAAATTTACCNGCATCATCTCTAGAGTATGCAAAGACTGTNTGGGTTAAATCNTTTGTTCCAAAAGAAAAGAATTCAGCCTCTTTNGCAATCTGATCTGCNACNGTTGTAGCTCTGGGAACCTCAATCATTGTCCCNACCATATAAGNAATTTTTTTCTTTCCTAGCACTTCTTTCGCAACCTGGTTAATGATATCTTTTTGAATCTTAAATTCAGTTACCATTCCGACAAGAGGAATCATGATCTCTGGAACTACTCTAATTTTCTTTTTTGAAACCTCTATGGCAGCTTCAAATATTGCTCTAGCTTGCATAGAAGTTATCTCAGGCATTGTAATTCCAAGTCTACAGCCTCTAAGGCCTAACATCGGATTAAATTCATGTAACTCCTCAACTCTATCTAAAAGAGATTTTCTTTCTTCTAATTTCTTCTTATCATTACCTAGCAATTCTAATTCTTTAACCTCTAGCATTAAGTCCTCTCTTCTAGGTAAAAACTCATGAAGTGGTGGGTCTAGGAGTCTTATAGTGCAAGGAAAACCTTTCATAGTCATGAACAATCCTACAAAGTCTTCTTTTTGCATTTCTTGAAGCTTATTCAAATGCTTAATTCTATCCTTGAGATTTGTAGAAAGAATCATATCTTGCATTATCTTGATTCTATCTTCGGCAAAAAACATGTGTTCAGTTCTACATAAACCAATACCTTCGGCACCGAATTTAATTGCAACTTCTGCATCACTTGGAACATCGGCATTAGTTCTGATTTTAAGCCTTTTAAAAGTATCAGCCCATTTTAATATAGTTGAAAATATTAAATGTCTTTCCGAAGAAATTTCTTTCATATTGCCTTGCATAACTTGTATAACTTCAGAGGCTACAACTGGGATATCTCCTTTGTAAACCTTACCTTCAAAGCCATCAATTGATATGAAATCACCTTCTTGTATAACTTCATCAGCGACGGAGAAAGTTCTTGATTCTAAATTGACTTTTACTTCTTCAGCTCCAACTACACAAACTTTACCCATCTGCCTTCCAACAACTGCAGCATGGCTAGTTCTACCACCTCTTGCAGTTAAAAGNCCACTGGCAGCTGACATCCCATGTATATCGTCAGGGCTAGTTTCTTTAGTAACAAGAACTACCCTCTTTCCTTGTTTGCTCAGTTCAACAGCTGTTTGAGCATCAAGTGCTACTTGTCCTGAAGCAGCTCCAGGAGAAGCAGCTAAACCTTTCGTTAGAACATTAAATTTTTTCTTATCATCAGGATCAAATATTGGAAATAAAAATTGTTCAAGATGTTCAGGTTCGACTCTACTAATAGCCTCTTTCTTTGTAATAAGACTTTCTTTAACCATATCGCACGCAATTTTTGCTGCTGCAATTCCTGATCTTTTGCCTGACCTCGTTTGAAGCAAATAAAGAACTTCATTCTCAATAGTAAACTCAAAATCTTGCATATCTTTAAAGTGTCTTTCTAAAATCTTTGCTGTATTAACTATTTGATGATGAACTTTCCCCATTTCTCTTTGCATTGCTTTTATATGCTTAGGAGTTCTAATTCCTGCAACTACATCTTCACCTTGAGCATTAAGTAAGTACTCAGCAAACAACTCTTTTTCACCTGAAAGAGGATCTCGGGTAAAACCTACGCCAGTCCCACAATCTTGTCCCATATTTCCAAAAACCATTGATTGAACAGTGACTCCAGTTCCTATGTCACTTGAAATACCATATTTTTTTCTATAAAAAATCGCTCTTTTATTATTCCATGATAAGAAAACTGCATTAATAGCTTTTACTAGCTGATCTATGGGATCTTGAGGGAAAGATTTTTTAGTTTTAGATTTTACTAATTTTTTATAGTCTTGAACTAGAGACTTTAGAGCAATCTCATTAAGTTCAATATCATGCTTTACTTTTTTCTTTCTTTTTAATTCCTCTAATTTTTCTTCAAACAAGTCTTTACTGACATTGAGAACTACATCAGAGAACATTTGAATAAATCTTCTATATGCATCCCATGCAAATCTAGGATTTTTAGTTTTTTTAGCCAACCCTGCCACAGTTTTATCGTTCAATCCTAAGTTAAGAATAGTGTCCATCATTCCAGGCATTGAAAACATCGCTCCAGACCTAACAGATACTAATAATGGATTTTTTATATCTCCAAAACCTTTTTTAGTCATTTTTTCTAACTTAACCAAGTTAGTTCTAATTTCTTTAGTAATATTAGCGGGTGTTTGTTTTTTATTCTGATAAAACATCCCACATACATTTGTTGATATTGTGAAACCGGGAGGGACGTTGATTCCGATCTCTGTCATTTCTGCAAGCCCAGCACCCTTACCGCCAAGCACTTCTTTCATTTTTCCGTTACCATCTGCTTTTTTATTTCCAAAATAAAAAACATTTTTTTTATTCTTCATCCTACAACCCTCTCCTAAATTTCAGACAAGTTTACAAATCTTGAAATTAGATTTTTTATATTAGTTAATAAATTTATTCTGTTCTGCTTAACTTTAATATTCTTGTCCATAACTAAAACATTTTCAAAAAAGCTATCTAAATCTGGGGCAATCCCGACGATTGCATCTAATGTTGAAGAGGGTGCGTTGTTCATTGATTCTTTAGTAAAAGAACTTTTAATTTCATTATATCGATTATAAAGATTTAACTCAAAAGAATCATTTAGTAGCTTAGGTTCAACGCTTAGACTTGTGTTGTCTTTGACTATATTTTTTAATCTTTTATCAGCTTCGATTATAGAATGAGATGAATCTTTTTTCATAAATCCTTTGATTAAATCTGCTTTATTTTTTAACAATTGAATATCTATGACATTTGAGTCTATATTTAAAATTGAGTTAATTATGTTCGTTGGATATCCCATATCTGTAAGATAATTTTTTACTCTATCAACAAAAAAATCAATAGTTTTATTTCTAGTATCTACTCCGACTTGTTTCTTGATATTTGCTTCAAAGCAATCAACAGATAAATTCAATATTTCAATCAAGTTTATTTGTTTATTCAGACCCTCAGCAATTCTTATTATACCTATACTATTCCTTCTAAGTCCATACGGGTCAGAACTACCAGTGGGTACGAGTCCGAGACTAAAGCATGCACTTATGGTATCTATTTTATCTGCAATACTTATTACCATTGCTATTTGATTTTCAGGTATTTTGCCACTTCTNCCTTTAGGGAGATAATGCTGTTCAATAATTTCGGCTACATACGAGTCTTCATCTTTATAGTAGTACTTGCCCATAGTCCCCTGTAGTTCTGGAAATTCACATACCATTTGTGATGATAAATCAGCTTTAATTAGTTTGCATGCTATCTCTAGCCTTTTTTCATTGATGAGATCTTCAAAATTTAGCATCTTAACAAGTGCTAAGGATATTTCATAAATTCTCTGTGATTTATCCTCATATGAGCCTGCATTAGCAATAAATGTGGTTGATTCAAGCTTTTTTTGGATATTTACTAATCTAGAAGTACGATCTTCATTATAAAAGAATTTAGCGTCATCTAGTCTTGCTCTTATAACTTTCTCATTTCCTGTTATAACTATTTTTTTATTTAGAAATGGTGATCCAGCTACAAAAATGAACCTGGAGTCTAAATTAGCCAACTTCTTATCTTTAAAAACTGGGAAGTATTTCTGATGATTCTTCATTACCGAGATATTTACTTCTTTGGGTATTTGTAAAAATTCTCTGTCAAAGTTCCCACATAGTACTTTTGGAAATTCTGTTAAATTGGATACATGACTGAGAAGTTCTTCGTCAATTGGAATATGTACACCTAATTCTTCTTCAATCTCAAGAATTTGATTATGTATGTTCACTCTTCTGCTTTCAAAGCTAACTTCTACATAGCTTCTTTTCATAAATTCAAAATACTCATTGAATGAAAGTATTTTTTTGCCCTTATTATCATAAAATCTGTGTCCATAAACTTTGTTTTCATTTTTAATTCCAAATAAATCGATTTTAAGAAATTTAGAATCAAATAGTAAAAAAAGATTTCTTATTGGTCTAATAAATTGAAATTCACTCTTACCCCATTTCATAAATTTTTTGTTTTTTATTCCAACAATTGCTTGGTGAGATATCTCAGTTAGAAGCTTGGATGTATTTTGACCCACTATTTTCACATTAGCAGCAATAAATTCGCTATTATTCTTCTTAATAATTTCAATATCTTTAATATTAAGCTTATTTTTCTCTATAAATGCCTGAGCTGGCTTAAGGGGATTTCCATTGGCATCTAATGAGATTTTTTTTGGAGGACCAACCATATATTTATTTATATCTTTTTGTTTCTTCTCTAGACCTTCTATCGTAACTATAAGTCTCCTTGGAGTTGAGTAAGAGCATAGCGAGGAGTATGAAATAGAATGCTCATCGATACCTCTCTTAAAGTTATCTTCAAGCTGTTTAGACAACTCATTAACTAATCGAGCGGGCATCTCTTCCACGAATATTTCAAGTAAAAAGGTTGATAGCTTGTTATTTTGTTTCATATGTTTTTATATACAAACCAGCACACGCTTTTGCTAGCTCCCTTATCTCAAGAATATATCTCGCTCTTTCTGTAACGCTAATACTACCCCTTGCATCTAGGAGATTAAAAAGATGAGAGCATTTCAAGCAGTAATCATAAGCTGGTAAAGATAGGTTGTTTCTTACAAGGCTCTTACATTCTTCTTTAGATTTAATGAAGAAATCCTTCAACATCTCTATATTTGCGATTTCAAAATTATATTTTGAAAATTCATATTCTGTTCGATGATGTATATCAGAATATTTTATTTTTTCAGACCATTTTAAATCATAGACGCTATCAACTTCTTGAAGATACATAGCTATTCTTTCAGTTCCATAAGTAATTTCTACCGTTACGGGATTTAAATCAAAACCCCCAGCTTGTTGAAAATAAGTAAACTGTGTTATTTCCATACCGTCTAACCACACTTCCCAGCCTAATCCCCAAGCACCGAGAGTAGGGGATTCCCAGTCGTCTTCAACAAATCTTATATCATGTTTCTTGGTATCAATACCAAGAAAATTCAAACTTTCTAAGTATAAATCTTGGATATTTTCAATTGAAGGTTTTATTACAACCTGAAATTGATAATAGTGCTGCAATCTATTGGGATTTTCTCCGTACCTTCCATCAGTAGGCCTCCTGCAAGGCTCCACATAAGCTGCTGACCATGGGGTTTCGCCTAGACAACGTAAAAAGGTTCCTGGGTGAAATGTGCCAGCCCCTTTCTCAAGATCATAAGGCTGAAGTATTACACAACCTTTATTGGCCCAAAATGTTTGTAAATTAAGGATTATATTTTGAAAGTTCATAAAAATTAAATAGTAGCATTAAACTAAATCTAATTCTATTTGATTTGTATTTTTTATTTCAAGAATACATTGCCTTGAAGATTCCTTTATCATCTCAATATTCTTTTTGGGTTTTTTAACATCGAATAGCCCAAGGTTTATATTCATTGGTTGAATCTTCTTATTTGATGGATCAGATATATACTTTGTTAGACATCCCAGAGCGCTTTTTATTGGAAAAATAATTGGCTCCTTATTTTTAAAAATTCTTGAAGAGTTAATTCCCGCAACTAAACCCATAGCTGATGACTCAGAATATCCTTCAACGCCGGTAATTTGGCCTGCAAAAAATAATAGTGGATTCTTATTACTTTGCAGGGTGTTTGAAATAACACCTGGTGAATTAATATAAGTATTTCTATGGATACTACCAAATCTGAGAAATTCAGCATTCTTAAGAGCAGGAATTTTGGAGAGAACTTCTTTTTGGTCCTTGATTTTCATTTTGGTTTGAAAGCCAACAATATTCCACATGCTTTCATGAGAGTTTTCTTTTCTGAGTTGTACAACCGAATATGGCCTGTTCCCAGTTTTAGGATCTATAAGTCCAACAGGCTTCATGGGACCGAATCTTAATGTGTCAACTCCCCTTTCAGCCATAACTTCAATTGGTAGACATCCCTCGAAGTAATTAGGTTTCTCAAAATTATGAAATTCTATTTTTTCTGATTCTATTAAAGTTTTATGAAACAATGCGTACTCTTCTTCATTTAATGGACAGTTTATATAGTCTCCTTCACTTTCTTCATATCTAGAGGCTCTAAAAAAATGTGCATCATCTAGACTTTCGTATGAAATGATTGGCGAAATAGAATCATAAAATGACAAGTTTTCTTTTCCTATAAAGTCTTCAATACTTTTTGATAAACCTGAGCTTGTTAATGGTCCGGTTGCAATAATTAGAGGAGAGTTTAGTTCTTCAGGCAATAAAAGTATCTCGTCATTAATGATTTCAATCAGTGGATTACTTTTAATTTCGTTAGTTATATAATTTGAAAATTGTTCTCTGTCTACAGCCAAAGCACCTCCAGCAGGCAATTGAGATTTATGTGCAGCTTTAATAATTAGTGAATCTAGCTCTAGCATTTCAAGCTTTAAGATTCCTGAAGCCTTCTCAGGAGAGGTTGATTTAAGTGAGTTACTACAGACTAATTCTGCAAGATTATTAGATTTGTGAGCAGGAGTAAACTTTTTTGGTTTCATTTCGTAGAGTTTAACTTTGATATTATTCTTTGAGATTTGATATGCAGCTTCACAACCTGCTAAACCACCCCCTACTATAATTATTCCGTCAAAATTTTTTGTTTTCAGGTTGGCTCACCTATAAAAGAATTTTGAAAAGCCTCCTTCTTTGTAATATCAAGTATCTTGCCGATTGACTCTTTATTTATATTCTTGATATACACGGCTTTATTTTGCGAAGTTCTTCCAAAGAATTCGTTTGGATTATTTTTACTTTCACTTTCTACTAAAACTTTATAACTTTTATTGACTTGCTTGAGATTGTTTTCTAATGAGATTTCTCTTTGTCTCGATTGAAGCTTGTGGAGCCTATCGAGGGCGACATCCTCATTAACATGCGAATCCATTAATTCTCCAGGCGTCCCAGGTCTGATTGAGTATTTAAAGGAATATATTGTATCAAATTTTATATCTTCAATAAGCTGCATTGTTTCTTCAAAGTCTTTAGTAGATTCGTCAGAAAAGCCTATTATTATATCAGTAGAAAGACTTAAATCTGGTATAGCATCCCTAAGTTTTGATATACTATCTCTGTACCATTCGACACTATATGCTCTTTTCATTTGCTTTAAGATTCTGTTTGATCCTGATTGCACAGGCAAGTGCAGCTGACGACAGACTTTTGTATTGTTCTTCATTGAATCTACCATTTTAGATGTTATATCTCTGGGAAAAGAGGTTGTAAATCTAATCCTTTCTAAGCCGTCTAGCTCTTGCAGATAGTCCAAAAGGTTGTAAAATCTTTCTCCTTCATATTTCCACGAATTAACTGTTTGACCTATATAAGTAAGTTCCTTTGCACCCTGGTCAATTAAAAGTCTAGATTCTTCTAATATTTCTTTTAAAGGTCTATTTATTTCGCTTCCTCTAACTGTTGGAACAATACAGTATGCACACTTTTTATTGCATCCCTGTTGAATCGAAACAAAACCGTTTACTTTTCCGCTTTTATGATAAGGGCTAACTTTAAAGACTTCTTCTACATCCATTGATGTATTAATTTTTCTATGGCTAGATGATTCTTTTATATCAAAAACTAAATCTCTTAATTTAGGTATTTCTCTAGGCCCTATGACAAAGTCTAAGTGAGGAATCTGCTTGATAAGCTTTTTCCCATAAAGTTGAGCAACACATCCTGCCATACCAATTATTAAATCAGGATTCTTAATTTTTAGTTTTTTATATTTACCCACAGCACTTACTGCTTTGTGGTCCGCCTTTTCTCTAATTGCACATGTATTGACAATTATTATATCTGCGTCACTTGGATCTTTAACCGGATTTGCAGATAAAGAATTTATAATCCTATCTGAGTCGTACTCATTCATTTGACATCCATATGTTTCCACAAATATCGATAATTTTTCCACAATCAAATTTTAACAATCTTTCTTTCTTTATCAATAGGGTTATGTATCAATTTGACTATTAAATTTTAATTTAGTAAGCTTTTTATCCAGGAGCACTATTATTTTAAATTGGACTAAAGATATTAACTCAAAGCAATGGAAGACTTTCATTGCTGCTTTTTTTGGCTGGACCCTCGACGCAATGGACTTATTGCTGTATGTCTTTGCTTTTAGATTCATTGCTCAAACCTTTGAAATTTCAGGGCCTCAAGCTGCCTTGCTTTTTAGCATTACTTTAGCTTCTTCAGCATTAGGTGGAATGGTATTCGGAGTAATATCTGATTACGTTGGAAGAGTTAAGGCTTTAACGTATTCAATTCTAATATATTCGCTTTTTACAATGCTATCTGCATTTGCACCAAATATATTATTTTTTGTAATCTGTAGATTCTTGTTAGGCCTAGGTATGGGTGGCGAATGGGCATCAGGAGAAATTCTGGTAGCAGAAAGTTGGCCAAAAGAGCATAGAGGAAAGGTTGTTGGTATGGTTCAAAGTGGTTGGGGTTTTGGATTTATCTTTGCCGCTATATTAGCTACTTTTGTCCTGCCAATCGATTCTTTTAATTTAAATCAGATCCCTTTTGTCACTACCGACTTTCCTATTGAAAGTTGGAGAGTACTGTTCTTCTTAGGAGTTCTTCCTGCTTTCTTAGTATTTTATGTTAGGAGGGTCTGTGAGGAGCCTGAAGTTTGGAAAAAATCCGCAGAAGCAAGAAAACATACTAAGCAAGAATTCACTTTCTTCGAAATTTTTAAATCAGACGAAATAAGACCAATGGTTATTAAGGCTACTTTGTTAACTAGTTTCTGTATGCTTTCATACTGGGGACTGAGCTATTTTGTTCCTAATTATCTCGCTAGTCCTATTTCAGAAGGAGGGGCAGGCTTAGGTATCGTTAAAGGATTTGGTTTTACTATACCCTTAAATATTGGTGCAATATTAGGTTGTATTTCTTTTGGACTAATTAGTGATAAAATAGGACGTAAAACTACCTTTGGAACGTATTTAATTATTGTGGCTCTTCTTGTACCGGTTTTTGGAAATATAGTTCCAATTCAGCAATTTATAGGGTTCATATCCTTAGAGGCTTTAATTTTAATTCTAGCCCCTTTACTAGGTTTTTTTGCTACTGGTTTTTATTCGGGTTTCGGTGCAATATTTGCAGAAATTTTCCCTACAAGAGCCAGGGGAACAGCTCAAGGCTTTAGCTACAATGTTGGAAGAGGAGCTTCCGCTATAGCTCCACCACTTTTTGCTTTCATAGCAGTAAGTTCATTTGCCTTCTTGTTTAATGGAGAGATTATTGGAAACGGTAGGGCATTGATGACTGCTTCGATTTTCGCAATATGCGCTTTTTTTGTCCTTCTTACTTTGCCTGAGACTAAAGGTAAGGACTTAGACTCAGAGTAATACAATCCTCCTTTTAGTATTCTTAGATTTTGTTTTAAATTTTCATAGCTATTTTTCAATACTTGGTACGACAATTGCCATACAATAAGTATATTGACGCAGGAGGTACAATAAATGCGTATTTTTTTAAGTTTTACATTAGCATTTTTGCTTACTTTTACTGGCTTAAATGCATTTGCAAAAGATGGAGCGTCCGAAATTCCTCTAACTTTTTCGGGCTACGTCCATACTGCTACGACCTATAATTTAGGGGACAATGAAGATGAGTCAAATAATTATCATACTTTTAGTGATGATGACTTTACAATGACTCCTTCAGCCCAAATTGGTGTTTCTAACGATTACTTCGTAATAGATGCTTTATTTGGTAGTTTAGCTGAGGATTTGAACGATACTGATGGAGAGTTCTTCCTTCACCAAGCATATGGAATTTTACCTATCGGTCCATGGACTGCAATGGTAGGACATTTTGATACAATGCTTGGAAACGAAGTTATTAATCCAGGTGATAATCCAAACATTACAAGAAGTTTTCTTTTTGGTTATACAATCAACTTCCAAAATACTGGAATCAGAGCTATGATCGAGCCAGACATGGAATTCATTGATGAATTTTATATAGGTGTAGGAAATGGTTGGGATACTATTTATGATGAAGGCGAAAACCAAGAAAAAACTTTTGAAGCAGCTTTTGGAACAACTATAGGAANAGCTTCATTATTTGTCGCNATGAACTATGGTCAAGAAACTGATGATCAAACAAGGCAAACATATACNGCGGTATTTGGTATGCCACTTNCTGATACTCTATCTCTAACTCTTAACGGTGTTATGGGTAAAGGTGAAGAAGANGGTGCNTATACTTCTGTAGTTACNGGTGTTGCAGATGATGGAACATGGTANGGTGTAGGTTCATATTTAACTTATGAANATGATAGTNCTAAATCAGTAACAGTTAGATATGAATATCTTCAAGATCCAGGTGGCTCTAGATTAGGATTTACTAGTACAGATGCAAATACTTGGGCAGAAGTTGACGACGANGCAGTTTTAGAAAGTTTTACAATCACACCTCAACTATTAGTGGGTGATTATGGGANTTTAAGAGCTGAATATAGACTTGACATGGCAAACCACCCGGTTTTTCAAGTTATGGGCGGTGCTGCAGGTGATCAAGCACAAAACAAGACTCAAGAAACAGTCTCACTTCAATANATAGTATCTTTTTAATTAACAATAATTTAAAGGGGAGCTTCTAGCTTCCCTTTTTAAAGTTACTCTTGTCGCTAAANTTATATAATTAGTAATNTAACATTACATAGTAGTATTNTAAGATNATAAATAGAGGTNGGAGACTCGATTACGCCTCTATCTGNTATTCCTGCACCCACTTAAACCAAGTATNAAGATGTCTTNGGTTATGCTTAGAAATTATAATTTATTCTCTCTGGACAATTTAAAATTTTTATTATTTAATTGAATAAAGAATCTAATTTTTAATAATAATTAGATAGGAGTATAAAAATGGAACTTTTTGAGGCTATCGGTAAAAGAAGAAGTATAAGATTTTATAAAAGTTGGAAGAATGTGGAGGATTGGAAGATTCAAGCTATCCTTCAAGCTGCAAGGTATGCATCATGTCAAGGTAATTGCAATTCAACAGAGGCGATAGTTATAGATAAAGCTACATATCCAAAAAAGAAGTGGGATGAGATTGTTGGGTGTGTTTCAGCATTTAATGAACTGCACTTACAAACAGCTCCAAAATTAGTGGTTTGGCTAACTAATCTAGATGGATGGTATAAAGATTTAGTAAAGTCCTTTGCGGTACTTTTTCCATTGAGAGCTATATCTGCTGCACAAGGATGGACTTATAAGCTATTAACAGAAACTACATACCCTAGGTTGATGAGTTTTCCTAAAGATAAAACTGAAGATTTATTTAGAATTGAAGCAGGTCAAGCTATGGCCCAATCAATGCTTGCGGCGACAGAGCTAGGGTTAGGTACATGTTTGATAGCAACAGGTAGAAATCCAGAGGCTTGGCCAAAAGTATTAGGTTTGCCAGAAAATGTGATTCCTTTGTGGGCCATGACTGTAGGTTATGCTTTAGAGGATCCAGATCAGCGTCCAAGAAAAAGATTTGATAGGTTGTTCCATTCAAACGAATATGGGAAGCCTCTCAAAGAAGATAAAGAGACAAAGGCTATGCTGAAAGATGTAGGAATGATTTTAGATCCAAATCCAATTAGCGAAAGAGAAGAGGAGTTAAAAAATATTTGTAGATCCTTAGGCCTGACTGAAGAAATGCCTGACATGCCAAAAAATAAAATTAAAGAATTATATAAGAAAGATTCTCCATATTACGATGAATTACCTAAAGACTTGTTAAAAGAAATGGTTAAAAAAGGCATATAAGCGTTTTTTTATGGGGTCTAGTATAGTTAAGAATCTTAATGGAATAAAATAAGTATCAATCCCCTTGATTAAGAGTTAATTCTATATAAACTAAAAGCTTATTATAAATTATGCCCCGATAGCTCAGTCGGTAGAGCAGAGGACTGAAAATCCTCGTGTCGGTGGTTCGATTCCGCCTCGGGGCATAGTTCAGACCTATTTGTAATATTAATACAAAATTGTATGATTAAGGCATGAGCATTGTGAATGTATTTGGTTCTTATTTAAAAGAAACCCGAAAAAGCAGGAGGGTTACACAAGAGCAATTAGCAATATCTCTTAATGTTTCAACAGTTTATGTTCATCAGCTAGAAACGGCTAAGGTTGATGCTCCTGATAAGTCTAAATGTTCTGTAATTGCTCAAACTTTAAATACTGATCCAGATGTTATTTGGAATAAAGCTAAAGAGCAAAAGTTACTTAGATTCTTAAATAAGGAAAATATAGTTAATAATTTAGATGAACCAATAACTTATTCTGAAAAACTTTTATTAGATCTGTTTAGAAATTTATCAGATGAGGTCAGGAAAGATTTTATTGGAATGATTTACATGTTGCTTAAATCAGATAAAAGAATCTCTGATAAGAAAGTTCTTTCATCTATAGAAAAACTTTCTAAAACTGCGTGATGTATTTCCTTAAAAGACTTATAGTAATTGTCTTAGTCCAATTGCTTATTTTTTCTTTCATATTCACTTTATTTGTTTTTAGCTTTAATCAAAGAAGAGAAGTTAGTAAGAACCAGTCTAAAGCTTTAGCCTCTGTAATTGCAGAGCAAGCGTCTAATTATTTCGAAGAAAATAACAATAATTTTTCCTCAAAGGACTTTTTCAATTTTTTAGATGATCAAATTGGGGTTCAAAAACTTACAAATGCCTTCAACGTTAACCCACCAGAACTTTTGACGGTTTATTTTAGGTCCGACATCATGAAAGGTATAGTTAATGCCGGTACTGATGACAATTTAAACAAGGATGATGATTCACCTTTTAATAAAACAAATAAATTCTTTTTTAATAATAAATATGTTGCAATTAAACCGTTTTTTATAGGGACATCTGATATGCCTTATGGTGTGGTAAGAATTGAAACAAGTAATATTCCAATTCTAACTGAGGTTTTATATAATAATGGACTCTTTTATATGCTACTTTTTCTTATACTAAACAACCAGGCTTTTCTTTTCTATTTGTGGACCAAAAAGAAAAAATCACTAGATGTAGATACAGGATATTTGAAAGAAAGCTCGCTTGGATCAATCAAAATAATGCATAAATTGCTAGGGGATGTAATTGAAGACCACAAGACCCCCAACACGAAGAATAATAAACCAGCTAACGTTTTGAACATTGATGATAAAAAATGAATTTTTTTAAACTAGTACTTCTAGCAGCCTTTATCTTCACTTTTGTATCATGTGAGAAATTACAAGGTAAACCCGGTGTTGTCTTCCTTGGTCCTGTCCTAGAAGTTGTCGGAGAAGAGGGCAAGCTAGGTTATACCGGTAAGGTGATAAATAACTCAGACCAAAAGTTAAAAAATGTATTAGTAAGATATATTGGCAAGGACAAAGATGGTAGAATTATTGAGGCAATAACAATACCATTGATTGGAAGCAAGGGTTTAGTAATCTTAAAAGNNGAGATTGTTGATTTCCAATTTANGCTTCGTAGTGAAACCAAAAATGTTTTCAGCAAACAGCTAACCTTGGATTACGTNGAATAAGTAAGTTAAAATACCTTCAAAGGAGTTGCATATGAGTCAGTTAAAAATAAGAATATTGATTGCTAAAGCAGGACTAGATGGCCATGATAGAGGTGCAAAAATTATCACAAGAGCATTAAGAGATGCTGGTTTTGAAGTTATTTATACTGGACTGCATCAAACTCCCGAGGAAATAGTTGAAGCGGCATTACAAGAAGACGTTGACGCAATTGGAATAAGTCTGCTTTCAGGTGCACATAACTTCCTTTTTCCTGAAATCCTAAAGGCCTTAAAAGAGAAAGGCTTAGAAGAGCTCGTTGTATTTGGAGGTGGGATTATACCAGATCAAGACATAGAGGGATTAAAGAAAATTGGAGTAAAAGAGATTTTCGGACCAGGAACCACAACAACCGAGATGATTGACTGGATTAATGAAAATATCCAACCTAAATAATTATTTAATCGTTCTTTAGAAATTTAGCTAAAAGCCCAACTAGCATGGCGGAAAGGACAATTCCACCAACTAATTTGAAATAAAAGTCTAAGTCAGCATGTGAAACATTAGAAATAGCTAATCCAAAGAGAGCAAATATAATTAGACAAACAAAAGCTGAACCAATATAATCTATTCTTAACATAATAAAATCCTTAAAAAGCAATATAATATATCTTACAATGAAATTAAAGAAAGTAGTAACTATTTTTGGCGCAGGAAGTTGGGGAACAGCTATAGCAAAAAATATTTCTGAGAATGGTTATAGAGTAAGAATTTGGGCAAAAGAAAAGAATGTAGTTGATTCAATAATTAGAAAAAGAGAAAACAAAATATTTCTTCCAGGAGTAAAGTTACCTAGCTCGATCTATCCAACTAATTCACTTGATACAAACTTATTCGACTCTGATTTTTTAATTTTCTCTATTCCTACACAATTCATTAGGGAGTCTTTGTTGTTAATGAAGGAAATGATTAGCAAAGACTCAATATTAATTAATACATCTAAAGGAATTGAACAGTCAAGTATGAAGCCAATATACTCTATATTTAAAGAGATTCTTCCAAGAGTTAGTAGGAGGTACGTGACAATTTCGGGGCCTAGTTTTGCATATGATGTAGCTAAAAAATTACCAACCTCTGTAACCCTAGCTTCTGCTAATTCTTTGTTGTTACCATCGGCAATGAAGATATTTGAAAATCAAAACTTTAAAACATATACAAGTAAAGATGTTGTAGGTGTTGAGCTTGGTGGCTCCTTAAAGAATGTAATAGCAATCGGAGCGGGAATACTGGACGGTATTAAGTCTAGTGAAAGTACTAAAGCTGCCTTTATAACCCGTGGGCTAAAAGAAATAAGGACACTTTCAAAAATTTTGGGTGCAAAGAATACAACGTTTATGGGATTGTCTGGTATAGGAGATTTGATGCTAACCGCATATGGAGAACAAAGCAGGAATAGATCCCTTGGAATTTATATTGGTAAGGGAAAGAAAATCAAATTGATTCTCAGCTCTACAAAAACTGTTGCAGAAGGATTTTATACTTCAAAAGCAATATATGAGCTTACAAGAAAGTATAAGATTCATTCTCCTATTATAGAATCTATCTATAGAATTTTATATAGAAACTCAAATCCAAGAAACATAGTGAAAAATCTACTAAAAAATGATGGAATAGCAGATATTTAAGCTTCATTTTTCTTCCTGGGACTGTATAATTACTCTATTAAACTAGGAGTTACATAATTTCACAAGATAAAAATATTAAGCCAGCTGAAATATTTGATGAACTAAAGGATTCGTATTTAAGCTACTCGTTAAGTGTAATAATTGGTAGAGCTTTGCCTGATGTTAGAGATGGACTAAAACCTGTTCATAGAAGGTTGCTTTATGGAATGAAAGACTTAAGTCTAGACTTTAATAAATCTTATAAAAAGTCTGCAAGGGTCGTTGGAGATGTCATGGGTAAATTCCACCCCCATGGAGATTCGGCATTGTACGAAGCTCTTGTTAGGATGGCCCAAGATTTTTCTTTAAGATATCCCCTTGTTGATGGTCAAGGCAACTTTGGTTCTATAGATGGCGACCCTGCCGCAGCTATGAGGTACACCGAGGTAAAACTTACCAAGCTATCTTCTCAGATTTTAGATGATTTAGATAAGGACACAGTTGACTTTATAGAGAATTATGATGGTTCATCAAAAGAACCAAAGATTTTACCTTCTAAAATCCCAAATCTTCTTCTAAATGGTGCTTCAGGTATTGCTGTTGGAATGTCCACAAACATTCCTCCACATAATTGCACTGAATTAATAGCTACAATTATATCTCAGATAAAGAATCCAGATATAACAATAGATGAAATATTAAAGATTATGCCTGGTCCTGATTTCCCTACTGGGGGAGTGATACATGGCTCTAAAGATATTATTAGACAAGCATATGAAACAGGTAAGGGAATCATTAAACTACGTGGTATAGCTAATGTTGAAACAGATACTAACAAGATTGTAATTAGCGAGATTCCTTATCAAGTCAATAAAACTAAGTTAATCGAAAAAATTGCTAGTTTAGTAAGGGAAGAAAAAATAAAAGGTATTTCTGATATTAGAGATGAGTCAAATAGAGAAGGTATAAGGATAGTAATAGACCCTAAAAGAGGTGAGGACTCAAATGTTATCCTCAATAATATTTTTTCTTTAACACCTCTAAGTACCTCTTTTGGAATTATATTACTAGCTATTGATGACGGTAAACCCAAATTGCTCGGCGTTAAAGAAATTAATAAATGTTTTATTAATCATAGATTCGAAATTATTACCAAACGTTTATTGTTTGAATTAAACAAATCTCAGTCTAGATTGCATATTTTAGAGGGTTTCAAAATTGCTTTAGATAATCTTGATAAGACAATAAAGATTATTAGGCAGTCAAAAGAACCCCTAGAAGCAAAAAC
Source organism: bacterium (assembly GCA_002701865.2). Taxonomy (GTDB): domain Bacteria; phylum Desulfobacterota_D; class UBA1144; order UBA1144; family UBA1144; genus TMED58. Next base: position 64,128 of record NZWH02000010.1, on the reverse strand, counting down.
ATCTTTGATAGATAAATTAAAAGTGTCCGAAATACAAGCTTTAGCTATTTTAGATTTAAAACTCCAAAGATTAACTGGAATGGAACAAGCTAAGATAATGGACGAGAGAGATTCTTTAATTAAGAGAATCAAGGAAATAGAAGCAATACTTTCTGACGATAACGAAATTAATAAAATAATGATAAGTGAATTAGAGGAAATCACTCAGCAGTATGGAGATCAAAGAAAAAGTAAGATTGATGATAGAGACTTAGGCAGTATTAAGATTGAAGACCTCATATCTGAAGAGGATATGGTTGTTACTTTAACACACGAAGGATTCATAAAGAGAACTCCACTTAGCTTGTACCGTAGCCAACGTAGAGGTGGAGTAGGAAAAAAAGGAGCTACTAGCAAAAATGATGATTTTGCGCAAACTGTATTTGTTGCCTCAACTCATGATTATGTTGTTTTCTTCACTAATAAAGGTAAGTGCTTTTGGAGAAAAGTATACGAGCTACCAGAGGCAAGTTTAATTGCACGAGGTAGAGGACTCTCTAATGTACTTAATTTATCAAATGATGAAACGGTAAAAGCTCACGTCTCTTTGAGAGATTTTAGCCAAGATCAATTCTTAATAATGACAACTAAGGATGGAATTATTAAGAAATCTAAACTTGAAGATTACTCAAGACCTAGAACAAATGGGATTATTGCAATAAATTTAAAAGGTAAAGATGAACTTATATCGGTTCATACGAGCTCTGGAGAAGATGAAATATTAATTTCAACCAAAATGGGCCAAGCAGTCAGATTTAAAGAAGAAAAAGTCAGATCTGTAGGAAGAAATAGCATGGGAGTTAAAGGAATAACATTAAAGGACAAAGATTCTGTTGTAAGCTCCGAAGTTATTAAAGAAGAAGGAGTTAAGATATTGACTGTAACGGAAAATGGGTTTGGAAAAAGGACTGAAGTTTCCAAGTACAGGCTTACTTCAAGAGGCGGTAAGGGTGTTACAACATTGAAAATTACAGATAAAACAGGGTTAATAGTTAATGCTTTCCAGACAGGGAATGAGGATGACATTGTGTTGCTATCTTCCGCAGGGAAGGCTACTAGATTGAAAACTTCTGACATCTCAATAATTGGAAGAGCAACTCAAGGCGTTAGATTGATGAAGGTTGGTGAAGACATCAAAGTTGTAGCTGTGGCTAAGATTACAGAAAAAGAAAATGAATGATATTTTTAATAAACTAAAGAAAGTCTTTCATACGTTTGAAAATTATAATTGTTTTGTATGTTCAAGTTCAAATCCTATTGGTCTTAAGTTAGATATNAAATTCTCCGATAATTCTGCATATTCCANCTTTAATCTATCTAATCTGTACTCAGGGTTCCCCTCGATTATTCATGGAGGAATACAAGCCTCTATAATAGATGAGATTGGATTTTGGGGAATGTTTAANGCAAGAAAACAGATAGGGTTTACTCAAAAACTNGAAATTGATTATCTGTCTAAGATTNAGACNGATGTAAATCTNAAAGTTGTTGGTAAAGAGGTTTCATTAATTGATAAGACTTCAAGAGTTGANGTAAGTATATTNCATGATTCGAAATTAAAAACAAAAGGTCTGGTAACATATAAGCTAATAAGTGATTCAGCAATAAAAAAGTTTTTNGGCGAAGATTTTTATNCTGAATTTATAAGGAGTTTTAGGAATGATTAAACTTTATGATCACCCACTTTCCGGTAACTGTTATAAGGTTAAGCTTTTAATGGCTCAATCAAATGTAGAATTTGTAACTGAAATAGTAGACGTCTTTAAAGGCGAGAATAAAAAGGATAAATTTATTGGAATCAATCCAGCTACTAAAATACCAGCTATAGATGACGATGGAATAATAGTTTGGGAATCTAATGCAATACTTATGTATCTTTGTGAAAAGTACTCACCAATACTATTGCCTTATGATTTACAAGGNAGAGCANAGGCATATAAATGGCTTTTTTTTAATAAAACGTCAGTAGANCCCTTTTTAGCTAANGCGCGAGCTATATTAAAGTTTTANCCNNAAGATGCTCAAGATTTAGATGAGTTGNGAAAGTTGCAAGATGAAGGACTAAAATCATTGAAAATAATCGATAATCATCTNGAAGGTAAAGCTTTTTTTGTTGGCAACTACTCTATAGTAGACATCGCATACTATCCATATATAAAGCTTTCTNATGAAGGGAANATAGATTTAGTTCAATTNCCGAATATATTAGAATGGATAAAGAAAGTAGAAGCAACTGATAATTTTATAAGCTTTTCTTAATTTTTTNTAAAAAAGAAAAGCGGGAAACGGGACTCGAACCCGCGACCTTCTGCTTGGCAAGCAGATGCTCTAGCCAACTGAGCTATTCCCGCGCTATAGACATTCTTTAATTATACTTCTATATTTTTTATGTCAAGGGTTAATAGGTTATTATGGATAGACAAAGTATTTTTAAAAAAATTAATAGAGTTATAATTAAAATTGGTTCTAAAGCCTTAGCCGATAAAGACAACATTAGTTATGATAGGATTAAATTTTTGGCTACTGATATTAGAAGACTCAGAGAGTCTGGAATCGAATGCTTACTAGTTTCTTCTGGTGCGATTCTTGCAGGAAATGAGTTTTTTAATTTTAATCTCAAACGATTAAATATTATTAAAAAACAGGCTGTCTCATCTTTAGGTCAAGTAAAGCTGATGAGCTATTACATTAAAGCATTTTCAAAAAAAGAAATTAATGTTTCCCAACTTCTTTTAACAAACGATATATTTAACGATAGGAAAAGATTTTTAAATACCAGGGCTATGATTCTAGAATTATTAAAAATGGGTATTGTTCCAATTATAAATGAAAATGATACTGTCTCTATTGATGAAATAATGTTCGGGGACAATGATATACTTGCTTCTAAGGTTGCTGCTATGATGGATGCAGATCTATTAATACTTCTTACTGATATTGATGGATTATATAGTAATAATCCAAAAACAAATAAAAGAGCAAAGCTAATAAGTAGCTTAGATGAAGAAAGTTTTGACTCTCAGGTGATAAACGATTCTGAATCACAAGTCTCCTTTGGCGGTATGAGCTCTAAAATCAATGCTGCTCTGGATGTATCAAAGTTTGGAATTCCCACTATAATTGCAAACGGAAAGAACAAGAATGTACTAAAAGATATATTTAGTTATAAAGATGTTGGTACCGCTATAATTCCAAGTTCTATTAAGGTTGGAAATAGAAAAAAATGGATTGGTATGGGCCCTAAGTCATCTGGTAAGCTTTATCTAGACTCGGGTGCAGCAAATGCCATTGTTAATAATAGAAAAAGCCTACTCCCTTCCGGAATTGTTAAGATTGAAGGTTCGTTTAAGAAAGGACAGCAAGTCCTATGTGTAAGCCTAAAAGATAATCTACCTATTGCTCGCGGGTTGATCTCGTATAACTCAGATGAGACTAATTTGATTAAAGGTAAGAAGTCGTCCGAAATTCAAAAGATATTGGGCTATAAATATTCAGACGAAATAATAAATAGGGACAATATGGTACTAATGCAGACTAAATAAAGTTAAGCAAGTCTTCTGTTGGTCTATCATTTGCAGGTCTATGAAAAGCTATACTTGATTCTTTTCTTTCAATTTTAATATTCCCATTTTGGGCTCTATACGCAACAAATTGTGATCCATATGTTTCTTTAGAGATACTATTTAATATGATAGGGAAATTTTTAGAACCAATAAATATAGAATGAATACAGATTCCTAACCTCTTTGCTCTTTCTCTTTCTTTTCTAACTTCAGTATCACCTGAAGTTGGGATTCCATCAGTAATAAATAATATATGTTTATTTCTAAGACCCCTTCCTTTAAAATCAGAAATCGCATCCTTTAGTGCTTCTTCGTAGTTTGTATTCCCAGAGCATTCTGTTTTAGTAGAAGATTCTAAAATAGTCTCATATTCTTTAGTGAAAAATTTCTCCTCCACTATTGTTTTAAAGGATTTATGATTAAATTCAATATATCCTACACGCATTCTTTTAACCCTTGCAAGTTCTACAACAGCTTTGACAACTGAAGAAGACCATTCACTGTATACTCCCATCATGGATGTACTTATATCTCTAAGAATTGCAATTTCTCCTCCCATCGTTTCCTTTTCACGTTGATGAACTCTAGGAAGTTGTGGAGATAAGTTCTTTGTCCAGATAGTTGCATCCATTGGGTCAACATCTTCAATCTCATAAAAGGAATTCATTCTTTTGTATCTTCTTGGAAGCCCGCCAGGGTAAGTTCCTCTCTTTGCAATACTGCGTTGAATATTGCCATCTAAAACCTTCATGACAATCTGTACATTTTGAGCAATCTCCGAATTGTCCATAGTCCCTACTTTTGATAAATCTGTATCTCCAGATTTTTTAGATTTACTTGCATATACCTTCTCAGAGAGAGGGGTTTGATCAGTATCACCTTCACCATCATCATGATTTCTATTGGAGGGGTTAGTTGGAACTTTATCTTCAGCCTCTAAAGGTTTTGAACCGTCATCAGTTGAAAGGTTATCTTGAAGTTCTTCTAAGGCTTCTGTAAATGAGTTTAGGGCTTCTTTAAGTTCATCTTCTGAAAGTTCAGATTCTTTATCACCAGAATCTCCAGCTTGTTTGTTGGGAGAGTCTTTTTCAAAGTCATTTCCTTCTCTTTTTTGGTTATTTTCTACTTCTTGGTCTTTTTTTTTTGGGTTTGAATAGATTCAAGTTTCTCTTCCGCCATTTTAAGAACTTCTTCGGGAACCCTAAAAGCCAGAATATATTTTAACGCTTTTAAGTCTTCAAGATTGGCCTCATCCCTTCCAGCCAATACAGCATTAGCCTTTATAATTTTTATAGATTTAACGAGAAAAGTTCTATCTGAAATAACAGAATTAGCTTCATTTAGTCGGCAGTCTTCTATAAGCCAAGATATAAAACTTACTAAACCTTCTTGTACCTCAGACGAAACAATTATTTTTTCAAGTTGTTGATAGGACTTATCCAGCACATCTTTACCAATTTTCTCAATATGTCCACCGGAAGTATTTTTTGCAGAATATAAGCTAACAATTTTTTTAACATCTTCCCATTCTTTACTATATGAGAGACCGTTTGAATTTATTTGTATAACAAATCTATCTAAATTCGCAGGATCTAAGGGTTCGTTATAGTATTCGTCAGCAGTTGGATTACTAGTAGCAATAGCAGTCAGCAGAGGAATTTCTTCATCCCCATACTTTCTTTCATTAAGAATTCTTAGTAAAACATTTAATGATTCACCAGGTGCTCTAGAAATATCATCTAACAAGCATATCTCTGAAGTTAAAATGCCACCTTTAATAATATTTTGTCTTATAATTTCTCCATTTGCTGTATCTTCTCTGGAGATAACCAAGTCACCAACTAATTCAGAGAGCCTAGTATCTCTGTGCATTTGATAAAAGAAAAAGCTTAGTTCGGCTGACTTAGATACAATTTCTGATAACATAGTTTTAGCCGTTCCGGGTGGTCCTTGAATATATATATGTTCTCTTGAAATAATTCCTAAAAGAAGGGCAGTTTTAACATCTGAATGACCAACAACTAGCTCATCCATCTCGGTTCTTAATAATTCAAAAGGGTTAGACATTGAAATAATCCTTGTGGGTGAAAAAGCACCAATATTTAAATTTACATTATCTTTATTTATTTTACAACCTTAAAAAAAACTCATATTCTCAAAGTATTGAATTAAAATGATATACAATATTAGAGAGGAGCTATAGTTGGAAATAGAAGATAGAATTAATTACCATTTTAAGGATAANGGGCTCCTAAACGAGGCATTNTCTCATAGCTCATACGGGAATGAGTTTTCTNAAAGAGATAATGAAAGGCTAGAATTCTTGGGTGATTCTATAATTAGTTTNCTCGTAACTAAGCATCTTTTTTCGATTTTTCCNGAATATAACGANGGAAAACTTTCTAAAATTAAAAATCAGATNGTTAGTACAAAGTCTTTTTATAAGATAGTTAAAAATAACAAGCTAGAAAAATATTTATTATTAGGGAAGGGTGAGACAAAATCCGGTGGAAAGAAAAGGGAGTCTAATCTAGCAGGACTATTTGAAGCAATAGTTGGTGCGATTTTTAAAGANTCAGGGATTAGATCCGCTGAGAATTTTTTAAANAAGTTNTTATTACATCAAGATTTTTCAAATTTTATNGATGAAGATTATAAGTCTATATTGCAGGTCGAGTCACAAAAAAAATATGGAGTATTACCNAAATATATTGTCGATAAANNAGAAGGTCCTCCACATGATAGGGAGTTTCATGTATCTGTTTTTATAAATAAAATTAAACATGGTGCCTCTAAAGGTAAAAGTAAGAAANATGCTGAGAATAAATCAGCAAAAAAAGCTCTAAGAAAGATTAAGTCTTCTGTNTAATTTTTTTATTTATTCNAAGGTCCTCTATTTTTTTTAGTAATTTCTTTTCTGTAAAACCAAGCCGAATTGAAGAAAGNTTGATGTCACCTTTATTTTTAATTATGACCGACTCGATAAGNGTTTTTTCTATTTTACTAANAATATAGTCGTGTAAATCCTNATCAGGCAAGTCAGCNCTTGTAAATATACTTTCAATAAATTTGTTATAATTCACTTTNTTNTCTTNTGATTCAATTCTTCTAGCAATTTTAGGAAGATGGTTCTCGATTGACTGTCTATCCAAATGTAGGTCTGGGTTCATCAAGACAACCTTCTTNATCGAGTTTTCCAGTTCTCTTACGTTGCCAGGCCAATCATAATCAATGAGGCTGCTAAGAAAGTCTTCNCTGACGATTTTCTGACTATCATCTTGATCTAAATATTTTGACAAAAAGAAGTCCACAAGAAGAGGAATGTCAGATTTTCTATCTCTGAGAGTAGGTAACTCTAATGCTATAGAATTTAGTCTGAAGTATAAGTCCTGTCTAAAGTTCTTTTTCTTAACTTCAGCTTCTAGATCTTTATTGGTTGATGCAATTATTCTTGCCTTAAAATTAATTGGTTTTTGTGATCCAAGCCTATAAAACTTTTTTTCTTCTATAACTCTAAGCAGCTTGCTTTGTAATTCGAAAGACATATCTCCTATTTCATCTAAAAGAATTGTCCCACCATCGGCTTCTTCAAATCTTCCTGTTTTTTTCCCTGAGGCTCCTGTAAAAGCACCCTTTTCATAACCAAAAAGCTCACTTTCTATAAGTTCGTCAGGTATGGCGGTNATATTTATCTGGATATAGGGCTTTTTTGAGTTCTTTCCACTTAAATGAATTGCNTTAGATACTAATTCTTTTCCTGATCCAGACTCTCCTAAAATTAAAACAGTATGGCTACTTTCAGCTATTCTACCAATATCTTTAAAGATTTTNTTCATCTTATTTGATTTTCCAATTATATTGAAGGAGTNCATATCATATTTTTTAATATCGGTTTCAAGTTTCTCTATNTTTGAATCCTTGATTGAATTCTTAACAGCTCTTTCTATTATATTTGTNAAATTATNATCNAAATCGAAAGGTTTAGTTATATAGTCATAAGCACCATTTTTAATAGCCTGTATAGCATTTATCATGGTATCTTGTGCAGTCATAACTATAATTGAAGAATTATTATTTAATTCTCTAATTTTTTTTATATATTTTAACGAATTTCCNTCNGGTAGATTGATATCTAAAAGAATTAGACTGAANNTATTTTTTTTTAAAATGGAATATGTATCTGAAAGTTTAGCCGCAGTTGAAACAGAATATCCCTCTTTCTCCAAAAAGATTTTTAAAACCTGCCTAATGCTTTGTTCGTCGTCTACTATGAGTATTGAATCCATTGTGTAGAATTATACCAAAATCTTTAGTTGTTGGGTAAATAAATTATAAATTTTGACCCTTTGTTGAGTTTTGACTCTGCTTCAATAAAACCCCCAAATTTATTTGCTATTTTTTGACTTAAAAATAACCCTATCCCTTGCCCATTTTTTTTTGTAGAGTAGAAGGGCTGAAATATCATCTTTANATCTTTTTTACTTATTCCTTTNCCTGTATCTTTTATTTCTATCTGTATTAGATTCTTGTTGTTTAATTTAAAATTCTCAGTTCTTTTAATCGCAATTCTTATCTCACCNGTATCTTTTATAGAGTCATANGAATTTTGAATTATATTCTGTATTACAATTCTTAGCAGCCCTTCATCTGCTAAAACATCCACTGATTCATCTTCATAGTTAAAGNAAAGTTTAATATTTTTATTTNNAGAAGTTTTACTTAAAAGTTCTAATGTATCATTGATAGCCTNATTAATTTTCACAATTTTAAAATTATTATTTGAGTGAGGCTGAAGATATTTAAATGTATNAACAAGGCCTTCAAGNCGCGTTGCCTCTTTTTCGATTATNTCCATGCATTCGTTGCTGANNACATCTNCGTTCTTTATAGTNTTAACAATTTGAGCTGCACCCTTTATACCAGCTAAAGGATTCTTTATTTCATGAGCTAAACCNTAGAACAGTTGGCTCATTAATTTCTCCTCATCCTCAAACTTNGATTTTTTATTTAGAAAANTCATGCCTTCTAGATTGGCAAACTGAATGAGTATATATTCTAAANTCTGCNTTTTNTTGCTATAGTTAAAAATTGGTCTGAGATAAATTGAATTTANATTCTTATTTCCCAAGGAGTCGNTAATAGTAACTTCACTTACAAATTTAGTTTTATGTGTTTTNTTAACTTCCTTTATCAGTTTGATAATTTCTTTNTCTATTGCANTTATGTTNTTNNCTTTTTTTAAAAATTTTTTTGATTTTCCAAGAATATCTTCAGCTTCTTGATTTATAAATAAAAAATTTAGTTTTTTGTCCAGAAGCAGTATCCCCTCCCTTATATTTTCNAAAATAATAGATTCAAAATTATTATTCAATATTTTATNAAAGATCCTCCACNGGAATTATCAGAGAATCTTTCTGAATTAGCTTACTTTTTGTCATTGAAGCTACAGCTTTATTCAATGCTTTNAGCTCTAGACTTTTGGTNAAAATTATTACNGGAATNGCTTTTAATTTATTCTCTATATTNTTTTGAATTACTTTATCAATATTTATTTTATATTTTCCTAATATACTAGTAACNTTTCCAAGATTTCCTGGTGCATCTTTGATCATTATTCTAANNTAGAATTTGGANTTTACATCTTCAAATTTTCTAAGATTTATTTTTAGTTCGNGTTCCAAGNTTAATTGATTNTTTAATTCAGANGAGACACGAACAATATCAGCAACTATNGCAGANGCAGTNGGAAGCATTCCTGCTCCATACCCATAACTCATATAAGGGCCAAGATTATTAGAGTTTACTAAAATAGCGTTAAATTCATTTGTTACGTTAGCTAAAGGGTTCNCTTTAGAAATTAGAGTAGGGTGCACTCTAGCATCTAGCTCCTTGTTGATAACNCTACTTATCCCCAATAGCTTTATCTCATATCCAAGATTTTTAGCAACCTCTATGTCATAAGAAGAAATATCTTNGATACCCTGAGTGTATATTTGATCTACATTTAGATTAAGATTAAAACATGTCTGACATAGAACAGCTACTTTATGAGCCGTATCTTTACCATTNATGTCTAGGGTTGGATCGGCTTCAGCAAAACCCTCTTTTTTTGCCATATNTAGAGCNTTTGAGAAATCTATTCCTCTGGACATTAAGGTTAATANGTAGTTGCAAGTTCCATTTAGTATGCCCCAGAAAGAAGTAATATTATTTATTAATATTGAATCCTTTATAGAATTTATTATTGGTATACCTCCTCCCACACTTGCTTCATAGCCAATTGATACATTATTTACATTAGANAATTTTCTTAAATCTTTTCCTTTATAGGCNAGAAGTGCTTTATTCGCTGTAATAAGATGTTTCTTATTTTTTAAAGTTTCTTTAGAAATATTGTATGCNACTCGTATGCCACCTATTAGTTCAATNACAATATCGATTTCTTTAGATTCTGTTATATCAATATAATTCTTNGTAAAGTTTTCTTTAGATATTTTTAACCTTTTTCTNCTGGCCTCTGAAATATCACAGCATTTTTTTATATTTATCTCGACATTATATTGTTTTTTAATTTTTGACTTTCTTTGATTTAATATTTTATATACACCACTTCCAATAGTGCCCAAACCAATTATGCCAACNTTAATTTTTTTCATTATACTAAATTGAATTAATAGTAACTTGGATATATTCTAACAAATTATATCTANATATTAAACTAGGGGCCGTAGCTCAGTTGGGAGAGCGCTTGGATGGCATTCAAGAGGTCGAGGGTTCGATCCCCTTCGGCTCCAATATTAAAATCCACGNCNACACCTTCCTCAAGTTAGNCAAAAATCAAAACTATAGTTTCTCTAAGCTTTCTTTGATTCTTTTTGTGCCCTCGATTATGTCTTTCATTGAAGTAGCATATGAAATTCGTATATGGTTGTCAGACCCAAATTCAATTCCAGGGACTACTGCTACCTTTNCCTCATCAAGCAGGAAGTCAGTTAATTCTATAGAATTTGAAATTGTTTTCCCTTTAAACTTTTTACCAAAATAATAAGAAATATCCGGAAAAACATAAAAGGCTCCCATTGGGACATAGCACTTCACACCTATAATATTGTTNAAAAATGATGAGATATAATCCTTTCTAGTGCCAAATTCAACCAGCATTTCCCCGACTTTATCTTGNTTACCTGAAAACGCTTCNATNGCAGCTTTCTGTGATATTGAAGTAGGATTTGAAGTAGATTGTCCAGANAAGTTATTCATNGCAGATATTACACTTGAATTTCCAGCGGCATATCCAATCCTCCACCCTGTCATAGAATATGTTTTTGATACACCATTTACTAGTATCGTCCTTTCTTTTGCATCCTGGCTTAATTGTGGAAAAGAGACGTGTTGCTCTCCTGAATAGATTATCTTGTCGTATATTTCATCAGATAGAACAATTAAGTTTTTCTCCTTTGCCGCATCAGCAATTTTTAAGAGTTCATCTTTTGTATATGTAGAGCCTGTGGGATTAGAAGGATAATTTAGTACTAGGATTTTAGTTTTATCGGTACATTTGGATTGGATTTGTTCTTTTGTAATTTTGAAACCATCTTCTTGTGTTGTGTTAAGTATNATTGGTATCCCNCCAGCAATTTTAACTTGTTCAGGATATGAAACCCAATATGGTGCAGGAATTAATACTTNATCACCTTCATCAACTAAAACATTAAACAGGTTGTATAAAACATGTTTGGCCCCNGAGCCAACAAGGATTTCATTATTCTTATACTCTATTTTATAGTCATTTAAGATACGGNCTCTTATAGCCTCTTTAAGTTCTAGGATTCCNCCTGCAGCTGTATACTTTGTAAATCCGGCATCAATTGATTCTTTTGCAGCCAACTTTATATTCTCAGGTGTGTCAAAATCAGGTTCCCCNGCACCAAATCCAATAATATCAATACCTTTGGATCTTAATTCTTTTGCCTTAGCTGTGATAGCAAGTGTAGCAGAAGGCTTAAGGNTCCTGGCNAGTTTAGAAAGTTTCATTTTTTACCCCTTCTTTAATAGTTTTTTTCTNAGTTCTTTTTCAACAATCTTAGGAATAAAATTACTTGCNTCTCCACCTAAACGAATAATATCTTTTATAAGAGACGAACTAATATGCGAATAGTTGCCATCAGCAACCATAAATATNGTTTCTATTTTNTTGTTAAGTTTATTGTTAGATGTTGCCATTTGAAGCTCATATTCAAAATCCTGAACGGTTCTCATNCCTCTTAGAATAGTATATATCTTTTTTTTGTTGGCATATTGAGCTAATAACCCTTCAAACTGATCAATNATAATCTTTTTCTTATTTTTAAATAGTTTTTTTAAAATATAAACTCTTTCATCTGAAGTGAGTATTGAGTTTTTAGAAGAATTCTTTGCTACTCCAATAATAACTTCATCAAAACAGCNTGCAGCTCTTTCAATTATATTTACATGACCATTAGTTAAGGGNTCAAAACTTCCAGGGTAAATTACAGACTTTTTCATATCTAATTTTGCCAGCAAAAGGTTATAAATTTATCTTTATACTCTTTCACTCTATTTTCGACATCTAATATAATCTTCTCCTCTTTAGGATGTTCACAAACAATGATTCCACCTGGAGGGGATAATTTTAATGCCGTTCTAATAATACCATTAAGTGTTTTGTCATCAAAATATGAATAAGGAGGATCAATAAAAATTAGATCATATTTTTTTTTATCNTTTATTAGCATTCTAGTTCCTTCTTTAAATTCTTTATTGATAACTATTGATTGACTTACAAANCCACACTTAGACANGTTGTCCTTTATNCAATTAATAGAGGTAGGACTCTTGTCTATAAAGGTTGAAAACTTTGCACCTAAACTTAAAGACTCTATTCCTAGAGAGCCACTACCAGCAAAAATATCAAGTACTTCTTTATCTTTTACCGAAAAAAGGATATCGAAAATCATTTTTCTAATTTTACTAGTTTTTGGTCTAACTAAATTATTATTAGGGACTTTTAATCTAAAGCCTTTTTTTGTTCCATTTGATATTTTAATCATAAGTTAAATTNTTTATTTTTTATAGAAAATACCCTCTGCTTCTTTTAAAAGACCATTCATTAGATACATACTNCTCTCCCAGAAGTCACNCCTTGTAATATCTAAACCAGTTTTTTTAACTAAGGACTCGGGAGAATTAGTGCTACCTGATGACAAAAGTTCAATATATTTTTTCACAAAACCTTTATTGTCTTCTTGGTATTTAGCAAAAAGCCCATGAACAAGCAATTCTCCAAAAGAATATGAATAACAATAAAATGGAGAATGAATAAAATGAGGAATATACATCCACCAAGATTTGTAATTATCNGATATTTTGATTGAACGNCCAAACATTCTTGAGTTTGCCTTTGTCCATGCTTTATCAAAGTCATCAGCTGATAGCTCACCGGTTTTTTTACATTTTGTATGAACGTCTAGCTCAAAATTAGTCATAACTATTTGCCTAAATACCGTAGCAAAAATATCTTCTAGTTTTGAACAGATTAAATATAGTTTTTCTTTCTTATTTGTTTCATTTTCTAAGAGTTTTGTGAACACAAGCATCTCAGCAAATACACTAGCAGTCTCAGCAGTTGTCAAAGGAGTGTTCTGCTGAAAATAACCATTTTTTCTAGAAAGATATTGGTGTATCCCATGACCAAGTTCATGTGCTAGTGTCATCACATCTCTTATTTTCCCTGTAAAGTTCATTAAAATGTATGGGTGAACCGATGGAACGCACGAATGGCTAAAAGCACCACCTCTCTTACCTTTTCTAAGCTTATAGTCTATCCAGTTGTTATCAAAGAATAATTTTGCCACCATACCCATCTGAGGTGAAAATTCATTAAAAGAATCTAATACAATTTTTTTCGCATCAGCAAAAGAAAATTTTCTATTTGACTGACCCAANGGTGCATATCTGTCATAATCTGCAAAGTTCTTTATTTTTAAAATTTTACTTTTTAATTTGTAATATCTTATAGGAACTTTATTGTATTTATTGCAGGTATCAATTAAAGCTTGAACAGTTTTTTGTGAGATTTCATTAGATAAATTTCTTGAAGACATTGGGGTCTTGTGGCCTCTAATTTCATTCGTAATTTTAGAGTCAGTTAAAATTTGATTGAATATAAAAGTTAAAAGCTTTCTTTCTGATTTTAAACCTTTTGTTAAACTATCAGAAGCAGATATTCTTACTTTTCTATTTTTATCATACAGAAGTGATAGAACTTCTGTCTCGGTGAGAAGAGCTGTTTTATTTTTAAATTTCATTTCAAACTGAAGATTGTTTAAGGTCTGATCAAAGAGCCTATTAAAAGCCCTCGAAGATGTAATTGATTTTTTATCTAATATCTTTTCCTCAGGCTCTGTTAACATAAAGTCTTTATATTTTCTCTCTGACTTAAGTAAGTGAGAGTACTTTTTGAGTGCTGGACTTGAATAAATCTCTTTAGCTCTTTTTTCTGAGATTTTATTCCATGATAAAAAATAAAAAATTAGGTTTTTTCTAATATCTGATGTCCGTTCAGAAACATTTTGGTAAAACTTAGAATATTTTTCATTGTTAGTATCTGCAGCAAATAATAATGATGCATATGATGATATTTTTCCTAGCCCCTCATATATCTTTTCAATCTCTACAAGAGATTCAAAGATTAACTTGGGTGAAGAGGAATCGGAAATTCTGTTCCTGTATTTTTTATTAAACTTTTTTGATTTAAGATCTAATTTTGTAAAATCAGAATTAATCTCTTTTGAATCTACACTTTTATATAAATCTTTTAGATTCCAATCCATAATCACCTCTCTTATTTACTTGCTATTTTAGCTTGTTAATCCTTTGGCGATCTTACTAATCATAGAATTATCAGCACTAGAGGAAAATTCTTTTATAGAGGCTTTAATGAGCTCACCCATATTTAATTTACCTTCAGATTCTAAGCTATCTTTTATTCTTTCCATACCTTTCATAAGATCTTGTTCTGTCATTTGTTCAGGAAGGTATGATTCTAAGATAGAAAGCTCTTCTTCCTCAACTTTAGCTAAGTCATNTCGATTGTTCGCAGAATATAACTTTATTGCTTCTCTCCGCTTTTTTATTTCTTTCTTTATTATATTTATAATTGATTCCTTTGTGGCGGAATCTTTTAATCCCTCATTAGTGATATTTGAAATTATGGTTCTTACAACATTTGATCCAAGCTTATTTTTACTTTTAATAAATCGCTTTAAATCTTCTCTTATTTTTTCCAACATTGTTTAAATTTAACTTATTTTTTTACAATCTCCATTAATAATAGAAAAAATAGAAAAATCTTTGCTCTTATTTACCTCCAAGACACTTTTATTATTTGCCGTTATAAAGCATTGAGTTTCAAGACTTGTAATAAAAGTATAGAAAAAATTAAACCTCTTTTGATCGAACTCACTGCCTATCTCATCAACTAGTATTATAGGAAAGTCATTATTAACTTTTTTTAATAATAAAATTTCAGAAATTTTTAAGGCCATAGAGACGCTTTTTTTCTCACCTTCCGAACCAAATTCAAAGGCATCGAAACCATTAAGAACGAAAGATATCTGATCTTTATGCGAACCAGTTAGACACTTTCCAGTCATTTTCTCCTTCATTCTGTTTGATTCCAACTGATTCTTCAAATTCTCAGAATTTAAAGAATCACTTTGAATATTAAAATCCAAAGAATTTGTAGGAGCAAGTTTCTTCAAAACCTTATCTGCTATATTTGTGATTCTTGAAAGCCATAAACTCCTTTCATTAGCGAGAGAGTATGATAAATTCAACAATCTCTCATCAATGAAATCCAAGATCTCGTCATTCTTACTTGTTCCTAAAATCTCATTTTTTCTCTTTATTTCCTCAGAGTACAGCTGAAGCTTTTTACTAAAAGTAAGGCTTATATTAGATAGTATAGTATCTAAAATGATTCTCCGAGGTCTAAAGGATTTCTCTAAATTTTCTTTAAATTCTCTATCTATTAGAACTGTAGCAAGCACTTTTTTTAATTCTAAACGATTTTTAATTTTTTTATCATTAACCAAAAAATTCTTTTTGTTTTCATCTATAATAAGTTTTATCTCATTTACAGAGTCGTTGTTTGTGGTTCTTATTTCTATTTCCGCACTTTTACTGGAGAAATTAACAACGTTTTTGCTTTTCGATGTTCTATAAGATTTACCATTAATACAAATCCAAACGGCCTCTAATAGACTGGTTTTTCCATGACCATTGTTACCTAAAAACAAATTAATCCTAGGACTTAGTTCAATTTTGGATTGAGAGTAGTTTCTGAAATTTTTAAGAGAGATAGAATTTATTTTCATTTTTTACATCTATTTAATATTAGTTGCTTGAACTATTATAACCCATTGGTAATCTATTGAAATATGAGTATTGACTTGATTATAGAAGATATAGGTATTAAGGATGCAGGTAAGGGTTTCGCTAGGATCTCAGAAAAGAAAATGTTACAGCTAGGTCTAGAACCTTACGACGTAGTCGAAATATGCGGTCAAAGAAAGTCAGCAATAAGAATAATGCCTATGAACAATGAGGATTCGGACAAAGATGACTCTATTAGGATTGATGGACTTACCAGGCAGAATATACAATCCTCGATTAAAGAAAAAGTTATTATTAAAAAAGCTGAACTATTGGTCACAAATAAAATTGTTCTAAGTCCCACGAACCCTAAATCTTTATTGTTTATGAATGACACAAAAATTCTGTTAACTCAACTTAATAGTATTGTTGTAACAGCTGGAGACAAACTTCAACTTAAGTTGCCAGGAAATAAAACTGAGGAGTTTAAAGTTGTTTCCACCAATCCTTCTTCACCTTCAGTTGTTGATAAGAAAACAAAAATAGATATCAAAAGACTGAATGTTGTATCTCAGGAAAAAAAGATAACAACTTATAGTGATATTGGTGGACTGCAAGAGCAAATGAAGAAGGTTAAAGACTTAGTTGAGCTTCCGCTTAAGCACCCTGAAATTTTTTCAAGGTTAGGTGTAGAGCCCCCTAAAGGACTGCTACTAGTGGGACCACCTGGGACTGGGAAGACGTTACTTGCTAGAGCAATAGCACAGGAATGTGGAGTTAATTTTGTTTTAGTAAATGGTCCTGAAATTGTCAGAAAGTTTTATGGTGAGAGTGAGGCTTTACTTAGGGAGATATTTCAAAATGCCTCTGACAAACAACCTTCAATACTTTTTATCGATGAGATAGATGCTGTAGCTCCAAAAAGAGATAGAGTGCACGGTGAAGTAGAAAAAAGAATAGTTGGACAACTTCTTGCTTTAATGGATGGCTTAAAAGATAGAGGTAAGGTTATAGTTCTGGCTGCAACTAATATGCCCAATTCAATCGACCCTGCTTTAAGAAGACCTGGAAGATTTGATAAAGAAATAGTCCTAGATGCACCTAGTTTTTCTGCTAGAAAGGAAATACTAGAAATTCATACAAGAGGTATGCCTTTGAATAGCGATGTTAATCTAGATGAGATTTCTAATGCTACATCTGGATTTGTTGGAGCAGATCTTGAGATGTTGTGCAAGGATGCAGCTTTAATATCCGTCCAAGGACTTACTAGTCAAGAATCTGTTAATTATGATTTGTTAGATTCTATAACAATTTCAAATGCAAATTTTATTGAGGCAGTTAATGGGATTGAACCTTCAGCTATTAGGGAAATATTTACTGAAACACCCAAAGTTCAGTGGGATGAAATAGGTGGCTTGGAGGATGTTAAAGAAACCTTAACAAAAGTCGTTATTAACCCTATAAGAAACAATAAGTTTAGAGAAAAAATGCCAAAAGGCATAATGCTCTTTGGACCCCCTGGAAGCGGAAAGACGATGTTGGCAAAAGCTCTTGCAAATGTTAGCGGTATGAACTTTATTTCGATTAAAGGCCCAGAGCTAATTTCAAAATACTTAGGCGAGTCAGAAGAGCAACTTAAGGATTTCTTTAATAAAGCTCGTCAGGTTTCTCCTTCAATCCTTTTTATCGATGAGATAGATTCTATTTGTTCTATCTCTGGAGATGCCAGTAGCTCTAGTTCTCATAGAATAATAAGCCAACTGCTTTTAGAGATGGATGGGTTTAAAGATTTAAGCAATGTTGTGGTTCTAGCAGCCACCAATAAGATCAACCGAATAGATAAGGCCTTGCTTAGGTCGGGAAGATTTGATTTGTTGCTGGAAACAAAGAACCCAACTGTTGAACAGGTAGTCTCAATCTTTGATATAAAAAAGAAACTTAAAGGGTTAGAGNTATCTTTGTCTAAGAANCAGCTTCAAACTTTATTGAAAGACTTCAATGGAGCCGATATAGACACAATGTTCAATCTAGCGGTTCAATTTAGTGATACAATTAAAATAAATNATGAAAGTCTTAAAAGAGCGGCATTTGAGATACAAAAAAGAAAGAAAATATAGGTTCCTAGTTTTCTTTATAGCTTTAATATTCCTATTCCCATTTAAGCTTGTCCAATCCGAGACATATTATTCCTCGAAGCTTCGGTCAGAATATTATAAAGATCAAATAAATAAATTGATAATCAATAGACCTTCTGAATCAAACAAATTACCTAATTATTTTTCTTCAGCTTTTCTGGGACTTCCATATAAGGCTCATACATTAATTGGAGACAAAAATAATAAAGAAGTTTTTGTTCTTAACCTAGACGAAATGGATTGTTTTACTTATCTCGACTATATACAGTCGTTAATTGAGTCAAAAGATTATTATAGTTTTATTAGTAAGCTTAAGTATGTCAGATATAAAGATGGAATTGTTAGTTTTAAAAATAGGAATCATTTTTTTTATGATTGGTCTCAGAATGTAAAAGGGCTTTTAGACGTAACGAGTACAATATTCACACAAAAATCTGTAAAAATTACAAAAAATTTAAATTTAAAAGACGATGGTAAGTTCTTCCTTGAAGGAATACCCGTTAAAAAAGTTTATATAAGCTATCTTCCCTCAAAGTACTTAAATAAACATAATTTAGAAAAGCTAAAGTCCGGAGACTATATTGGTATTTATACTCATATTAAAGGACTTGATGTTTCACATGTCGGAATCTTTATTAAAAAAGAACAAGGTTATTTTTATAGAAATGCATCAAGCTTATCTAAGAATAATAAAATCGTTGATACGGATTTCTTAGATTACATAAAGGACAAGCCTGGTATAATAATCTATAGAAATAGTTTGTAGGAGAAAAAGTTATGTCAGAATTATCAAAGCAAAAAGAAATTGGAGAAAATATGTCTGATTCAAGACAGCTCACTACTCTAGTAAAAGAGCTAGACAATACACTTCGAACTGTGAAATCTGTAGATGAATATTTAACAAGGATTGCAAAAGCAAAAGAAGTTTTAGGTAAAGAATCAGTTACAATGTCAGAAGAGATAGAAAAAAATAAAAATAATCTTGAACAGTCTTTGTTAGATGTTGGAAAGTTTGTTCAGGCAGCATTAGACGACATAAAGATAAGTGAAGAAGAACTTGAGACTGCGGCAGAGCAACTTAAGTTATTTACTAATGGTGACAATGAAGCAATCGAATACGCTGAAAAAGAGCTCAAAGGGCTAGTAGAAGGGACTTACTGGGCAAGATATTGGTCAGGGCTACTTAGTAGATTGAAAAAATAACTTATAATTCGGGTATCAATTCGTTTCCTAATATTTCTAAAGTTTCAATTATTTCCTCTTTATCAGGAGTAATAAAGTCTAAAACAACCTCTTTAATATCTAATCTTCTATAAGATAAAATCTTATCATAGACCTCATTCTTTTCTCCAATCAACGCTGTAGGAGGATGCTCACTATTTTTATCACTTTTCTGAGTAATTCTTATTCTATTTCTTAAAGAAATACTAAAGTTATCAAGATTTCTTTCTTTTTCTTCCGCGTATTGCTTTAGATATTTCATTTTAATTTCAAGTTCATCAGAACTAAACCAAATTGGCTGCCAACCATCTGCATAATCGATTGAACGCTGTATTGCTTTTTCATGGTTACCCCCCATCCATACAGGGAGATGTTTCTGAATAGGTTTAGGTTGAAAGGAAACATCATTGAATGAATAAAAATTACCCTTAAAATCTGTAGGATCATCTTCCCATAATGATTTTAATACTTTTATGTATTCAACAGTTTTATCTATCCTCCCATCATAAGAAATATTTAATATATCAAATTCTTCTTTCATCCATCCTGGCGCAACTGTACAAGTAAGTCTACCGTCGCAAAAATGATCTAAAGTAGAGCACATCTTTGCCACAATAATCGGATTTCTATAAGGCAATATTATCGCGCTTGTACCTATTTTAATTTTTTTCGTATTTTGAGATATTGCAGTAAGTATTATAAAAGGATCAGGAAAAATATCAGAAAAGCGGCCTTTCCATTCCTTTGGAATAACTATATGGTCACTAGCCCATACAGATTTGAATCCTAATTCTTCTGCTTTTATAGCAATCTGTAACTGATCTTTTACATCAATATTCGCTAAAATTGGTAATGCTATTCCTAAATCCATATTTATTTGACTCCAGAGAACTTTAACAAATTTTTCCTTTATAATCTATGATATAGTTTTTTTTTTAAAATATTATGAAAAGTAAATCAATAGTCACATTATTTAAAAGTCATAAGAGACAGATAGTCTTTGGCTTATTGGGNCTAACTGCTGTAGATGCACTCCAATTGATGGTGCCACGAATTATTGGTNGNGTAATTACTTATTTNACAGAATCCAACTATAATTCTTCTGATTTTATCAATAAGTCTGCTTTTTATNTAATTCTTTGTGGAATCTTGATGGCTTTCTTTAGGTTTGTTTGGAGGTTTTTTTTACTAGGAACCTCTAGAAAAATTGAGAAAGATCTTAGGGACAAATATTTTNATAAACTACAAAGCTTACCAATGTCTTTTTTTAANAAAAATAATGCCGGGGATTTAATGGCTAGAGGTGTAAATGANATCGAACAGATAAAGATGGCTTGTGGTTTTGGAATTGTNGTAGCGTATGATGGAATTTTGTTGCTGCTCTTTATCTTNCTTTCAATGCTATCTATCTCGGTTGAATTCACNNTTTACGCAGCTATACCTTTTGTCTTAGTCTCATTTTTGATAGTGAAGTATGGTCAAAAAATAGAAAGTTTATTTTTAAGTGTCCAGAAATCTTTTTCTAGGCTTACTGAAGAGGCAAGAAAGATTATTTATTCAATTAAAGCTATCAAAGCGCTTAATGATGAAAGTAACCAGATTAAAAGATTTCATTTAAAAAGTAAGGACTATGAATCTCAGAATATGAATTTAATAAAGCTCTGGGCAGGATATCAACCCTTGGTAACTTTTTTTACAAGCATNTCTATATTTATNCTTATATTATTTGGTAGCAATCTTGTTTTAATTAATAAAATTAGCCTAGGTGAATTTTCCACACTTATGCTTTATTTAACTATGCTTAGCTGGCCTGTAATAGCAATGGGTCTNGCTGTTGATTGGTTAAAAAGAGGGAACGTTTCTTTAGAAAGAGTTAATGAAGTCATGAANCAAGAAGAGGAATTGNACGAGGTATCATTAAAAACTATTCAAGATATTGAAAGTATTGAATTCAGAGGCCTTAANTTTTCNTATAATGATCAACCTTTCTTGAAAGATATAGCCTTTAAAACCAACATGGGAAGCACNTTGGGNATAACCGGGAAAACTGCNTCTGGTAAAACATCTTTAACNAGCCTNATATTNAAATTTAATAAAGCANATAATTTATATATAAATAATATAGATGTGAACTTNATAAATAAATCTTCTATNAGATCTAAAATATTATATGTACCTCAAGAGCCAATAATATTTTCAGGAACAATAAAAGANAATNTAAGTTTTTTTAGTGANAATTTTGATTCAATTANAGCNCAAACTTCATTGNAAGTCTCTAGGTTCTTGATGGACGTTGAAAAAATGCCTGATGGCCTTGATACAATTGTAGGAGAGAGAGGATTATCTCTTTCCGGAGGGCAACGACAAAGGCTCTCTATTGCAAGAGCTATTTATCAAAGTCCTCAAGTCCTAATTATTGATGACACATTGTCTTCCTTGGATGTAGACACGGAGCTTAATATTATTAAGAATATTAAATCTCATTATAAAGATAAGATATTAATAATAGTCTCATCGAGAATTTCTACAGTATATAGTCTGGATAATATTTTGGTCTTAGATAAGGGTTCCATAGTAGAATCAGGGGATGCCGACAATTTAATAAAAAACGAGGGTTTATTCCTAGATCTAATGAATGTCCAGAAAATTTTACCTAACCAGAGAGTGCTTAGCGATGAATAGAGATAGAAGTATTCTTATTTGGCTCGTACGGTTTGCAAAGCCATACATCTCTTGGCTTCTTTTAGCCTTTGCTTCTATGATTATAGTAGCTTACTTTGAGTTACTGATACCCTACAAAATTAAAGAAGTTGTTGATGGAATTTTATCTGGAGAAATAACTCAAAATATAATTAAATCTAGTGCATATAGTATTCTTGGTTTTATTGCTGTTATTTTTATATTTAGCTCTTTATTCAGCTATATATTAAATATTTCTGGGCAAAAAATTATGTTCAATATAAGAGAGTCGCTCTTTGGACACATCCTTAAGCTTCCACAATCATATTTTGATTCTAATGATGTTGGTCGAATTACAACTAGGGTTACGAATGATATAAATGCCCTGAACGAATTTTATACAAACGTTTTAGTCCAATTTACAAAAGATTTCCTAGTAGTTTTAGGAGTCTTATTTTTGATTTTATCTTTTAATCCATTTTTAGGAATAATAATATTAGGAATTAATATCTTTGTTATATTACTTGCTTTACTTTACAGAGCAAAACTAAGGAGAGTTTATACGAAACTGAGAAAAACCATTGCACAGCTTAACTCCTTTATTAACGAATCCATAAGAGCTATTACATTATTAAAAATGTATAACAAAGAAAGTTTAAACTACAAAAGATTTTCATTTTATAGTAATAGTAACTATAGGGCTAATTTAGACCAGATGTATACCTTTGCAATGTTTAGACCTTTCGTTGAGTTTACTACAGTCTTTACCGCAGGAGTAATAATATGGGTAGGTTCTCACCAAGTTATTCAGGCCTCTATGACAATTGGCGAATTATTAGCAGTACTTTTTTACCTTCGAATGATGTTTAAACCAATATTAGATTTAGCAGATAAATACAATATTTTACAATCTGCTTTAGCGGCAAGTGAGAATTTATTTAATATTGTTAATGTTGAAAGTGAGATTGATGGGCAGAAAATTTTTAATGACGATTTTAAATCTATTGAATTCAAGAACGTTTGGTTCTCATACGAGAAAGATAATTGGGTATTGAAAGATTTTAGTTTAGAGATTAAAAAGGGTGAATCTTTCGTCTTAATTGGCTCAACAGGTTCAGGAAAAACAACTATATTGAATTTGTTGTTAGGCTTCTATCGACCACAAAAAGGGGAAATTTTAATTGATAATTCTCCATTGGAGACTTTTAGTATAGAAAGTATTAGAAGTAATTTTTCTGTAATTATGCAGGACACTCCGTTGTTCAACAATGTTCCAGATAAAGACGACTTTCATAACATTAAAGAATTGAAATCAATTGGTGAAAAACAAATTCAGAATATAAAAATGATGATGGGTAGGGCGTTTCAAGTGATAGTTTTGGATGAAGCTACCTCTAATTTAGATTTAGATCTTGAAAGAGATGTTAAGAATTATTTAAGAAATATTCAAGATAAAACTTCTATTGTTATAGCACATAGATTAAATCTAATTAAGGATGATGATATAATAATACTCTTAAAAGATGGAAAAATCATTGAAAAGGGCACTCATATTGATTTGATAGACAAAAAAGGTCACTATCATGGCATTTTTAGTCTTAACGAGAATTTCTTTAAAAATTAGTTTTCTTGTTGTTTTTATATTTCATCGTATAATCTATTTTTTAAATCGGGGTGTGGCGCAGTTGGTAGCGCACCTGTTTTGGGAACAGGGGGTCGGAGGTTCGAGCCCTCTCACCCCGATTTAATTGAGCGCCAGTAGCTCAGCTGGATAGAGCAAAGCACTTCTAATGCTTAGGTCGGGGGTTCGAATCCCTCCTGGCGTAAATTCTTATGGTGGATGTAGCTCAGTTGGTTAGAGCACCGGTTTGTGGTTCCGGGGGTCGCGGGTTCGAATCCCGTCTTCCACCCCAATAAAAATATTAAATTAAAGTTTAGCTAATTAGAATCTGAAGGTTTAAGTTGTGTAGTATGAATTAAATCTCACATAATTAATTCCAATATCATTTGTGAGCATGTAAGAAGAGTGCTTACCAGAATTAAGATTTATATTAATTTCCACTTCTTTTTTCTTCATTAATTTATCTGCTATTTTTGATTTATTATATTCAATACCATTTTTTACTATTAAATAATTACCTATACTTATATCTATACTATTTTGATTGATATAAGACACATCTGAAGAACCAATTGCAGCTATTATTCTCCCCCAATTCGAGTCTGAGCCAAATAAGGCAGTTTTAAACAATAAAGAGTTCGAAATTTTTCTGGCAACTAGCTTGGCGCTACTTTGAGAGCTGGCACCATGTACGGTAATTTTGCAAAATTTAGTCCCACCTTCTGCATCTTTTACTATTAAAGATGCTAGATCATAGAATATTCCATTAATACTATTAGATATAGTTGAAAGTGCCTTGCTCTTGGTTGTTATAAGCGCATCACCCCCCATCCCATTTGATAATCCAATAACAGTATCGTTGGTCGACATATCCCCATCAACACTAATAGAGTTAAAGGACAAATCAGTAGCATTATTAATAATTTTTTTAAATAGTCTAAGTTCAAAGTCCAAATCAGTGAGGAAGAAGCAAAGCATAGTAGCCATATTAGGATGAATCATCCCAGCACCTTTTGCGATTCCCAAAAAATTATAAGTATTTTTTCCGATTTTTAATTTTTTATGCGAGATTTTAATAGATTTATCTGTAGTTGTAATAGCATTTGCAAAATCTTTTGACGAAGTGTCTTTTAGTCTCTTTATTAATTTAGGAATATTTTTATTTATTAATTTGTAGTCTAGTGGCTGGCCGATAATTCCAGTAGAAGAAGGAAAGAAGTTGTAGGGTTTCATGCCTGTATTTACAGACAGTTCTTTAAGGACTTCATTTGTAGCTAAAATACCATCTTCACCAGTACATGCATTCGCACTTCCACTATTAACAATTATTGATTGTATATTATTTCTTTTTATTATTTTTTTACCAACTAATACCGGGGCTGCTAAAACTTTATTCTTCGTAAAGACTGCATGAGCCTTACACTGTTTTTCAGAAAAGATTAAACCCAAGTCTTTTTTACCTGACTTTTTTAGTCCAACTGAAATACCTGAAAATTTAAATCCTTTAACCTTAATCATAATAAGTCTAAGTATTGAATAGAATTGAGCTCTTTTCCAGAGTGAAATTGACTAAATTTTGCAATTATTCTTATTAGCTTAATTCTTGATTCCATATCTTTTTGAATTTCATTCTTTGATAAGTTAACTTTTTTGCCGNCTATCCGGGTTAGTTCCTCNGGCGTTGGCTTTAAACCTTGGCCAGAAAGATATGTTANTTGGAATTTTAAAACGGAATCAAGAATATTTACTAAACTTGCCCCATCAATCTTAGAGAAGAAGNTTTCAATAATTAAGAATGTNCTATTGNTCTGNACATGATTTATTTCNAAAGCATCTATATATTCGTTAACTAAAGAGCAAAGAATCGTTGCATTTTTATCCAAATCCGTATTGTTGTAATGAGAGTTTGTACTTGCTTCATTTAATATTTTTGTTGATTCACTATCTCCATTACTTTTAAAGTTAAAATTAATAAGATTAAATGGTTCAAGTTTGCCTAAAAATCTCTTCTTACTTTTTCTGGCATTCTTGACAATTGTAGAAGTTTTTCCAAATTTCTCGGTATAAACAGTAATTATGAAATCATAATCACCATACTCTACTTTTCTTAAAATAAATCCTCTATCTTCAATGTTCATTTTATATAATCAACAAAGCTATAAACAAATATGATATTGCAGAAAACATATCATTTGCCATTGTAACAAAAGGTCCAGAGCCATTTGCGGGATCCATTTTAAGCTTATTAAGCATTAATGGAAAGGCAGCACCAAAGATTGCAGACATAACAGAGGCTAATGACAAAGAAAAGAATATAACAGTGAAGAATTTTATCCCATCTTGAGTGTCACCGTTAATATAAAATCCTGCTAGCCCTGCAATAAGGCCACATATTGCACCCAAAACTAATGATAATTTAAGTTCCGAAAATATCACTTTAACTGCTTGAGAGGTATTGATAGTTCCCATTCCAAGCGCTCTAATTATAATCGCGGATGTTTGAATCCCTACACTGCCACCAGTAGCCATAACCGCAGGCATGAAAGCAGCTAGTAGTATAAAGTTTTCTAAAGTTCCGCTGAAGTAAATTGATATTATAAAAGCTATAACAATTTCACCAAGCAGTGTTATTAAAAGCCAGGGAAGCCTGGATCTCGTTTTAGATAAGAAGCTAGAATATATAGGGTGATTATATTCTCCCACACCTGCTAAAGAATATATATCTTCTTCAGCTTCCTCAGTTATAACATCGATAATATCATCTGAAGTTATTCTTCCTAAAAGTTTTTCATTTTCATCTATAACAGGTAGTGAGACAATGTTGTAATTCGCAAAAATAATACTAACCTCTTCCTGATCAAGATCTGGAGGAACTGAAACTTCTATCTCCTCCATTATTGAGCTTATCTTCGATCCAGGATCCGCAAGAATTAAATTTCTAAGCGAAACGTAACCTACAAGCTTATCATTCTCATTAGTGACATATATTAAATAAAAATCTGGAACATCATTAGCTATAAGTCTTATCCAGTTAATAGCATCTTTAATAATAGATGAATCTTTAACTTCTACTAGTTCTGTTTGCATGATTCCACCAGCAGTATCTTCTTGATATTGAAGTAGCGTTTGAACTTCACTGGAATCTTGTGGATTCATATTCTCAAGTATTTCTTTTGATTTCTTTTCATCTAGTTCTGAAATTAGATCTGTTGCATCATCAGATTCTAGTTCTTCAACGACATTTAATATGGACTTATTATCTAGTACTTTTAGAATTTTAGTTCTAATATCTTCTGGTAGCTCTAGAATGATTTCTGAGGATATATTGGCATCTAAAGCTGAAAGTATCTGACAAATTTCATCTTCATTAAATCTAATTAATACATTAGATATATCAGCTGGGTTAAGATCTTCTAATGATTGTTGAACAGATGAAAAGTCTTTTCTATCAATAAAGTCTAATAATTCCTTATGTATTTCTAGATTCATAATTCACCAAAATATTCAATCTATAGGTTAATATATTTTTATGTTACTTAAAAGAAATTCCTTGCTGGCTTTCGAACTAGTCACTTTCTCACACACTTTGTTCGTACTACCTCTAATATTTTCCGGCTACTTGATTGCTTATGACGAAATCATAATGAAAGACATAATTCTAATTTTAATTGCTTCGGTATCTGCCAGAACAATAGGCATGCTTCTTAATAGGATAATAGATGCAGAAATAGATTTGAAAAATCCTAGAACTTCAACTAGACCTATTCCTTCAGGAAGAGCTTCTAAAAGATTTTTATTCCTATTCCTTATCTTAAGCTCTTTAATATTTTTTATAACTTGTTGGTTTATTTGTGATTTTGTATTTTTCTTGTCTCCAATCCCTATAATCCTTTTTACTTTGTACCCGTACACCAAAAGGTTCACTCCTTTTTGTCATTTCTTTCTAGGAGCAACTTTGTTTTTAGGACCTATCGCTGGAGGAGTGGCCGCAAACTGTAATATTGACGGTTTTTATCTAGCTTTACCAATAGGTGTATTTACTTTTTTTTGGATTTCAGGCTTTGATATTTTATATGCTATGCAAGACTATGATCATGATATCAAGAATAAAATATTCTCTATGCCCTCAATCTATGGAATTAAAAATGCTATCGTCACTTCCTCTATTTGCTTTACTCTTTCTATTACTAGTCTAGTTTACTATGCGGTTTTATATAAAAGTAATTTTTTAAGTTTTTTTATAATATTATTAATAGCTATAAATTTTTCGATACAGATAATTAATTCATTAAGAAACAACTATTCTTTCTTTAAATATAACTCTTATGTTGGATTACTAATTTTAATATTAATTATTTCAGATATATTATTTATATGAGAACTGTAATAGCAATTACTGGAGCTTCAGGGTCAAATTTCGCGGTAAATTTCATTACAAAGTGCCCAAACGAAAAGTTTCTAGTAGCCTCAAAATGGGGTAAAAGAGTTGTGCACGAAGAACTCGGTCTAAAGTTTGAAGAGCTCGAGTCTATGGTTGATAATACATACTCTGATTCGGATTTAGCCTCNCCTTTTGCNTCTGGAAGTAATTATTTTGATTCCCTTGTAATTGTTCCTTGCTCTGTCTCAACTCTCAATAAAATAGCGTCAGGTATTTCAGATACACTTATTACNAGAATGGCCCAAGTAGCTCTTAAAGAAAGAAGAAAACTTGTTATTGCTTTAAGNGAGACTCCGCTAGATTCTATAACCNTAGAAAACGCATTAAAACTTTCTAAAGCNGGAGCAATAATAGCNCCNGTTTCNCCTGGCTTATATTTAGAGGAAACTTCTATAGCNGATCTGGCAGATACTTTTTCAGATAAACTTCTTAGTCTAGTTGGAGTCCACAAAGAAAATGGTTGGAAGAATGAGGATATATAGATTTGCTAGGACAAAATTTTGATGATTTAAGCTCGTATATTAATTTTCTAGATAAAATCGGTGATTTAAAAAGAATAAAGACTGAAGTAGATCCAATTCTTGAAATAAGTGAGATTAGTTGNAAAACCATTGAGCAAGATGGACCTGCCTTGCTTTTTGAAAATGTTAAAGGATCATCTTTCCCCGTAGCAACTAACTTATTTGGATCTGAAGAAAGACTTAGGCTTGCTTTAGGATGNAATCCAAAAGAATTAGGCGAAGAAATATTATCTTTNGCAGAAAAAGCAATGCCACCAAAGTTAGACAACCTATTTAAATCNGTNCCTTTTATAAGAAGGCTTACNAATTTTCGTTCNAANGAGCAAGCCTTNAACCCCCCNTGCCAGCAAATTGAGGATGCAATCAACCTNGAAGATTTGCCAATAATTAAATGTTGGCCTGAAGACGGAGGAAGGTTTATNACTATGGGGTTAACAATTACAGAAAGTCCNATAAATGGAAAATCAAATATGGGAATGTATAGACTTCAAATGCATGAAAAAGATAAGCTAGGTATGCATTGGCACCCCCATAAAGGNGGNGCTACTCATTACCANGAGGCAAAACAATTAGGTCAAACTTTTCCAGCAGCAATTGTTTTAGGAGGAGACCCCNCGTTAATATTTGCAGCTATTGCTCCATTGCCCGAGAATATAAATGAATTATTATTTTCAGCTTTTCTTAAAAGAAAGCCGATAACTTTATGCAAAGCAAAGACATCGAATCTAAGAGTTCCAGCAAATGCCGAGTTCATNATAGAGGGCACTGTTCCATTAGATAAAACTATGCTAGAAGGTCCGTTTGGGGATCATTTTGGTTACTATTCAATGGAAGGAAATTTCCCNTATATGAANGTTAAAGCTATTACTAGAAAGCATAATGCAATTTTCCCAGCCACTGTAGTTGGCAGGCCTCCAAAGGAGGACATGTTTTTGGGAATGGCTGCAACAAATATTTTTGCTCCAATNTTAAAATTAGTAACCCCCGAAATAACTGATTTATGGGCTTATTATGAGNCAGGGTTTCACAATTTACTTGTTTTGTCTATAGATGAGAGATATCCNAAGAATTCGGTTAAGGCNATGATGTCAGTTTGGGGAACTGGTCAACTGTCNTTGACTAAGTGCATAATTACAATCCCTAGCTTTNTTGATCCTCGAGATATTAGAAAAGTCTTTGGATATTTGGGTGCNAATTTTAATCCTNTAAATGATTTAACTCTTCTTCAAACAACCCCATTAGATACTCTAGATTTTACAAGTGGAAAAATGAACGTTGGAAGCAAGATGGGTNTAAATGCGGTAGGGGACGGNAGNGAGATATCTCAAGATAACTTTGTAGAGATATCAATTGAAGACCCCAGGAANAAATATAATAAAATTAAAGATTATAGAGTAATNAANAANAACATTATTATTATNAATTCTCAATTTGATCCCANGCTAGTTTCNAGAGAAATTCAAGAGTCNAATATTTTAGAAAATTTTAAAATGATNTTTATAGTCGGTACAGATATTAAAATTCACGATGATATTGATTTGGTATGGGGAATNTTTACTAGATTTGATCCTACATTGGATATTTCTTTTAAAAACTGCGATATTAAGAATTCAAGCGTTCAATTCTCAGGAACAATGATTATCGATGCTACGCAAAAAGACTGGTATCCTAAAGTTTTAAATATGAGTCCAGATATAGTTGATAAGGTTGAGAAAAATTGGAAAAATTATTAGATAATTTTGATAAACTTTGTTTAGACGATAATTTAATCTCTATTAAAGAAAAAATATTAAATAATAAGAGGCTTGGCTTCGAAGAGGCTGAGATAATTATGAATACTAGGGATTTAAACTCTTTAGGTTTGCTTGCAAAGTATAAGAAATTTTCTAAAGATGGAAAAAAGATTTATTTTGTAGTAAATAGACATATTAATCCTACAAATATTTGTGCAATATCTTGCAAGTTCTGTGCGTTTGGTCAAAAAAAGAAATCCCCCGATGCCTATGAGATGACCATAGACCATATACTGTCTTTATTAGATGAAGAGTTAAAAGAAATACACATTGTGGGTGGTCTCCATCCTGACTGGAAGTTTGATAAATATCTGGAAATTATAAGAGAAGTAAGTAATGCAATGCCTAGTGCGCATATTAAGGCTTTTACAGCTGTTGAAATTGATTGGTTTAGTCAAATATCGGGTTTTAAGGTTGAAAAAGTAATTTCTGATTTAATGGAAGCTGGGGTCGATGCTTTACCCGGAGGAGGAGCTGAAGTTTTTGCTCCTGAAGTAAGAAAAAAGATATGTTCCCCTAAAACAACAGGTGATTCATGGCTCAGTATTCATAGAGCAGCTCATAAACTTGGGCTTCCATCTAATGCTACTATTTTATATGGACATCTTGAGTCTAAATATGATGTTATAGACCATCTTGATAAGCTGAGAAATCTGCAAGATGAAACAAGTGGATTCTTTGCCTTTATTCCAGTTCTCTTCCAACCATTCAATACAAGATTAAAACATATAAAGCCTTTTCCTTTTTCATATGACTTAAAAGTTCATTCTCTTGCAAGACTTTACTTGGATAACTTCCCACACATTAAAGCATATTGGATTACCTTAGGAGAAAAAGCCGCTCAAGTTACTTTTCACTACGGTGTTTCTGACGCTGATGGAACTATAATCTCAGAAAAAATAATACACGACGCGGGTGCAAAGTCTGAAATCGGACATACCAGGGATTTTTTTGTTAATATGATAAAAGACTCAGGTTATGTTCCGGTTGAAAGAGATGCTTTGTACAATGAGCTAAAGATATATGATTAAAGTAGATGTTTTTTTTTATCTGTTTTCAGTAGAAGATTTGATTCTGGCAATCCAGCGGCAGTAATTATTCTTGATAATAATGACTTTAATAACAAATCTCTCATGCAAAGAGTCGCCAAGGAAATAAATTTCTCTGAAACAGCATTCTTGAATATCGATAATAGCAAATTTCTTATAAAGTGGTTCTCCCCCCGAACAGAAGTAGATATCTGTGGCCATGCCACTATTGCTGCCTTTGAGCTATTAACTGTTAAGAATATTTCCTGTTTAAATGAATGGGTAGAAATTAAGTCTAAAAAATATAGTTTTAAATTAAGAAAAGATTCCAAGTCTAACACTATCTCTCTTCTCTTACCTGTCTTTGATCTAAAAGAATGTTCTGTTAATGAACTAAGCTCAGTAGTTGATATTGCTTTAATTAGAAGAATTTCATGCTCAGATTTGGATTATATTATTGAAGTAGATTCTTTAAATAGGTTGAATGAGATCAAAATAGATTTCAATAAACTTTCCAAAACCAATAAAAGAGGACTGATTGTTTGCTTCTTGGGCAAACAACAAGATCATATTTATTTCAGGTATTTTTGTCCTGCTCTTGGCTTTAAAGAAGACCCTGGTACTGGTAGTGCATTGCCCTCGCTATACACTTTTTTACAAAAAAGAGTAGATTTTGCAACAAAAATCAGCTTTTTTCAACAATCTGATAGAAAAAGTGAGGGATTTGTTCGTAAACTTGAAAATGAAGATATTATATTATTAGAGACTGAAGTCTCTAATAATTACCATAAGACTTTAGAAATAGACTAAGCCTTTTTTTTATTGTATAAATATTCCTTTATTTATCTGGCGGTGTAGCCAAGCGGTAAGGCGATGGTCTGCAAAACCATTATACCCCGGTTCGAATCCGGGCACCGCCTAATTTTTTAGGATTTCATNGCTTCAATATTGTTTTAAAGGNTANTNTNAGAAAACANTAGGTTATGCAAGNANTNTANTTAATCTAAATTATTGGGAAACGANATCAAATTCGATATTGTCCAAGCTGTTGATGCTANCANTTGAAGGTAGTCACCAAGTCCATAAAGTCCATATANAAAAACTGAAACCACCCAAGANGTACTAGCTACTAGTTGAAGTAACCANCCCATATTNATTGCAAACCAAGATTTTTTTTTGCTACTCTTATTCATTAGCAATCACACTCATCAGAGCAGCAACTTAAGTCATCTANATAAAGACCTTCGTNTCTATATTGNTCTAGTGTTNCTGTATNCATACCTAATTTTTTNCCAATCGAATTTGCTACAACTCCAAAGCGTTGNCGGTACTTATAAATAAAACAAAAAATTAGATTTTCNTGGCGAACTTGTGGTCCAACAAGAAATAATCCTGGNGTCTTTGTTGATTCNTCTTCTTCGGTNAGTAATNCATAGGATTTTTCGTTTTCCCAATTAAAAAGATTATCGACAAGCGTAAGACTACTTTTAAACCCAGTAGCTAATATTGGTTTTGTTTCACTGACATATNGTTTTGATTTNCCTTTTATTTTAATAAAGTATTNATTATCTTTTTTAGTAATATTTTTAATATCTGAGTTGTCAATTAGCTTAATTCGACCATGATTCACTTGTTCCCTTAGTCTTTCTATAGTGAATGGTGATAAACTTATACTAGGATCCGTTGTATGCTCTTCCCAAGGTGCTTGTCTGTCCAAGACATTAACTTTCTTGCCCAACTTGCTTAAATTAACTGCAGCATCCATTCCGCTTTCAAAGCCTCCAATAATATAAAATTCATCTCCTTCAAGCTCTGCCCAACTTCGGACCTGACTATTATGCAGACATAATTCAGCTCCCTTAAAGTTGGTAAGGTTTGGATATTGAAACTCACCGGCCGCCCAAATTAAAAATTTTGATTCAACTAGCTCTGCACCATTAATCTTTATTTTAAAGGAGTGGTTGGAATAATTTATCCCATCAACATTTGCATCTTCAATAATCGGTAACTTATAATAATCTGATACTGCCTTTAGGTATTGAGCGTATTCTTTGCCAGAAGGGTGTTCTTTTCTTAATGTATAAGCTGGAGATGTAGCCGAAATAACTGAATTCAGATCAAGATGACCATAAAAGTTAGTAGTAAAAGATGGAGTAATTAGTTTCATCTCTTTGGGCCATTTCTCGAATGATTCCCCGATTTTTTTACCTTCAAGAACAACCTGGCTTTTAACACCCAAATCCTTAAGCATAGCACTTATTCCTATTCCTGCAGGGCCAGCACCAACAATTGCAACATCAATTTGTTTCATATAAAATTTCCTGAGTCATAATTAAAATCGATTCTAAATACATGTTTATTACGAAAGACAATCTTTTAAACTCTTTGTAAGTTTATCCATCAGTTGTAGATACAGATCTCTACCAGGCTTTAAATCAAAACCAAGAGGATCCATTATTCCTTCTTTTGCATTTGTATCTTTAATGATTGTTTTTACAACTTTGCTGGAGAACTGAGGCTCTTTAAATATGCACACAACATTTGATTGTCTGATTTTGGATTTAATTTCATCGATTCTTGTTGGAGTAGGAGATATTTCAGGATTAACAGAGATAGAACCTGCTGAATTTAATCCAAATTCTTTTTCATAATATTGATATGCATCATGAAAAACAATAAAAGGCTTATTTTTTATTCCACTAAGCTCTGTAGACATGTATTTCTTTTTTTCGTTTATTTGTTGGATAAATATTTTTGCATTTTTTTTATAAATAGTTTTTTTAGTAGGATTTACTTTCGATAACTCTACAACGACTTGTTTAGTTATTTTTTTTACATTGTTAGTATCAAGCCAAAAGTGTGGATCAAATTCTCCATGAGAATGATTGTGATCATCTCCACTATCTTCTTCTTCCCAAATTCCACCCTCCCTAAAAGAATGAAAAGTTAATTTACTGTTATTTGCTATAGAAATCTTCTTGCTACTTTTTTTTATTGTCTTTAAAGGCCTAGCAAGAAATGTTTCAAGTGAACTATCATCTATGTAAAAAATTACATCAGCATTTTGAAGTATTTTCATGTGAGATGGTTTCAATTGAAAATCGTGTGGAGAGTAAACTCCATCGACGAGTAAATCAACACTATTATCATCACCAACTACATTTGATACGATGGAGTGAAGTGGTTTGATAGATGATACAATTTTTATATCTTCAGCGTATGATGCTTTAGTTAAAAATAAACATGTTAAGGTAAGTAATATTGTATTTATATATCTCATAATGTTACAGTATAACATAAGTAAGGAGTTTGCAAATTGCATAATTGTATGAACCATAAAACTTGCATTGAAGAAGCTTTAAAAGAAGCAAGATTAATTTGTGACCAAAAAGGATTGCGATTTACAAAAATACGAGAGTTTATATTAAGAATGGTCTGGGAAAACCATAAACCTACAAAAGCCTATGAGCTTTTAGATAAGATCCCCAGTTCGAATTATTCTCCTCAGCCTCCTACCGTTTACAGAGCCTTAGACTTTTTATTAAATAATGGTTTTATCCACAAAATAAATAGCTTGAACGCTTTTGTCGGGTGTTCGCATCCCCTTAAGCATGATGAATGCTATTTTATGATATGTAGAAAGTGTGATGAAATTAAGGAATGCTGTGATGATCAAATTACTAGTGTCATCAAAAAAAAATTAGATTCTAGTCAATTCTCTTCCAAAAATATTGCTATTGAAATTAGTGGGGATTGCTATGAGTGTTCAAAAGAATTATAGGTCCCAAAATGTTAATTAGAGCTGAAAATTTATCTGTTATTCGAGGGAAAAAAGAAATTCTCAAAGATATTAATTTAGAAATTGATAGTGATGACTTTATAACTATTATAGGACCAAATGGAGCCGGAAAATCGATGTTGCTGAAGTGCCTAATGGGTTTTTTTAATCCTGATGCGGGAAGAATTGTGAAATCAGCTGGACTTAAAGTATCTTATGTGCCACAAGATTTTGTTCCTGAAGAATCTATCCCAATAACTGCTTATGATTTTATTAAACTTAATAAAGAAGTTGGTGAGATGGAAATTAAAAAAATCGCTAACGAGTTCAATGTAGAGGCTCTCTTAGGTATGCAAATTTCACATTTATCTGGAGGTGAACTTCAAAAGGTGCTAATAGCGAGGTCTTTAATAGAGAATCCTAACTTGCTTATTCTCGATGAACCAACACAAAACTTAGATGTTAGCGGACAATTGAGTTTCTATAAGTTCCTAGATCGGATATTTAATGATAGAAAATTAAGCATACTGATGGTTTCTCATGATTTACATATGGTTATGTCGTCTACGAAAAAGGTCATATGTTTGTCGAACCATATTTGTTGCTCCGGTGAGCCTTTAGCTATTACTAAAGATCCAGAATTCATTTCACTTTTTGGTGAGGATTTTGCTGAGATGATGTCAGTTTATAAGCATGATTTTGACCATAAACATGAAGGACATTCTCATGTTTGAATCATATATTTCAAATGCTTTGTTTGCTGGAATTTGTGTAGCTATAATTGGCGGTGGCTTAGGTTGTTTTGTAGTATGGAAAAAAATGGCATATTTTGGAGATTCTTTGTCGCACAGCAGTTTGTTGGGAATAGCTTTGGGTATAGCTTTAGGAATTAATACAACAATTGGAACTTTTTTAGTTTGTTCTGTCTTTGCGGGACTTCTTGTCTATCTTCAAAATAAAAAAATTTTTTCTAATGATACATTGTTAGGCATATTGGCTCATTCTTCATTATCTATCGGTATTGTTTCGATAAGTTTATTGAATAAAAAAGTAAACTTAGATTCGTACCTATTTGGTGATATTTTAACTGTCACCTCTGAAGAGCTACTTTGGTTTTTCATTGCAACATTATTAGTAGTAATTGCTTTGTCTATAATCTGGAATAAATTAGTATTGATGACTATTGATGAAAATATAGCAAAATCAGAAAGTATAAATACTAATGTTATTCAAGCAATTTTTTTAACTCTACTTATAATATTTGTTGCTACATGCGTTAAAATCGTCGGAATATTATTGGTCACCTCTATGTTGATTATCCCAGCTGCTTCCGCCAAGCAAATATCTAATTCCCCACTTCAAATGGGCATAAATTCATCCATTATAGGTATTTTGTCTATAATTCTAGGGTTGTATTCCTCTGTTTTATTTGATACTCCAACGGGCCCAACAATAATTGTTATGTTGGTAATTATTTTTACAATCATTTTTCCAATTTCCAAAATAAAAAATACTTGATTCTAAGTAAAAACTTGTTATGTTATAATGTTACATTTTAAGGCGGAGGAGATTATAAATGTTTAAGAATATAATTTTAGTAATTTTTACTGTATTGATTTGCAGTATTAACCCTACACTTTCTTATGCGAAAGATGATGCGCATGAGGGCCATGACCATTCAAGTCATGATCATTCAAGTCATGGAAGTTCTGATAAAAAGTTCTATATCCATGGTGGATTTAAAGTNCACTTTGATACTATAACAGAGGCACATGAAAAGAAGGAAGAAGTTGANGAAGCTTATACNCATTCTCATNTACAGATAGGNTATAACTTAAATAAAAATCTTTCTTTACTCACAGATATCAAGATAGAAGGTGAATCAGNTGGGCACTCACATGGTGGCGCTGCTACTANAGTCCCTGAGGATAAANTTTTTGAAGACCATAAGCTCTTTATAAANAAGCTTATATTGTCTTATTCNACAGATAGTGGNATTACTCTTTATGGNGGAAAGTTTAATCCTTCAGTTGGCTTGGACTATCATNTATTTCCTGGAATATGGGGATATCAGAAAGNAGAAGAGTATGCAATAGTTGAAAGGCTAGGTTATGGNATAGCTTTAAAACAGAATTTTGAAGATTTAGGTACTCATAAATTAGATGTTTCTACTTTCTTCAAAGATACAACCTCATTAAGTAANTCTGTAATTACTGATAGAGGAAAAACAAAAAAATCTGATGGTGGAGTTTCAAATACTCAGGACTTCTCATCATATTCTATTTCATTAGAAGGGAAGAATTTTTTCTCANTAAGTAATAACTTTGTAGATGGTCTTTCCTACAAATTAGGACATGCAAAACAGTCCAAAGCTACAAAAAACCTGGGAAGTAANTCAGCAAATTCATCTGCCATTNATGATAATNCGGCTCTAACCAATGATGAAAAGAGATCTTCAATTTCTNTNATGCATAAATCATTAATTGCTCCAAATTTNAGTATGAGAATACTTACTGAATTTATGANGATTGAGCATTTAACTGGCGAAGATGGNCATGANAGAGATTATATGACAACTGGTTTAGATTTTTACTATAANAAGTTTAATGTTGGTGGTACATATACCCAAGAAACTAATGAAGCTGNAGAAGNAGACGAAGCAATAGATGATAAAGTCTATCAAGTCTCTGTAGGCTATTTAGTCAANAANAATTTACATTTTCATGTTGGTTACAAGAAAGCTGATGAAGAGAACGAAATAAAACACACATTAGGTGCAATGATTCANTACTATTTTGATATGTAAGATTCAATGTACGNNATGTTTATTTATCAAAGAGCAAGCNTCAAAACTTGCTCTTTTTTTTTACATATTCCCTTAAACCCTCTATTCATGTAATATTCATAGATATTTTTGATTGCCCGGATGGCGAAATAGGTAGACGCAAGGGACTTAAAATCCCTCGGTAGCAATACCGTGCCGGTTCGAGTCCGGCTCTGGGCATTCAAGTATTAATTTCATTTTTTTTAAATATGATTGATAACCAAGAGGAATCTTTAAAAGTCTTTACAGGCAAAAGATTACACTCTTTTGCAAGAATAGAATATTTTTGCTCTTTTTCAGAATTAAAACCAGAAATTATCAGGTACCCATTCTGGGTTATTATATTTGAGATCTCTAAAAAATTATTTGGTAAAAATGATCCTGATATGTTTGCAATTATCAGATTGTAGTAATATTTTTTATGGAGAGGATCTTGAATAAACCTTGGGTAATCAACCTTATTGTTGAAATTTGATGCAAAATTTAATATAGATTCATTTCTTGCATACTCATCAATTTCACACGCGAAAACTTTGGAAATTTCTAATTTTCTCATCAGAATTGATAATATCCCAGACCCTGAACCCAAATCTAATGCATTAGTGATGGAATTTTCTTTTTTACATAGAAATTTCAAAGCCTCAATCGATAATAATGTTGTTGAGTGATTTGAGCCAAAAGAGCTTCCTTGATTTAGAAAGATTTCTATAATTTTACTATTACTTATATTAATTCTTACTATTTCATTTTTTAATCTTTCTTCGATGTATATATCTAAGGTTGTCATAATTTTATAATATTTAATAATTTTAAAAACTCAAAAACATTTTGTTATAATAGTCATATGCTTCAATATTTTTTAAAGTTTATCATCACTGCTCTTGTGATAGTTTTTGCTTCTGAGATTGCAAAAAGAAACACGGTTTTATCAGCTATTATTATCGCACTTCCTTTAG
Organism: bacterium; assembly: GCA_002701865.2. Lineage (GTDB taxonomy): Bacteria > Desulfobacterota_D > UBA1144 > UBA1144 > UBA1144 > TMED58. The sequence continues at coordinate 25,133 of NZWH02000010.1, read as the reverse complement.
TTTCACTTATAACTTTTATTTGGATATATGTTGAGAGTAGAGATGTTGTTAGAATAGCTAGGTTGAGTGAAGAGATTCTTTATTTTGGCCTTGCTACGATACCTTTATTTTTAATTCTTCCCTTTATGTTGAGGAGTGGCTACTCTTTTTTAGTAGCTATGGCTATCTCATGCGCAGCCTCCGCCCTATCTATGCTGGTTGTTAAGCTTATTTTTTTGAAAACTTAATCTATTTCTGATTCGATAACATATTTCCAATAAATCATATCACCAGTTTCACAAACAAACTGTTTTTTTATGTCTTTATTTAATGGATTCAGAACAACACCCATAATGGCATATGAAAAGTGAAAAACGAGATTAATTTTCTTCTTCTAAGTCGTCAAGGTCCTCTTCGTCAAATTCATCAATTTCTTCTAACTCACCTAAATCATCTAGATCATCAATTTCTTCTAAGTCCTCGAATTCATCTTCATCTTCAGTGTCATCCCCAGAATCAATTTCCTCTTCAATTTCTTCTTCATCTTCATCTGATTCTTCCCAGATATCATCATCGTAGTCAATTTCTTCTTCTAAGTCATCTAAGATTTCTTCTTCAAATTCTTTAAATTCTTCCCCCCCACCTAATAAGTAAGAAAATGAAATTTGGCTATTTGATGAAAATTCATGCACTCTCAAGTTAATCCTCCAGAAGTAATGACTACAATTTAAAATATAGTTACCACAATAAAAGTCAATAGAATTTTTTAACTATTTTTATGCTTGGTTTATTTTTTAAAATGTATATTATTTAGGGGTAAGTATTTTGCTGTTAAAGAGGTAGTATTTTGCCAATATCAAAGATAGAAGATGCAATAAAAGATATAAAAAAAGGTAAGATGGTCATTCTTGTTGATGACCAAGATAGAGAAAATGAAGGGGATTTGATTGTTGCGGCAGAATTTGCTACTCCAGAAGTAATAAATTTTATGGCAACCCATGGAAGAGGACTAATTTGTTTATCTGTTAATACTTCTAAAGCTAAAAAACTTGACCTAGCCCCGGTAAACAAGCCATCTGATGAAAATTTAGACTCAACAGCTTTTACTGTTTCAATTGATGCGAAGAAAGATGTAACTACAGGTATTTCCGCACATGATAGATCTAGAACAGCAATACTAGTTTCAAAAGATTTTTCCTCTGCAGGAGACTTTGATAGACCAGGACATATGTTTCCTCTAGTGGCTAGAGATGGAGGTATCCTTGTCCGTGCTGGCCACACTGAGGCATCTGTAGATATTTCAAGAATTGCTGGATTAAAGCCATGTGCAGTTATTTGTGAAATTATGAATGATGATGGTTCAATGGCTAGATTAAATGACTGTGAAAAATTTGCAAAAAAACATAAAATTAAAATAGCAACAATAGCTGACTTGATAAGTTACAGACTAAAAAAAGAATCATTTGTTTCTGCGTCTTCATCATGTAGTCTTCCCACCGATTTTGGAGAATTTACCTGCCATTCTTTTGAAAGTGAGATAGATAATAAAACTCATTTGGCCCTTGTTATGGGTAGCATTAAGTCCAATAAAGAATATCTTGTTAGAGTTCATTCAGAGTGCCTTACCGGTGATTTGTTAGGTTCTAAAAGATGTGATTGTGGCTCCCAACTGCATAAAGCCTTAGAAATGATAGGAAAAAAAGGAGAGGGAGTTTTGTTGTATCTTAGACAAGAGGGTAGAGGGATAGGTATCAGTAATAAAATTAAAGCTTATGCCCTTCAAGATGATGGACTAGATACAGTAGAAGCTAACCATGCATTGGGTTTAAATGAGGATTTGAGAGAGTATGGAACTGGTGCACAAATCTTAAGAGATTTAGGCTTAAAAAAAATCAGATTATTAACTAATAACCCTCGTAAAGTCGTGGGACTAGACGGTTTTGGTTTAAAGATAACAAAGACTGTTCCAATTGAANTAGNTCCTGGTAAAGACAANAAAANATACCTTCAAGCTAAAAAAAATAAATTAGGACATAAGCTAAGTCTAGTAGAATAGAAAGATGAAAGATGATGAAAAAATAGATTCTGATAAAGAATTAAATATATATATTGTANTCAGTACATTCTATAAAGACATATCCGAGAANCAGCTAGCTAANGCAAGAAGNNTTCTTGATATAGAATTNGCCANGGAAAAAATTCAAGTTAATGTAATNGAGTGTTTAGGGTCTTTAGAGTTGCCATATTTAATTAATGCAGTATGTAAAAGTCATAAGCCAGATGGAATAGTTGCCTTAGGATGCATAATAGAGGGNGAGACAACNCANTATGATGTTATTTCAAATGCNATATTTGATAAANTAATCCAGATAAGTNTTGATAANGATACACCCATAACATCNGCTGTTTTAACTGTCAAAAACCAANATCAGGCTATTGAAAGAGCAAATGGTGGGCCAAAAGATAGGGCTACAGAGGCGGCCCTTAGCTTNGNAAGCTTAATAAAGCTAAGAAGGAAGTTTTAGAAGTGAGATATTGGATANATAGAAGAGCTAGAGAATTATCATTAAGATTCATGTATAGCTTGGATGTAAAATCAGCAGATTTTTCATTTGATATTGANGACTTTAANNTAAATATTTCCAACTTCTGGGAAACAAATCCTATTAATAACTATTANATGTTGAAGGTAATGAAGATTAAAGATGANGATATGATAGTAATAGGCTCNTCGGCTTTAAGTAATAATAAAATATTTTTGAGAATCATAGCTAAGGCCAAATTTGAGGNACTAGTTTCTAATNTTGGGAATTTAGAAAAGTTCAAAGTTTTCTTAAAAACATATAATTTAAATGAGAAAATAGANGGACATGATTCCGATTTTTACAAACTTTTGAGGGATATTTTCTCTAATTCAAGNAAAGTTGTAACAAGAAATGTTATAAAGAATAAAGCTGACGAANTAATACANGGCTGNGTGANGAANATTAAGCCAATCGATGATCAAATAGATCANAGTATTAAGAATTGGAGATTTGATAGAATTAATTCTGTAGATTTAAATATCTTGAGAATTGCTGTATTTGAAATTTTATTCTCCAAAGGGATACCAGTTCCAGTAAGTATAAAAGAGGCNATAGTNCTNGCTCTAAAGTATAGCTCNGATGAATCTTGTGGTTTTATAAATGGCATTCTTGATACAATATCAAAAAGAGCCTTGCAATGATTAATAATATCCTCGAAAAACTATGTGAAGGAATAGATTTATCAGAAGTAGAGATTGACTCNATTTTCTCTCTTATGATGNAGGGTAGNCTNAGTGATACTCANGCTGCATCTTTCTTGACTGCTCTAAAGATTAAGAAACCCTCTGCAGAGGAAATCTTTTTTGCTTCCAATGTTCTTCTAANAAATATTGATATTGCTCCATCACACAGTTTTAATTTGTTAGATTTGTGCGGTACTGGTGGTGATTCTAAGTCGACATTAAATGTATCAACTATTAGCTCTTTGATTCTCGCATCTCTNGGAGTAAAGATTGCAAAGCATGGAAACAGGTCTGTCTCTAGNAAGGTTGGAAGCGCNGATCTAATAGAGAGCTTGGGTATACCACTTGATAATTCACTAAATGATTCATTGAAATCTATTGAGAAAAATAATTTTTCTTTTTTATATGCACCAAATTTTCATAAGTCCATGAAGAACGTAGGNCATATAAGGAAAGAGTTAAAAATGAGAACAATTTTCAACATACTGGGTCCATTAGTTAATCCATTAAGACCAAAGTCCCAAGTTATGGGAGTNTACGACAAAGACCTAATGCTTGTTATGGCAAAGGTNCTACAAAAGCAGGGTGTGAAAAGAGCAATGGTAGTTCACGGTTTTGATGGAATGGATGAAATCTCAATTTGTAGNAATACTTATATAGCAGAGATTNNGGGAGATGATATCCATGAGTATGAATTCAGCCCAGAAGAATATGGCTTCAAGTTGTCATCTATTAGCTCTCTTGTTATCAACTCCCCCGAAGAATCTAAACTNATAACAGAAGGTATTTTTAATAATACTATCCAAGATTCTCGAAGAGATATTTGNATCCTTAATGCAGGAGCGGGCTTATATGTGTCAGGAAACGCTGATTCACTTGANGATGCTTTTTTTGAAATTGAGTCTAAAATAACNTCAGGTGAAATAAATTCCAANTTCATAAAAATACTTGGTTAATCAATGGATATATTAGATAAGATAGTTTNAAATACGATAAAAGAAGTNTCTTTATTAAAAAAGAGTTTTCCTATTGAAGACCTAAGGTCAGGTATCNAGAATAAGCNATATCTAAAAAGGGATTTTNATTCATCTTTCTTGGANAATGATACTGTCAANATTATTGCAGAAATTAAAAAAGCTTCNCCATCAAAAGGGNTTATCTTGGAAGATTTTCAGCCTCTAAAAATTGCCTTAGAGTATGAAGCNGGAGGTGCTTCTGCTATATCAATTCTTACAGATGAAATCTTCTTTAAGGGTAAAATCGATTATATCCCCTCAGTCAGAACTTTTACCACTCTACCTTTATTAAGAAAGGACTTCATTGTTGATGAGTANCAAATTATTCAAAGTAGGTTTTATGAAGCTGATGCAATATTGTTAATTGGTAGAATTCTCAGTTCAAGTGAATTAAGCAATTTTTTGAAGCTTGCAAGAGAGAATGATTTGGATGTTCTTTACGAAGCTCACGACGAAGAAGACTTGATTAAAGGTATAGAGGCTGGTGTTAAAATTTTCGGAATAAACAACAGAGATTTATCAAATTTCAATGTTAGCAACGATAATATAATGAATCTATATAAAAAAATTCCAAATGATGCGATTCTGATAAGTGAAAGTGGAATAACATGCCCTGAAGACGTTGCTACNTTAAAAAAAGTGGGAATATCAAATTTTTTAGTTGGGGAGAGTATTATGAAATCTGATAATAGGGNTACTTTTATNCAAGAATTAATTAAAGCTTAAAGNCCTCAATTACTTCTTTCAGTGATTCTATCCCATTATTATTATGGCAACTAATAGNAATCTTCTTGCAATCTTTAATTGGATTAAATTCNTCAATATCATTTACAAAAAGACACAAATCTAATTTNTTTAACACTATCAACTTAATTCTTAACGGTAAGTCCTTATTGTAGGATTCAAGTTCTTTTATAAGAATAGAATGTTGAGACTTTAGTTCGTCTAAGTCTTTGCATGATAAATCTAGAACTTCAATCAGGAATTTCGACCTCTCTATATGCTTTAGAAANTTNTGCCCTAATCCTTTTCCTGAAGAGGACCCCTCTATAAGGCCTGGTATATCGGCTATTAGATAATCTTCTACATCCCCTTTAAGAACCCCAATGTTGGGATTAAGTGTCGTAAATGCATAATTCCCAACTTCAGCTTTTGAGTTTGTGATTTTAGTAATTATTGAAGACTTCCCAACATTTGGAAAGCCAACTAAACTCAAATCAGAAATTGTCTTTAGATTNAATGCAACCTTTAATTTTTCTCCCATCTTTCCATCTTTNGCTTTAGTAGGGGCTCTGTTTGTTGAAGATTTGAAAAAAGTATTACCAAGACCGCCNTTTCCACCNTCTAAAATTTTTANTCCTTTTCCTTCNATAGTGATATCTGCGATTTTAACATTGTCTCTCATATCATAAATTTCTGTACCAAGGGGAACATATATTTCTAAATCATCTCCATTTCTTCCGTTTTTNTTATTAGACCCACCGTTGCCCCCATTAACAGCTTTGAATACNCTTTTATTGCGAAAATCTCTCAAGGAATTAATATTTTTATTGCCAACAAAAANAATACTTCCTCCATTGCCCCCATTCCCTCCATCTGGTCCACCAAANGGAATATATTTTTCTCTCCTAAATGAAGCTAGTCCATTCCCCCCATTTCCTGANGTAATTTGAATTTCGGTATAATCTAAGAAGCTATTCATTTCTTAATCCTTGACATTAAAATGACACGACAATATTATAGCATCTATGTTCAATCGATTATTAAAAGTTTTTTTTGTTTTAATTATCCTTGCTTCTTGTTCCAAAAGAGAAGATTTCTTAACTGGATCAGATGAGGAGATTTACAATTTGATAGTCAAAGAAATTGATAAGAAAAAGAAATATCTTGTGTTAAATCATACTGATTTTAGTCTATTAGAGGATATGATTACTACCCTCCAAATTAGGTATCCATATTCATCATATACAAGGGAAGCATATTTGTTAAGTGGGAATGTTGCTTTTAAGAGGAAAAAGTATGGATTGGCAATAAATGAATATTTAGAGTTTATTAAGAATCAGGTTAATCATCCCAAAAGAGATTATGCAACTTTTAGAATTTTAAAATCACACTCAATGTTGATATCTGGTAAAGATAAAAATCTTGATCCTGCTAAGGATATTCTTAATATATATGCCACTCTTTCCGCTGTTTATAAAAGTACTGAATATATGCCAGAAACCGAACGAATATATAAGAAAGCTCAAAGGTACATTTTGAAGAGAGGAATATATGTAGCCAACTATTATGTCAAAAAGGGAGAGTTTAGCTCAGCTTTAGGGAGATTAAATAATACTGAGACCTTAATCCCTAACCTAGTTAGAAATAGTGAAGAAGCTCAATACCTTATAGCATTATCACAAATTAAAACTTTAAAAGATGCAGACAAGCTAACTTTAATAAATTTTTACAAAAAGAAGTTCCCTAAATCAGATTTTATAAAAGATCTTGAGAACCTACTTTAAGATAAATGTATTTCATAGAGCTGTATACAAGCAAAGAAATTCCAGAAAATGATTTCTTATTTTTTTATGAAAATTTTAATTGTATTTTTACTCAATATGAAGAAAAAGAAAGATATAAAGTCGAAATTATATTTTCTATAAAGTATGACCTAGATTTTTTTATAAGCTTTTGTAATAATAGTGTCAATTTCAAAGAAAATTTATTAGCATCCCTTGTTGGAAACCCGACAGTTAAGACTTTTAAAAGCGAAGAGGCAGATAATTGGATTAAATTCTTGACACCTGTTAGTGTTGGCTCTAATTATAAAGTTATAGCACCTTGGGATTCAACTGGAAGCAATAATGAAATTATAATTAATCCTTCTATTGCTTTTGGTACTGGCCATCATGAAACGACTAGTTCATGCCTTGAGCTCTTATTAAAGATAAAATATATATTTTCTTTAGAAAAGAAAATTGATTCTATACTAGACATTGGAGCGGGTTCAGGAATTTTAAGTATTTTTTCCCTTAAAGTTTTTAAATCTCAGATTACCGGAATTGATAATGATTACGATGCAATAGAGCAAGCAAAAAAAAATCTAAAATTAAATACTAATTTGTCCAATATAGATTTTCAGTTAAAAGAGCTTGATAATATAAAAGATACTTATGACTTAATAATTGCAAATATTTCCATTGAATACTTGCTAGTAAATATTTATAAGATATATGAAAAATTAAATCCAAATTCGTTTCTTTTAATTTCCGGATTTTTATTTACTCGTATTTCAAGCTTGAATTTATTATTAATTGAAGAAAAATTTAGCATAATGAGTATAATTCATAAAAACGATTGGATTAGCATGGTGATTAAAAAAAAATGAGAGATATAATTTATTTTTCTAAATCTAATACTGTTTTTGTTCTAGACCAAACCTTGTTACCTTTTAAAGTTCACTATGTTGAAGCTAAGAACTATAAAGCAATTATTAAATTAATAAAGAATCTAAGCATTCGCGGAGCCCCTGCGATAGGTGTAGCAGGAAGTTTCGGTGCTTTCTTAGCTCTAAGGGGCCTTGCAAGAAGGCCTAAGGGTGAATTACCCGAGATTGTATTCAACAGATTAAGAGAGATTGCTGCTGCTAGACCTACAGCAGTAAATTTGATGTGGTCAATTAAAAGATTCGAAAATATTATTAATTTAAATATCGGTAAAAGTTGGGAATATTTATCTAAATTATTTTACAAAGAAGCATTAAAGATCTTTAATGAGGAAAAAAAAGTTTCTTTATTGATTTCTAAATTTGGATCTAAACTTTTTACTAATAACAATAAGGTTTTAACACATTGCAATACAGGATCTTTAGCAACAACTGGTCCTGGAACAGCTCTTGGAGTTATTAAAGCGGCTAATAAAAAGAATAAGGGATTACAAGTTTTTGCCACTGAAACAAGACCNTTNCTGCAAGGCTCAAGATTAACAGTNTGGGAATGTGAGCAAGATAATGTTGATTGTACCTTGCTAACAGATTCTATGGCNTCACATATTATCAGGGAAAAGAAAATTNATTTNGCAATAGTTGGAGCAGACAGAATAGCTGTGAATGGAGATGTTGCTAATAAGATCGGAACCTATCANTTAGCTATAGCTTGTAAATATCATAAAATTCCNTTTTTCGTAGCTGCGCCACTATCAACCTTCGATTTTGAATGCCCNGAGGGTAAGATGATTGAAATAGAAGAAAGGTCTTACGAGGAAATTTTAAAGATTAATGGAAAAATTGTTTCTAAAGCCAGTAAAGTTGTAAATCCAGCCTTTGATGTAACTCCTAACAAATTAATCAGCGGAATTATTACAGAAAAAGGGATTATAATGAATCCAAATAAGAAAAAAATTATTAAATTTAAAGATTATTAGTGTTAAATTCTTCTTCTTCCATGCATGATAAACAATATCTTGTGAAAGGCATAACTCTTAATCTGTTTTCATCAATGGGNTCTTGGCAAGCTGGGCACATACCATATNAACCACTCTCNATNCTTTTTANTGCATCCTCAATCATCACAAGTTTTTGTCTATCNCGTTGATTTAAAGATAAAGACAAGTCNCTTTCTCTNTCATTAGAGGCATTATCNTAGAAATCACCAACATCATGTTTNANGTGATTTGACTCAGTTTTAATTATCTTTGATATATCTTTTAGAATTTCATCACTCATTCCATTTAACATTTTCTTTATTTCATTTTTAAATTTAACTGGAAGTTTGTGTTTTACCTTAGNAACTATAGTCTTCTTAGTCTTCTTAGCTGCTTTCACATCTTTTAANGATACTATTTTCTNTTTTTGCGGACTANTAGCCTTCTTCGAATCTTTTGTACTTTTCCNCTTATTTTTAGACTCTTTTTTTAATACCATTATAAAACTCCGAATTTTATAAGATAAGCGTATTAAAATATTTGTCAAGATTATTAATTTGAGGTTATTTTATATATAACTACTATGGAAAAAAGAGATTTTTGGTTAACTCGTTATGGACTGATTTTAGCAATGGCTGGAAATGCTGTTGGGCTAGGAAACTTTTTGAGNTTTCCAGTCCAAGCTGCCGAAAATGGNGGAGGAGCTTTTCTGCTCCCATATATTATTTGCTTTATAGTAATCGGGATTCCTTTGATGTGGATAGAGTGGGGGATAGGGAGATATGGAGGTTCTATTGGCAAAGGGACNACNTTTGGTATATCNAATAAGCTNAATATAAAGAANCCAATACAAATTTTTTCTTTGTTTGGAATATGGATTCCATTCGTAATATCAATTTACTATGTCTATATAGAGTCTTGGACNTTAGGTTATTCTATAAATTCTTTATTAGGAAATCTTCAATCNAATCTTNCTGACCCCTCTGCTAAGATGTCTTTTTANGGAGATATTTTTAAAAATTATATAGGTGTAAATAAAGACTCNATTTTCCTTACCCCTTCCTTTTATGCNTATACATGCTTTTTGATTACTATTTATATTAATTATAAAATTCTTTCAAAAGGTATTGTTAATGGAATTGAAAGGTTTGTTAAGATTGCTATGCCTACTCTTTTTTTAATGAGTATTTTTCTTGTTATTTATACCTTTACATTGAAAACTTCAGTGTCTAGTTCAATAGAAGGTTTNAATTTTTTATGGACACCTGATNTTGGATATCTTTCTAATCCTAGAGTTTGGATTGCTGCTGCGGGACAAGTCTTTTTTACTTTGAGTTTAGGNTTTGGTGCTATTGTTACCTATGCCTCATTTATTAAAAANGATCAGGATATTGCTCTATCAGGACTAACNTCNGCATCTATAAATGAACTNGTAGAAGTTGTTTTTGGAGGCTCAATCGTTATACCNGCAGCAGTAGCATTTTTAGGTATATCAGGTGCCGTCATAATTGCCCAGTCTGGCGCATTCACTATTGGTTTTATAGCTATGCCAGTTATTTTTGATGGAATAATGTATGGAAATNTCATAGGGTTTTTATGGTTCTTCTTATTGTTTATTGCTGGATTAACATCATCAATAGGAATTTTACAACCAGTAATAACTTTTGTAGTTGAAGAGTTTAATTATAGTCAGCAGAGAGCTTCTATGATTGTATTGGGAACAATACTAATTCTTTCACAAGCCGTAATTTTTTTACCAGAATTTTTAGATGAATTCGACTTTTGGGCAGGAACAATATTTCTAATTATATTAGCTTTGGTTGAAATTGTAATATTTATTTTCTATATTGCACCAAAAAATCCAGTAGGTGAGATAAATCGAGGGGGTTTAATTAGAATCCCAAAATTCTTTAATAAAATATTTAAGATATATCTGCCATTACTTTTAGTTGTTCTTTTTGCTTCATGGTTAATACAAGATATAAATAGTTCTAATTCTATAATATTTAAGAAAAGTTTATGGTCACTTTTATCAAAAGCTGTATTAATAAGTCTTTTTGTTTTCTTGACTGCAATCGTCTTTAGGAAGGTGTATAAGAAATGAATATAGATGCGTTAATTTTTTTATCAACCGCGTGGTTTTTAATATTTCTTTTAGTAACAATTTGCATCATAAAGCTTAATAAGTGATATCAATTTTTTTCCTAAGTTCTATAAAATCTGACACCTGATGGAGGAGACCTCCTATCAATAAAACTGATGCTAATATAGTGGCGGTTTCATAGCCTATTAAAGATATAAGAATCATGCCAGGGGAAAAAAATTCTCTTTTTAATAAAAATCTAAACTTTGTCATTATTCGATAAGTGAAAGATCTATCTTTCAAAGGAACAATTTTATCAACTTCGCTTGGGTAATATGCAAGACTTCCATTTTGAGTTCTTCTTAGCATGAAAAACAAGATTGTTATTAAAAATATTAAATATAAAAGTATATTTAATATAGACAATTGCTTAAAGATAATGTTATCAGCAGTGAATGGAAAAAATTTTGGATTATTCATACAAATGCTGATGCCCAGAAACATAGAAAAGTATGAAAGTTGGTCTAAAGCTGTATCAAACCATTGTCCAAACTTAGATTCCCTAAGTTTAATTCTTGCAACTTCACCATCACACCTATCAAGAATCGTAGCGGACTGAAGAATTATTGCTCCTATAAAAGGCATATTTATTGCATAAAAAATTCCACACGATATTCCAATAAGCCCTACAATGAATGTTATTACATTTGGATGGAGCGAGGTTTTTATTAGAACTTTGCTTATTGGAATAGATATTTTACTATTAATTGTCTTTGAGAACCAGCCACTAACATTTTTACTTATATGATCAAAAAGGAAATCCCTTCCTGTATTAGACCCTATCTCACTAGTACTAAGCTTTATTGGAGAATCTTTAGGCTCAATTTTCCTTAAAGTTGCATTTAAGCTATTTAAGTCGCTATAGTTGGTACCATCACTAAAACTTATATTTTTTTTTAGAAATAATATTCCGCTATTTTTATCCCCTCTTATAGTAGTTGATTCTTTTTGATTTTTAATAATGTCTAAAGTGGATTGAAGTTGTTTCTTATTTATAACAACATTATTCTGAAAAATTAAAATATCTTCTTTATTAACAAAATCAGATATATTCTTCGATTGATGAATTTTAAAGTCGGGATATTTCTTCTTTAGTCTTTTAAAGCTTATTTCTGGAATGTCAGCAATTAATCCCGCATTACTAAATCCTTCTGACGCTAGAATTAATAATATTCTCTCAGTTAGGCTTAATCCTCCTATTTTTTCATTTATAAATAAATCTAAATTTTCTGAATCTATTCCTAGTCCGTTAGATAAAATGATTGGAAGCATTTTTTATTCTTATACTATCTTGAGTTTAGAGGCTATTTTTTTGGAAGAGATTTTGTTTATATTTAATTTTGCATTATTTAAATCATTAGGATAGTCAACATCATGCCAGTATAAGCTGTTGATATTTAAAGTCTTAATCTTATGTCCTCTTTGAAGAATTCTTTCAATACTTGATGCATACCATTTTAAATTAAAGCTTTCAGTTCTTATTTCTTTTTCTAGAGACCTCTTTAAGATTTCGACCCCTTCATTCCTGAAAACCCTTATACCAACAGATTCACCAGATGCATTTTTAAGATTCTTTCCTATTGATGACAGTAGGCCATCTTTAATCTGTATTTTCATATCTTCAGCAGCATATTCCTTTTTTACTTTATAAGGAACACAAATGTCATCTTTATTTGATAGAATTTGTTTCATTACTTCAAGTTCAAAAACATCATCACCATTAAGAAGTACGACGTCTGAATTTAATTGGAATCTTGCAGCCCACAATGAGAACAAACTATTTGTAGTCTCCCAAAAGGGGTTATAAATCGTATTTATTTTCATTCCTAATGAATCATAATTACCTAGGAATTCTTCAACTTTATTACTAGCAAATCCAACAACAACATTAACCTCATCAATATCACAAGTTTTTAAATGATTAATCTGATGCTCTAATATAGTTTGAGTATCAAGTGTTAGTAAGCATTTTGGTATTTCATTGGTATGTGGTTGAAGTCTTTGACCTTTTCCAGCTGCGAGAATGATTGCTTTCATTTTTTTTCCTAATATAATTAAGTTGAATTATTTATAACTCTTATAAAAAATTAAGTCAACAAAATAAACAAAAAAATGTCAATAATACTGGTCTTTTATCACTTTGTACTTAATTTTGTATTTTAATTTAAGTAATTTAGTTAATTTTTATCCTAGAAGCTTTACAAGCTTTCCATCGATTAGCTCAGCCTCAACTTGGATATTTTTTGGATTTACATAAACAAGCTTTGGTTTAAAAATAGATGCTTCTTCCGGTGACATTTGAGTAAATGAAACTATTATTAAAGTATCTCCCTTTCTCGCGCAGTGTGCAGCAGCACCATTAGTGCAAATTACACCTGTATCTCTTTCACCCTCGATAACATAAGTGATAAACCTTTCTGCATTAGTAAGATTAAATATATGTACTTGTTCATAGGGTAGAAGGTTGGCGGCATCCATTAAGGATTTATCTATAGTAATACTACCTTCGTAATAGAGGTTTGCCTCGGTTACGGTAGCTCTATGAATTTTTGACTTTAGTATTGTAAGATTCACAACAAGTATTTTAAATTAAAATTTTAGATTGTCTATTAATCTTATTGATCCTAGCTTGATTGCAACCAAAATATAGTCCTTAGCGCTTGGAGTTGAGGGATAGCTGAAATTTTTTGGATTTATAATTTCAATGTATTCAATGTGAGTAATATTCTTACTAGCATAGTATTCTCTAAGATTCTTAATTATTTTTTTTGTTAAAACTTTATTATTTTTCTTGAACTCTTCCCTTGCCTTTATAAGTCCTGTGTAAATAAGAGGGGCAATTTCTCTTGCCTTCTTTGAAAGTCTTATATTTCTGGAGCTCATGGCTAGCCCATTCTTTTCTCTTACTATGGGATTAGATATAACTTTTATAGGAAGGTTAAGGTCTTTAACCATCTGCCTAATAATAATTAATTGCTGCAGGTCTTTCTCACCAAAAAAAGAATAATCAGGAATAGTTAAATTAAAAAGTTTTAAAACCACTGAAGTAACACCATCAAAGTGTCCATCTCTAGTTAAACCACATAGATGATTCTTGAGATGACTCACGGAAACTTTTGTCTGATATCCATCTGGATATATTTCTCTAACTTTTGGTACAAATAAATAATCTACTTCAAGTTCTTCAAGTTTAACTATATCCTTTTTAATGCTGCTCGGGTATTTCTTCAAATCTTCATTGTTATTGAATTGTATCGGATTGATAAAAATTGTAACTATCACTATAGAGTTTTTCATCTTAGCTTTCCTGACTAAGCTTAAATGACCATCGTGAAGCGCCCCCATAGTAGGAACTAGAGAAATTTTCTTTTTATCTTTCCTTCTTATATCTAATGAAATTTTTTGCATTTCACTAGAAGAAGTAATAATTTTAAGGNAATTTATTTTTTTTGACTTCATTTTTATACTTACTAATTGATTTTTTCATNAGTCCTCTAATATTAGNATAATTTTTGACAAAAGATGGGTGAGGGGAGGGTGTTATTCCAAGCATGTCNTCGGTGACAAGGATTTGNCCATCACACATTTTNCCTGCACCAATNCCAATTGTNGGAATTTTAATAGTTNTAGTGATCTTTGAACCTANATTGTCNGGAACACCTTCAATTACAACNANTGAGGCNCCATTTTTTTCAGCTTCCTTAGACAGAGTTAAAATATAATCTTGGTTAGTCTTNGTCTTACCTTGCTTNTTATATCCGCCATATANATTATATGACTGTGGACAGAGTCCAACATGNGCAACAACAGGTATACCTGCATTAGCTAACTTTTGAATTGTAGGAATAGTGTCAAGGCTAATTTCNANTTTAACAGATTGAGCTTTTGTAGCTTTTATTATTCTTCCCGCGTTTTTTAATGCTTCAGCTGTGGAAGATTGATAGGACATAAAAGGCATATCAATNCAAAGATGAGCATTCTTAACTCCTCTTGATACGGATAGCCCGTGGTATATCATGTCATCAACTGTCACGCCTAGAGTTGTCTCTTCCCCNTTAAATACGTTCCCAAGGGAATCACCAACAAGTATAAGNTCACAATAAAAATCTATGATAGAAGCAGTCTGAAAATCATAAGCTGTTAGAGCTACTATANGNTCTTTANTTGATTTCATGGATTGTAAGTCTTGTACAGATTTTCTCAATAGCNTTCCTTGGTCATTTACAATTTATTATATAGCTATATTATATTTAAAAAACATGTCTATTAATAGTNAAAACTTCTCCCTCCTGTCAAAATTGCCCCAGTATGTATTTTCGTCTGTCAATGAACTTAAATACGAGGCAAGAANNAGAGGTGAAGACATTATTGATTTTGGTATGGGAAATCCTGACCAACCAACACCAAGGCACATAATTGAGAAATTATTGGAATCTTCTGTTCAAGGGAGAAATCATAGATACTCAGTTTCNGCAGGCTTACCAAAATTAAGACTTGCTATAAGTAACTGGTATAAAAGAAATTATAATGTTGATTTAGATCCAGAAAANGAAACTATAGTCACCATAGGGTCGAAAGAAGGANTGTCACATTTAATGATTTCTTTATTGGCTCCTGGTGAAACAGTATTGGTNCCCGATCCTTGTTACCCTATTCACAGCTACTCTGTTCTGATTGCTAGNGGAAATATAAAAGAATACAACTCAATAGATGATAAAAAATTATTAGAAAATATTGAAAAAGGCTTAAAGTCTAAACCTAANCCTAAAGCATTAATAATCTCCTTNCCTAGTAATCCAACAACTCAAACTGTTGAATTAGATTTTTTCACCAAGATTGTGGCTCTTGGGAAGAAATACTCGATCATTGTTATACATGATTTTGCTTATGCTGACATCTGCTTTGACGATTATAAAGCTCCTAGCTTTCTTCAAGCCNCAGGTTCAATGGATGTTGGAGTCGAGTCTTTNTCACTATCTAAAAGNTACAATATGGCCGGATGGCGTGTTGGGTTCATGTGTGGGAANAGTGAAGTTATATCAGCACTTAAAAGAGTGAAAAGTTATCTGGATTATGGNATATTNCAACCAATNCAAATATCAGCCATTACNGCATTAAACGAGACNCAGGAATGTGTCAATGAAATTAGAGAAAACTATAAATCAAGAAGGAACAGGCTTGTTGATGGATTAAATAAGGTAGGCTGGGAGATTGAGTCACCAAAAGCAACTATGTTTGTCTGGGCGAAGATTCCAGACCAATTCTTAGAATTAGGTTCACTAGAATTCTCNAAAAAATTAATTACGGAGTGTAATGTTGCTGTTTCTCCAGGAATCGGTTTTGGTAAAAGTGGGGACAAATATGTAAGATTTGCTCTTATAGAAAATGAGCAAAGAATACAGCAAGCTGCAAGATCNATNAGAAAATTATTTAAATAATGAAAANTTTTTATTTTACTTTAGCCATCTNTTTNATTTTAATATTNCCCAGCCAAGCTGAGAATTATAATTTTAACAATAGTATAGTTTCAGTATCGACAGTTAATAATTCNAGGTTTAAAAAAGATAAAATAAATAAATTTATTAATTATTTTTCAAAGACAGAAAAAGGAAGAGTTTTTTTTAAACAAACATATAGAAGGCAAGGNCTTTTTCGTGATAGAATNAATCAAATTTTCAAAGAATATGATATACCAGAGGACTTAATTTACTTGTCAATGATTGAAAGTGCATTTCAAGTTGACATTGTATCTAGTGCAGGAGCAGTTGGACTNTGGCAGTTCATGCCNAGCACAGGTCGAATTTTTAGNTTGCGTGTAGATAAGTGGATAGANGAAAGAAGNGACTTTGAAAAGTCTACATATGCTGCAGCCAAATATTTAACTAGTCTTAAGAGGAAGTTTGGATCATGGGAGCTAGCAATGGCTGGTTATAACTCAGGTGACAATACTGTTAAGAACGCAATTAAAGAGCACAAATCTAGAGATTTTTGGTATCTATCACAGTATACTTTCCCTAAGCAAACTAAAAATTATATTCCTCAGATTCTTGCTGTCATTCATATATCAAAAAATTTAAGCGAATTTGGATTCAGTAACAAAATTGTGGATCCAATTATAGACCTAGAAAGAGTAGAGTTACCACCCCAAACTTCCTTAGAATATATTTCAAAAATATCTGGCATTGATTATGGATTACTTAAAGAAATAAATCCTTCACTTTTAAGAGAGATGACACCACCTGATGGTNCATATTCAATTTATGTTCCTAATGGATTTAAGAAAAAGGTCTATGCTCAACTATCTGCCAGCCCACGATCAAAGGTTTTGTNTAAATATAAAGTTAAAAAGGGCGATACCTTAAGTGAGATTGGTAAAATATACTCAAATTCAATAGAAGAGATTNTTAAATTAAACAACTTGGAATCAACCTCTATTTTTACTGGACAGGAGCTGCTAATTTATAAACAAGTTCATGTTGATAAAACATNTAACAAAAATCAGTCATTTATTTATGTTGTTAAAAAAGGTGATTCCTTAAGTATGATTGCTAAAAAGTTTAAAATAAAAACAAAAGATTTAAAGAAGATGAACAACCTTATCTCTAATAAGATTCATCCTGGCCAGGTTCTAAAGATTATGAAATCAAATGAGTAAACTAAATATAGATCTTGTAATCGATAAAGTACTAAAAGAAAAAAAATCTGAAGTTAATAGTAAAGTAGAGATATTTTCTGAGATTAATAAAGACGGCTACAAAGAAACCTTTTTGGAATTAGTTTATGTAATTTTAGCTGCGGGAACAAGTGCAAAGCTAGCATTGTCCACAGTAGATATCTTAAAAAAAGATGACTTTGTATTTAATAAGGACTTAACTCAGATCATTAAGAAGCTTAAAGGATGCTATAGATTCTATAATTTAAGAGGTAAATACATATACAATACTAGAGAGTATATTCGCTCCTCTTATAATAACAGTTTTAAGAAAATCTTTAATGACAACTCTTCTCATTATCGAAGAAGAAGTTTCTTTTCTTCTAATCCTAAAGTTCAAGGTGTTGGCATGAAGGCCGCAAGTCACTTCTTGAGGAATATAGG
Source organism: bacterium (assembly GCA_002701865.2). Lineage (GTDB taxonomy): Bacteria > Desulfobacterota_D > UBA1144 > UBA1144 > UBA1144 > TMED58. Next base: position 7,224 of record NZWH02000010.1, on the reverse strand, counting down.
TTTTAATGATTACGCAATATTAGATAAGCATATAATTAACTTAATGAAAGAGTGCGGTTTGATAAGTTTAGATTTTAAAACTCTTAATGAAAAAAATTATATTGCTATCGAGAATATTCTTAGAAAAGTTGGTTCCAGACATAACTTAACACTATCTTCTTTAGATCTAGTTCTTTGGTATTTTAAAACAGGAAAAATTATTAAATAATATTCTTGATTAGCAGGTAATATGTTTAATAATTCTTTAAAGGAGTTTCTATGGAATTTGAGGCAGTTATAGGTCTTGAGGTACATTCTCAACTAAAAACAAAAACAAAATTATTTTCTCCATCAAATAACGATTTTGGAGAAGAACCCAATTCTAATGTGTCAGTGGTGGACTTAGGCTTACCTGGAGCTCTTCCGGTCATAAATGATAAGGCTGTAGACTTGGCAATTTTAGCTAGCTTGTCAACAGATTGTAAAATTAATACTAAATCTACTTTTGCTAGAAAACATTATTTTTATCCAGACTTACCAAAGGGTTATCAAATAAGCCAATATGATGAACCATTAGCATCAAATGGTAATATTGTCATTCCAGATATAAATGGCAAAGATAAGACTATTAGGATTAATAGAATTCATATGGAAGAAGATGCGGGAAAATTAATACATGATATCTCTGATAAGTTTTCTATGGTTGATTTAAATAGAGCAGGCGTACCGTTAATAGAAATTGTATCAGAGCCAGATCTTTCAACTGCTGATGAAGCAGTAAGTTATCTGAAGAAATTAAGAAATATTTTAATTTATGCCGATGTCTCAGATTGTAATATGGAAGAAGGGAACTTTCGCTGTGATGCTAATATTTCAATTAGAAGAGTTGGAGAAACTGAGTTGGGCACTAGAGCTGAAATCAAAAATATAAATTCCTTTAAATTTGTAAAAAAAGCTATCGAATATGAAATTTTAAGACAAGCTAAGCTAATAAATAATGGCGAGAAAGTTNTACAAGAAACAAGACTTTTTAATTCTAATTCAAATAAAACATTTTCTATGAGATCTAAAGAAGAAGCGCACGATTACAGATATTTTCCTGACCCTGATTTGAAGCCTCTAATCTTAACTAGTGAAAGAATAGACGAACTTCGTAATTCATCATTCCAGTCTTACAATAAAAAGCTAACTACTTATACTGTTGATTACAAATTATCCAAAGATGATTCTGAGATATTATTGTCTAACAAGACTCTCTCAAAATTCTTTGATGATACCTTGCACATCATTAAAGATCCTAAGCTTGCATGTAAATGGAGTATCTCAGAAATTATTAAGTATATAAATCTAGATAGCTTTGCTCTTGATGTAAAGAATTTTGCCAACTTTTTATTGGTTCTTAAGGAAGGGAAGATTAATAATAACTCCGCCAAGGAGCTTTTAGAGAAGATAAGCACCTCAAATGATGATATTGAGATTCTAATTGACTCAATGGATCTTAAACAAGAAAGTTCAGAAGATTTATTAGAAGAAGTCATTGAAGAAGTTTTACTAGAGAACCCTAATGAAAAACAAAGGCTGTTAGAGGGTGAAGATAAATTAATTAGCTTCTTTATGGGTCAAGTTATGAAAAAAACTAAGGGAAAAGGAAATCCCGGAATTATAATTGGAATAATCAAAGAAAAATTCAATATTAGCTGATTTCATTGTATAAGGATTGAATTTTACTCATTATCTCATCCCTTACATTGTTAATCCTTTCCTTCGAAGGTTTTTTCTCTATATCATATCTAATAGGCTCACCAAATTTTAAAATAACATTGGCAGGTTTTATAAATTTAGTTTTTCTAGGGAAAGCTTCGAACGTGCCCTTAATTGCAAGAGGAATTATTGGNGAGCCAGATTTTAAAGCCATTATTGCAACACCGAGTTTTGCTTNACCCATCTTTCCATCTCTAGATCTTTGACCTTCNGGAAATAGCCCACATAGATTATCTTTTTTTAGAAGTTTTATAACTTTAAGCAATGCAACTCTATCACTNGTGGCTCTTTTTACAGGTATGCAATTTCCAAGGTCACAAAGAAACCTGAATAGAAAGTTTTTATTATAAACATCTTCAGCGGCTAAGAAATTTATCTTCCTTCTTGTATGAAAAGCTGTTATAGAATTAATTATTATTCCATCAAGATGGGATAAATGATTAGAGGCTATGACACCTCCACCAACTTGTGGNATATTCTCAGGATTTATAACTTTTACCCTATGATATAGTTTTAAGTAAATATTAACTATAAAAGTTAACCAGTATTTAAGCTGATATGATTTTAAATCNCTCGCAAGGATAGTAGCCTTTATAGAAAAAGTCATTGCTAATATTTACTAATAGATTCCTAACTGATTGAAGTTTCATGTTTTCTCAATAATTATTCTAATTGACTAAAACTATTAAAGGAAGTATTTTTAGTGTTTTAATGGATAAGAATTGTATTTTATANCTAGAAAATGGTGAAGTCTTTGAGGGATTTTCTTTTGGTTTTAANGGTGAAGCCTTAGGTGAAATTGTNTTTAACACNTCTATGACAGGCTATCAAGAAATATTGACTGACCCGTCTTACCATTCACAAATTGTCTTAATGACTTATCCGCATATTGGTAATTATGGAATTAATGACTCAGATAACGAATCTGATTCTTGTTTTGCAAAAGGATTGATAGTTAGAGAGCACTGTANCTATCCTTCGAATTTTNCTTCAAAGCAATCCTTAGATTCTTATCTGAAACAAAANAAAGTTGTTGGAATATCAGGGATTGATACAAGAAAGCTAGTAAGGATTATTAGAGGAGATGGTGCCCAAAAATGTATAATTAGTAATGATAAAGACTTGATAAGGTTGAAAGATAAAATTAGCAAGTTCCCAGTAATGACGGGTAACGATTTGACTCTAAAAGCAACCTGCAAAGAAACTTATTTCGTTCCAGGTGAAGAAAATGCAAAAAAAGTTTTTGTTTATGATTTCGGGTGTAAAAGTAATATTATTCAGATTCTNAATGAAGAATTTGGCCTGAATCTTGTTGTAGGACCTTGTGATACTAGCCCAGATATAATTAGAGGTATTAATCCAGATGGAATACTTTTATCTAATGGTCCTGGTGACCCCGCCGCAGCNATTTATGCAATTAATAANATAAAAGAATTNATTGGTTATAAGCCAATCTTTGGGATTTGCCTAGGGCACCAGCTTTTATCTCTGGCGCTTGGTATGGAAACTTTCAAGTTGAAATTTGGTCATAGAGGTGGGAACCATCCTGTTATGGAAATGNAATCAAATAAAGTTGAGATTACNTCTCAAAATCACGGTTTTGCTGTTAAGAATAAAGAGATNGGTGACGTTGCTATAACCCATATAAATTTAAATGATATGACNGTTGAGGGAATAGAATCTAAAAAGAATAAGTGTTTTTCTGTTCAACACCATCCAGAAGCCTCNCCAGGCCCCCATGACTCAAAAAAATATTTTAAAAAATTTGTTGAGATTATCTAATGAATCCTATAGCACTGTTNATATTAAGTACGGAAAACTTTATTGACCCAGAAAANGATACAAGCTACCTNCTGATGCTTGAGGCTCAACGAAAAGGATTAAATATTCTAGTTTGTGATCACAGAGNAATACANTTTACCTATAATAGAGAATCAAAAAAAATTAATATAGTTGCAGCTAAGGAAGCTAGAGCTGTTGAGGTTATAGAAAAAGAATTTGTAAAAGAATCAGTATTNATTAATTCAAGCTGGGCAATAGAATCTGGTCTAAATATTAAAAGCGAATCTGAATATCATATTTTAGAGGATTTTAGCCTAGCTAGTTCTTCTGTAATATTTATGAGATCTGACCCNCCTGTAGATGATGNTTATTTGGATGCTTGTTCATATTTAGAATCTATAAAGAATGATGTGATGATAGTCAATAATCCTTCTGCTCTNATAAATTTCAATGAGAAGCTCTGTACNNTGAATTTTCCAAATCTTATTCCAAAAACTTTTATACTAGAAAATCCTACTAAGATAGAATTGGATAAATATGCAAAAAAGTTCTCNAATGGANTTGTCATTAAGCCGTTAAATTTGTGTGGAGGTGAAGGAGTTCAAAGGTATGATGGTGAAAGATTTAATTCTGTGGACTTAGTAGAAGATACATATATTGTGCAAGAATTCTTAAAAGAAGTAGATAAAGGTGATAAAAGGATAATTATATTAAATGGAGAACCCTTGGGCGCCATACTTAGAATTGCAAAGGAAGGTAGCTTTATATGTAATTTTCATTCCGGNGGNAGACCTTCTCCTACNGAGATTACCAAAGAAGATTNTTATATTTGCAATCAAATTAAAGATTTTTTAATAGATAATCATATATATTTTGCAGGAATAGATATTATTGGTGGAAAGTTAACAGAAATTAATATTACTAGTCCTACTTGTGTTCAAGAAATTAATCGGGCTAATAACGTCAAATTAGANGAAAATGTGTTAGATTTTATTCTTAGTAAAATCAACTAGNATCTAAGGGCTTTNATATGATAGAGAAAAAAGAAGTATTAAAAATATCTAAGTTATCTAGACTTTCAATTGAAGAAAGTAAGATAGATAGTTTTCTGAAAAATTTTTCTGATATTNTAGANTATATTGANCTTCTTGATCAAGCTGATACTACAGAAATAAGTAAAGATGAAAAAATNGTTGAATATTCGGTTAGAGACGACTCTGTAATTGAAAAATTAAAAGTTGAGGATGTTGTAAAGAATTCAGCCAAAGTAGAAAATAATTTCTTTGCAGTTACAAAAGTTATAGATGAAGAGTAATGTTGAACTACTTACAATTGAATCTGTTGCAGAAGGTTTTAAGAATCAAGACTTCAAGCCGTCAGAAATTNTGGAAGCCTTCCTTGAGAATATAAAAGTTNAACATAAATTAAATGCATACATTGATACTTATGTGGATGAGGCATTAACTAAAGCATCCGAATTCGATGACCTGTTTAAGCAGGGCAGGGAAGACATCTCCCTATTGTCTGGAATACCAATCAGTTTAAAGGATATTTTCTTGGTTAAAGATAAAATATGTACTTGTGGGTCAAAAATGCTTTCAGATTATGTCTCTAATTATGATTCAACTGTTAAAACTAGATTGCAGGATAAAGGTGCAATAATATTAGGTAAAACTAATATGGATGAATTTGCCATGGGTTCATCAACTGAAACATCTTACTTTGGACCAACATTAAACCCATGGGACCATAAAAGGGTTCCGGGAGGGTCTAGTGGAGGCTCTGCAGCATCTGTTGCTGGAAGATTAGCTGTAGCGTCAATTGGAACAGATACAGGTGGCTCAATTAGGCAACCTGCTTCGTTTTGTGGGATTGTTGGCTTAAAGCCAACTTATGGAAGGATTAGCAGATATGGGATGATAGCATTCTCATCTTCCCTTGACCAAGCCGGCCCCCTAACACATAATGTGCATGACTCTGCTATATTACTTGATGCACTTTCAGGGTTCGACAGTAGAGATGCAACATCTCTCAAACTAGCTCCTACTAAATGTTATGAAGCATTGAAGAAGAATGATTTTTCGCCAAGTGAATTTAATATAGGAATTCCTTATGATTTATTAAACAAAGGACTAGATTCGGAAATCGAGGAAAATTTTACTCTTCTTGTAGCAAAATTAAAGAAAATGGGTTTTCAAATAACAGATGTTTCCCTACCAAGTTCCAAATATGCTGTAGCAATTTACTATATAATAGCACCTTCCGAGGCTAGTTCTAATCTGTCGAGATATGATGGAATCAGATATGGATTCAATGAAAAAACAACATCAGAAACCTTAGATGAGTTTTATGTAAAGAATAGATCCGCTGGCTTTGGTGAAGAGGTCAAAAGAAGAATAATGTTGGGAACTTATGCTCTATCCTCAGGTTACTATGATGCTTATTATCTAAAGGCGATAAAAGTTAAAAGAATGATAGAAGAGGATTTTAACGAAGCATTTAAAGATGTAGATTGTATTTTGACTCCTACCTCTCCTGAATTACCTTTCAAATTAGGTGAAAAAAAAGATAACCCTTTAAGTATGTATCTTTCTGATATTCTCACGATACCTGCTAACCTTGCAGAGCTACCTTCAATTTCCATACCTTTTGCAACATCATCATCCAATCTTCCTATTGGGGCTCAGCTGACTGCTAATAAGTTATGTGAGGAATCTCTTTTGAAAGTGTCCTCTATGGTGGAAAATGAAGTTGGGTTCAAGTCTAAGTTCAATCCTAAAAGTTAACCCCAAATTTTTAAGGCTTCAGTATAAATAACTTTCTTACTTACTTTACTCTGTTCTTTAATTATTTTTACACTTTGCTTTAGTGATAGACCCTCAGATTTTAGTGAAGCAAGTAAGCTAGATATTTCTATTAAGTCTGGACCTTCTTTCTTTTTGTCCTTGCTTTTAATAGTTAAAGTAAACTCCCCCTTTCTAAAGAATTCGTCGTTTAATAGAGCAATTATTTCAACTACCATTCCACGCCTTGTCCCTTCATTAATTTTTGATATTTCTTTCGTGACGGATAGGAAAGTATTTCTAAAGTCTTTATTTAAAATATCTAATAGTGTTATTAATTCTTTCGAATTTAGAAGAATTACTAGTGGAATATTTAGTTTAAGATTATCAAAAAGAATCTTTTGTATCTTGCTATTATTTTTTGGCAAGAAACCTAAAAATAGAAAATTGCTTATGTCCAAAGTAGTCAATATTAATGCGGAGGTAATAGAGCTTGGTCCTGGAATAGAAATTGGTTCAATCTGGTTATCAACAAGTATTTTTATGATTTTATGACCGGGATCTGATATTAGTGGAGTTCCAGCATCAGATATTAAAGAAACATCCCTTTTGTTTTGCAACTCTTTTATAACTTGTGGGGCTATTTTTTCACACTTATCATCATGATAAGCTATTAAAAGCGTGGGCTTAATCTGAAAATAATTTAAAAGTTTTAATGCACGTTCCTTCTTTTCACAAAGTATGATGTGGGAATTCTTTAGTATATCAATAGATCTACTTGAAAAATCTTTAAGATTGCCAATAGGCGTTGGAACTATATAAAAACTCATAATAAATCGGAGGGCCAGGGACTCGAACCCTGAAGTCCGTGAGGACGCCGGTTTTCAAGACCGGTGCATTGCCAATTCTGCCAGCCCTC
>NZWH02000017.1 GCA_002701865.2 bacterium | reverse complement strand
GATGTTCAAGCCTCTAAATTCAAGAGTGGTAAAACATCTACAAAAATAAAGAAGCAAATATTAAATATAGCTACTAAAACTCAGATTAATCAAATCTCTGCTCTGCTAAGAAAATCTAAAAGACCTTCAATATTGATTGGAGGGGGTGTGAGTCGAGATGTTGCTTATGATCTGAGAAGACAATTTTTAAAATTAGACATTCCTATTTTCACAACTTGGAATGGGATGGATAGGATTTCGGCTCTAAATAAAAATTATTTTGGTATGCCTAACACTTGGGGTCAAAGACATGCAAATATTATTATTCAGCAGTCGGACTTGCTTTTAGCGTTGGGTACAAGACTTGGTTTGCAGCAGACAGGTTTTAATTGGAAGGAATTTATTCCTATAGGGGATATAATTCAGGTCGATATAGATGAGAGAGAGCTTAAGAAAGGTCACCCAAAAGTTAAATGGCCTTATTCATTTGATGTCAATAATTTTCTACCTAGGATACTACGTCAGAACCTTGGCTCTAATTCTGAATGGATTAAATTTTGCAAAAAAGTAAAAAATGATTTTCCTCTTATAGATAAGAGCAATAAAACTAGAAATAAATATGTATCACCCTACCTTTTAATGCAAAAACTATCGTACATTTCAAGACCAAAGGATGTCATTGTACCATGTAGTAGTGGAGGGGTTTTTACAGCCTTTAAGCAAGCTTTTACTCCCAAGTTTGGTCAAAAGATTGTATCGAATAAAGGTCTGGCGGCCATGGGATATGGTCTTTCGGCTGCAATTGGAGCATCATTCGCTAATAATAAGAAAAGAGTAATTCACTTAGAAGGTGATGGCGGTTTTTCACAGAATCTTCAAGAAATCGGTACGATGATGATAAATAAACTGAATATTAAATCTTTCATCTTTGATGATTCTGGTTATGCCTCAATTAGAATGACTCAAAAAAATTATTTTGATGGAGAATATATGGGCTGTGATATTAAAAGTGGCTTAGGAATTCCTAATTGGGAAAAGTTATTTTTGGCTTGGGGACTTAAATCATATAAATTGAATAATAATTTTGATACAGATAAAACTTTTTTAAAATATTTTCATTCTAGCGGTCCATCTGTCTTTATAGTCCCAGTTGATCCAAATCAAACATACTTCCCTAAGATACAGAGTAGAGTAACAAAAACAGGCTCTATGGAATCAAATCCACTCCATAGGATGTCTCCACCGCTTACTAATGAGGAAGAAGAACTTTTCTTTAAATTTCTAAAATAATTTTTTTTATCTACTTTCTTTGGTAAGATTCATACAGTGGAAAAGCTACTAAATTTGTTTAATCAAAATAAAAAATTTATTTTGTTCCTTTGTGTAGGCTTTTTGAATACCTTATTTGGTTATTCAATCTTTGCTTTCTTTTTGTGGATAGGTGTGCATTTTACAATATCTGCTTTGATATCAACGATTGCAGGTATTTTATTTAACTTTACTACTTTTGGCAGAATTGTTTTTAAAAATAACTCTTACTCAAATCTACCTAAATTTGTGTTCATATATGCACTTAATTATTTTTTAGGTGTCGGTGTGTTGTATTATTGCGACCAACTTGATTACAACTTATATTTTGTCCAAGCAATATTGCTAATGCCTACAGCTGTATTAAGATACCTATTGATGAAATACTTTGTTTATAAATAATTTTTCTTTCTATTCCTTGACTTTAATACTTCAAGATGAGACATTTTCTCATCTTGATTGTTATGTTGCAATTGATTTATAATGAAGAAAAGGAAGTTAGAGATGAATAAATTTATAGTTTTTTTACTAATAGTATTAATAAGCTCAACTTTTGAGTCTTATTCAAAAGGCCACGATGATGTTAAACCTAAGACATCCATTTATGCCGGCGGTGGTTTTATTTCGAAGCCAACCTATGATGGATCAAGCTCCAGAAGATTTATGTGGATTCCTATGATCGCTTTAACCTATAAGGATCAAAGCAAAACTACTTTAAATGAATTTAATTTTTATGGACCATATGCAGATTTAAGTCTTTATGATAATCAGGAATTTAGCTTAAGCCTGTTTGGAGAATATGATTTTGGAAGGCAGAATGGAGATGATAATTCTTTAGCAGGTCTTGAAGAAATCGACCCTCACTTCCAGGTTGGATTAGATTTAGGGTACTCTCTTCCATATAATTTTTCATTGGGTTATGTAATAGTTACAGATGTTAAAGATTTTTACAGCGGTTCATACGATAGCGAATTTTCATTAAATTATGAAACACTTGGATGGGTAAATTTTAAACAACCTTTAGTTAATACGACCTCAATTTCCTTTAATTATGCAAATGGCGATTATTTGAATGAATGGTACGGAACACCTTACCCTGCTTTTAATGATCCTAAAGCTATGTATAAATTCTATAAACCTGAGTCAGGAATATATAAAGCATCACTGTCTAACAATGTTATTTTTCCTTTAAGTGATAAGATAACAGGTCTCCTCAATGTAGGCTATGACCGTCTGATGGGTGATGCTGGTAATAGTCAACTTGTCAAAAGACAGGGGTCTAAGAACCAATTTTCTGTAATGTTTAATGCAATGTATGAATTTTACTCATTTTAATGTATAAATTGATTAAGTATAAATCTTTTATTATTAATTTATAATATCAAGGACAGGAGAATTCCAAATGAAAAAAGCTTTAATTACAGGTATTACCGGACAAGACGGAGCATATCTAGCACAACACTTATTGAAAGAAGGTTATGAAGTTTATGGTGCTGCAAGAAGAAATTCTAATTACAACACTGAAAGACTTGAGATTTTAGGTGTTGATAAAGATGTTAAAATAAAAGAATTCGAATTATTAGAAGAGACTAACATAAGAAATGTTATAGAATCTGTAAAGCCGGATGAAGTTTACAATCTAGGAGCTCAAAGTTTCGTTGGTGCTAGTTTTGATACTCCACTCTACACAGCAGAAGTGACAGGCTTGGGAACTTTAAGAGTACTAGAGGCTATTAGATCTATCTCACCAGAAACTAAGTTCTATCAAGCATCATCATCAGAAATGTTTGGAAAGGTAATGGAGACTCCTCAAAATGAAGAAACTCCTTTTTATCCTAGGTCACCTTATGGTGTTGCTAAGGTTTATTCACATTTTATCACAATGAACTATCGTGAATCATATAATATATTTGGTTGTTGCGGAATATTATTTAATCATGAATCACCTTTGAGAGGCAATGAGTTTGTTACAAAGAAGATATCTAAAGCGATAGCTAGAATTAAAAAAGGTAAGCAAGATCAATTAGTCCTAGGTAATTTAGATGCAAAAAGAGACTGGGGTTTTGCAGGCGATTACGTGGAGGCTATGCATCTAATGCTTCAATCAGAAAAACCAGATGATTATGTTGTTTCTACAGGTGAGACCCATTCAGTTAGAGAGTTTGTTGAGGTTACCTTAAATCATGCTGGGATTGACTTTGAGTGGTCAGGAGAAGGTGTAGATACTGTAGCTATTGCAAAGGATAGTGGAAAGAAGATAGTTGTTTGCAGTAAGGACTTTTATAGACCTGCTGAAGTTGACTTACTTCTTGGTGATTGTTCTAAGGCTACTAAGGAACTAGGTTGGAAACCTAAAACCAAATTTGAGTCATTAGCAGAAATGATGATTAAATATGAACTCAATTTGGATTAGTCAACTAAGTCTTAATTTTATAAGTGTTAAAAGGAAATCTAAGTAAGTTTTTAGTTTTCTTTTGGTTTTTCCGTGAACTCTAGTATCAAAAGTATATGGAACTTCTATTATATCTTTAATATTATTTAATTTTGTAGTTTTAAATACGATTTCTGGGATTATATCAAAATTTTCAGATTTAAGATCAATTTCTTTTAATAGCTTAGTCTCATACATTTTAAAGCTGCCTGACCAATCAGAACAATTAACTCTTAAAATCAGTGAATAAACGAAGTTTAGAAGTTTTGACAGGAAGATTGATGTAACTTTATCGTTTGTTTTTCCACCCAAACAATACCTAGAGGCTATGCAGATTCCGTTTTGTCCAATTTTTTCCATTATTTTAGGAATTAATTTAGGGTTATGAGATCCATCTGCATCCATAAATAAAGTAAACTCTTTAGATATTGTCTTAATTCCTGTCTTAACAGCACTTCCATAATTATCTATCCCTAGAGTATTTACATAAGTAACATTCTGAAACTTTGAGCAAACATCTGGAGAATCATCCATAGGTGTACAACTATCAACGATAATAATTTCATATTCAACTTTTGTAGGATCTAAGTTTTCGATAATTTGAGGGAGGAGGAATCTAAGATTCTCNGCNTCTTTCAGGCAAGGGATGACAATATTTANNGATTTCAATTTATTTTCTTTCTATATCCTCTTCAACACATTCTTTACCGTATTGAACCTCAACTACTATGAGTTCTTCGGAACCATTATTTATAAGTTGATGCCATTCGTTTACAGCTATATCAAAATGTTTAAAGGTTTCCACTATATGCTCTTTATCATTTAAAACAATAGTTGCGTTACCCTTAATTACAAACCAATGTTCATTTCTGTGATTATGCTTTTGATAAGAAAGTTTTTGACCAGGCTTTACGATTANTGATTTTAATTTTGCCTTAGCATTATCTATNTCAAATTCTTTATATGAATGCCACTCCCCCCAAGGACGNGGCATAGGAGAGTCTCTCCATTTGTCTAATATGTTACTAGAAGATTGCGTTTTCCCCCCACCAACATTAAATACTTCGTTAATTCCATTCTCAGAGCAGAATTTAGTTTCAGGAGTTGTTTGTTTGTTTCTATCCCCACCATTTGCAAAAGAAACATCATGATTAGGATATTTTTTAGCTACATCAAGAATGCCTTGAACAGCTGTCCCATCATCATCATTAAAATGAAGAACATCTATAACCCCNNAAATATTCTTTGCAACTGATTCTCTGTCTTCCCAGTCCATAAAAAAGCTACCTTTTTTCCTTATAAGCCATTCATCNGAATTTAGCAGGACTACAATATCCCCAAGTTCTCGAGCTTCTTCAAACATCGAAATATGACCAGAATGTATAGGGTCAAAACCACCAGACAATATAATTATTTTCTTTTTCATTTAATTCCTATCAAAATTAATATTTTTTTTATTTTAACCCTGAGATACGAAAAAACAAATNACATTTATTTTTTTTNACGTACTTTTTTATATAATATGTCTATAATTGTGAGATGAATAGTNANATTANTAGTAATAAGTTTAAGANATATGCTTANTACCCTNTCATACTTTTTTTACCTATTTACGTACTTTTTAGTTTTTTNCCTAACTTAGTTAACATTCCTATATATGAAGTTCCANCTGCAAACTTNTTCCCTTCTTTTAATAATTANTGGTCTTTAGCTAANACNGGAATAGAATCTTTTCTTCTTACTTTTTTAGCCTTTNTATATNTATCGTTAAATTTATACNTAGCNNGCAAAAGAGNCCTTTTATNAATAGAAGCAAACAGNGNTATAAAAAATTATACTTTATTATCTTTTATATTAATCTTTCTTNCACTCTGGATTNGCAGNAATTTTNCNGCTTCNNACTTCTATTGGCAGTTNCAGGAGTATCACTTTTATAATATTAAATCCTGGTTATTTTTCNTNTTCTATACTTGCTTGTTCTACANAGCTATNNGNAGGGATGATTCAAAANGAAGGTTCTATTCATATAGTGTTCTCATNTTCTTTTGTTCNATNCTACCCGTNGGCTTCTTNCAACAATATGATTTAGAGTTTTTTGCTATTCCAGCTTTAGGAATATTGAATAAAGTCGATCNGAATTCAGTGTATTTNCAATATGATNTNCTAATNCCCTTNCTAATAGCTCTTTGGGANAAGATNGGTTTTGANATTTATAATTTTTATATTTTTCTAAANCTNATTCTTTTTATATACTTANTAGGACTTTATAAATTATTAAGTTTCTTGATAAGAAANAAATATATTCTAANCCTGTCTGCTTTTACGATTGTATTCCTTAGATTTTATTTAATCGACATGAAGTTTGGGTCGGTATTTATTCAATATTCTCCACTAAGAGCTGACTTATGGTTACCCTTAGTATTAGTCGCTATTACTTGCGGAATTAAATCAAAAAGATTATTCGCAACATTGATAATAGTTCTGATTTTTTCATTTAACATGGGAGTCCTTTATTTTATANCCTATTNCCTGACTNTATTAATGCTCTCCTTNTTTGANATGAAGATGAATACTTTAAAGGCANTAACTNTGTGGATTAAACAAAACTTAATAAAACTTCTAATCTTTATAGCGGCCTTTAGTCTTTTGTATGTTTACGTCTATTCCTTTGGAGAGAATATTGGTACTAAACAGTTTCTCAAATATTCTATTCAATCCAATAAAATTCAAAAATTTTCAATAATTTGGATTGCGTTATTGTTCATTGGCATACTGTCATCATATATTGCTAATAGAATCTCAGGAATTAAAAAAGAGAAATTAAGCATATATGTATTTTTAATATTCTTAACTATTGTTAATTTTACTTTTTGTTTTTATAAAAATACTATCCTCTCATTTATTAGTGTTAGCACTTCTTTCTTGATATTATTTTTTATTTATATTGACTTAAAATCAAATTTCTTTAAATCTTTAAGTGAAAATTTTTTAAAATTTAGAATCATAAAGATAATACCAATTATCTTTTTGTTGTTCCCACTTGCTTTTAATAAATATGGTGTGCCAACAATAATTAATAATCAATATAGATTCTTATCATCCAACTCAGCGTTTAAAGCAAAAAAAATTAATACTGATATTAAACAAATAGATTCTCTAAAACAAATATTAGGAAAAAAGAGTAAGGTGATAATCTATGGTGCAGGCTCTTATATACAATATTTTGAACTAGATATTGCACCGGCTGATTATTTTTACTTTACTTCAAATATTTATAACTCTAAAGACTATAAAGTCTTTCTAAAATCAAAAGTAGAGGAAGGTTATTTACTAATTTTCCCTAAATCTAAAGTTACTCCTTGGGGTTACCCAAGAAAAGAGTATTTTGAGTTTTGGTATTCGATATTAGATGATAATGAATCTTTTTCTATTTTTTCAGATNCGAAGTTNGANATAATATATCNTGACNACTTNCATANATTCTAAGTTTTATAAACAATTCAGAAAATATGNTATTTTAAATATATGGAAGAAAAAAATAAACCCCANGATTNTCTNAGGGAAGCATTTGAAGAAACAAAGGCTGGAAATTTAAAGAGAGCGATAGAAATCTATGATGATATTNTAAGTAAAAACCCCGAAGACTCTGATGCTTTAGTNAANAAGTCTATAACTCTAATGAATTCTAAAAGATATGATGAGTCTTTGGTTTGTTTGAGNACTATTTCACANGAAAGNNCACATGGTTTTGANAAGATGCTTATTGAGGCNAGCTGTNTTTTTAGTTTAGGTGAAGATGAAAAAGCACANGATCTTTANACAAAGATTTCGAATGTATTACCATTGAATAGAGATACAATAATTCAAATAGGTTCAAAATGTCTTGAACAAGGTTTTTATAGGACTTCAATAGAAATATTCTCCAAGCTTGAAGATAAAGTACATAAGTTTGAAAAGAACTACCTATTAGGACTTTCCTACAAAGGTCTTGGAGAGCTTACTAATGCTATAAGGGCCTTCGGAAGAGCCTTAAGAGCGAAGCCAGACTTTTATCAGCTTTACGCGATTGCGGCCTCAACATGCTTTCAGAATAATATGCAAGAAGAAGGTGACAAGTTGATGAACATACTTAAAGATGAGCATTTTGCATTTTTTCAAAATGTTGCTGGAATCACTTCGTGTTACAGAAATAAAGATGGGGCTAATTAGCAACCCTTTAACTAAAAATCATTTAGAGTTTAGTTTTTTTGCATAAAATATTTGTACCGCGACTAATATAAATAAGCCAATATAAAGTGGAGTATTTATACTAAAACTTTGAAAGAAAAATCCAGAAAAAGGTTGCCCTGTGAACCTGGCTATACTAAGACCAGACTGATTAATACTTAAAGCTGAACCAGTCTGATTCTCCTTTGAGTTGATACTTATTAAGCTATTTATTGTGGGATTTAATATTCCAATACCCATAGTACAAAAGAATATAGCTATAGATAAGACTATATAATCGTAGGATATAGTTAATGTATAAATACCAATAAAGATGAAAAGTATTGAAATAAATATTGTCTTTTTTTCATTAAACTTCTTAATAAAAAGATTAATAGTTACAGCTTGATGGAAAGCAAGTAGTATGCCAACAAAAGACATCATTATCCCTATTTGCTGAGGACCCCACTGAAATTTTGCCTCAGACCATAAGGCAAAAATTCCATTTAATCCAGAGAAAACAAAATTAACCAAAAAATATAGTACAAAAAGATAAGTAAGATTTCTTAGTTTTAACAAAGAGAGAATGCTATTTTTTTTATCAGCAATATGATCGATATTAGTTTCTTTCTTAGCTGGTGATTTTAAGAAAAATACTAATATAAATATATTGACTATATTAATTAAAGCCGCAAAGATTGAAGAATTGAAGTATTTAGGATTCAGGCTGTCTGACCCTGCTAAGTAGCCACCAATTAGAGGACCAATTGCAAATCCCAGACTATAAGCCGAATTAAACCTGCCTACATGTTTTGTTCTTTCTTTTACATCAGTCAAATCTGAGACAAGTGCCGATCCAACAGAGATATTACAAGAAAATAACCCTGCTACTAATCGCGAAATGAATAGCATGGGTAATGTGTTAGCAAATGCCATAATTATATGAGAAATCATATCAGCAATTGATGAAGAAATAAGAAGAGGCCTTCTTCCCAGCTTGTCAGATAATCGTCCGAGTAATGGGGAAACAAAGAATTGTATGAANGAAAAAGTTGATATGTAGATTGTTACCAAGAANGGACCNGCTCCTAACATTTTTGCATGAAAAGGGAGCACTGAGATTATTATAGAGCTAAAAGCTACTACATCTAAAAAAACATATAGAAGTAAGAAATTCATTTGAATACAATAACCAAAAAACTATATATTTTTAGANTTTTTAATNNTTTACTTGCAATCACGCTAATTTAAGGTTGCTAGTCNTTAATTCATCAAATTTTTATTGTGCACAAAAACCGCCATCAATCATAAGCGTGTGACCAGTTACGTAACTTGATTCCTCTGATAANAGCCACTGAACTGCGTCGCTAATTTCATTTGGCTCACCAATTCTGTTCATAGGAACCATTCCACCAAATTGTTCTGGATGACCATCAGTTGGATTTTCTAGCATAGGGGTTCTAATAGGACCTGGCCCCACGGCATTAACTCTGATGTTAGATTGAGCAAGTTCGAGAGCTGCCCCTTTNGTNAGACCGGTTACAGCATGTTTTGTTGCAGAATAAACTGTTAGACCACCATATGCTGCATGAGATAAAATAGAACTATTATTAACTATACTGCATGGGTTTTCGGGTGAGGCGTACTTTAACATCTCTTCAATTTGGTAGTGNAAACAATAAATAACTCCTTTGATATTTACATCTACAATATATGATGAATCTTCTGGCTTTTGAGTAGCTATAGGCTCAACATCACCAAGTAAACCCGAATTGTTAAATGCATACTGAAATTGCCCATACTTATTTAAAGTAAATTCTATAAGATTTTTAACATCTTCAGATTTAGATACATCAGTTTGGAGAAATTCCGCTTCTCCACCATTCTTTCTTATTATTTCTACTACCTCATTTCCTTTTTCAACGTTTCTATTACCTATAACCTGCTTGATACCTGTTTTTGCAAGCTCAATACATGTACTTCTTCCAATCCCTGTNCCCCCACCTGTGACAATAATTACTTTATTTTTAAAATCCATAATATTCCTCCAATAAATATAAAATTATTAATGACAATTTTATTTNAANTTTAGTAAAAATAATAACTAATATAATTAANAAAAACTAATANTTCCTATTTNCTTTTTTTTTGAACTCCATAAATAAATTCTTCAAATTTTTTCTTTGAAATAGCTTTCCTCTTTTCAATCAAAGAACTCTCTAAATGATTTTTCTTACGGATCAATTTCAACTGCCTCTTAAGGCTATTTGCATTTTGAATCAAGTAAAGTAAGTATTGATGAGCAGTCCAAACTATACTAGCTGGTGATGCAATTTTATCTAGAATATACTTAGATTCTTCAACTGATAAGTCTATTCTTGATGGGCTAATCTTTAGAAAAGTTTCATTCAGGTCTAGCCCCTTTTCTAGATAAATTTGAGGGTAAGCAGAAACTGCTGAAATGAGACTATCAAATGAATATGATTCTAAGTAAACTTCCAGTTGATTAATTGAGAAATACAAAATTGAGGGATTGTCACAAAAAAAATCATTATGGTCAATTACCACATTTTTAAGTACATCTGGAAAAATCTTTTTATCCATTATAAATAAGTATATCAATTATTTCCTGATTTGCTTCAGGAAAATCATAATTTTTAAGTTCAGATAAAGTAACCCAATTGTAGGCATCATGTACTTTAAGAACAGGTTTAAAAATAAATTCGGCAAAAGTNATAAAACTCTCTAATTCAATATTTATATCTTTATATTCTTTTTTTACNTTACAAAGAAACTTTATATTATCTATTTTNAATTCTATCTCTTCGTAAACTTCTCTTTTAGCGCATTCAATAGCNGTCTCGTCTTCTTGTTTGCCACCAGGNAACTCCCATAATCCATCCCTAAGTCCGGTATGTCTTCTCCTTAAAATCAGTATTTTTTTTTCAAACTGAATAACACAGCAACAGACCNTAATATTTTTTTTTCTGTTTACAATTACTTCTTNCATAATTAGGTTTAGAATACTTAATATTACTTCTAATGGTAATTGGTTGATATTATGAAAAAAAGATTAGATTTATTATTAGTAGAGAGGAAAATTTTTCTTACTAGGAGCAATGCTCAAGTTCATATACTCTCNGGCGAAGTTTTTGTTAATAGTGAAAAAGTCCTCGTTTCATCAAAACTAATTGATATTGAGGCAAAAATAGAAATTAAACTNTTAAAAGATAATTTCGTTAGTAGGGGAGGTCTGAAGCTAGAGAAAGCAATTAAATCTTTTGATATAAACCCCGAAGGCATGANCTGTCTTGATGTTGGCGCTTCTACCGGGGGNTTTACTGACTGTTTATTGAANAAGGGNGCATCTAAAGTTTACTGCGTAGATGTTGGATATGGTCAATTAGACTACAAACTTAGAAATAATACTAAAGTAATAAATTTTGAAAAATTGAATGCAAGGTACATTAAAAAAGATTTAATTAATGATGAAATTGATATTATAGTTATGGACGTTTCTTTTATCTCTATTACAAAGTTTGAAGATTTTTTTAAAGAATTTAGCAGTAAAACAAACACTTTTTTAGGTTTAATTAAACCTCAATTTGAACTAACTCCAGAAAAGATAGGTAAGAACGGNATTGTAAGGAACCAATCTTATCGTGATCAAGCCATAGAAAGGGTTNATACTTTTGTTAATAGTTTTTATGAGAATATAAGTGGCCCAATTGAATCTCCAATTAAAGGTACAAAGGGAAATGTTGAATATTTAATCGCAGGTAANAACTAGTTTTATTTCTTATTCCAATCTTTTAAGAAATTTTCTAAACCAATATCTGTTAATGGATGTTTAAAGAGTTGAAGAAGAACCTTGAAGGGTAACGTGGCTACATCGGCTCCCATCCTAGCAGATTCAACGATATGAATAGGGTTTCTAATNCTTGCCACAAGGATTTCAGTAGCAAAACCATAATTTAAGAAAATATCAGAAATCTCTGTAATTAGATTCATTCCATTTGAGGATATNTCGTCAAGTCTTCCTACAAAAGGACTTACATAAGCAGCCCCTGCTTTTGCAGCAATCAAAGCTTGCGGAGCACTAAAAATGAGGGTTACATTGACAGNAATTTTNNTTTTTGAAAGAAACTTGGTTGTTTTTATTCCATCAATAGTCATAGGAAGTTTTATAACAACATTCTTATCTATCTTTGAAAGCTCTAGAGCTTCCTTTTTCATAGATTTAAAATCCGTAGAAATTACTTCTGCACTAACAGGACCTTTTACAATCTTACATATTTCTTTGATGGTTGTTTTAAAGTCCTTTTGTTTATTTTCNTTTGCTACTANNGAAGGATTCGTAGTANCTCCATCGAGGAGNCCTAATTCTGANGCNTCTTTAATTTCGCTTAAATTAGCGCTATCTAGAAAGAATTTCATTTTCTAATAATACTTTATTTTTGGATAATTTAAATAAAAGTTTGACAATAATGATAAAACTAGGAAAATAAAGGAATAAATTATGGCAAACAAAAGTAAGTCAGCAAAGAAGAGAGTTAGNCAAGATGTCAAAAGAAGACTGAGAAATAAGTCTGCNCTTTCTAGTATNANAACCAAGCTTAAAGCTTATAANNTTTCNCTGGCNGANGGNTCCGATAATAAAGATGAGTTATTACGTNGTGTTGTTTCAGCTTTCCATAAAGCCGCATCCAAAGGAATTATTCACAAAAGAAACGCTTCCAGAAATATTTCAAGAATTTCAAAGCTTTCCTAATTTTTACANAGTTTTTTAAATAAATTCAGTAATATATTGTCATAGCTCAGATTTGTAGTTTTTATTAAGACATCAACTTCNCTTAGTGCTTGCAATGCTTGTAGAATCTCATTTGTTTTTTTACGACTAGTCTCTTGATCAAAATACTTATATTGATACTTGGANACTTTTGTCATCTTCATTATTTCTTCGTTAGAAAATGATGCATNNTTCANGCTCTTAATTTTTAAATAAGTTCTAAATCTCCAAGTTATCCTGGATATTTCAAGAAATATGTTTTCTTTGAAATTAGTTTTTTGTATCTCNAGCAAACATGCTTTTAGATTCTTATTATTNATATAATTCATTAAATCGTAGGCCTCNTTATAAGAGTCACTTTTCTGGTCTTTTAATAAATCCTCAACNAANTTCTGATTAAGNGAATTAGCATTATTNAGGGTTTGAATNTTTTCNATNAAAGAGATGATTGATAATTTATTCTTAGATTTAACAGCNAACTCTCTGANATTCTTTTCTCTCAAATCTATATTCCTNGATTTTAGTTGATTTTTTATAAAATTTATCGTTCCCTTTTCTGAATCATCATCTGAACCTTCAAACTGACATTTAATATTTATTTTTTTATTTTCAACNATAAAAATATGCTTTGTAGTTTTCATTGGATTCAACAGATAGTCTTGTATNTGCNTTATTATCTCAGAATCTTTTTCTTTGATTCCACTTACNATTACATACCTAAATTCTGAAGAGTAGGGGTAGGTATTGAATGTACTAATTAAACTTTGGACATCTTTGTTCTTATTAAAGTCGAAGAACATTATGTTATCTAGAGCATCATCTGATTTTGAGTTTAGAGACTCTTTTACCGCTAGTAGAGAATAACTAGTGGAATCAACTACTTTAAGGGTAATACCGTCTTTATGCTCTATAAATTTTTCTATACTGATATTCATACTATTCATTATTATAGTTATAATAACCGATAGTGATAAATAAAATCTTAACTAAGAATTTCGATATACCTCAAAATTATGAAGACTTTAATATAATCCACAACCTTATTCACCTGGATGTTCTAACTAAAGACTCTCCAGGCTGCTTACTTTTTCTAGAATATAAGGATGTTTATACTGTTGGGAGATTTACCAAGAATAAAGAATATGAGAACATACCTTTCATCCGCTCTTCACGGGGAGGTGATATAACTTTTCATGGTCCTGGGCAGCAAGTATTTTATCCAGTTCTTAATATAAAAAAATTGGGAGTTTCTCTACATGACTTCGTTGATTTGATGCATAGTTTTCTAATTAAATTCTTACAATCAAAAGATATCTCTGCATGTAGGAGTAAAAAGGGACCTGGTCTATGGGTTGATGGTAATAAAATATCTTTCTTTGGAGTTGCAGTTAAGAAAGGAGTCACTTTGCATGGAATCTCATTAAATATCAAATGTGACTTAAATAAATTTGAGCTGATTAATCCATGTGGTGACGCAAGTATAAAAGTAGGGAACTTGAAAATATTAGATAAAATAGAAAGAAATAGACTAACTAACGAATTAGGTAGATTTTTTCTTGATGAATTAAAATTTTTCCTTTCCTAACCAAAGAAAAAAGGAATTTCTACTTTTGCAGATTCCTTAGAATCTGAACCATGAATTATGTTTTTATCAATTGAGTCTGCGTAATCTGCCCTGATAGTTCCTTTCGCTGCTTCGGCTGGGTCAGTAGCACCCATTATCTCTCTAACCTTTAATATTGCATTTTCTCCTCTTATTACAAAAGGCACGCAGGGACCAGANGTCATAAAACTTACTAATTCCTTATAAAAAGGACGCTCTTTGTGGATTGAGTAAAATTCGCNAGCTTGTTCTGTAGTTAATGTTAATCGCCTAATATGTATAATTTCCAAACCATTNTCTTCGAANTTTTTTAAAATAGTTCCTATTANCTTTTTATTAACTCCGTCAGGTTTTATTATAGATAGTGTTTCTTCCATTTNNCTTCTCCTTTGATTGGACTCTNGTTANGNATCTTTAATATACTCAAGAAACTTTGACCTTGTAAATAGGTTGATTTATTATAGAAAAAAGGTCAATAAATTATGGATGATAAAATTAAGAGACAAATTGAAGATTTANCCAAATCCACAAGGCTGGCTTCCTATCAAATAGCNAAAGCTTCAACTGAAGAAAAAAATAATATTTTAAAAAAAATTATATCTGGTATTGAACATTCTAGTAGCAAGATACTTGAGGCCAANAANGTNGATTTATCGTCAATCGAAAAGAAAAATCTNAATAGTGCTTTTATTGAAAGAATGACTTTAGATGAAAAGAAAATCAATCAGATGAAGCAAAACATTGAAGATGTTATTTTGCTAGANGANCCTGTNGGAAAGAGAGAGGTTCTTACTGAAAGACCAAACGGATTAAGGGTATATAAGCAATCNATTCCATTAGGTGTTATATCTATAATTTATGAGTCTAGACCAAATGTTACTTCCGATGCTGCAGTTTTGTGTCTAAAATCAGGAAATGCAACAATTCTCAGGGGTGGCTCAGAATGCTTTAACACNAACCTTTGNATTATTAAGATTATTAAGGATGCTTTGAGTGAGACTGGATTTGATTCCAATTCAATTAACATGATACCTCTTACTGATAGAGAAGCTTTGAAATTTATTCTTACTTTGGATGATTATATAGACTTAGTAATACCTAGAGGTGGAGAAANTCTCATAAGATTTATATCTAATTTCTCAAGAATACCTGTTATAAAACATTACAAAGGAGTTTGTCATGTATATATNGACGAGTTNGCAGATATGCAGAAAGNNATTGAAATNGCAGTTAATTCAAAGGTTCAAAGACCTGGGGTGTGCAATTCAATGGAAACTCTTTTGATTCATCAAAAGGTAGCCTCAAAAATTTTGCCAGACCTATTTAAAATTCTTGAATCCTATAAAGTAAAAGTTCATACGAATAATAAAATTAAAGAAATAGTTAACAATAAAAACATAATTGAAGTAGTAGAGGACGACTGGCATAAGGAATATTTAGATTTAGAAATGAATATTAAGATTGTCAGCAATATCGATGAAGCTATAAACCATATAGAGAAATATGGGTCTCTTCATACTGAATCAATAGTTACGGATGATAAGAAAAGTGCCGAGTACTTTATTAATTCCGTAAACTCATCAGCTATTATGCACAATGCTTCGACAAGATTTAATGATGGAAACGAATTAGGCTTAGGAGCTGAAATCGGAATAAGTACGACAAAGCTACATGCCTTTGGCCCGATGGGACTTAATGAACTAACAACTAAGAAGTTTGTTATTTTAGGAGAAGGGCAAATTAAGCAAAATGCTTGAGAAGCTAGAAGTTGCAAATTTATCTATCCTCGGATGTATTGAAGTTAATTTCAGTCATGGATTGAATATAGCGACAGGAGAGACTGGAGCTGGAAAGTCATTGATGCTTAGTACTCTAGTCTTTTTTCCTGCTAAGAAATTTCCTCATGAACTAATTAAAAATAAAGATGATGAGACTGTAATATCTGTTGTTATTAGATTAAAAAGTAAAAATATTGAAAAGATTCTTCTAGAAAACAATTTTAAGATTGAAAGCAACGCTTTGTTCAAGATTACAAGGAAAATTAGTTCAAATAAAATAACCAAATATTATATTAACAATGTCAAAGTCAAAGCAGATATAGTAATTGAAATATTTGCAAATTATTTTTCTTTTTTTGCACAAGGGGCCCAATCTTTCCTTGTAGATAAGAGTTATCAGCTTTATGTTTTGGACAAGTTTGTTAATATCGAAGATTTGTTATTATCTTACAAGTCAAATCACATTAAATATCTTGAGTCATCTAAGCAACTTAATAAGATAGTAAGTGAAAAAAAGGAAATCGATGAAAAGAGGGAGTTTTTAAGTTTTCAACTAAATGAGCTCAAGAAAATAAATATTAAAAATGTTGACCAGGAACTAAAATTTATAGAAGAAGTTAAAAATCAAAAAATGATTAATGAGAATAAAGAGGCCATCTCAGAATTAATTTCCTTTATTGACAATGATGGTACAAACTCCATTAATGAGATTCAAACCAGAATTGCCAGATCAAGTGTTATTGATGAAAACATAAATAAGATTGTTGAGGAGTTGTCCTCCAATATAAGTGAATTGTCTTATCAGGTCTCTATGCTAACTAATGAAGCTTCCGAAGATGAATTATTTAGCAATAAACAAGACCAATTATTCTTATTAAAAGATCTAAGGAGAAAGTATAAGCTCACTACAGACGAGCTAATAAAAAAAAGAGATTATATAAGCGATATGTTCTCACGTGAACCTAATATTGATAATATGATTTTAAAAATTCAGAAAGAAAATAGTCTTTTAAAGGATATTTGCTTAAAAGAAGCTCAGACTATCTCAAAAAAACGTAAAAAGGGCTCTCTTATTTTGAGTAAATTAATCAAGAATGGACTCATTGATTTGGGAATACCAAGTTCAAATTGGATTGTGAGTTTTCGTGAGATAGAGATTTGTACTAATGGTATAGATGATATTGAGTTTCTTTTTTCAGCAAACCCAGATTTTCCTCCCGAGCCATTAAAGTCCGTAGCCTCAGGTGGTGAACTATCCAGGATAATGTTGGTAATCTCCCTGGAAATTTCTAAAGTTTTTGAAAGTAAAATTGTTTTATTTGATGAACCAGATGTTGGTCTTGGTGGAGCTGTTGCCGAGAAATTGGGAGAAAAAATTGCAAAATTATCTAAATCTTCTCAAGTACTATGTATTAGCCATTTGCCACAGGTTGCATCCTTTGCAGACACTCACTTGCTAATTTCTAAGAAATTAAATAAAGGTGTAACGAATATAGCGGTACGAAGTCTTACAAAACAAGAGCGAGTAAAGGAGATAGCAAGGATGATGAGTGGGAAAAAGATAGAGGATGAAGCACTAATTTTAGCTNACAAAATGATTAAATAATGAATACTATTCCAGTTACGACTGTGACCCAGCTGCTATCTTCAGGCCCATTAGCNATACTAGTTATTGCTTGTGTTCTTACCGTATTGCCNCTGATCTTCCAAATGTCTTTTTGTTCATTATAGTTTTTGTTAGAATCAAAAGGTGCACCAAGAGTAGTTGCAAGCATATAAGCAGCTAAGTCTTCAGCATATTCACCAGATTTTTTTTTGCTTTCGCCATAACTATGGTGCTCAGATAGATAGCCGTGTTTACTTCTGTCTTCAGGCATTGCGATTCCAACCGATGAGGTAATCCTTCTTTTTGGCTCGCATGTCGAAGCATCGCTTAAAACTACGTATACAATTTGTCCTGCAGAAAGCATCCTAAGACCTTTTGTTCTTGAAACTATTTTACAGTATGGGGGCATAATACTAGAAACTTTAACTAAATTGAATTCTGCTATTTGAGCATTTCTAAGAGCCATTTCAAAGCTTGTTAACTTCTCTTTACTTTCACCTTTACCTTTAGTGAAGAAAGCATATTTTGGTATCATGTATAGCCTCCCTATTTTGAGTATTATTTCTAAATTTAAATTTTAGCTAAATATTTTATTTAGTAAATTGAATTCTTTTAAAAAAAATTGAAATTATATTCATAATGTATTATTAATTAGATTAAATGAGCAACCTTCTAAAGAGATTCTTAACATGCTTAGTCCTTCTGCCAATAGTGATTTATTCAGTCTTTATGGGAGGAATAGTATTTACTGGATTTATTGTAATAGTAACTTCATTAGCTTTTTGGGAACATGAGAAGATATTGAAATCTCGTTCTAAAAGAATGTCTATAGCTTCTTATCTGACTCTATTAACTTTATGTATTTCAGCTTTCGTTAATTCTCAGTTATTCCTTTATTTATCTGCATTAATTTTTACCATCTGGCTAATCAGAATCTTCTTCAATAGAACTCAAATCGAGAGTTTTTGGAACTCTTATGTGTTTATTATTTTTTATATAGGCTTTGGTATCAGTTTTTCCATACTAATTAGGAATCTTGATAATGGATTAGTTTTATTATCTTGTGTTCTTATTATTTCTTCCGTTAATGACATATCAGCATATATTGTAGGCAAATTTTTTGGTGTCACTAAAGCATTTCCTAAGGTTAGTCCCAACAAGACCTATGAAGGTTCAATTGCAGGAATCATATCCTCGGTTTTGATTACCATATATCTTTTTGATTATCTTAATCTTATGACTACATTGTTCGAATCAATGTTCATTGGTATGATTGTTTCGTTCTTAGGAATTATTGGGGACTTAGTGGAGTCTCTNATAAAAAGAAAATCTGGGGTAAAAGATACCGGAGATTTATTGCCTGGTCATGGAGGAGTCTTGGATAGGATTGATAGCTTAATATTAATCTTGCCATTTTTTTATTTAGTTACTATGTATTTAGGNTATTAATGTGTTTGAAAAGAAAAAGAAATTTAAATTAACAGCTGTAATATTAATATTATGCTCTCTGTATTTGATACATGCTTTATATGTAATATTTGCACATAATCCTAGCTTTGAATTATTATCAAAAAATACAATTTCTTATTCAGGCTTAAAAGCTAAAATTAATTCAGATAATACTAAAATATCGTTGATCAGGGTTTCCTTAGGGACTAAAGAGGACTCAATTTATCCAATCTATGAGGAGAGTAGCTTAAATGAAGTTTTCGAAGAAAAATTTATTTCTATTCCCTTAAACCAAGAAGATGAAGTAGTTAAATTCATAAAAAAAAATAAATTAAAATCTTTATACCTTTACTATACGATTAACTATAGTAATAAGTTTTTTGATTCTGATATAAATAAAAAAATTAAAATTAGCATAGACTTTGAACCACCTAGTATAAAGTCAGTAAGAACAGATTCATATGTGTATCTTGGTGGAATAGGCTATGTAACGTACGAAACTAGTAGTGATACATTAAGTTCATATGTTGAAACAGAAATAGATAATAAATTTTATCCCATAACTAAAGTAAACGAGAACAGTATCTCGAATTTAGTTTTTTTCACTTGTGGAAATAAGCCTTGTAAAAATGGAAAAATTAAAATTATTGCTGAAGATCTTTCAGGAAACTCGTTAGTTCTTTCAAAAAAAATAAAGACACTTAGAAATAAAAAATGGAAAACTTCTGATATTGCTGTTGATTCAGACTTCGTAAAGAATAAATATAATGAAATTTTTAATACAAGTATAAAATCTGTTACTGTTGATAATTTTTTGGAATTAAATTTAGAATTACGAAAAAAAAACAATTTAAAGATAACTTCTGAAACTAGAAAAATAACAAAAAATCTTATTACTTTAGGCAAATTTGTCCAATTAAGAAATTCAAAAGTTTTTTCAAGATATAGTGATAAAAGGGACTATTTCTTTAATGATATGGAAAGTTCATTGATGACTACTTATCATTGGGGATATGATTTGTCATCTATTGAGAATGCTAAAGTTTATGCATCTTCAGAGGGCATTGTCACCTTTTTGAGTAATAATGGTTTAGGAATCTATGGAAAAACTATAATTATTGATCACGGGTTAGGTTTTTATTCCTTATATAGCCACTTAAGTGAAATATCGGTTGATGTTGGCGATATGGTTACCAGTAAAGTTGTTATTGGGAAAACAGGACAGACAGGTTTAGCTTTTGGAGATCATTTGCATTTTGGCTCATATATTCAAGGAGTACCTTTTGATTCTAATGAACTTTGGGATAAGAAATATTTTAATCAAAAAGTCCTAAGTGTTTATACCAATTTTATTAACCCAAATAATATGAATTTAAAGAGTCAAGGGAGACTCAAAGCTGAATGATTATATATGGAGTCAATCCCGTTCTCGATTGTATAAACCTATATTCAGAAAAGATAGTAAAGTTGTATGTATCTAAAAAAACCATTAATAAATTTTCTGATAAACAGCTTGCCAAAGTAAAACATATAAGTATTGAATATATCTCAGATAGACAATTTGAGAACTTATCCAATACTAACAATCATCAATCGATTGCTGCAGAAATTAAAGTTAATTCTATTATGGGGTTAAGTGAATTAAAGCAAAATATCAATGATTTAGGGAAAATAATTATATTGGACCACATACAGGATCCACAAAATATAGGGGCAATTGCAAGAACATCCGTTTTCTTTGGAGTATCTACTATTATTATTCCAAGTGATAGGACTGCTTCCGTATCACCCGGCTCTGTCAAATCATCCGCTGGTGCAATTTTCTCGGTAAATTTTTATCAAGTATCTAATCTTGGAAATGTTATTAAAGAACTTAAGAGTAAAGACTATTGGATACTTGGAGCGCATCTTGATGGTGATGACTATAAAGATGCAAAATATGATAAATTTATCGATGAAAAAATTGCTATAGTAATGGGCTCTGAAGACAAAGGGCTTAGTACTTTAATTAGTAAGAATTGTGACATACTAGTTCGAATAAAAAGGAAAGGGCTAACTAATTCCCTTAATGTCAATGTAGCAACAGCAATTTTACTTAGCAGGTTCTTAAGTTGATTGACCTTTTTATTTCGTCAATTATTCAGGGTATAACCGAGTTCATTCCAGTAAGCTCTTCTCTACATNTAATAATTTATAGTAAATTTTTTTCTAGTGAATCTCTAAGTTTACTNCTAATTGCTTCGATGCATATGGGTTCAGCCTTGGCACTGATCTGTTTTTTAGTTATCGATACAAAGTCTAAACTGATAATTTTAAAAAATCGAAATTTTATAAAATCAATTGTTATCTCTACTATTCCAATCTTTATAGTTGGTTTTCTTGTATATGATTTGATAGAGAATTCTGGACAGATTGATATGTTNATAATTTTCACAACAGTTTTTTTTGGTTTAGCTCTTTTCTTTTCAGATAGACTTTCTGACAGNAGCAAATCTTTNAAAAATATTTCCTACAAAGATTCTTTAATAATTGGTTTTTCNCAATGTATTTCTTTGATTCCTGGCGTGAGTCGATCAGCATCTACAATAATATCNTCAAGAATATTAAGCATAGACNGAGAGAGTTCNATATTATATTCAGTTTTTCTCTCAATACCTGTTNTTNTNGGAGCNTTCTCCTTTGCAATTTTCAAGGTNGATATNGATAAAGTCATTATTANTGATATTTGGATTGATATAGTAGTTTCACTAATATTTTCTTTTTTAAGTTCTTATCTNACTCTNAGGCTATTTTATAAATTTTCTAGNATTAGTGGATTTACTATATTCGCAATCTATAGAGTTGTCTTAGGNTTGATTTTATTTTTACAAATTTAAAAACTCATTTACGTTCATAATTGTTATGTTTAACAATTTAGCTTTTTCTAATTTTGACCCNGATTTTTCACCACTAATTAAAATATCAGTATTNTTACTTATAGAGTTGACGACCTTTCCTTGCTGTTTAACTATTATTTTAATTAATTCCTCTCTNGAATAATTCTCCAGTTTTCCAGTTATACAGATTGATTTTCCCAGAAATTTATCTCCCTCAATCANGANATCCCTAGAGATTTTAATACCACTTTCTANCATCACTTTAATTTCTTCTTTATTCTTATTATCNGCAAAAAATTCNANNATACTNTTTNNAATTTCNGGGCCAATTCCATCTATAGACTCTATTTGATNTTCCTTCAGAGATGATATTCTGTCAATCGTCGCAAANTTTTTTGCTAAAAGATTTGAGACATTTTCNCCTACATTNCTTATGCCTAGNGAGCTTATAAATTTACTNAGAGTAATNGACTTCTTNTTGTTAATCTCTAGTATTATATTNTCAGCAAGTGTATTACCAAAACCTTCAAGTTCCAAAAGTTGTTCTTTTTCTAAACGAAAGACATCAGAAATATTCTTAATAATATTATTTGAAACTAGATTGTCTACGATGTTTTCTCCAAGACCAATTATATTAAAACACTTTTTAGACGCAAGGTAAGCAACCTTTCCTTTTAATACTTCAATGCAACTTTTTTCTTTACAAAAAAGATAAGAACCTTCCTTGGATAGTAATGATTTACATGACGGACAATTTAGTGGAGGTTTAAACTTGTTGGAGTTAATTTTTTTATATACTTTTAAAACTTTGGGTATTACATCGCCTGCTCTCTCTATTAAAACTTCGTCTTTAACATTCAAATTAAGTAATTTTATTTGATCAAAATTATGAAGCGAAGCTCTTTTAACTTTAACACCCCCCAGTGCTACTTCTTGCAATTCGGCAACTGGAGTAATCATTCCAGTACGACCGATTTGATAAGTAACCTGCTGAATATTAGTTCTTGCAACCATTGAGGGGAATTTAATTGCTGCTGCCCATTTAGGATACTTAGAAGTAAAACCTAATATTTTTTGATCTTTAAAATGATTTAGCTTAATTACTAATCCATCAATTTCGTAGTCTAATTTATCTCTATCTTTTAAAACATCTTCAAAGTGGTCTTGAATAAAATCTAAATTTTCAGCTTCTAAAAATTCACCAAGTAATGAAAAACCCCATTCTTTGAATTTCAATATAAGNTNAAGNTCTGTTNGAATATTAAGATTNATTGATTTACCTAACCCCCATGGGATAAAAACTAGTGGCCTGTCTGCAGTTATTTTAGTATCNAGCTGNCTAAGTGATCCNGCTGCTGCATTGCGAGGATTAGAAAAGGCTTGATTAGTTTTTTCTAATCTNTTNTTTAAATAAGTAAATTCTCTTATCGGAAATATTACTTCACCTCTTATTTCAATTAGGTCAGGTGGATTATCATCTAAAAGTTTTAAAGGAACANTCTTTATNGTTTTAATGTTTGCTGTGATATCTTCTCCAGTNGAACCATCGCCTCTAGTTGCNGCAGAGNTATAAATACCTTTTTTATATGTTATNGAAACAGATGATCCATCAAATTTTGGTTCTAAAATAAANGAAGGATTTGGGAAGGTCTTTNNAACTTTAATAATAAATTTTTTAAGCTCTTCTTTGTTTGATATATTTTCAAGACTNTACATCTTCTCTAAGTGTTGAAATTTTTTAAAGTTTTTTGAAATAAAACCTCCTACTTTCTGTGNAGGNGAGCTTGGATCCATTAGAGTTGGATTTTCCTCNTCTAGTNCCAANAGTTCTTTTAAGATTAAATCAAATTCTTCATCACTAATTTCAGGCTTATCTTCAAGGTAGTAGCGTTTATTGTGATAATTAATTAACTTTACTAAATCATCAATTCTCTTTTTTTTAACATTAGAATTCATTTATTATAAGAATACAATATATCTAAGGCTTTTTGAATTACTAATGAGTGATGATATATTTTTTAAATGAGAGTATTGATGTTGGGTTGTGGTTCCTCNGTAGGATCNCCAGTCTTAGGAAGAGATACTGCAGGTATTGATGAAAAAGATTGGAGAACACGTAGCTCTNTATTTATAACTNTCGANGATGTGAANATATTAATAGATACAACTCCNGACTTTAGGCAGCAGGCACTAGCAAANAATGTAAGGAATATTGATTTTGTTTTATATACTCATTCCCATGCTGACCATACCCATGGAATTGATGACCTGAGAATCTTCAGTTACATAAAAAAAGATAAAATTAGTTGCTTCGCTAATNATTTCACTATAGANGACATAAAGAAAAATTTTTCTTATATTTTTAATAAAAAAAATATTTCAGGTAGGCCTAGGCTTGATCTAAGAGAAGTTAGNNCTTCATTNGTTGAACAAGGTGTGGAGATAATTCCCCTACCTGTTAAACATAAAGATTGGGATATTCTGGGNTATAGAATNAATAACTTTGCTTATATTACAGACTGTAGCTTTGCTTCTGANGAGACATTGGCNAAAATTGAAAACCTGGACCTTTTAATAATTGATGCACTAAGATACTCAAAACATGACGCTCATTTATCGGTTGATGAAGCTATATTAATTGCAAAAAAAGTAGGTTCCAAGAGAACGATACTTACACATATGGGATCAGATTTAAAATATACCGAGCTACTTAGATATCTTCCAAAAGGAATAGAACCAGGTTATGATGGTTTAGTAGTAAATTTATAGATTCAGGTTTAATTATGCATGAGCTGAGAAGTAGCTTAACTAAAAATAAGAAGTCAAAAATTATTCTCTTTGTTTTAGATGGAGTTGGTGGAATTCCTTATCCTAAGTTGACGGAACTTGAAGCTGCCAAGACCCCATATTTGGATAAGTTAGTTAAAAAATCAGAAACTGGAGCTCATATTCCAATTTTAAGTGGCCTTACCCCAGGAAGTGGAGCAGCTCACTTATCTTTATTTGGATATGACCCTCTGAGCTATGATATTGGCAGAGGAGTGCTTGAAGCATTAGGACTAGATGTTGCCGTCACAGATAAAGATCTTCTTATAAGAGGTAATTTTTCAACTATTAAAGAAGATGGGGCTAAAATAATTGTTAAAGATAGACGAGCTGGAAGAATTACAACAGAGACTAATCAGAGGATAATTAAAATATTACAATCAAAAATTAAAAAGGTTGATGGGGTTGGCGTAGAATTTGTTTCAGGCCTTGAACATAGATTTGTTTGCAAGTTAAAGTTTAAGAAAAAGCTTGAAAGTTCAGAAACTATGATTGTTGATACAGATCCTGAGGAAGTTGGAGTACCCCCCCTAGCACCTAAAAGTATTAACAATAAATCTCATAAGGTGTCTAAGATAATTACAAAGTTAATATCATTGATAAGAATAGCTCTTAAGAATGAAAAAAAAGCAAACTATGCTCTATTAAGAGGGTTCTCTGTTTACCCAAAAATTCCCACGATTGAATCGCTATATGGATTGAAGGCAGCGTCAATAGTGACTTATCCAATGTATAAAGGTATTTCTAAGCTTGTTGGAATGACTCCACTTGAAGTTAAAGAGTCAACCCTCCAGTCTCAAATAAAAACTCTAAAAAAAGAGTTTAATAACTATGATTTCTTCTATTTCCATATTAAGAAAACTGACAGCTTTGGGGAAGATGGAAATTATAAAGAGAAAATAAAAGTAATTGAAAGATTCGATAAGGAATTAGAAAAAGTTTTAAAGTTTAAGTTTGATGTAGTTTGTATTACTGGTGACCATTCAACTCCATCTAAAATGAAAGGCCATAGTTGGCACCCTGTCCCTGTAATTATAAATTCTAAAAATAGTTTTCATGGCACATCTAAGAGATTTACAGAGAAAGAATGTATGAAGGGAATGCTTGGCTTGTTCGAAGGTAAAAATTTAATGAATTTTATTCTTGCTCATGCTGAAATGCTTAGTAAGTTTGGAGCCTAATTTTCAATGCCGAAGTGGCGGAATTGGTAGACGCGCCATCTTGAGGGGGTGGTGTCTTCGGATGTGCGGGTTCGAGTCCCGCCTTCGGCAATCTTATATTTTTCAGTTATAATTTTAATATGAACAAAGGTATTGTAATCGTTGATCATGGATCAAAAAAAGATGAAAGCAATCAAATGTTGTTAGATGTTGCTTCTCTTTTCCATGAGAGGTTTTCAACAAAATACAATATTATCGAACCCGCACATATGGAGCTTGCTGAGCCTTCAATCGAAACAGCTTATGGCAATTGTGTCGAAAAAGGTGCTGATTTTATTGTAATATGCCCTTTCTTCTTAGGACCTGGAAGACATTGGCAACAAGATATCCCTTCTTTAGCCCTTGAGGCTTCAAAGAAATACCCTGGAACAAACTATCACGTTGCAAAACCATTGGGTATAGATGACTTAATATTGGACCTTCTTGAAAAGAGGCTTTCTACTTGTACTGGCAATAGCTTTAGTTGTCCTGCATGTGAAGGTACTTCAAGAGCAGGCAATCTATAATTCCATTATTTTATTTTTTACATTAGAATAACCTTGTAATGTTAATTAAAGGGAATTATCTAATTATTATTTCTGGACCCTCAGGCGTTGGTAAATCTTCTATAACTACTAAATTACTTGCAAGTTCCAAAAATTTAGACTTCTCTATTTCTTATACGACTAGAGATAAAAGACCTAGTGAGTCAAATAACGATCATTATATATTTATTTCTAAGACGGAATTTGAAGATTTAATTAAAAAAAATGCTTTTCTTGAGTATGAGGAGGTTCATGGAAACTATTATGGGACTCCCTTGAAGGCAATTGAAGATTCATTAAAATTCGGACATAGTATNCTTCTTGATATAGATGTTAAAGGNGCTTATAACATTATTAATACTAATCACTTTGATTCTATATCCTTTTTTATTCGACCACCTTCTATTGAAGCTTTAAAAGATAGATTGACAGATAGAGGNGATATGGAAATTGTACAAATCGAGAANAGNATCATAGAGGCAAAGAACGAAATAATGAAATCAATTCACTTTGATCATCTAATAGTTAATGATGATTTTAATGANTGTTATAATGAGATTGAGAAAATATTATCGAGNATGTAAATGATTAGATTTAATGATATTTTAGAAAAAGTTAATCCTTATTTAACATCTGAAGATATTGCAGANGTNACAAAAGCCTATGCTTATTCCGCAAAGGTCCATGCAGGACAAAAAAGATATTCTGGNGAACCTTATCTTATACATCCTATGGAAGTAACTTCAATTCTTGCGGATATTAAGCTNGANAAAGAGTCTATNATTACTGGTCTTTTGCATGATACAATCGAGGATACACTTGCTACAAAAGCAGATATAACCAAAATATTTGGTGAGGAAATATGCACTTTAGTTGATGGCGTAACCAAGATTAGCAAGCTAAAGATTAGCTCAACTTTTGAAAAACAGGCTGAGGATTTTAGAAAGCTAATTTTAGCAACCGGAAAAGATATTAGAGTAATTTTAGTTAAATTGGCTGATAGACTTCACAACATAAGAACNATCTCGTATCTTCCTGAAGAAAGAAGAAAAATTTTCGCCAAAGAAACTGTTGATTTGTATGCACCANTAGCNGACAGATTGGGAATTTATTGGATTAGAACAGAACTTGAAGATAGATGTTTCGAAGTGTTAAAGCCTAATGAGTATGATGAAATTTCAAAAATGTTTAATTCTAAAAAGGACGAATGGGAGAAGTANTCATCAGAAATTAAAAGCTTNCTTCANACAGAGTTGAATAAGTTCAATTTGGATGNATTAGTAAATACAAGATTTAAGAATTTTTATAGTATTTANAAGAAGATGATTAAGAAGAATTTAGACCCTGACAAAGTTCTTGATATNAAAGCTTTTAGAATTATCTCTAAGGATATAGCTTCTTGTTATGCAGCGTTAGGAGCCGTTCACTCAACATGGAAACCTATACCAGGAAGATTTAAAGATTACATCGCCTTACCAAAGAGCAATGGTTATCAATCTCTACATACTGTAGTTATAGGACCCTTTGGGGATAAAGTTGAGGTTCAGATAAGAACTGAAGAAATGCATGAGATTGCAGAATATGGTGTTGCGGCGCATTGGAAATACAAGATTGACTCTAAAGAAAGAAAGAAGTTAATTGATCTACCAGAGAGTGTGAAGAATATTTTTGAGACTCAGACCTTAAGCGACCCAAGAGAATTTATTGATGCAATTAAAGACGAATTGATTACGGATTTTGTTTANGTNTTTACTCCCAAAGGTGAGNTAAAAGAGTTACCAATTGATTCNTGTGTAATTGATTTTGCATATGCTATCCATACTGACTTAGGNAANAAGTGCTCTGGAGCACGAGTGAATGGAGCCATNGTTCCATTTTCATACAAATTAAAAAGTGGAGATGCTATTGAGATTATTATTAATAAAAATCGTGAACCCTCAAAAGATTGGTTGAAATATGTNGTANCCTCNAAAGCTAAATCTAAAATAAGAAACTCTATTAAAANNATTATTTCAAAAGATTCTGAAAAAATTGGNAAGGAAATATTGAG
Organism: bacterium; assembly: GCA_002701865.2. Taxonomy (GTDB): domain Bacteria; phylum Desulfobacterota_D; class UBA1144; order UBA1144; family UBA1144; genus TMED58. Next base: position 11,564 of record NZWH02000017.1, on the reverse strand, counting down.
TAAAAAGTTAGCTAAGTATGGATTAAANATTACNGACCCCTCAGTAATTGAAAANCTCAAAGTTTTTTCAGCGGAAAAGAATTTAAAAAATCTTGAAAATCTTTATATAAATTACAGCCTCTCTAAAGTTAATATTATTGAGATACTTAATTGNTTTAATCTAGGAGTAAAAACTAATTTAGAATCNAAAGAAACAAATTATCTNAACCCCAATNATGCAATTATTGTTGGTGGTGCAAATAATGTTATGGTCAGAATGGCAAATTGTTGTGGACCTATATATGGGGATGAGATTATTGGCTNTATTACNTTAGGTANGGGNATATCTATCCATAGAATTTCATGNAAACAAATTCTTCAAGTTGANTCAACAAGACTTGTAGAGGCTCGNTGGGACGATAAATATNATCTCAAGTCNACAACAAGTTTAAGGTTATATTGCAATGATAAAACTGGAATATTGTCNGAGGTTTCCAATTTGATNGCAAANCATGAATCAAATATTTTAAAAATTAATGCAAAAAAAATATCTTCCTCTAAGTCCTCNATNTATTTNGAAATTTTAGTCAANAATGCTAANCATTTATANGAAATAACTCGAGGTTTAGACTCNATACCAGATGTTTATAGTGTNGAAAGGTTNTTGNTCTCAAATTCAGAATTTAACTTATTTGAAAAAAACAGTAGAATATAGCTTNATTAGTTATGGATTCAGAAAANAAAAGTTCATCTAAANNTCTTTCAACAATTAAATCNCTACTTTTTGCCTTAATAGTAGCTTTATTTATTAGGTATATCTTTGTTCAACCTTTCAAAATACCTTCAAAGTCNATGTACCCAACNTTGATGGTGGGGGACCAAATNTTAGTTGATAGGATAAGTTATGGNNTAGGTCTGCCCTGCTCAAAGTCTAAAATAATTCCTTCTTTTAAAGAAATTAAAAGAGGCGACGTAGTNGTATTTAGATACCCTAAAGACCTCAAATCAANAAGTTGTCCCAACGGGGGCTTTGTTGGATTATCAAGTATTTATTATATTAAAAGAGTTGTNGGCGTTCCNGGAGATATTATTTCTATAGANCTGAATGATATTTATATAAATGGAAATCTAATTTCAAAGAAGATTCCAAAAAACTATTTCTTAGATGGNGTTGAACATAACGTATATANAAACATTTTCAATCAGGGTAANACAGAAGTTATATATTCTGGAAATGGGAATTTGTTAGGAAACATNGATCGTTTNGTNGTACCTAGTGAAAGTTATTTTGTATTAGGAGACAATAGGGACAATAGTATGGACAGTAGGTTCTGGGGCTTTGTTCCAAGAGAAAATATNATAGGGAAAGCTTTTCTAATACATTTTTCATGGAATAATAATTTTAAAAATGTTAAAGATATTCTAAGATTAGGGAGGTTTTTTAATACAATTAAATAATTAATATGNTACATATTTTAAGTGTTAANGACCTAACTGATGATTTCCTATATTCCTTATGGTCAGATGCAAGTAAAAGAAAAGGGAAAAGTAATAATTCTTTAAAAGGAAAGGTTCTTACCAACCTGTTCTACGAACCTTCAACTCGAACTTCTTCATCTTTTTATAGTGCAATGAGTACNTGTGGTGGTAGNGTAATTCCAATTAATAATGTTCAGTTCTCNAGCGTTGCAAAAGGAGANTCTTTTGAGGACACTGTNATGACTATGTCAGCTATGAGTGATGCNATAGTTGTAAGACATCCAGATAATGGTGCCGCAGANACTGCNGCAAAAGTNAGCTCTGTTCCAATAATTAACGCCGGTGATGGTAATTCTGAGCANCCGACACAGACTATTATAGACGGGTTTACAATTTATAATTTTTTTAACAAAAAACTCTCAAACCTTAGAGTTACATTGGTTGGAGATTTAAAGAATGGAAGGACAGTNAAAAGCCTTGTTAAGNTATTGAATAGATTTGAGAATAANCACTTTAATTTAGTTAGCCCTAAAGATTTAAGCTTATCTTCAGATTTACCTAAAAGTTNCTATNAGACTAGTNATATAAATGAGGTNTTAAAAGAAACAGACATACTGTATGTAACAAGAGTTCAAAAGGAAAGAGGAAGTGTCCACGATTATTCATTAACATTGAAGCAGCTTGAATCTCTCCCTNAGAATTCAATAGTAATGCATCCGTTTCCAAGAGTTAGNGAAATTCCTGTTGAATTCGATATAGATAAAAGAGCTAAATATTTTGATCAGATAAGATACGGTGTCTGGTGTAGACAAATCTTACTAGAAAGAGTTATGAAATAAATGAAGATATTGATAAAAAATGGTTTATTAGTTGATCCCTCTCANAAAATTAATAAAGTTATGAATATTGAAGTTCAAAATGGAATTATNTCTAATTTGCANAATAGAAAAAATATTAATGAGAAAATATTTGATGAAGTCNTAGATGCTAAAGGCCTTGTTGTTGCCCCAGGTTTGGTAGATATTCATGTNCACNTAAGGGATCCNGGNTTTAGACATAAGGAAACTATTANNTCNGGCTCTNANGCTGCTGTAGCTGGTGGTTTTACATCAATTGCATGTATGCCNAATACATTTCCTGCTAATGACCAACCTAAAATTACAAAATATATTATCGATAAGTCAAAAAAGATAGGCTTGGTTAACATCTTTCCTATTNGTGCAATTACCAAGTCTCTGAACAATCTTAAATTGGCAAAAATTATTGAAAATATTAAAGCGGGTTGTGTAGCAATCTCTGACGACGGATTTCCAGTTTCTAATTCTAAGCTACTCTTTGATGCTATGACATTGGCAAAGAAAAATTCTTTTCCTGTTATTTCTCATTGTGAAGACTGTTCGTTTTCTTTAGATGGTGTTGCAAACGAAGGAAGTTTCTCTAAGAAGTATGGATTAAAAGGAATACCCAATATCTCTGAAGAATTAGGAATCATAAAAGATATAGCTATAGCGGAATATACTAATGCTCATTTGCATGTATGTCATGTTTCTACACATAACTCAGTTGAAATAATTAAAGAAGCTAAATCAAGGGGAGTAAACGTTACATGCGAAGCAACACCTCACCATTTCACTATTTCTGATACCGATATAAAAGATTGTGATTCAAATTATAAAATGAACCCTCCCTTGAGAGACAAAAGGGATGTTAGTGCTATAAAAAGAGGTCTTATAGATGGTACAATCGATATTATAGCAACAGATCATGCACCCCATAGTGCTAAAGAAAAGAAAGCTGGATTCAAAAATGCACCTTTTGGTATAACTGGACTGGAGACTGCATTGCCACTATCTTTAAAGTTAGTCCACGACAAAAAAATCTCTTTAAGTAATTTAATCTCCCTTATGTCAACAAGGCCTTCTAAAATAATTAACATCAATCGAGGAAGTCTTAAAAAAGGTCTAGACGCAGATTTGGTTATCTTTGACATGAATAGGAAGATAACTATAGATAAGAAAACAATGTATTCTAAAAGTAAGAATACTCCGTTTCACGGAATCAAATTAAAAGGAAAAGTGATTAGAACAATTCTTAAAGGTAAAATAGTATATAGTTCTATTTAAATAAATTGAAATTTTCTAAAAATATCATACTGATAACTCTTTCTGCATTTTTCTTTTTTTATGCCTATCATGCCTTTTTAGTTTTGCCTATTAGAATAATTTCTCTAGGTGGCTCAGAGTTTGATATAGGACTGGTAATGTCTATGGCTGGTATTAGTACCTTATTGGTAACTCCAATCTCTGGCATATTAGGGGATAAATATAAAAAAAAATATCTTTTAATGTCAGGAGCGGCACTTTTAGGACTAATTAATTTACTTTTTGTGTATTTTGATTCTATATATTATTCATATTTAGTTTTAAGGTTTTTTCAAGGATGTGCTTTTTCATTATTCTTTGTTTCTGCTGGTACATTAATTGCTGAAAATACTTTAGAGGGAAATCAAACCGAGGCTTTAGGTTTCTTTGGAATTTTTGCTATCATTAATCATGCACTAGCTCCTACTGTGTCAATTGAAATAATAAATTTGCTGTCATATGAATTTTTTTTTATATCTACAGTTTTGGCAAGTCTAGTTTCTGTAATAATTATTTTTGCTATCATAGTTGAACCCTCTAATTTAACTCAGACGAGTAGGGGAAAAAATTTTTTGGAACTTTTAAAAAATAAAAAATTAAGATTAGTTTGCATGATAATGTTTTTAGTTGGCGGTTCCTTTCTAACTTGTTTAAATTTTACTGCTGTTTTTACTAAATCTATTAATGTTAAACCTATAACTATTTTCTTTTTATCTTATACAACAATTGCTTTGATAATGAGAATATTTTTTGGATGGTTACCCGACAAATATGGGCAAGTTACTTTTTGTAAACCTGCCTTAATTTTTTATGGAATTTCTATTGGCATTTTAGGCCTATCCTTGAATTTTATAGGAGTTATGATTGCAGGCCTTCTTTTTGGAGTCTCTCATGCACTTGTGTATCCATCAATCTATACTTTAGCGTTAAGATTCACAGATATAAGTAATAAATCAAAAGCCTTCTCTATATGCAGTGTTTCTTTTACTTCTGGTGGAATGATATTCTCTGTAATATATGGACTAATTGCAGAAACTTATAGTTTTAAAGTTATGTTTCTTTCTTGTAGTATAATAGTAACTTTAGGTTTCTATTATTTTATGAAACTATTAGAAAAGGAAATATCTTATGAGTAATGACAATGAATATATAGAAAGAAGAAAAGAAAAAATTAAGTCCTTACGAGACATGGGAATAGATCCTTTTTCTAACACTTACGATAGAGAGAATTCAGTCGAGGATATTCTTCAAAAATACTCTGGAACAAACCCTAAATCATTTGAGCTAGATAATGAAATTTTTAAGATTGCGGGAAGAGTTACGGCTATAAGAAGTTTTGGTAAATCTGCATTCATTAAAATTATTGACAATATGAATAGAATTCAGATTTTCATATCCAACGATTCTGTAGGCAAAGAGAAGATGGATTTTTTTAAGAAATATGTTGATGTTGGAGACTTCATTGGAATTCAGGGGCACTGTTTCTTTACTAGGACAGAAGAATTATCTATAGAGGCTAAACATCTAGAACTTTTGACAAAATCAATAAATACTCTGCCTGAAAAATGGCATGGACTTACAAATGTAGAGACCAGGTATCGCCAGAGATATGTTGATTTGATTGCAAACAGTAATGTTAAAGAAATATTCTTGTCTCGTTCAAAAATCGTAACTGAGATAAGAAATTTTCTAATTGCCAAGAATTTTTTAGAAGTTGAAACACCAATTCTTCACACAGTTGCAGGNGGCGCNGCTGCTAAACCATTCAAAACTCATCATAATACTTTGGATATGGACCTTACTTTAAGGATTGCACCNGAGTTGCATTTAAAAAGACTTGTGGTTGGTGGGATGGAGAAGGTCTTTGAAATANGGCGAAATTTTAGAAATGAAGGAATATCTACTCAGCATAACCCNGAGTTTACTATGATTGAGTTATATGAGGCTTANTCAGACTATNGCAGAATGATGGATCTGTTGGAGGAGCTTATTTTGAGCTGTGTAAGCTTGTTCTCGAAAAATCAAAAAATAATTTATCAAGATAATNAAATTAATTTTAAAGGCCCATGGAAGAGAGTTAATATGATTGAGTGGTTATCAGAGTCTATGGGATACGATGTCTTGAGTAACCCNGATAAAATTCTTGCCGATGCAGATAANATGAAGATCAATCANTTTAATGTTCCAGGAAAAGCTATAACNGAAATCTTCGAGCATAAATATTTAAAGGGAGTGTNGGATCCTGTTTTTGTTTTTGGNTTTCCCACAGATGTTTCACCTTTNGCANGAAGAAGTAATGATAATCCTATGATTGCNGATAGATTTGAGCTTTTTATTAATGNAAAAGAAATTGCTAATGCTTTCTCCGAACTTAATGATCCTGAAGATCAATTAGAAAGATTTAATAAACAACTAGAGCTAAAATCTAGNGGTGATGATGAAGCAAATGATATGGATGAGGATTATATTAATGCTTTAGGTTATGGAATGCCCCCGACTGCTGGTGCAGGGTTAGGAATTGATAGACTAGTAATGCTTTTGACTGATAGTNCATCTATTCGTGAAGTAATACTTTTTCCACATATGAGAAATGAGTAAATTTATTTCACTTNTAACCTTAAATTATATTAAAAATTTTTTTAAAGANAGAAATAATTCAGTTCCNGCNAGAATATCTATATTTTCAATAGCGGTCTCTGTTTTCTCATTAATAATAGTACTCTCTGTTATGAAGGGATTCGAAGTTAAGGTTAAAGATAAAATTTTAAGAAGTTTTCCTCATATNATANTACAAACAGAAGAAAATATAGATTTTANTCAAATTAAAGGTNTAAAACTTGTAGAAAAGACTTCTGAAGANTATGCAGCTCTTTTAGNAAGAAACAGCTTTAANCTTATACAAGTCAAGGGGTTTGAAANTTTTAAAGCCCNCTCTNCAGATATTAGAAAAATNAAAAAGAATCATTATCCAATTATTATAAACAAAGATTTTGCAAGAAAATTTAGTTTACAAAAGAATTCAAAAATAAAAATTATGGCACCTGACTTTTCGAATAAGAAACCAGATATAAAGAAAGTGAAACTTTATATCTCAGATATTGANAATTCTAAATCAGGACAAATTGATAGAATTTACATGAATAATGAATATAAAAATCTTTTGGGNTTAAGTAGAGGGACTTTTATAGAAATAAATCTTGAAGATCCATACAAGTCAAAAGANATATCTAAACAAATAGTCCTTAGTTATCCAAGCCTNAGGTTTAAGGTNTTAGATTGGCAAACTATGAATAGTAGCTTTTTCAGTTTAATGAAACTNGAGAGGCTGTCAATTTCAATTTTTTTAATGTTTTTAATAATACTTTCAGCAACAAATATTTATTCTAATATGGTTAGTTTTATAATCGAGAAGAAAAATGAAATAGGAACGTTAGCTCCTTCTTGGTGCATCCAANAAGGCTCTTATTGTAGTTTTTACTCTNGTTGGATTATTTCTAGGCTTANTNGGAACGCTNATAGGTTGNATTCTATCTGGCATTGTCATTTACTTGATAATAAATACCAGTATAGTCGACAGTCTTGCTATAGATATCACATTTTATCAGATTGAAGGATTTCCAATTCTTTTTTCAAGTGANTACTTTATATTNATTAGTTTATTTTCACTAATNGCTGTATTGCTCTCTTCCTTTNTTCCCTCGTATTTAATGTTGGGTAAAGATCTAGAATCCTTAATTAGGAGGAACTATTAAANGATATGATTAGAATTAGAAACCTNGGCAAGTCAATTGATAATAAAGAAATATTGAAGAGTCTAAATGNTGATATANATGNAGGCGATTTTGTTTCTGTGGTTGGACCTTCTGGCTCNGGAAAAACCACTCTANTAAATATCATATTATCAATATCANCAAAATCATCCGGGTCATATAAATTTAATGATGAAAATATTGAAGATATATTTGATAGCGTANNTAAAATAAGAAATTTTAGAAATAGTATTGGTGTAATGTCAACTTACTCACACCTAATACCAAGCCTCAACATTAAAGACAATATTCTTTTGCCNACTATTATTTCTGATTTAAATTTAAATGATGATTATTATTATGAACTAATAGAGAAGCTTAAAATTGAGAAAATAATTNAAAATGATATAGATTCTTTATCCTCAGGAGAAAAGCAAAGAGTTCTTTTAGCGAGAGCTTTAATACTTAATCCTGCGCTATTAGTAGCTGATGAGCCGACATCAAATTTAGATAAAGAAAATGCAATAAATATGATTGATATATTATGTAATTTGAATGAGCAAAATAAAACAACTATAATAATCGCTACTCATGATGATAAAATCTACAATAAGACTAATTTAATTTTGAGAATTGAAAATGGGAACTTATGTGAATAGAAATATGAAAAAAGCTTTATATCTTATGATAATTTGTTTAGCCTTTTTGATGCCACTTAATTCCTCAAAAAGTGATGCTGTGAATTCATTAGATTCGGATTCTAAGCAAAGCTTTTCAAATGAGGGTGCCACCTTAGATAAAGTAGAGTTTTATGGAAATAAAATAATCTTAATAGACAAAATCCAAGAAATTTTCACTATTAAGCCTGGAGATGCCTTTAGTAGAGAAAATCTTAAGGATAATATTAAGGCTTTATATGCGACTAATTATTTCTATAAAATTGATGCTGTCATCAAAGAGATTGATAAAAAAATAGTTCTTATAATAAGACTCGAAGAGAACCCAATACTAGCAAGTTTCACAATAAAAGGAAACGATAAACTTTCTGTCAAAGATTTGTCTGAGCCTTTGAATCTTTCTATTGGAAAGATTATCAGTAGGAGGCAGTTGGATATATCAAGAAAGATTGTAGAACAGTTTTATTTCTTTAAAGGCTTTAATAACGTTATTGTTGAAGATGCAATTTTCCCTATAGGTGATAGTAAAATTGAATATATTATTTCTATTAAAGAAGGCAAGAGAGGTTACGTAAAAGGCATCGATTTAATTGGAGTTGACGAGTCTTTTAGAAAGGAACTTTTAAAGTCAATTGAAACTAAAGTTAAATGGGTCTGGTCGCCAATTACCGGTAGAGGAAGATTGAGTCTTGAGCTTGTTGAGATGGATGAGCAAAATGTTAAGCAGTTTTTTTTAAACAAGGGTTTTTTAGATATAAAGACAGATAAGCCAAAAGTTACTTACGATAAAATTAAGGACGGATACAGAGTAGTTTTCAAGGTAAATCAGGGAATTAGATATAGAACAAAATCTATATCCATCAAAGGTGATTTGATTGAAGACGAAATGACTTTAAAGGACTCTTTACTGCTAAAGCAAGATGATTTTTTTAGTACCGGTAAATTAACAAAAGATATTGAAAAGTTAAATACAATTTATGGTGACAAATCTTATGCTTTTGCAAATGTTAGTCCTAATGTTATAAAAGATACATCGAATGATAAGGTTAAAATTGAATTTGTCATTGAGAAAGGTGAGAAATTTAAGGTTAACTTAATAAATATCTCCGGAAACACTAGAACTCGAGATAAAGTAATAAGAAGACAAGTTTTAGTAAATGAAAACGATGACTATTCAGCAACAAAAATAAAATCTTCTAAGCAACGAATTAACCGACGAGGTTTCTTTGAAACAGTCGAGATTTCAGAGGTACCCGTCAAGAATAAAGAAAATTACTTAGATTTAGAAGTAGAGGTAGTCGAAAAAGCTACTGGCTTCTTTAGTATCGCCGGTGGCTATAGTTCTACCGAAAATTTACTGCTTGGAATACAGATTCAAGAGTCTAACCTATTTGGCTATGGAAAGCAGTTAAGCACTTCGGCTACAGTTGGTGGTTTAAGTAAAAATTTCTCTGTAGATTATAGTGACCCTTACTTCTTGGACACAACTTATACTTTTGGATTTCAAGTCTTTAATAATGAATTTGAATATGTGGACTTTGATCGAAATTCATATGGTGGAAGGCTTAGGTTTGGTAAGGCAATCAGTGACTGGAGCTTTGTAAATTTACGTTATAGATATGAAAATATAAAAATTGATGATTTGAAACTTGCTGCTAGTGAAGTTTTTGAGCAAGGTACTGATGAAATAAGTTCTATAGGAATAGGAATCACTTATGATACTAGAGACAACTTTATTAATCCTAGTAGAGGCATTAGTACAAATTTCAATGTAGAAGAGTCCAATGAAGTTTTTGGTGCAGATTTATTTTATACAAAATACAGTTCGAGTTTTAAAAAGTACTATTCAATAAAAAGAAATCATACTTTGGCATATAAACTTGAAGGAGCTTTTGTTGATTTTAGGGAGATTGGAAATAGGATCATTGTTGGAGAAAGATATTATATGGGGGGACCAATGAATCTAAGAGGCTACAAGGCTTCTCGAGTATCTCCTAGAAGACTACTTTCTACAGGTAATTTTGTTAGAATTGGTGGAAATAAGTTTGTATTCAATACACTAGAATACTTGTTTCCTATAGCTTTAGAAACGGGACTTAGAGGAATACTTTTTGTTGATGCAGGAAATACATATGACGAAAGCAAAAATATAGATTATAATCCCAATGATATGAAGAAAGATGTGGGTTTTGGCTTTAGATGGTTGTCACCCATGGGTCCTTTAAAGCTTGATTTTGGTTTTCCTGTGGGAAACAGAAAATCAGGTGAGAGTAAATATGAAGTTCAATTTTCTATCGGATCACTTTTTTAATATAATTTAGAATATGGAGAAATAACATGAATAAATTTTTTATTATCTTACTAGTTTTATTTTTATCTTCACCAAATTCATTTAGTGAGGGTCATGAGGAGTCTGGGATTGCACATAGTGAAAGTGTTAAAATTGCTGTTGTAGATTTTCAAAGAGTTTTGATGGAGTCAAGTTTAGGTAAAGACTATATTAAAGGTGCCAAGAAAAATATTGAAAAAAAGCAAGCACTTCTTGCAAAGCTTGAAGATCAAGTTAGAGCAATGAGGGACAAGTTCAATGAACAGAAATTAGTTTTAGACGAAAAAGTTAGAGATCAAAAAGCAGAAGAGCTTTCATACAAAATGAAGGAACTGCAGCGAAAAAGTGAAGATTTTCAAGCAGAGGTCAAAATAGCTGATGGAAAATTTCAAAGAGACATTTTAAGTGTTTTGATGAAAGAAGTTAAGTCTGTAGCTGAACAGTTAGGTTACGATATAGTAATATCTAAGGCATCTCCTGGTTTGATGTACGTAAGTGAATCAATGGATATAACTTCAAAAGTTTTAGACAGAATGAATAGATAGAATTATGATTCTTGATAAAGAAGAAATTAAGAACTATATTCCACACAGAGAACCCTTCCTTTTCGTAGANGAGGTNGTAGAGTTGATTCCTGAANAATCTATCACTGCTAATGTCACTTTTAGTGAGGATGATTTCTTCTTTAAAGGGCACTTNCCAGGAAACCCTGTNGTTCCAGGCGTGATTATNGTTGAGGCAATGGCNCAAGCTGGAGGTGTTCTTATATATAAATCTTANGAAGATAAGCTTCTNGGTTTGACTCCTGCTTTGGTAGGTATAAATAATGTTAAATTTAAAGCACCNACCTTACCNGGNGATAANTTGAGAATTGAAACAATNTTGGTAAAAAGCAAGCTCAATATATTTAAGCTATCAGCTAAAGCTTTCAATAATGATAAGCTGGTAGTTCAAGCAGATATAACTGCAACCATAATGTCTAAGTAGTAGCTCTTAAGAAAATTGAAACAAATAATCTATCATGTTAATATAGGGCTTTNTATTTTATGCTGGTGTAGCTCAGGGGTAGAGCAGCTGATTTGTAATCAGCCGGTCGGGGGTTCAAATCCCTTCGCCAGCTTATAAATGGGGATATGGCAGAGTGGACAAATGCATCAGACTGTAAATCTGACCGCGCAAGCGTACGGTGGTTCGAATCCATCTATCCCCA
>NZWH02000005.1 GCA_002701865.2 bacterium | reverse complement strand
GGAGCTATGGGGACAATGATACAAAAGTATCGCTTTGAAGAGGATGACTATAGAGGCAATAAATTTAAAAAGCATTCCATTGATTTAAAAGGTAATAATGATATTTTAAATATTACTAACATTGAATCCATTAAAGATATTCATAAAAAATATATTTTATCTGGCGCTGATATAATTGAAACCAATACTTTTAACGGTACTTCTATCGCTCAATTGGACTATGGTCTAGAGAAGCATGTAGATGATATTAATGAGTTTGGTGTTATGGCTGTGAAAGAAGCTATCTCTGAAACTTCTGATTTAGTTAAAGGAAAAAGGATTTTAATCTCTGGCGCTTTAGGGCCAACTAATAGGACAGCCTCTATTTCGCCAGATGTTGAGGACCCTAGTGCTAGAAACACTTCTTTCGATGAACTCTGTGAAGCTTATTATAGGCAAGCAAAGGTTTTGTTCGAATCTGGTGTGGATATTTTTTTACCGGAAACAACTTTTGATACACTAAATTTAAAGGCTGCAGTTTTTGCGATAAATACTCTATTTAAAGAAACTCTTGTTGAAATTCCAGTATTTTTATCGGTCACCTTTTCTGATAAATCAGGAAGAACTTTATCAGGTCAAACTATTGAGGCTTTTTGGGAGTCTATTAGGCATACAAATCCATATGCAGTCGGCATGAATTGTGGTCTAGGTGCTGCTTCATTGTTTGGATATATGAAGGTTTTGTCTGAGTCCTCAAATACAAAAGTATTCTGTTATCCCAATGCCGGTTTACCTAATCCTTTATCAGATACTGGATATGATGAAACTCCAGAGATGACAGCGGCTGATGTTGAAAGTTTGGCAGAAAATAATTTGATAAATTTTGTAGGTGGATGTTGCGGAACTACTCCCGATCATATCAAGGCAATTGTTAGCAAGGTGAGTAGTTATAAACCTAGAAAGATTCCTGAAATTAGTCAATTTTCATCTTATAGTGGATTAGAACTTTTAAGAAAGGATGATGTTAATAATTTCTTGGTTATTGGGGAAAGAACAAACGTTACTGGCTCCCCAAGATTTTCCAGATTAATTAAAGATGATGATTTTGAGAGTGCTTTAGAAGTTGCTAAGCAACAGGTTGAAAATGGTGCTCATATTATAGATATAAATTTCGATGAAGGACTTATTGAAAGTGAAGAGTGTATGGTTAAATTTCTTAACTTAATTGCCTCTGAGCCAGATATATCAAGAGTTCCAATTATGATAGATAGCTCTAAATGGTCTGTTATTGAAGCAGGATTAAAATGCATTCAAGGCAGAGGTATTGTGAACTCTATTAGCTTAAAAGAAGGCGAGGATCTATTTGTAGAACAAGCTGAAAAAGTTTTAAGTTATGGTGCATCTGTAGTCGTGATGGCTTTTGATGAAGATGGTCAAGCAACAGAAACTAATGATAAGGTTAGAATATGCAAGAGAGCTTATGATATCTTAGTCAAAAGAGTGGGTTTTAACCCACGTGATATAATTTTTGATTCAAATATTTTAACTATTGGTACAGGAATCGATGAGCATAAAAACTATGCAATTAATTTCTTAGATTCATTAGCTTTAATTAAAAAACAATGTCCCGGTGCTTTGACCAGTGGGGGTGTTAGTAATCTATCTTTTGCTTTCAGAGGAAATAATAAAGTTAGAGAAGCGATGCATTCAGTTTTTTTATTTTATGCTAAGCAGAAAGGTCTTGATATGGCCATTCTTAATGCGGGAATGTTGGAGGTTTTTGAAGAAATTGACAAAGAACTTCTATCTATAGTAGAAAATGTAATATTTAATAAGTCTGATGAAGCAACTGAAGTTTTAATTGATTATGCCAATAAAGTTAATACTGTCGGTATTAGTCAGGAAAAAGAGTTGGAATGGATGGCTTATGATTTAGAAAAGCGAATTGCTCATCAGGTTATTAAAGGCATAACTTCAAACATAGAGGAGGATGCAGAAGAAGCAAGGATTAAATATGCTTCACCCCTAGAAGTTATTGAGGGTCCATTGATGGATGGAATGAAAGTTGTTGGTAAACTTTTTGGAGATGGCAAGATGTTCCTACCTCAAGTTGTAAAAAGTGCAAGATCTATGAAGAAAGCTGTTAATTATTTAGAGCCATACATGGAAAAAGAAAAGGGTACGGTTTCTGCAGCCGGTAAAATCTTAATAGCAACTGTCAAAGGTGATGTTCATGATATTGGAAAAAATATCGTGGCTGTTGTAGCAAGATGTAATGGTTATGAAGTAGAAGATATGGGTGTAATGGTGTCTTGTGCAGATATCATAGACAAAGCTAAAGAGCTAAACCCAGACATAATAGGTCTAAGTGGCCTTATTACGCCTTCTTTAGATGAAATGATTACTAATGTTGAGGAATTTAAAAAGAATGGGATAGATGTCCCCGTTCTAATTGGTGGTGCTACAACTAGCAAAGCTCATACTGCTATAAAAATCGCTCCTAAATATCCAGAGGACGTAGTAGTACATGTACCAGATGCCTCTCTTGTTGTTGGAGTTTGTAGAGATTTGCTTAATGCAAAAACAAGTAATTCACACAAAGCAGCAGTTAAAAAAGAGCAAGTAGATTTCGCCTTAAGTTATGCAAAAAATAAAAAAGTTTCATTTTTATCTTTGGAAGAATCACGGAATAAAAAGCTAAAGATAAATTTTGATGAACTTGATAATAAGTATGAAGATTTTTCATTAAATAAATGGAATTTTGATATTAATGAAATAGTAAAATATATAGATTGGTCTCCCTTTTTCTGGACATGGGAGATGAAAGGAGTCTATCCTAACATTTTTAGAAATAAGAAGTATGGGAATCAAGCAAAAGATTTATTTAGTGATGCAGAAAAAATACTTAAGGATTTAATAAAAAGTAATCTTCTTGATTTGAGAGGTGTATCTAAGATATGGAATGCTTACTCGGTTGATGAAGATGTAATATTGTTGAACGATAAAGGAAAAGATATTGAAAAGTTAAGCTTCCTAAGGCAACAGGTCGATAAGCATGCAAAGAGTTCTAATTATTATTGCCTCGCTGATTTTATCTCTAATAAAAAAGAAGATAAAGATATAATTGGCTCTTTTGCAGTAACTGCAGGAAAAGAAGTAGATGAATATGCAATGCAATACGAAAAGAAAGGAGATGATTACTCATCAATAATGATTAAGGCAATAGGCGATAGATTAGCTGAGGGGTGCGCAGAATTTCTTCATCGTGAGATTCGAATACAGAATGGTGAGAATGAGGAGTTTAATTTAAAATCTTTAATAAAAGAGAACTATTCTGGAATAAGACCTGCACATGGTTACCCATCTATTCCAGATCATTCAGAGAAAATAAAAATTTGGAATATGTTGGAAGTAGAAAAACATATTGATATATCTTTAACTGAAAATTTTGCTTTAAATCCTGCATCGTCAATATGTGGACTATATTTCTTTAACCCTAGTTCTAGATATTTTAATTTAGGAAAAATCAATAATTCCCAGTTTGAATTTTATGCAACTAAAAAAGGTTATACTATAGATAGAATGAGGAGTTTGCTGCAAAACAATTTACTAGATTGATGGATATAAAAGATCTAATAAAAGAAAAGGGAGTAAAAAATAAGTTATTTGACGACTGGGTTAGCTCTGCAAGTAATGCACTAGAAGTCTTAGGGGATTCTATTAGTAACGATGATTTAAAAAAAATTCTTCAATCCTCATCGTCACTAAATGTATTCAATAACATGGTAAGACTTGTTTATTTAGAGTCAAAAAAGCCAAATATTTCCATTAAAACATTCGATAAAATCAAAAGGTATTCCCAAGGTCTCTCTTATGACGGAAGAGCAAAAAATTTTACTATCAAAGAATATCCACTTATTGAATGGTTTGACTCTATCACTGTTGTTTCTTTGTGGCTGGAGAAAAATAGTTTAGATGCAGATTTCGTATCAATTGTTGATTATATAGCTTGTTCAACTGAGGTTGTTAACTTAACTTCTGATGACTTAGAGTTAGTAAATATTGTAAAAGGTTTTTTAAAAGATTTTGGTTTTGAAAAATCATCTGTTAGGAGTTGATTTCTTCCTCTCTTCAATTTTTTTATACACTTCAATTTTTTCTTTATCATTCATTAAGGCCCAATTGGTAATTTCATCAATATGTCTATGACAACTCGTACAATAATCATTTTTATTAGTACATTTATCATTACAAGGAGATTCTATTTTCATTTCATGCATCTCTTTCTATAATATTAACAATAGAGTTTATTTCAGTTAGTAATTTCTTTCTTGTAATTATAATTTTACAACCTAATTTTTCACCTAGTTCTCTAAGGTTCTTCATAACGTGAGGATAATATGCGACAACTGATANTTTATTTTTTCTATTAAATAATTCATTAATTAACTCATCATTTAAATCGGCAATAAATATAGTGCGCTCATTAGNAAAATCTAATTTATCAATATCCTCTATATTCTTAATTTGAATCATTCTATGCTCTGGAGATATAAGAGACTCAAGCTTTGAAAAATAAATTAAATCTCTTGTAACAACTGGTATAATCATATCAACCCTCTTATTATGAGCAAATATAACACAATTTCATTTGATGCAGCAGACACCCTTTTTTACATTGAAAAAGGTCTAGGTGGTAGTTATTGTGAAGTTTTAAAGAATTATGATGTTTCTTATACTCCAAAAGACATTTCATCAGCATTTAAGAAGTTTTTTGTCCATAGAAAAGGTCTTCATTTTAATGATCTCAGTGGTAAGGCCTTATATCTTGCTGAAAAAGAATGGTGGTATGGATTAGTTAGAGATATATTTAATGANTTAGGNATGTTTGATAATTTTGATAAGTATTTTNATGATTTNTATGATTATTTTTCTCATGAGGCTTGGGAAGTTTATTCAGATACAGTTCCAACACTTAAGAAGTTAAAAGATGATGGTTTTAACATAGTTATAACTTCCAACTTTGATTCTAGGATATATGGTGTGTGCGAGAAGTTTGAAATTGATAAGTACGTTGACTATTTCACAATCTCATCTGAGTCCGGATTTTCAAAGCCAGATGAAGAATTATTCTATATGTCTTTAAAAAAAGTTAATGCCAATACTAGTGAATCTATTCATGTGGGTGANAATTATAATCTTGATTATCTGCCAAGCNCTCAAATTGGAATGAAGTCAATNTTAATTGATAGAGATAACGAATTTGATAAGGATNTANATNTATGTNGAAGTAATAANTTTAGCAGGATATTTGAGGTCATTAATGAATATTAATCCAAACCTTTTAGCNTTAATAGTTGCGGCTTTATGGGGGCTTGCACCAATATTTGAAAAAATGAGTCTTCAAACTATGAATCCCACTTTTATATTAAGTATTAGNTTTTTTATGGTNGCAGCATTGCTTATTCCTTTTTTTATAACAACNAATCAAGTTGTATTTTTACCTGAATTAAATTTTAAAAATATTTTAATTATTCTTGTACCTGGTCTCTTAGCTGTTCTTGGTATATTTCTATATTTTAATGCTTTGGCAGNCTCNACAGCTTCAAAGATTGTACCACTAACCGCAGTTTATCCTCTTTTTACTTGCTTCTATGCATATATNTTTTTAAAAGAAGATTTTTCAATAGAAAAGATAATAGGGACTATTTTGATAGTAGCAGGAGTNTTTATTCTTAATTACAAAGATTATTTTCAAAATTAGNTTAAGGAAAAGATAACTATTTTTTTAAAAGTTTCGCCATTTCAAGNGCGAAATAAGTAATNATTGCAGTAGCTCCAGCTCGTTTCATTGATTCNAGAGACTCTTTCATTACACTNTCATTATCAATGTAACCTTTTTGGCCAGCAGCTTTGATCATTGAGTACTCCCCGCTAACTTGATATGCAATAATAGGAAGTACAGATGCCTCTGATGATGTCTTGATTACGTCTAAATATAAGGATGCAGGTTTAACTATTAATAGATCAGCTCCTTCAGCTTCATCAAGTAGTACTTCCTTGATGGCTTCCCTATAATTTCTAGGATTGATCTGATAAGATTTTTTATCACCACTTTTGGGTTCTGAATTTAAAGCCTCTCTAAAAGGACCATAAAGTGAAGAGGCAAACTTTGCNGCNTANGACATTATTGCTGTATTAAGAAAACCTTTTCTATCTAAAGCTTCTCTGATTTTAGCTACACGACCATCCATCATATCAGATGGTGCNACAATGTCNGCACCGAATTCGGCGTGAATACAAGCTTGTCTGCATAGAATTTCAACTGTTTTATCATTAAGAATTTCACCATCTTTGAGAATCCCATCATGACCATCAGAGTTATATGGATCGAGNGCTACATCGGTAATAATAAGAATTTTAGGGAACTTCTTTTTGATAGCAGATATTGCTTTAGGTATTAAGCCTTTTTTATTTAGAGCTTCTTTGCCCAGTGGATCTTTTAATNTTTCCTTTATTACTGGAAAGATTATTAATGCGTTTATTCCTAGCTTTATTGCTAAGTCTATATCTTTTAGTTGNNCATCTAAAGTCTTTCTAAATATCCCNGGCATTGAAGATATCTTTTCAGCTTTNTTCTTACCATCCATTAAAAAGATAGGCATTATTAAATCATTAACNGATATAGAAGTCTCTTCTACAAGATTTCTAATATTTTCGTTTTGTCTCAATCTTCTTCCACGAATAAACATAGNTTTNTATTATATTATCTTTTAATTCTTTTTTAAAGTTAAATTATGTCTTCACATCACCTATAAAAGAATATATGATAAAGCTTTATGGCNGATAAAAAGCTAATCATTTTTGATTTTGATGGTGTAATCTATGATTCAGAACCACTTCATTTCAAATCATTTAATCATGCTCTTGAACCATTAAATGTAGAAATAACAAAGGAAGTTTATTATAANACCTATTGTTCATATGATGATGAAGGTTTTTTTAAAAATTTTTTAAATGATAATGAAATTCAAAATGATGATGATTTTGTTANNAANCTTATAAAAGAAAAACATTNNTTNTTTGATAAAAATTTCGATTCACAGACTTCTATTTATCCTGGCTCNGTAGAANTAATTAAAAGACTATCTAAGAGCTATATACTNGGAATTGGTTCTGGTGCAAGAAGAGAAGAAATAGTNAGAGTTCTCAAGAGGGAGGANCTCCTTTCTTCCTTTGAGGAAATTGTCTCTTCNGATGAAACTAGTCATCCAAAGCCAAACCCTGAAACTTATATTCTACTTCTGGATAGAGTTAACGATACTTATCAAATTAGTCCTGATGAATGTGTAGTTATAGAAGATACAACAAAGGGCGTTGAAGCGGCTAAGAAAGCAGGAATGAAATGTTTTGCCATCACAAACTCTGTAGAAAGAGAATTTCTCATGAATGCAGATTTAATTATNAGNGATTATTCGGAAATAACANTAGAAGCTATTACNAATATTTAATTTTTTATAATTAATGAATTAATTACGATATTTGCAGATTGAAAAAATTCCTTCAANATGAGTTTTTCCTTNACTGTATGNAATTCTCTCATTCCTGTTCCAAGATTAACCGTATTTACACCATTCTTGACAAAGAAATTAGCGTCTGCTCCACCGCCTGTTTCAACTAAGTTTATTTTATAACCATGCTCTTTACATGTTCTAAGNATATTTTTTATTANCAGGCTGTTNTTTGGAATNTTGATTGAATCATATATTCNCTCAATTTTTATTTTTGCATTAAATTTTTTATTTATCTTNTTATATTTTTTATTTACATTCTNNATTANNNTTTTGATTTTANTAATCTCAGTCTTAATAGTTTTCTCATTATGGCTTCTTATCTCACAACTAATNATGGTTTNTCCNGGAACAATATTGATTGCAGAGCCACCATNAATCTTCCCAATATTTATTGTAGTATTTGAATTTATTCTACCCGTTTTCATTTTTGATANTATTTCCGCAGATGCAGCTATTGAACTTATTCCTTTTTCAGGATTAATACCAGAATGAGCCTCAACTCCTTGGACTATTATATTGAAGTAGTCGGAACTAGGACCTTTGTATACTAGTCTTTCTGGACTAGTACTATCTAGTACAATTCCTTGTTTTGAATTTANCAAACTATAATCNAAGAATTTGGCACCTAGTAGNCCTATTTCTTCACACGTAGTTATGGCTGCNTCTATATTATAGTGATACAACTTTTTCTTTTTAAGNACTTCCAATGTTTCTAATATTATCGCAAGACCACTTTTATCGTCGGCACCTAATATTGTTGTACCGTCGCTTGTTATACTCTNCTTTTTAACAACTGGNTTGANACCTAGTCCATTTGTTACTGTATCCATATGAGATGAAAGTAGTATTGTAGGTAATTTCTTATCAGAACCAAGTCTNGCAANAATATTTCCATGATTAGATTTTGTTGATACAGCAGATTTATCAATTTTGTACTTAATACCAAGCTTATTAAGCTTATTCTTTATATATTTCGCAACATTAGCTTCACTTCTTGATTCACTATCAATTTTAACTAAATCTNTAAAAGTTTTTANAAGTCTTTTTTNATTTATCATTGCTATGAATTCCTACCNTTATCAACAATNTTCAATGAAGTTTCTAGAAAAATTTCTGATAGAGTAGGGTGAGGATGGACAGTGTTGATTACAGACTCTAGNGGAAGCTTGTTTTGCATTACTAAAGTTATCTCCGAAATCATTTCAGAGCAACCTTTACCAATAATATGAGCACCTAAAATATTATCATCTTTATCACTTATTAATTTACANAAACCACTCACATTATCATCTGCTAAGGATTTACCATTTGCTTTAAAAGGGTATTTTGAAACCNTATAAAAAATTTTCATTTCNTTAGCAGTTTCCTCCGAAATACCTACATATGATATTTCTGGCTGACAGTAAATACATGCAGGTATAATATATTCTGAATTAACAAAATCACCATCNAAAATACAGTCTACAACTTTNGANCCCTCTTCAGATGCTTTGTGTGCTAACATTGATCCNCCNATCACATCACCAATCGCATANATATTTTCTATATTTGTTTTGAAACTTTTATCAACTTTGATAAAACCAAAGTTATCAATTTTAACACCTGAATTTTCTAAACTAAGATTCTNAGTGTTTGGCATTCTTCCTGTAGATATAAGANCTAAATCAAAATCTATTTCAAGCTCATTNTCTGAATTAAGTAAAGANACTCTTATTTCTCTTGATGTTTCTTTAATTATCTCAACTTTAGTTGATTCATATATTGTNATNCCTCTTTTTGTGAAGTTNTTTCTTAACTCATCAACTATCTCNTTATCAACAAAACCTAGAATTGATTCNGAACTTTCTANAATGGTTACTTCGACACCAAAACTGCTATATAAATATGCAAATTCAATACCTATATAGCCCCCGCCTATAATGCAAATACTCTCTGGTAAGCTTTTTGAATTTAATACAAAATCACTGTCAATTATTCTTTTNCCATTAGGTTTGAGATNTTTAGGGAAAAAAGGCTTTGAACCAGTTGATATTATTATTTTNTCANATGTGATATTNATCTGTTTTCCATCTTCATTAATATTTAATTCGTTAGAGCTNTTAAA
Organism: bacterium; assembly: GCA_002701865.2. Classification (GTDB taxonomy): domain Bacteria; phylum Desulfobacterota_D; class UBA1144; order UBA1144; family UBA1144; genus TMED58. The sequence goes on along the minus strand of NZWH02000005.1, from coordinate 31,948 downwards.
TGAAGCTAGTCCATGAAAAATATCTATATTNTTTTTTGAAAGAAGACTTGTAAGACCNCTTTTTAGTCTNTTAGTGTTTTTCTTGCTATTGTTAANTATTAATTCGTAGTCATAAGATAGATTTTCAAATANAAAACCTCTTTTTTTTGCCTTATTGCTTAGCAAATCAGCAATTTCTGCAGATTTCAGAAGTGACTTAGAAGGAATACATCCATTATTTAAACANGTACCTCCTAAAGACTCCTTTTCTATTAAAGCTGTCTTCAGACCATGCCTTGAGGCTTNAATAGCAGCTACGTATCCACCAGGACCACCACCAATAATTGCTACATCGTAGTCATACATATACAGAGTTAAATCTAGCATATTTTTCTTTATTTATATAAAAATATTTAGAAAACGGTGTATGATATAAATTAATGGAGATGCAGATAAGGTCTGAAACACCCAGGGCAAAAAAAGGATGGGGTATGGGGTCTACAATGATGGCTGGTGGGTCAAAAATAAGAGGTGTCCAACTTCTAATTACTGAATTCAGAGACATAGAAGAAAAGAACGTTCAGATAATGCACAAACTGAGTTCAGTATTCATGTCTATGATNAAGGATGANGATGATATAGAATTAANCGANGAAGAATACGGGATAAGAATTGTTAAGACTGTAAGTCAAGAGAATTATAATAATGATATTTGGGATCAATGGGTCCTTTTTTCTAGAAGAATTTATGATAATATCTCTAAGATTCTTAAAGGAAAATAATTGAGCCAAGATTATAACAAAACTTTAAACTTACCTAAGACTAATTTTCAGATGAGAGCAAATCTTTCTGTAAAAGAGCCTGAGATATTAAAATTCTGGAATTCTCAAGATATATATAAAATAATGCAAACTAAGTCTGATGAAGTNTTCGTTTTACACGACGGACCACCCTTTGCGAACGGTAAAATTCATATTGGACACTGTTTTAATAAAATATTGAAAGATATTATTTTAAAATATAACTCCTCAATAGGAAAAAGTGTTAATTACATTCCCGGTTGGGACTGTCATGGACTTCCAATTGAACATCAAGTTTTAAAGAAAGTAAAAACCAAANATATAACTAAATTAGAAATAAGAAATAATTGNAAGGATTTTGCNATGAAGTTTGTNGAATCNCAAAGAGACGAATTTAAAAGNTTAGGAATAATTNGTGACTGGGATAATCCTTATTTAACAATGAATCAGGACTTTGAGGCTAATCAAATNAAAGTTTTTTCANAAATGTTTTTTAGTGGTTTTATNTATAGAGGATTNAAACCNGTTAATTGGAGCCCAAGTTCTAGNACTGCTTTAGCTGAAGCTGAACTAGAATATCCAGAAAATCATATTTCAANAAGTGTATACGTTAAATGTAAAGCTGCTGCTAATGTACAGTCCCAGCTTCAATTTAATATTGATGGCAAACTNTCTTTTTTAATTTGGACTACNACACCGTGGACACTTCCNGCAAATAAAGCAATCTCAGTTAATAAAGATTTTGACTACGGAATATTTCAAGACAATAAAGATTTTATAATAGTTGAATTAGAGTTATCAAAANAAATTAGTAGCAAAATTAAAAGGGANCTAATTTTAATAAAGACTATANCGGGCAAAGACCTTGAAAACTTAAAATATTTATCACCGATTTCTGGNGATGAGTGTCCTATACTCTTAGCAGATTATGTTACTCGTGAGACTGGTACCGGTCTTGTTCATACNGCACCNGGTCATGGAATTGATGATTATACTACTGGGNTCAAGAATAACTTGGAAATCTTTTCACCTGTTGACCCTGCAGGTAGATTTACCGATGAAGTNCCAGAGAATNTNGTTGGCTTGAATGTNTTAAAAGAAGGCAANGAGAAAGTNATAGAAAANATAGATAAAGCNGGNCTTCTTCTTCTTTTAGAAGATTACGAGCATAAATATCCTTATGATTGGCGAACAGGAAAACCGACAATATTTAGAGCGACTTATCAATGGTTTGCTTCTGTTGACAAATTTAGAAATAAATCCTTAGATGAGATTGGAAAAGTAAAATGGTATCCACCGTCTATTGTAAAAAGAATTACTAATATGATAAAAGAAAGATCAGATTGGTGTATTTCAAGACAAAGATCTTGGGGACTTCCTATNCCAGTTTTTTATTTTATTGACNCAGGAGAAGTATTTCTGAATGAAGANATAATTGAAAATATTATCAATCTNTTTGAGAAGGAAGGTTCTTCTGCATGGTGGAANTATACAGTTGAGGAGCTACTACCAGANAAATATAAGTCTGAATCCATTAATTTAAAAAAAGGGGAGGATACACTTGATGTTTGGTTTGATTCCGGAACCTCTTGGAAGACAGTTCTATCTGAAAGCAATTCATATCCTGCGGATTTATATTTAGAAGGAAATGATCAACATAGGGGNTGGTTTCAAAGTAGTCTATTAACGTCAGTTGCAACAAATAATATAGCTCCATATAAAAATGTTCTTACTCACGGTTTCGTAGTCGANAATAAAGGACAAAAAATGTCCAAATCAAAAGGTAANGTTGTAGACCCACAAAAAATAATTAATGAGAATGGTGCAGATATTNTAAGATTATGGGTTGCAAGCGAGGACTACTCATCGGAAATTCGTATTTCTGATAATATNTTACAAAGNATTAAGGACAAATATAAAAAAATTAGAAATACTTTTAAATTCTTACTTGGNAATNTGAATGATTTCAAAGAGGAAGATGTTCTTGATTTTAATAAATTAGAGGAAATTGATAAATGGATACTAATCAAATTTTCTAAAGTTAAGAGTCAGTTTCTTGATTTAAGTAAAGAGTATTCCTTTCATCAAGCATTAAATGCCTTATTATTTTTTTCATCTAAAGAATTAAGTTCTATTTACCTAGATTCTCAAAAAGATGTGTTGTATACATTCTCTAAAAATTCCATTGAAAGACTTTCAACTCAGTCTTCAATTTCTATAATATTTAGAGAGCTTTCTTTACTGCTATCACCTATAATCTCTTTTACAGCAGAAGAGGCTTGGTCAGAAAGATATAGTGAAGAAACAATATTTAANAGTAAGCTTTCTNCAGAATTATATTCAGATTCAANANTAGAGGANAAGTGGGATAGAGTTTTAAGNATAAGAGAGCCAATACTTAAACAAATTGAATTAATGAGAACTAATAAGATTNTAGGCTCTTCTCTGGAGGCCAAANTCATTCTTGGNGTTGATAGTGATAACTTCGATTTCTATTTCGAGAATACTGCTCTCCTTAAAAAGACTTTAATTGTCTCTGAGATTGAAATTNATAAAAGNGATAAGTCTGAACTAGATATTAAGGTTGAAAAAACTTTATTTAAGAAATGTGAGAGGTGCTGGATGCACTTTGATGAAGAGGANTTTGATANTAAAGATTCTGATTTATGCTCAAAATGTGTTAGCCAAATGAAAAAAAATATCTAGATTAGTTATAATAAGAAATGATGAATCATGCAAATGAAANAAGACACCATGTTGTTGTAGTCGGAGCTGGTTTTGGTGGNCTTTATGCAGTNAATGAGCTAGTTGATTCCAACGTCGATGTCACACTTATAGATAGAAGAAACTTTCATTTGTTTCAACCACTTTTGTATCAGGTTGCTACAGGAACTATCTCAGCAACAGATGTAAGTGCACCAATTAGGTCTATATTTGGAAAGAAAGAGAATATTACNGTTAGACTTGATTCAGCTACAGGNATCGATGTCAGAAGTAGGCATNTCAACACAAAAAGTCATACNAGAATTAAGTANGATGATCTTATAATTGCCACAGGCGTCAGCCATCATTATTTTGGCCATCATGAGTGGCAAAAAAATGCNCCAGGTTTAAAGACAATAGAAGATGCCCTTGAGATGAGAAGGAAAATTTTTACTGCTTTTGAGCTCGCAGAAAATGAAAGTGATCCCANGAGGAGAAAGCAACTATTAACTTTTGTCATTGTTGGTGGGGGACCTACNGGTGTTGAGCTAGCAGGTGCTCTTGCNGACCTAGCGTTTCGGACTTTTGAGAAACAATTCCATAATATTAATACTAAGGAAGAATGCTCAATTTTCTTATTAGAAGGATTGCCAAATGTNCTACCTTCATTTAAGGAGTCACTTTCTGAAGTTACTCGNGGATANCTTACGGAAATGGGAGTTGAAGTCCTTACAAGTTCTCTTGTTACAGATATTCAGAATGATACTGTTTACTATAAAATTAAAGATGAAAGTAGNAAAATTGAAGCTAAGACAATTCTTTGGGGAGCAGGTGTNATGGCTTCNGTTATGGGCAAGATTCTGGCTGATTCTACTGGGGTNCAACTTGATAATGTGGGAAGAGTNATTGTAAATAAAGACTTCACTATACCTGAGCACGATAACATTTTTGTGATTGGAGATTTGGCTAGATTTAAAGATGGAAACGACTATCTTCCTGGTGTTGCTACAGTAGCAATGCAATCCGGGCAATTTGTTGCAAAATTTATAAAAAATAGGATTTCTGATAATAAAAGCTACAAAAAAGAGTTTAAATACAACAATAAGGGATCTTTGGCTGTTATTGGAAGGAATAAAGCAGTCGCAGACCTTGGTTTTATAACATCTAAAGGCTTTATTGCTTGGTTGTTGTGGATATTTATTCATATTTTATATCTGATTGGTTTTGGTAGCAAAGTTTCTGTGATTACAAAGTGGGCACTCAGTTACTTCAATCAAGATAAAGGAAACCGTTTAATCTTTATTAAATAGCATTATTCTTTTTGCTTTCTTATAATAAAGTGTAGAATAAAAAAAAATGAAAACGTCTCTATATTTAATTCTTTCACTAATTATTCTTCTTTATATTTCTCCTTTTTTTAGCTTATATAAAATTGGGACTAGTATTCAAAAACAAGACACTCAGACATTAAACAACTATATGGACTGGCCTAGCCTTCAAAAGTCTTTAAAGAAAGATGTTAAATCTTTTCTAAAAGANAGAGAAAAGTTAAGAGAGAATNGNCTAGATAATCCAATAGAAGGGATATTTGAGGATGTTAAAAAATTTGGNGGTCTCCTTTTTGGGCAAAAAGCAATATCTATAGCTATAGATAAAGTCGTTAGCCCNGAGGGTGTGTTTAAATTATATAAACTCNNAAATAAACCTAAAAAAANTANAAAGAATACTAAAANAGANNTTGATAAAACAGATATTGTCAAAAGTGATAATATTTTNNAATATGATGGGTANGCTTTGACTAATTTTAATTTTATTACTTTAAGTGACTTAGAGGCAACAATTTCAACCTCTGATNCAGATNTTTACTTTAAAATGAAATTNATTTTTCCAAGATGGATACTTTATACTGTAAAGTCTGAAACTTTAACTAATGAAATAGCNAAAAAAGTAGAGGATAAAATAGATTTATTAAAGAATTTAAATAGAAAAATAAATCCATTAAAAAANTAAAAATGAATGAAAATAATAAAAATGTATTCAACGAAGAACTTTNCTTATGCAGCGATAACCCAGTCACTGGTTTTTTTAGAGATGGATGCTGCAATACTGATTCNACCGATCACGGGGAACATTTAATTTGTTCTGTGATGACAGACGATTTTTTGGCTTTCTCAAAACAAAAAGGTAATGACTTGTCGACACCTGTTCCAGAGTTTAACTTTCCNGGCCTCAAAGAAGGAGATAGTTGGTGCCTTTGTGCCGATAGATGGAGAGAAGCNTATGAAAATGGNTGTGCACCTAAAATTTACTTACTTTCAACAAATTCNNAGATTTTANAAAAAATACCCTTGGACATACTTAAACCTTTCGCAATAGATTTGGATTAAAATGCATAAAAAACTTTCATTCTTNATGCTNCTTTCTTTCTTACTAGCAATTTTATTCGCTAACNTNTTTCCTGATCTTGTNATNAAGTCNAAATTTCTNGGTACATATTTTATAAAACTTCTAAAGGCATTNGTTCCTTTTTTAATATTTGGGACTATTACATATTCAATAGCTTCTTTTGATGCATTTAGCAATGTAAAAAAGATTGTTCCNTTAACATTAATTTTTTATATAATGTCAACNCTTATTGCNATTACTTTTTCNCTTATAATTGGCTCTTTTCTTGATTTTGGTGTNACAAATAAATATATACCAAATTCTGTGGATTTNCTTAGTANTCANGTNGATATTGGATCATCTCTTTCAATTTTAGCCATAGATTTCAGTAACTTTTTCAATTTAATAATACAAGCCAACCCTTTCGCAATAATGATCTTATCTCTAATTCTTGGTATTAGTGTTCGTTTTACATCNAAATATAACCATAAGATAGTCGGTTTNTTGTCTAGCATTAATAGCCTGGTTATTAATATTACNAATTATATTATGCTTCTGGCTCCACTGGCAATATTCTCNTTATTTGCNAATTTNTTAATAGAGGTAGAGGGTGAAACAATATACTCGTTATTAAGATTTGTTGTTAGCTCTATTGTTATTTTTATTGCTTATGTGATTCTTTTTTATGGAGGAGTTCTNAAATATTTTGGTGGAATTTCTCCGTACTTCTTTTTTAGTAAAATAAAAAACACACTTATTTTTGCTTTCTTCTCATCTAGNAGTGCGGCTACAATGCCCTTAACNCTAAAAACTGCTGAAGATGAATTAAAAATAAAAAAAGAAGTCTCTTCTTTCGTTATTCCAATAGGGGTAACAGTNAACATGGATGGTTCAGCGATTTATCTTGGCTTAGCAGCTTTATTCGTAGGTCAAATTCTTGGTATTGAATTTACATTTAATGAGTATTTAGTAATTTGTTTAACAGCAACTATTGGCAGTATTGGNGCTGCTGGAGTCCCATCAGTAGCNTTGGTAATGATGACAATTGTTTTTTCATCAGTNGGGATTCCTTTGGAGGCAATAGCAATTATTGCGGGNGTAGATAGATTATTAGANATGTTTAGAACTTCAGTAAATGTTGCAGGAGACNTAACTATTGCTACNATAATTAATAATTTGNTAAATAAATAATTTTTTTAGTAGGTAAATTCATTTTTNTTAGTTAANATTNAGNTAATGTTCAGATTAATAAAACTTATAGTTGANTTCNTAAATAANCTAGATAAGAGNGGTACAACCAATGGTAGTATTCCAACAATTAATTCTGAAGATAANAGTANTTTAAAAAAGTTATTTNTAATCGTCCCTGTNTTTTTTGGAATCCTAGCAATTCTATCAAGTATTTACACTATAGACCCNGGTGAAGTTGGAGTTGTTCAACGTTTTGGAAAGTTCTCATCATANACATCACCGGGNTTACATTTAAAGATTCCGTTNATAGATAAATTAACCAAAGTTAANGTCGAAAAAGTNAGAAGAATTGAAATTGGTTTCAGATCTGAAAGAGCTAGAGTTAATGTACTNCAAGANTCATTGATGATAACNANAGATGAAAATATTGTTAGCNCACAAGCTATTGTCCAATGGAAGATTAAAGATCCAGGAAATTATTTATTTAAAGTAGTTAACCCAATACTTACTATTAAAAATAGTGCTGAGGTTGCTCTAAGAAGTACTGTGGGTGTAACAAATATTGATGATGCTTTAACTACTGGAAGAGACCAGATACAGATNAAAACCAAAGAATTTCTTCAAANTTTATTNGACTCCTANTCTTCAGGGGTTGCGATTACCGATGTTAAGCTACAAATAGTCGATCCTCCAGATGAGGTCAAAGATGCATTNAATGAAGTTGTTAGGGCAAAAGAAGATAAAGAAAGACTAATTAATGAAGCNAAAGGTTTTTATGAAGACGTGATACCTAAGGCTCGTGGTGAAGCGGAAAAGATGATTAAAGAGGCNGAAGGTTACAGGGAGCAAAGAATCTCAACTGCAATGGGAGATACCTCNAGATTTAACCAGGTTTACTCNGAATATAAAAAAGATAAATCAGTTACCAAGTCTAGGATATATCTAGAGAAATTATCTGAAATCCTTCAAAAACCAAAAAAAGTAATTGGAACTGACTCATCTAGTGGTGCACTTAACTTGCTTCAATTAGGGGATATATTTAAGGATTAGTTTATGAAAAAGTTTTTACCTTTAATCATTCTATTTGCAATACTTATTCCATCTTTTGTTTTTACNATTGATGAAAGAGAGCANGCNATTATTACCGAATTNGGTGAATTTAAAAGNTCTNTCANAAAACCTGGAATACATTTTAAAAAACCCTTTATAGAAAAGATTTCAAGATTTGAAAAAAGGNNGCTTTCAACTGATGCNCCTCCAGGTCAATATCTAACACTTGATAAGAAAAGNTTANTAGTAGATTTCCTTGCGAGATGGAGAATTAAAGATCCTTTAGTTTTCTTTAAATCTGTTAGAAACTTCTTTAGTGCTAATACNAGGATAGAGGATATAGTTTATTCCGAACTTAGAGAGGAATTAGCTACTCATAATATAAACGACGTAATAGCCGAGAATAGAGAGCTGATAATGGATAAGGTAAAGGCAGGGAGCAGTGAAAAGCTTTCTGAATATGGAATAGAGTTGATTGATGTCAGAATTAAAAGAGCTGATTTACCCTCTGAAGTCCAACAAAGTGTTTTTGATAGAATGGTAGCAGAAAGACAAAGAATTTCTAAAAGATATAGATCTGAAGGTGAAGAAGAATCTGCTAAAATAAGAGCAGAAACAAATAAGAATAAAGAAATAATAATCGCTAAAGCATTTGAGACGAGTGAAAAAGTAAAGGGTGAGGGTGATAAAAAAGCTACTCAAATTTATTCTTCCGCTTATAGCAAAGACCCCGATTTTTATGAATTCATGAAAAAGTTAGAAACTTATGAAAAAATTATTGATGAAAAAACTATCATTTTTCTTCCTATGAATTCAAGCTTATTAGATTTAATACAAAAGAGAGACTAGTATTTGGATACATTTAGTCACGCCCTTTGGGGAAAAGCGTTGTTTGGTTATAGAGGTGCAAGATTCTCTCCTTTTTTCTTTGGAGCTGCCCCAGACTTAATAGCATTTGTTCCTTATTTCATCTTTAAACTTATAAAAAGTTCTAATGCTAAGCTTTTTGGAAAGCCTGAAATAGCCGAGTTACCAAATTGGGTTTTGATTTTATACGATTTTTCTCATAGCTTTGTTATATCTTTTATAGTTCTTGGTATTCTGTTTTTTTTTAAAAAAAGAATCCTCGCATTTGCTTCATTGTCCTGGTCTTTCCATATTTTACTAGACTTTCCATTTCATACAAAAGAATTTTTTCCGACAAAGATTTTTTGGCCTATAAGTGATATTTACTATGACGGTATCTCTTGGGGTATTCCACAAGTTTGGTTAACAAATATTCTTCTGCTATTTTTAATTCTATTTTATAGATTCAGACCGGGTAAAGATTTAAAGACGTGATTGTATAGCTTTCCATAGCTCGTAAGTCACTTTAACGTCCTGAATGCAGTACTTCATCATCTCTTCGCTGTAAATGCTCCAAGGACCACTATAATCACCTTTAAAATTACCTAATCTATACCCCCAGGCTTTCAGCGAATGCCTTCCTCTGTATTCGACTGGTATTTTATCTTCTTTATTGTCAGACTCTATGATTTTAGGCCATATTTTACGTGCATACTCTAGAGTATCAAAGATCTCTGCCTTTGGATTAAAGTTATAGATTTTTTGAATTGCTGGTATGTCAAATTTTCGAATATTGTGTCCTATTAAGATGTCAGCACTTTCAAGATATTCTATTCCATCAATTAGATTCTCTCTAAAAGATTTAACTTCTTGTCTTTCAATTTCAAATGTAGCAAAGCAATGAATTTTTGTTAAGCTCTGAAGAAACCCATCAGTTTCAATATCAAAAATAATTTTCATATTATGCAAAAATGGAAATCAATACACCAGCTGCAACAGCCGAGCCTATAACGCCTGAAACATTAGGTCCCATTGCATGCATAAGAAGAACATTTGAAGGATCTTCTTCGTTGCCTACCTTACTTACAACACGGGCTGCCATAGGCACTGCGGAAACACCAGCAGCTCCAATTAATGGGTTTATAGGATCCTTGCTGAGTTTATTGAGCAGTTTGCCCATTAGGACGCCAGTAGCTGTTCCTAAGGAGAAAGCAACTAGTCCTATAACGATTATTCCAAGTGTTTCTGGTACTAAAAATTTCTCAGCTGCTAATTTTGATCCAACTGCAAGTCCTAAGAATATAGTTACTATATTTATTAAAGAGTTTTGCATTGTATCAGAAAGTCTATCAACAGCACCAGATTCTTTTAAAAAGTTACCGAAGCATAGTGCGCCAACAAGTGGTGTAGCATCTGGTAGAACTAAAATACATAGAATAAGTAAAGTTATAGGGAAGAATATTTTTTCTAATTTATTAACTTTTCTTAGCTGAACCATTTTAATCTTTCTCTCATGTTCAGAGGTTAAAGCTCTCATTATAGGTGGTTGTATAATCGGGACTAGTGCCATATACGAATAAGCTGCCACAGCGATTGCTCCTAAGAGATCTGGAGCTAGTCTTGAGGCGATAAAAATAGCTGTCGGTCCATCTGCACCACCAATAATACTTATCGCCGCAGAGTCTTGAAGTGAAAAATCAATGATGCTTGTATTTTGTGAAAGAAACACTGCACCTACAAGAGAGCCAAATATGCCAAACTGTGCTGCAGCACCCAACAGTGCAGTTTTTGGATTTGCTATTAATGGCCCAAAATCTGTCATAGCCCCAACACCCATAAAGATTATTATGGGGAATAGACCATTTTGGACACCTAAAGAATATAGTATTCCAAGAAAACCATTTGGACCTGCAATTTCGGCTATAGGAATATTCGCTAGTAATCCTCCAAATCCAATCGGCAGAAGCAATAAGGGTTCAAAATTTTTAGAGATGGCTAAATAGAAAAGACTGATGCATATCAGTATCATTAAAATTCTTCCGAAACTTTGAGAGAATTTTGACATAGGTTTTAATTTCTCTGGACCCAATTTACCTTCGACAGGATTTAAGAATTCATATACCCCTGTTGACCTATAGAAGCTCTTGAAAAGCTCTTTAACATTCTTTGATTCGTATTCTTTTTGTTCAACCTTTATATTATTATTTTGTGCAGAATATGCATAGTTAGAAAAACTAATAAAAATAAAAAATAGCAAGACTATAGATATGTAAGTTTTTATATTAACCATATTACGAAATGACTAGTATTATATCTCCTTCTTCAACATTCTGACCCTGATCAACTGTTATCGAATTAATAATGCCACTAACTCCCGCTTTTACTTCGATTTCCATTTTCATGGATTCTAATACTATTACTGTCTGATCAGGTTCAACTTTATCTCCATTTGAGCACATTATCTTAAATACTACACCGTTTACTGGAGCTGTAACGTTCTGACCTCCTTCTTTTTTGGAAGTCTCTTTCTCAGTGGAAGTCTTCTTAATTCCAGTGACTTGTACTTTGCCTAATGTTGAAACAATATCCGCATTAGATCCAGCAGCAACTTGTACATTGTAAGATTCACCATCTAGCAGTATTGTGTAAGCCGAAACTTTATCGTCAGTTTTTGATTCTTTTGCTTCTTTTGAATCTTCATCTCCTCCAGTATTCTTTCTTACATTAACTTTAGTTTTACCTTCTAGGAATTCAATGCCTTTCTCTGCGCATGCTGCCGCAATAAAAACATTTTCTTCTGTTGTGTCTATATTTTTATCTTCTAGAGTTTTTTTCCAAAACTCTAAACTTTTTCTTTCATCTCTATCTGCTATATCTAATGGATTTTCATTAGTCGGCTCTAGTTTTAATTGTTCCGAAGCAATCTTAACAATTTCTGGGTCTGGACTAATTGGTGTCTTACCAAAATACCCAAGAACCATTCTGCCATAGCCATCAGCAATTTTTTTCCATTTCCCAAACATGACATTACTAAAAGCTTGTTGCCAATAGAACTGTGAAACAGGTGTTACAGAAGTTCCATAACCACCTTTTTCTACTACTTCTCTCATGGCTGCTATAACTTCTGGATATTTATGTAAAATATTGTTATCTCTCATCATTTGAGTATTTGCTGTAAGTGCTCCACCAGGCATAGGTGAAAAAGGTATTAGGGGAGAGACTCTTTTTGCTTCTCTAGGAACATAGTATTCTTTCAACAGGTCTGCTAAGCACTCTTTTACTTTCATTAATTTGGATGATTCTAAGTCACTTAAATTAAAATTTGTATTTTTGGTGGCGTGAAGCATTGTAAGTATATCTGGCTGACTTGTTCCACCAGATACAGGTGAAATAGCTGTATCAATACCATCTGCTCCTGCTTCTAGTGCAGCTAAATAACATGCCACACTTATTCCTGCGCTTTCATGAGTATGAAACCTTATATGAGCATCTTTAGGTAGCAGGTTTCTAGCCATTTTAATTGTATCGTAAACCTTTTTGGGATGTGCTGTACCGCTTGCATCTTTAAAACATAATGAAGAGAAGTTTATATCTGAACTCAGAATTTGTCTTAGAATTTTTTCATAAAACTCCACATCATGCGCACCTATGCAGCCAGGAGGCAAGTCCATTAAAGTTATAACAACCTCATGATTTAATCCATGTTGATTGATACACTTAGCGCTATATTCTAAGTTTGAAACATCATTTAGTGCGTCAAAATTTCGTATTGTTGATGTTCCATGCTTTTTGAACATCTTTGCGTGAAGGTCAACGATGTCTCTACTACCTGTATCTAAAGCTACTGTATTAATTCCCCTAGAAAGAGTCTGTAGATTAGCATCAGGACCAGTGATTTCCCTGAACTTATCCATCATATCAAAAGCATTCTCATTTAAATAAAAGAATAAGCTTTGGAACCTTGCCCCACCTCCGAATTCAAAGTGAGTAACACCAGCCTTCTTCGCTTCTTCAACAGCAGGAAGGAAGTCTTCCATTAGTACCCTTCCTCCAAAGACGGATTGAAAACCATCTCTAAAAGTAGTATCCATAATATCTATATATTTTTTACCCATAGTTTTTATCTTTCACTTTAATTCTATCAATCAAACAGGCTATTTCTTTGAGTTTTTTGCGATATGATGTTTTACAGCAGCTGAAATAATAGCCACCTTTTTGGCCTCAGATTTTTTATCTGAATTCTTTTGAGGTTCATTTGAAGAAACACTTTCTTCAGAAGCAATAAAATAATTAATTAATTTTCCTTGCGCCTCGAGTACTAAGACCATTATAACTAGAAACATAAAGACAACAGTCATTCCAGTTATCATAAAGTTGACAGATTCACCAATCATTGTGAAACACTCCTTTTTATCATTTTTTTATCCATTCTTATTTTAGTAAATAAAAAGGATAAAAACAATTAAAATTATATATTTTTTTTAATTTTACTATTGACAAGGTATTTAGTTTATGTCATCTTAAGGGCTTCATGAGTGAAAAAGATATAGAGAACCAGGCTTTAAACTTATTAATGAAAGAGTTGAGAAAGCTTGATTATTTTAAATGTATAACAGATTCCAAGGCTTTAACACTTGCTTTCCATGTTGTTAGCGAAAAAATTGGTTCATCAGTAGAATTTGTTAAAGAAAATACCGAGATGGATCAATCCCTTAAGACACTTATTGCAAAACATTAATATTATTCAATAGACTTTGATACTACCAAAACTGCCAAAATCTCAACAATCAAAAACACTAGTATAGAGCTTGAATCTATACCCACACCTGAATTAGTAAAAAGCCTTGATATTGTTACAGCAGGATTAGCAAAACAAGTAGAGGATGTGAAGAAAGTAGCAGATAGAATATAGGAGCCAACTAGAATCGGAATACTAGAAGGTAAAAATTTTTCACCATGAATAATTACTATTAGCAGCCCTAAGGTTGCAATAAACTCTCCAAGAAGAATATTTGTTCCAGATCTATCTATTTGGGATATTGTAATTGGGCTTTCTCCAAACATTAGATGAACACATATTACACCTGATATTCCACCTAGTATTTGCATTAAAGAATATATAGAAAAATCTTTAAAAGTTAAATTTCCTCTGAGAAACATCATCAATGATACTGCTGGATTAAAATGAGCTCCAGAAACTTTCATAAACAAACTGATATTGCAAAAAAGAATAGAGCTCGCAGCGATAGCAATAACCAGAAGCGTTAAGTACTCTGGGGCATTCATTCCTGTCATTATAAAAGGAGTTCCAACTATAGAGAGTAAGAGCAAGAAAGTACCATAGAATTCAGCAATATACTTATTCATGGGTTTTATTTTAACTGATATAATATATTTATTAAATATCAATTTTGTATCTTATGATTTATAAAGAACTTAAAATAATTTTTCTCTCTGATATGCATCTTGTGTATGAGAAAGATTTTTTAGGAATTAATACTTTTAATTCTTTTAGTTCAATCGTGGACAATATTGTTATTAATCATAGCGATGCAGACTATGTAATTTTTGGTGGAGATTTGGTGCAAGATCAAACCACTGAATCTTATAATTTTTTTAAGTCTGAAATAAAAAAAATCAACACTCCTAAGCTCTTTATCAGGGGTAATCATGATATTTCTGATAAATTTTTTATAAACCTTCAAAAGGAAAAAGTTATTAGTTCCGTTAACTCTAATTGGGAAATTCTATTTTTAAATACTTATAGTAAGGGGAATATATTCGGTAAGGTTAAAGAGTCCGATTTAGACTTATTATTAAAGAAGTCAGAGTCTCTTAGTGATAAGTATCTTTTTCTTTATATGCATCACAATTTATTCATAACTGGTTCTCCATGGCTTGATATTCATATAACCAGGAATAAAGATAAAATACTTGAATTTTTATCTAAAATGAGAAATCTAAAGATTGTCGTAAATGGACATATACATCAGGAGACTAAGCATCAATATAAAGGTATAAATTTTGTATCAGCACCGTCGACCAGTATCCAGTTCACTTCAAA
This sequence comes from bacterium, assembly GCA_002701865.2. Taxonomy (GTDB): domain Bacteria; phylum Desulfobacterota_D; class UBA1144; order UBA1144; family UBA1144; genus TMED58. The sequence continues at coordinate 16,930 of NZWH02000005.1, read as the reverse complement.
CGAAAAGAAGTTTAGGCTAGATAATAAAAAACCGGGATTTCTTGAAATTAATTTACAAGAAGAAGGTAGATGGGAAGTTTTATGTCACAGAGTTGGAGGTAATTTTGGATCACCAGAAATTAATCCCAAGTCCTACTAGATTACTTGTATGAAGAACAAGAAATCATTAGAGACATTACTAAAATTAAAAAAGGTAAATAATTCATAGATTGATTATATACTTATAGTGCACTAGAAATCAATTATTGATACAATTAACATGTCTATATGAAAATGTATTTAGTCTTAGGAATTTTATTAATTTATTTAATAGTAGTTGTCTTTTTCTACTTATATCAAAAAACTTTTCTATACTTTCCTAATGAAGATAACTACCTAACTTCTGAGGTTATTAATATTGATAATAAAATAGTGAGGGTTGAAACTAGTGACAAGATAATTTTAGAGTCATATTTATATATAAATAAAAAGAATGCTCAAACTATTTTATTCCTTCATGGAAATGCAGGAACTCTTGAAAGCAGAATCTACAAGCTTAATAAATTTAAAGAAATTGGTTTAAATTATCTTGCCATAACATGGAGAGGCTTTAGCGGAAATAAGGGAGAACCTTCAGAATACGGATTAACTCTAGATGGAATTTCTGGACTGAATTATCTTAATAGCTTAGGCATAACAGATAAAAATATTATTATTTATGGCGAGTCTCTTGGGACTGGAGTGGCAGTAAATTTAGCACAATTAAGAAAGGTTTCAGGCCTGATATTAGAATCTCCCTATACTTCAATTGCAAATGTTGGGAAAATAAAATTTCCTTTTCTTCCCGTAAATTTTATTCTGAAAGACAAATTTAATAGTCTGTCAAAGATTGAAAATATTAAATGTCCTATTTTGGTTATGCATGGATTTAACGATACCATCGTTCCTTTTTCTATGGGCAAAGAGCTTTTTGAAAAAATTAAATCAGAAAAGTACTCTTTCTTTACCACGGATGATCATATGATGAGATTTAGCCCAGAATTAATTAAATCTATTAGTAATCTCTTAAAGGTGTTAAAGCCAGAGTAATTTTCTTAGACATGTTTTAACCCTTTTATTAGGTACTTGTATCCCGTGTACACAGTAATAACTGCGCTTACCCAGAGGGAAGTCAAGCCTAAGTCCCTTCCATAACCATATAGTAAGTCATTTCCAGGTTCTCCAGACAAAAGAACAGAAAGTGCAAACATTTGAATAAATGTTTTAGCTTTTGAAAGACTTGAAACTGGTAAGGATATTTGGAGCGAGGCGAGGAATTCTCTTAAGCCAGAGACTAGAATTTCTCTACTGATAATTATGAGAGCTGCAAATAAGGTTAAATCCTTAATTGTTTCATCGTGTATCAGAAGCATTAAAGCTACTGCAACAATTATTTTGTCAGCTATAGGGTCTAAAAGAGCACCTAGTTTTGATTCTTGATTTAAAGACCTAGCAAGTTTCCCATCTAGATAATCGGTTAAACAAGCGAAGACAAATATCCCACATGTTGACCATCTTCCTACCTCACCAGGGATAAAAAAAGCAAAAACAAAAAAAGGGATGATTATTATTCTAAGATAAGTTAATGAAAGTGGAATTTTTGAGACCATATTTAAATACCAAGAATTATTAAAATAAACCCTATAATTATAATTAAGCTCGAAATGTACTTCTGACGAACTAAAGCAATCAAATCTTTTAAAAACTTCATATTCTATAATAACATTTAACTTGAGTTAAAAGGAGTGTGATTATTTATTTATAAAATCTAATATACTTAAAAGAAAACTATAAATTTCTTTATAATAAAGTGAAACAGGAATAGTAAAAAAAATAAAGAATAATGTAGTCCATATAGGCCTCATTAGATAATATTACAGTCAAATAAGATTTTATTACAACATAATGAAAGATTTCTTTTACTTGATACTTGTTAATTGGTAATCTTCTTTATATAATAAGCCCATACTTATATATTTTAATTTTGTAACGGAGACTCTATGTATAAAAAATTATTATTAATATTTTTCTTTATTTTTCCATTACTTTCATCGTATTCTTTTGAAGATAAGCCTCTCGTATTAGATAAATCATATGTAAAAATTGGATATGGGATTGTCCATTTGCCTGATAATGAAAATGTATCTCAAGGATTTGGCCCTGGTGCAATTGATAATGTGTTTCCTCAGGCTAAATATGATATTAAATATGAATCTGGCTCCTCTTTTTCAATAGCTGCAGGAAATAGGTTCCGAAACTTCGCTTTTGAACTAGCCATAGATCAAATTGTCTGCGATATAGACTCAGTTACTTCTGATACTGCAATTAGAACTACAAGCGGAGATATTAGTCTTAGAACAATTATGATCAATGCTCATTATTATCCAGACTTCTTAAAATTCGGTAAAGCCAATGTGTATTTTGGTGCGGGTATCGGTATAACTGAGAAGGTTGATTTGGATGAAGCTGGTATAACAGGTAGTAGAGCAAAAGTTAATGAAGGTTTTAAGTCTTCTAGTGATTTATTTAATCCAACATACCAATATATCTTAGGTGTTGAATATATAGTGAACGATTATGTCTCCATTTATTCCGAAGTTAAAAATACTTATATTAAGTCAGTTCATTTAGCGAGGGGTTCAAGTAAGGAAACCTATGGCTCAATGGAAATGAATCCAATGAGCACATTAATAGGTTTAAAATTTAGCTTCTAACTTAAAGTTAAAGATCCATTCATAACTCCCCAATGGCCTAAGAAGCTACACCAGAAAATATACTCTTCGCCTTTGGCAAATTTATTAGTGTCTAAAACCAAAGAGATTGTTTCATTAGGACCTAAAAATTTAGTCTTATATATAACTTTTTTATCTTCGGGTAGGTAGCCATTGTCCAACCCATTTGAAGGATTAACAATAGAAGTTAAATAGTTAAAATCAGCTTTTTTGGAAATGACAACATTGTGACCCGCTAGGTTTACATCTAGTGTCCCGGTATTTTTTAAATTAATTGTAAACTTCCTACAACTTGAGTCTATTGCAATAGCACTAGTACTGAATTGCATCATGCCATTAGCTTCCAGGTCAATTGCACAATTGGCTGCAAATGATACATTAGAAAAAGAAAACAAAAAAAGTAAGGTATAAAGTATTTTCTTCATAATATTCTCCTCTTTAAGTTAAGATTTATACACTAATTTTACTTGATTACTTATTTATTGCTACTATGTCCAGCTTTTTATATAGAATTAGTTAAAAAACCTTGACAAAAGAATTTGTATCTATTAATATAAAAGAAAGGAGGAAGTTCTTATGAAAAGACAAAAACAAAATTCAAAGGCCGCATATCTTGCAAAATACGATAAATCTATGCAACCCTTAGAATCCTTAGGTTTTGGGTTAGCTCCATACACTGTATTGGCTCTTTCATTTGTTGCAATATTGATCGTTAATTTGTAATTAATTAAAGTTTTTTTTATTCACTTGTTTTTTATTCTTTTTGAGTATATTTTATATACGGACCATTGAGGTCCACATTATAAAAAGAGGTGTTAAAATGAAAATCGGTCTATTTTATGGAACTACAAGTGCAGCAACTGAAGAAGTTGCAAATCTAATTCAAGAGTCCTTAGAGAGTTGTGAAGTTGAACTTTTTGATATTTACAAAGAACCCTTAGAGAAAATTAATGAGTTTGAAAATATTATAATCGGTTGCCCTACCTGGGATATCGGGTTGCTTCAAGAAGATTGGAGGACAAAGTTTGATGATCTCGATACCTTAGATTTTTCCAACAAGAAAGTTGCTTATTTTGGATGCGGTGATCAGCATGTTTATTCCGGAACATTTCTTGATGCACTAGGTACTTTAGAGGAAAAAATAACCGCAAAAGGCGCTACTACTATTGGCCAGTGGCCTGTTGAAGGTTATAGCTTTGATTACTCTAAAGCTCAGAAAGATGATAAATTCGTAGGTCTTGGAATTGATAATGATAATGAACCAGAGCTTACAGAAGATAGGGTTTCTGCTTGGTGCAAACAAATCGAATCTGAATTTGCATAAGACTATTAGTATTTAAGATTTAAAAGCACAATTGAGTCATAAAAGTATAATCCTCACTCCAACAAACCAATAACCCTTGTTTTTATGATTCATCTACCATCTTGTTACTTCTTAATATACTTAACTAAGTTTTTATTTCCACTTTAAGAAAGTAGACTACGTATCTAAAATTTTTTTAATTAAATCTATTTCTAATAGGGTCTCTTTCCATCCTTCAGGTGCAACTTTTATTGAATTGAAAGAATTAGATTTCCTTTTCAGTTTTAATGTATTCTTTCCTGGAAGCCTTAAAACAACTGCATAATCTGCAATTTCAAGCATTGAAAGGTCATTCTCGCTATCACCACATGCAATTGTAGTTATATCTTCTAAACTATCAACATTGATAATATTTTGAAACCCATGATCATTTAATAATTCTCTCATAGCATCCCCTTTTGAGTTCAACCCTGTGAGATGCATAAGGCGTGCTCCAGAAAATATACTCAGACCTTCTTCATTTAAACTCTTCTTAAATTCATCTAAATACTCTTTGCTCCCCATCCAAATAAAGGGTTCACCATATTTCCTATCAAGTGATCTATTTAATGAATCAGATTTTAGACCTGTATAGTATGATTGTTGAAGCTTAGTCATATTCTTAAGAAAAAGAATAAATCTCATATAGTCTTTAAAATCTTTCTGTCTAATTTTTTTATTTATTATTTCTCTTTCTGTCCCTAGCTTAAGTACCCAATATTCACCTTCTTCCATTGCGTTTATAGGTATTTGTTTGATTGCATTTTTGGGAATATATATAGCAGAACCATTTTCAACTATAAATGGTCCATTTAGACCAATGTCTTTAACTATATGTTCTATTTCAGAGAAGCATTTACTTGAACTTGGTATAATTTTAATACCTCTATTTTTCAAGTCCTCTATAAAAGGTAGAATAGATCTAAATTCAAAAGTCTTAAAATTCAAAAGAGTTCCATCTAAATCAGTAAATATTATTAAATTTTTAACCATAATTTTTGACTATTGATAATATGATATACGATATTAAAGATATATAATATATTGAAGCCTTTAATGTTAAGTTTTTTGATATGAGATATATATATATTATTTTCTTTCTAATTTTGTACTTTGTTGTCTTTTACGGTGAAGAGTGGGTTGAGAGTATTAAATGATGAAAAGCTTCGTAACCTATTTTTTTCTTTTAGTCTCTATGGTTTTAATACCTATTGCTTCTGGTCTATCTCATGCCAACCATGGAAAGATGGTCGAAGCAGCAAGTCCTTATCCCACTATAGCTGTTGAATTAAAAAATCAGAACCTCTCAAGTTATATTCTTGAGTTTAAACTCACTAATTTTGAATTGATTCCATTGAATGACTCTTCTGTGATTAATAAGAACGAAGGACATATCCTGTTGCTGATTAACAATAAGAAAAAGATTATGATTACAGAAAAAAATTATACTCTTTCATCAGACTTATTGAATACAGGAAAGAACGAATTATTCGTTATGTTAATGGATTCTAAGCATTTTATATTTACTAAAGATGAAAACATAATTTATGTCCCCAAATTAATTTATAAGGAAAAGTAGTCTATAAATATAAAACTAAGACTAATAAGGATATTGAAATAATCCAGAAAAGTATAAAATATTTAAGCCCACCTTTGGCATCATCTCTCTCTTTTAACGTCCTAGCTTTTATTCCTTGTGAAATGAATACAATGTTTCCTGCAAGCTGAACGCAAACAGTATTGATTATAAGTAGCATTAATGACCCAAATGCCAGGTTGTATTCGCCATTTGCAATGAGAATAGCGAATGAAGCTGCGGGAGGAAGAAGCGCAACTGATACCATGACTCCTACTAATGCCGCAGAAATACCCGTAGTCATTGATAGTGCAGCAGCAGCTCCAGATGCCAAGGCTAGAACAATATCACCAATACCTATATTTGTCCTAGATAGAATTTCCTTGCTTTGATAGTTAAGGTCTGAAATTGATGATATTAAGTAACCAAATGAGATAGATATCAATATTCCAATAACTATAGAATTTAAAGATTTAAAGATAAGATTTCTATTACCTATAGATGCAGCGAATGATAGTGCTATGTTAGGCCCAAGTAATGGTGCTATCACCATAGCTCCAACTACAACAGCTATGTTGTCTTCTGAGAGACCTATAGTAACAACTATAGTTGAAAGTATTACCATAAGTATAAAATTTAGATTCAGATCCACTCCTTTTGTAACATTTTCATAAAGCTCTTCTCTTGTTGTCTTTTGATCTATTTTTTTTTGCTCGTTATTATTTTCTTGTAATCTAGGAATCGAAGCATCAACGGGAAGTACCAGAATTTTGGCATTTTTATCAGATTCAAACAATATCTGCAAGCTATCTAAAACAGATTGTCTTGAATCGTTAGTAACAACCATAGTAAATACCTGACGTCCATCTTCTAGCTCCGATGACCACCAATAATCTACTACACCTTGTTTTTCTGCTATTGTAATAAGTGTTCTTTTGTATTTTGACTCAGAAATAATTTCACAAATTCTCATTTTCTAACTCTATCATGAAACACGAAGTTTTTAATTAAAACTAGCAACTTTTCTATCGTAAAATTTCAGCAACCTTCTTTGTTGGTGCAATTATGAATGTATTGTCTATAAAAAAGGTTTCATTTTTTGTATCACATAGCGATGCTTTCTCCCAATTTTTCTTACTTGTAAATATATATAAAGAGCTTGGATCAAAGATACATGCTTCTAAGGAAAGCTTTAGATCTGCTTTCACTTTTCTTAAAGAGCTTTTCTTTATTCGAGCTAAATATCCACCATTAACAGAAAGACCCTCTGTAACAGCAAATAATGTTATTTCTCTATAGTTTTTAATAGGCATCATTTCGGGATAAATATACTTAATACTATTGTAGGACTTTCCAAACTCTTCCCACTTGGGATCCTTAAGCATTTGTTTCCAAGTATGACCACTATAGTTTAGATTGAATGATTTTAACGCTCTTGTTTGTGTGTAAACTTCGGAAGAATCAATAAAACCAATAGATATTATAATAATTAGAATTGCAATAATCTTTTTTGGATTTATGGATTTGTAAAAAATATAAAAAGAAAAAAAAGTTATTATATACATAACAGGCCAAAAAAATCTTCCAGAAGATCTAAAAACACCAAAAAGTTTCTTAGCAAATGATGGAAGTGGATAGCTTACAAGTAAGCTATCATTCAGTATTACTTTATGACTTAATGCAAAAATGACTAGAAATAGGCAAGCTATAAGAATTGGTAAGTAGTTTTCTTTAGTAAATTTAATAAGATTTTTTTTATAATTTATTATAGTTGTCAATATTATCAATATCATTGAAGTTCCAATAAAATTAAATCCCTCATAGTCACCAGAGCCCTTAATATTAGTAGTATCAGTTAGGTTTGGGATTAGTTTAGAAAAATTAAAAGAATCAGTATTTATGTTTGCTAGAGATACACTAGGATCAAAAATAGAATTTAAATTCATCCTATAGTTCCCATATCCCTGATAGTAGGAGTAAGTTTCATTGCTAGTTTCAACACCAATTAGTAAAAAAATTAGTCCTATGGATAAAAAAGTATATACAGAGTAAAGGAAAACATTATGGTTGTTAATCTCTTTGTTTAAACTTCTCCTAAAAAGGTCTGCAAAAAAGATCGGTAATATCATAGCAAACAGATAAGCCATAGTTAAAAGAGAAAGTATTAGTAAACTTATCCATCGTCTATATTTGAATTGAGGGATTAAGTATAAGTAGATAGAAGCAATTATTATCCAATGCCCAAATAGACCGTTGTGATTTATTAATAAATTAAAAGGTAATATTGGGCTCAAAAGAACTATAGATACAAATAAAAACTTAGTAATTTGGCATTTAACAAATAAGTCTAAGATCTTAATAGTGAAATAGGCTTGTAAGAACAAGCAAATTAAGTGATATATTCCAAAAAACTGAAAAGGGAAACCTAATATTTTATCAAAAGGTTTAAGTATGAGTGAAACTATTGGTATTGAACCAGTGTATACAAGAGAGATATTAAGCTCTTGTCCATATGGGTAGTTGTTTAGAATAGGGTATTGAAAAAAATCAGTCCATCGAAAGTATTCATATCCAAACCAAATAATTGATGCGTCGTCATTACCTTGAAAAAAAATCCAATCAATATTTCTTGGATTTAAATAATTTAAACTAAAGCCCGTCATATAAAAGAAAAAGAAGAGAGATATGGATAAAAGGATAATATTTCTTTTAAAATTAAGGGTTTTCATCGGATAAATGATAGCACAATATAGTGTTTACTTTACAAAAAACACTCATATTTACCCCTTTTATTAGGCATTTTTTTAAACTTTTTCAGTAGGAATTTATATACTTAATATAAAAATATAAAATCTAATTATTTTTTAATTTAATTTAAATCAATAATATCAGTATTTTAAGTATAAAAAATTAAACTTATTTTCTAATATTTTTAAATAAATCTACCATCATTTTCTTATTCAGTCTTCCAGTGTTAACATTTCTGGGACTTGGATGATAGCATCCAATAAGACTCTTTCCATCCGGCAGATTATGACTAGATCCATGGGTAAACTGAGGTTTTTTCTTAAATTTTCCATAATTTTCAATATAATATTTTACCGTTGCTTCGAAAGCTATCTTACCCAATGCAACAATAAATATTGATTTTTTTAATAGTATTAATTCATTTTCAAAATACTTTGAACATGTTTTGAGCTCTATTGAAGTTGGCTTATCCTCAGGGGGTACACACTTTAAAGCTGTAGTTATATAGGAATCTTTCAATTTTAATCCATCATTTTTAGATATAGAGTAGGGCTGATTACTTATATTTGCTTCATATAAACACTGATAAAGAAATTCTGAAGATTTATCCCCTGTAAAAACTCTACCAGTCCTCGTTCCACCGTGAGCGGCTGGTGCAAGACCAACTATTAGAATTCTACCTTTCTTATCACCAAATCCTGTTATTGGTCTACCCCAATAGTCTTCATTCACATACTCTTTTCTTTTATTTTTGGATATCTTTTTTCTGAAATTTACAAGTCTAGTGCACTTGGTACAATTGATTATCTCTTTATTTAACGACTCTAAAGTAAGGGGATACATTTTTAGTTTGCTTTAAACTTTAATTGATAATCTTTTCCATTAAACTTTTCAAATATATATTGAACCATAGAGTGGTTTATTGGTTTTGGATTCAAAACCTCTTCTATGTTCTTTTCCGCAACATAAGTTGTTTTCTCATCATCACTTACTAAGACATGGCACCAAGGTTTGTCTCTAGGTGGTTTCGTTTCTGCTACTTTATCATACCATTCATCTGTTCCTTCGAAAGATGGATCAATATCAAATATTACACCTGTATAATCAAATAATTTGTGTCTAACAATTTGACCAATTTTGAACTTAGTTTTAACTTCTTTCATAAATAAATTTTACACTAAAACACTTGATTTTTATATTCAAAAAAGTTCAAATATAAATAAGAAGGTTTTATGATTTCTATCAATAAAAACAACAAGGGTGAATTGACTGAAGCTAGAGGTAAGAGAGTTAAAAAGTCATCTTTGTACTCCAAAAACCTTGATTTTGAGTTAAGTAGAAGCAAATTTAATGATTTTTTGCTCTGTAAGAGATGTTTTTACTTAGATAGAGTTCTTGGTATCAAAGTGCCTGATATGCCCGGATGGACTTTAAATAGTACAGTTGATGAACTTTTAAAGAAAGAGTTTGATTTGTGCAGAAAAACCCAAACACAACATAGACTAATGGTTAAGAACAACATGGAAGGTATCATCCCTTTTGATCATCCTGATATTGATAGATGGAGAGATGCTTTAAGAGGGGGAATTAAATATAGGTACAAAGATACAAATTTGATTATTAAAGGCGGTGTTGACGATGTATGGTTTAATCAATTTACAGAAGAAATAATAATAGTTGATTACAAATCTCAAGCTAGCTTTTATAAAGTGAACATTGAAGATTACCTTTCAAATATATTCCACGAATCTTACAAAGTCCAAATGGATATTTATGCTTATTTGTTCGAAAAAAATGGCTTTAATGTTTCTGAAGTTAGTTACTTTTATGTTGCTAATTGTAGAAAAGATATGAGTGGATTTAATTCTAAACTAGTTTTTGATGAAACGCTTGTTCCTTATAAGCTTAGAACACACTGGATTGATACTAAGATTGAAGAGATGCTAAATGTACTGAATTCTGAAGAGTTACCATCTTTTAACCCCTTTTGTCAGAACTGTGCTTGTTCTAAAGCTAGGGCGGAGTTGGAATACTAAAACTTCTACTATGTAATCATTAATTTTTTCATTATATTTATTGTATGAAGTTCGTGTCCCTTTTATTATTTTTATTGCTCTCATTTAATTCTTATTCAGTAACAAAAGATGAGTGCATAAAATTGTATGAAAATAACTCTCTTTTTTGTTCTTCAAAATTTTGGGATAAAGTTGCAAAAATTAATAGAAAAGGTGTGGTTCATCGATATCAATTGCACGAATCGAATAGAGTTGTAGGTTATATTCGGAACAATACTAAGCAAGAACGGTATGTCTATTTACGCTGGGTACTTCATGGTAACGATCTTGAGCCCCTGATGTCCGATAGTCATACAATTTCAATTCTTAGACCAGGTGAAAAATCTCTTATTGATTTTATTTTTCATGAAAAGGCAAAAAAGCCCCTTGAAGTGGAAGGTGATTATTTAAGGCTGAGAAATTTCGAAGTAAAATAAGTAGAAATTAAGGAAAAATTCCCATTTCAATATAAGTATTAGCTATCTTTTCTATACCAATTTTATATGCGGCTTCTCTATAGGTTAAAGCCCCTTTGTGTTTAACTCTTTTGGTTTTTATTTCGACAAATGCCTGACACATAGTCTCATTTAAGGCATTGTTGATTAGATCAATCTCTTTGACACTATTCTCACCTTGATTGTCAATTCTTCCCCATCTAACATGGTTAAGATTTTTAAGCCATTCAAAATACGAGACAATGACACCACCAGAATTTAAATATAAATCAGGGAGAATTATTATTCCATTCTTGGATAAATATTTATCTGCTTCATATGTAATAGGGCCGTTCGCACCTTCTGCAATAATTTTGGCTTTTATTTTATACATATTTGCTTCATTTATTACCTCTTCTAAAGCTGCAGGAACTAAAATGTCACATTCTTCATAAAAAACTGAGTAGGGGTCTTCAAATGCGGTACATGATTCATAGTCAGTTAAATTTTCACCATTACTTAAGTGTTCTTTCACAAGTTNCGGTTCTAGNCCNTTAGGGTTCAATATTGAACCATTATATTCNCAAATACCNATTATCTTGGCTCCCGCNTTATGTAAGAATAAGGCNGCATGGTATCCAACATTACCAAAGCCCTGNATTATCACACTTTTTCCTTTTAAACCCTTTNTTAGNCCTATTTTGGCCATTTCATCTTTATCATCTAATAACTCTCGTAATCCTATANAAACTCCCCTCCCTGTAGCTTCCNTCCTTCCTTTTACNCCACCTTGNGCAATATTCTTTGAAGTAACAGATGCAGCTGAATCAATATTTGAATTTGATAAAGTTTTAAAAGTGCTATATATCCANCTCATCTCCCTGGAGGTTGTACCATAATCAGTTGCAGGAACATAAGTGTTTGGACCTAAAGAGTTTCTTGAATGTAATTCAAATGTATATCTTCTNGTAATTCTTTCTAATTCACTNACTGAAAANTCTTTTGCATCTATTTTAATTCCNCCCTTTCCGCCACCAAATGGAACGTTAACAAGGGCGCACTTAAATGTCATAAGTGAAGCAAGAGCTCTAACTTCATCTTCATTAACAACACTGCTAAATCTTATACCACCCTTTAANGGGCTCATGTGATGACTATGTTCNCCATGCCAAGCATNTATNACNCTGATTTCTCCGTTATCTAGTGTTATAGGAAANCNTAGATGATAAACAGAGTCACATGATTTAATTTGNTCTGAAAGTCCCTTTGGAANCTNCANGTGNTTNACTGCAGAATCATAAAAATGATTAAATGTTTGNAGAAAGTTCACATTTATAAAATAACATTAAATTTTCTTAATTAAACACATTATTAAATTANTCAAATTGATATGAATATAAATTAATAATCAGTATATTTTTTATGCTTGAAATCAANNAAGGGCATTGTAAGCAAAGTATTTANTCCATCGTTAGATAGGCTNNTAAGCTTNATNCCAAAAATTTTGGGTATGANTANAATAATTNTCAATAGTTTTATAGGTAGCTTNATANTNACCTTATCTTTAATATCTAAAAGATNCTTGAAATTAACAGGNCCANCATCATAGCAGTGAATTATTTCATTACNATCTATAGACCTAGCTTTANTTATAAAGNGAACTAAGTTTTTAACNCCAATATAATACATCGGATAGTNTCCATCANCGGGAATAGGGAAGAGGGGNGAATACTTNAACATACGATTAAGCTTCCCAAATACTCCACCTCTGTAATCAACAACAACAGAAGGTCTTATTATNGTTGATTTNCTATATNCTTNAACTAACTCTTCACATTCAAGTTTTATTTTTCCATATGTAGTTTTAGGAGAAATTGCCATAAAAGAGGANATATAGATTAATTTTGATTTTTTTATTTTGCAAAAACTAATTANATCTTCANTTCCTTTGATGTTTATNTTCTTATTGTTTAGTTGCTTGTTGGAGAAATCATGAGCTAAGTGGACTACGTTATTAATTTTAATATCAGAATCAATAACAGCATCAATACCAGTTTCCATTTCATATTGAATATAGGATTTATTTTTATAATTCTTTTTAGACCTAGATAAGAGAATAAGTTTTGACTTAGAAAGCTCTTCAGAAAGTTCTCTACCAATAAACCCATCAGCCCCAGTTATTATGTCAAAAGCATTCTCCATAAAAAAATTCTAAACAATCAAAAATATATATTCAAGCTATCGGCTAGTCCTTTATAGGAATTAAAAGACTTGATTCAATAGTGTTGAATAAGTATTTTAATTAATAATGCTAAACAAGAAAAATATTTTAGCCCTTTCAAGCATACTTTTTCTTTTACTCCTAAGTGTTTTGATTTACAGCTTCTTTAGTGATTTTGGTCTTAGAGATGATGAAGGATTTTACCTCTATTATTTAAAGCAAGGGATTACCGAGCCAACATTTACCTTTTTTCATTCCTTAGGCAATATCTTTGGATTTATTTTTTCTTACCAGTTGCTTGGCTTTAGACTTCTTAATTTATTATTTTTAATAATTTCAGTAAATCTATCTCTTATTTTTTGCTATCAATTCTATTTTAGTTCAAATAATTTAAGAAACCTAGACTTCTATTTAATTTTATCTTTGGTTAATATTATGACCTTAGGTTTTTTCTCTTTTATTCCTACTTTTTCTTATACTTCTTCAGCAACAATAGCTTGCTTTATGTGGTCATCGTTAATCTTCTATATTTCTAAAAATGGAAGAAAAGAGGACGCTTATTATTACTTACTTTTGGTTTTTACATTTTTGTTTGCAATTTCCTCTAGAATACAACTGTTTATTGTTTTAGGAGGGTCCTTACCTTTAATACTCTTTTTTATTAACAAGTTTATTAACAAAGAAACTAACATCTCTATATTTAAATCCTTAACAGTAGTATCTATTTTTACGATAACTTTTTTATTTTTTCATTTACATTTTCTAACTGAGATATTGCCAATAGGTAAGATAATTTATGAAACTTCTCATGATTCATTGCTTATATTTTACTTAAGTAATTTATCGTATCTTATATTTCATCAAGATTTCTATATTATTTATGTTTCCATACTTTTAATAACATTTTATGTAATTTTAAAATATAAGTTAAACAAAAAACTGCCATCAAGTATTCTAATTGTTCTAATATTAATACTAGTAATAAAAGATATTTATGGCTTCTCAAAGTCTTTCTATGATATAGCTGGTACACCATCAAACTATTCAAATAGAGCTCTCAGGTACTTCTTCGTTCTTACTATTTTTACTCCAATTTTAATTGGTTATTTTAATTTNTTAAAATCAAANATTACTTTNCAAGAGTATAAGATTGATAAGANNTTTACNTTTCTTTTTNTANTTGCAGNTTNNGGATCNTTTTTTTCTTCTGTTGGAAATAATAGTAATTTNGTTTTTTGGGCATCATTTACAATTGGNCTTACATCTATACCNTTCTTCTTCTCTTTGATAGCATTTAAAACAACTAATTCATTAAGGTTGATTACTGTAGTTTCACTTCTAGCTTTCTTAGTAAATTTATCAATAATTTATAGAGAGCAGATTTATCAGTTTAGAAGAAGTCCCATTAAGTCTTCTAATTTTAAAGNATCTTCTAGTCCTTTTCTCTCAAATATCAAAATTGATCCATATTCTGCAGATGTTATAGACAAATTTTTGATAACATTAAANGATATTAATTTTAATTTTAAATCTGATAGAATTTTTTCTTATCCTGAATTACCAGGTTTGTTAGCTAGCTCAAAAGCTATNTCATTAGGAGATGCTCATAATCAACACTTGTTTTCTAANAAACAATTTCGTGAATTAAAATCCATAGAAACAAAGGTATGNGCTTTTCTAATACATGAGAATCTAAATCAGNTAGAAAANGTCTATATTTTACAAGGGGANGGNATGTCTCAAACTATACAGGATTGCNTGTTTCAGATAATTGATAGTGGAAGTAACGTGAAAACTTATAGCTTAGGAGAGTTGATTAATATTGGAATGGCTTACAATGACTACTCTACTTATATGANTGANATAACTCTTAAGGGGCCTTATAAAGTAATAGGGAAGTAGCCTACTTACTTTCTTTTATTATTTTGTAAACAATTTCCTCATCTACAAACTTCGCTCTGTTGTCAGANTTTAATAGAACTGGTTTTTTAAGTCTTTTTTTATTTTTNGAGGGTTTCCTTTTTAAATTTTCATATTTCTTTTTTTTGCTTGCATCTTTAGATGTATTTTTATTAAACATCCTCTTTCTCTTTTGGGAATCCTTAGAGAAGGGGGCGCTCTTTTTCATATCTCTATCATCTGACTTGGTTTTATCTTTAAACTTCTTCTTTTTATCGTCGGATCTAGTCTTATCTCTAAAGCCTCTGTCTTTATGCTTAGTAGAAGTACTATCTGAAATATTATTCTTAGTTTTAGGATCTAAAATCTTTTGTATAGCTCTCCATTTTAAGTGATCATTGGGTGTAATAAAGCTAACTACACTACCTGACATTCCTGCTCTTGCAGTTCTACCAATTCTATGAATAAAATCCTCTGCTACTTGAGGAAGGTCAAAATTTATTACATGTTCAATTTGTGGAACATCAAGACCTCGACAAACTATATCAGTTCCAATTAGCACAGAAAATTTATTATTCCTAAAATCAGAAATTATTCTATTTCTCCTATTTTGCTTTAAGTCGCCATGAATCCCAGTCGCCTTGACTCCATCAAAAGAAAGTTTCTTGGCCATTCTATCACAGGCATATTTTGTCTTTATAAAAACTAATACAGACCCACTTCTATTCTTTAATTCTTCAACTAATTGGGCGTATTTTTCATTTGATTTAATTTTTAAAACTTCTTGTTTTAGATTTTTCGGTATTTGGTTTATAGACCCAACACTTATTCTATGGGGATCAATAAGATATTTATCTGCTAATTTAGATATATCATTAGGTATCGTGGCTGAGAACATTAAAGTTTGCCTTTTTTCAGTCATGTTTCTTACTATCTCATCAATTTGAATTCCAAATCCCATATCAAGCATTCTATCGGTTTCATCTAGAACTAGAATCTTAGTTTTTTTAACATATAAAGATTTTCTATTAATATGATCATTTATTCTTCCAGGGGTACCTATTATAATTCTTGGTCCTCTTTTTAAGTTTCTTAATTGGTTAGTAATAGACTCTCCACCAATTAAAGCCGTTACTTTTAGAGTGTTTCTATATCCTAGTAATTCCCTAATTACATCATATATCTGCTTTGCTAGTTCCCTCGTTGGAGCCAATACAACAGCAATTCCATTCCTTTCCTTGTTTAAATTCTCAATTATTGGTATTCCAAAGGCGGCAGTCTTTCCAGTTCCTGTTTGTGCAGACCCTAAAATATCCAATCCTTTAAGACCAACTGGTATAGATTGTTCCTGAATAGGAGTTGGATTTACAAACCCCATATTTTTTAAGGATTTATTTAAAGTTTCAGATAAGCCAAAGCTATTGAAGGTTGATAATTTGGTATTAATATTGTTTTTCAATTTGTCTGAACTATATAGGAGTATTAGATAATTACAATTAATAAAGTTAAAAAAAAATTATTTAAGTTGCTACTACTCAGTAATAGTTGTCTTAATTGTAAAGACTGGAGCAACGTTGGATATATTAGTACAACCCGCCGCAGCAGATGAAGCACTCCATTCAATTGCTAATGCATTTGTTCCTTTAAAGAACATCTCAACGCTGACTTTACTGTTTTTAGTAATAACGATTGGAGATGCAAGTGTAATTATAGCTCTCATTTGATCAACATTACCAGATGCAGTTGCTCTTGTTGACCCATCAGACTGAAGAAGCTCAACATCATAAGCAGTAGCATCATAAAGATAATTTCCGCTACCTCCGCCAGGGTTCATATCATTCATAGTTATATTAACTTCTGCTTTGTCGTTTAAGTCTGTAATACAAGTCCCATCTCCACAACTTAC
>NZWH02000020.1 GCA_002701865.2 bacterium | reverse complement strand
AGAGATTTGATTAATCTGAGTTTTAGTAGCTATATTTAATATTTGCTTCTTTATTTTTGTAGATGTTTTACCACTCTTGAATTTAGAGGCTTGAACATCCAAGGGTATCTCAATAAAGATTGGACCTTTTCTTTCAACAATATCTATATTTAAAATTGATTTTAATTTTTCCAAACCTATTGGCTTTTCTATTCTAAGGGCTTTTAAAGTTATAGGAGTTACTATTGATACCCCATCGATTTCTTGAATTCCTCTTTGAATAACTTCTCCGTTTGCTAGGTCATCTGTTTTAACTTGTCCACCAATAATTAACAGATCTCTACTTTCTAAGTAAGCTCCACTAATTGCGGTAACAATATTAGTCAATCCTGGGCCAGCAGTTACTAAAGCTATAGCTTTTTTATTTTTATCCGATGTTTCATTGAAATATTCGGCTGCTATACCTGCAGCAACTTCGTGTATAACTGGTATGCATTTGAAATTATTTCTAAAGCTGTCTAGCAAGTGCATTATGTTGCCACCAGAAACAAAGAAACAGTGTGTATAGTTTAATTTCTTTAGCCAAAGAGCCAATTGATCACTATATTTCATGTTCAAAAACAATTATACACAAATTAATTTCTTTTACTTGGTTGTATATTATTTTTAAAAATATTAAAATATTTATATGAATATTAAAGAAAACCAAATTTTTAATAACCTATTTGTGCTTGAAATAGCAAATAACCATTGGGGCTCCTTAGACAGAGGAATCAAAATAATAAATACATATGGAAGGGTTGTTAAAGAAAATGGGGTCAGAGCAGCGATAAAGTTGCAATTTAGAGATCCCAAAACTTTTATTCACACAGACTATCAAGATTCTGAAGATATAAGATATATAAAAAAAACTAAGCAAACTTACATGTCTGAGAAAAATCTAAAAAAGCTTATTAATCAAATAAAAAGAGTTGGAGCTTTGACTATGTCCACTCCCTTTGATGAAAAGTCAGTTCAAACAATTAAAGATTTTGATCTTGATTTAGTAAAGATTGCCAGCTCTGATATAACTGACTGGCCTTTAATAGAAAAAATTGGAGGCCTTAAAAAGCCTACTATTGTTTCCACTGGTGGAGCTCAAGAAGTCGACTTAGATAATATAGTTAATTTCTTTTTCAATAGAAAGATTCCGCTAGCTCTTAATCATTGTATTTCTCTTTATCCAACTGAAGATTCCGAATTAGCCCTTAATCAAATTAAATACCTCAAGGATAGATATCCAGAAAATATTATTGGGTTTTCTTCTCATGAATATAACGATTGGTCATCCTCAATGCTTCTGTCATATGCTATGGGAGCAAGAACTTGGGAGAGGCATGTAGATATAGACGAAGGAGATTTTGAAGTTTCAAACTATTGCTCATTACCTGAGCAAATAGACTATTGGTTCAAATCTTACTATAAGGCTAAGGAGATGTTAGAGGCACCAGAATATTCCAGAAGATCCATATCTAAAAGAGAAAAAGAATATCTTGACTCATTGACTAGAGGGATTTACGCAAAGAAGAATATTAAAAAAGGATATAAATTTAGTCAAAAATCTTTTGAAAATGATTTTTACTTATCAATTCCATTAAACAAGGGTCAAATTTCATGCAATGAAATAATAAATGATGTCACCCTAACTAGTGATATTAAAAAAGATGATATTCTTTCAATAAATCATATTGATGGGCCATATAATGAAAATAAAAAACTTAAATCTAGAATCGAAAAAAGAGGTTATGAAAAGTCAAGGGTAATAAATCTAGAAACCTCTATTAATAAAATTTCTTAGTCCTATTAAAGTTAAGTCATGCTCATCTTTTTTAATTCTTACTTTCCTTTTCATTTTCTTTTCTATAATATCCCCAATAACTGGAACTTTATTAGGAATTCCACCACCCAATATAATTCTAGAGTTTTTAGTTATTGAATCTTCCAGATAAGACAAATATTGATTACAAAAAGATATCATCAAGGATGTGAGAAGGACTTTGGGTGTTATTCTAGGATTGTTAGAAGTTAAATCATCAATTTGTTCAAAATATTCACTTTCAGAATCTAAGTATAAATCAAACTTAATATCTATATTAAATCCTTCTAAATCTTCATAAGTTAATTGAGATAGCTCTTTCCAGAAATTATTATTTGAATTCAAAGTATCATAGAATTTGCACCATGAATTTAAGAATCTTCCTGCGGGTATATGTGTTACACATTTTAATTTTTCATTATTAAAAAAGGGTCTTTCTTCTAATCCAAAGGTAGAATTATTTCTAGAATCAGAAATAATTTGTGATCCAGTTCCAATATTTATAAGTATTTCATTTTGGGCCAGATTTGATCCAAGAAAAGCTGCTTGCAAGTCTCCAAAACCCAAATATAAGTTATATTTATTACTTTTATAACCAATAAAGCCTAGGGGCTTTTCATAGTCATCGAGCGGACTCGGAAAAGAAATTGGCAAATCAATTCCTGTTATATCCAACGCGTCTTCTTTGGCACCTAAATCTGTATAAAAACCACTCGAGTGNAGAAGTGTTTTACACNCCAAATTATAATGNTCCCCTAGTTCGNGNCATATAANNTGAGGTAAAGTCAAAAAGGTACTTTTATCTCCTAATTCNTTATTTAAAGAACTTGCTAANATGTTAACTACTGGAAGNCCGGCCCTTNANATCATTCTTGTTTTACTATNAAACCCCCGATTATTAAGTATCTCNAACGCACTATCTGTAGATTTTTCTTTAAATCTCCAGCTATAATAANANGTGCTANTAAAANTATCTTGTTCAAGNAAGCAAAAACCATGCATTTCAGAGCATAAATAAATTTTCACATCACAATCTTTTCTTAAAATAGAGATTTTATCAGAGTAATAATCTAAATGTAAGATTAAGGATTTGGAGAAAAAAGAACCAGGAATTTTGCTGTAGTTTCCATATTTTATAAATGAACCTGCAGATTCA
Organism: bacterium; assembly: GCA_002701865.2. Classification (GTDB taxonomy): domain Bacteria; phylum Desulfobacterota_D; class UBA1144; order UBA1144; family UBA1144; genus TMED58. The sequence goes on along the minus strand of NZWH02000020.1, from coordinate 51,925 downwards.
AATAAAGCAATAGGTTGATCATCTATAGAATTATAAAGAATCGATTTAATTCTAGAAGCACCATAATCGATTAATAAAACTTGTGACATTACAACTCTTTCAAAAGTAATTGAACGGACTGATCTATAATTTTAGTTGAGGTTTGACTTAAGTTTAGTTTACAAAAATTTATATAGCCTATTTTTGTTGGAACAGCTATTTTGAGGATTTTNCCTTGTGCCTTTTTATCGTTAATTAAATAATCATTAANAGTGGATAAGTTAATATTAGATAGTTTTTTTATAAATCTAGGCAACAATAACTTTTTCGCTAAATCTAATATATGTTTATCTGAGTCTTTGCTTAAGCCAAATTTTTTTAAAGAAATNTTATTCTCNATTAACAAGCCAATAGTTATGGCAGTACCATGAGGAATATAAAATTTAGACATAGGTTCGATTGCATTCCCGAGGCTATGTCCATAATTTAAAGATCTCCTTTCATTGTTCTCAAACTCGTCTTTCTCTATAACAGATTTCTTTATTAAAAGAGATGTTAATATAATTCTAGTTAATGCNGAACGATCCATTTGAATTGCTTTATCTATGTTNNTAGAGAAACTTTCTAAAGACTTTCTTCCACCAATGATAGACAATTTTAATGATTCGCCTAACCCAGATAAGACATCTTTTTTAGGAAGAGTAGTNAGAAATTCTGTATTNAGTATTACTTTNTGTGGAGAAGAAAAAAGAGCATATAGATTTTTAATATNCTTATAATTTAAAGCTGTCTTNCCACCAATACAGCTGTCTGTCATAGATANCAGAGTTGTAGGGAAATATATCCACTTAATCCCTCTCTTGTAAATTGAACATGAAAATGCTCCGATATCTTGTACTATTCCCCCACCTACTACAATCACAGTNGAAGATTTTGTTATGTTATTTTTTTCTAAAAAANTTGTGAATTTAATACATTCATTAATATTTTTTTTATTTTCTTTAGCAACGAACTTATAAATTAATAGNCTCTTCTTTTTAATCTTAGANCCATAAATCTTATATATATTGGAGTCTATNAATAAAACAGGNGTCTGTGAAATAGAAATTATCTTATTAATACTTTTTTCGACTGATTCACCAATAANACNTAATTCATAGTCCTTNGGCGACGAATGAATTTTAAGCTTTTTTATTACTTTTTTAGTATTATCGATCTCAAAATTAAACTTATTTCCGTCAATGAAAAAAGATTGCATTTAATCTTCCCAGAANCCACCAGCAGTAAGACCACCATCTACTACTAACTCTTGACCAGTTATATAAGATGACTTTGAAGACAATAAGAACATTACTACTTCAGCAATATCTTTCGNCTTCCCCAGCCTTCCTGCNGGTATCTTCTTAATTATCTTACTTAAAGAATTATTTGAATTATTATTTCTTGTCATTTTTGTATCTATAAACCCAGGAGCAATGCTNTTTACTCGTATTCGATAAGTTCCGAGTTCTATNGCGAGATTTTTCATAGCACCATTTAGAAAATGTTTAGAGCTCGAATATANGAATCTTTTATCCCTTCCAAAAGAACNNAATAGGGATGAAATAATAATAATTGANGAATTACTATTTGTTGGCATTTTGCTTATTAGGTTTTTTAGAATANAGACAAATGACTTAAAATTTACATCATAAGAATAATCAAAGTCTTTNTCTNTTAAATTTAANAACTTTTTAGGAGTATTNGTTGCAGCTACAAAAATTATTGAATTAAATTTTTTATTATTTTTTAATAAGAAATTATCTACTGATTCCTTAGATGACAAATCTAAAGTACTAGATGTTGTGCCAGTAACAACATAACCTTCTTTCTTTAAATAGGTCTTAATTGTAACCCCAATATCACTTTTTTCCCCAATTAATAATGCACTTTTAGCCATGCTCAAAACTCACTATATNTTNAATNTTTTAANAATATTAAGAGTGCCATATTATNCAATAGAATAAAATTTATTTACTTAGGTATAAGGCATAATTAACAANNCCAAATACTATCTCTCTTGGATCACCATTATTTAGGCTTTGTAATTCNGAAGATATTTCAATAATAGTTTCTCCAGGTTCAAGTAAAAGTTTTAGGCTAAATTGTTTGTAATTTTGAACTGTATCCTTAATGATTTTTTTATCATATTTAATCTGTAATGGTAAGTTTTCATTATTTGGTCTTACAATTGAAAAATTNAGCACCCTACTCTTAACTTCATCACTATCATTGGTAATGATAATTTTTGATTTGCCTGAAGACCATCTNANATAANTATCCTTGGTTCCTTCCTCAGCATGGAACCCCGAGAAAGAAAGAAAAACCTCCTCTAACAATAAAGAAGGTAATAAATAAAAATANCCATTACCNAATGATGACCTATCAATTGACCTTANTTTATTAAAATCNTAATATTTTCCCTCAACTTTNGTNCTNATTTTGTTGGATAATTTATCGAANATTTTNTATTTTTTAAACTTAAATCTTTGATTCTCTNNGTCCNTATTAACCTCTTCAAATGTNGNAAAGATGACTTGTCCAGACTTATAATCNCTAAAATTGTGATAGCTAAGTCCATAAAAATTGTTCCATTTCCTNTANNTTAAACAATATGGAAACNTANTTCTTCTAAAGGAATCANTACCAAATTTCTTATTATNGCTTTCAACNTTTTCCTTAGAAATAGANNTACCTTTAGAAGTNANATTGATNGAGCAANCATTTATTTCTTTCTGTNTGACCATAGAATAGAACCAAGAATGATCANAAGGATATTTGCTATCAATTATTATAAGATCATTTCTTGTGACCCCAGNCANTATTCCCTTCTTTATNGAAGCTTCTAATAATTCTCTGGGATACTTNTAGANTNTATTGGATTCCTGAACAACATGATAGTTCTCAAGCCGTGTAAAAGAAACTATTACAAAGAATATAANCCAAATACNTATTGACAAAGTTNTAGAGGGGGTAATGGCCCTAATAATTATAAAAATTAATGAGGCTAACCCAAAATATTGAAGAAAGACTGGTAAGTATCCATATCCAATTCCTGCTTTTATTAGTTCAGATTGATGTCCAGATATAGCAACTATAAAAGCAGGTACTAGGATTAGTAACAATGAAAAAGTAATCAATGATNTTGATCTATATTTGTTAATATTTTCATCCNTAGNAATTAATGTGGACAATAAAAAAACTACTAAGCCAGTTAGTACCGCNGNAACAANAAAATCTAAAAAGTTAATTTTAAGAAAAGAAAGGTTGCNGAAGCCTTCCGCAAGCTTCCAAGTTAANGGAAAAGTTGAAATTAGTTGGATATAAAATGCNTGAATTATATTACCNAAATTAAAGCTNAACATTGTCCCAGGGTATAGCTCTGAAGTTGAAGAGAAAAANCCTTTTATCATAAAATGNAGAAGNATAAGAGCAATNGGTNTAGCAATTAATAGAAATGATTTTTTTAAAGANTTATTTTTAAGATATNTAATAAGNAAATAAAAGAGNGGGCTTATATAAGATAATTCNTAACANAAAANNGAGATGAGAAATACTAATAAATNATACCAATAATAANNGGTCTTTGCGGTTTCGATGTATCGNATCAANAGNTACAAAGAAAAGAAAAANAATAAACATGCAAGTGGTATAGAAGCAAAAGCTAAAAANGGGTCGTGCCAATATCTAAATTGAAANAATATTGGCAATAAGAAAACTACACAGTAAGAGAAGGATCNTGATTGTGTTATGAATTTAAGAATTTTTTCAAAATAAATCAGATTTAAATAAATTATAAAAAAANCAAATAATTTANACAAAAGTAAAGANGGNAGNANGTAAAAATAAGAATACCAAAANATCCAATTTAACGGATTAAATCTTCCTAGACTTANCCAATAGCTAATTTCTGAGACTATCCGATCAAATAAACTAATATTACTATGAAGCAATANCCCTTGAATCTGGGAATTATAAGCNTCGTCTGATATAAAGCCACTTANAAATAGAGGGAAAAGCATCCATGCTANCCAGAGCAANAANAAAANNTTTATGTTCGAAGCAAAAAAAGCTCTTGCAGCTATAATNTTCTTAGANAAAGGCTTNNGTAGANAATNTAANAAATCCATTATAAAAACTATAAACAAAATAGTATTAAAATAAAATTATCTATATTTATTATGGATTTTGGATTGATGTCTTAGGTATTGAATTGAATTAATCNCAGAATGTTTAGTTTTTCTATTACGAACTCTTTTTCTCCATAAGATAAAAGAACTTAACCGGAGGTTTTTTCTCATAATCTTAATTACTTCTTTCTCATTTATTCCATAAGCTTTNTTAATTCCTTCAAATGGCGTCCTATCTTCCCAAGCCATTTCNATAATACGTGAAATATCTTCATTAANAAACATAAATNTATTGTAACTAATAAATCATAATTTGAATTANAAGATTTGANATCAGACCCGCTCCAACATCGTCCATAGTTATACCNAATCCNCCNGGAAGCCTTTCCAAAGTTCTTACAAATAATGGTTTCCAAACATCAAAGAGCCTGAATAAAAAGAAGGCTATTGCTAGNTTNGTAATAGAAAAAGGAATAAAAAGCATTGCAACAAATATTCCAGCAACTTCATCTATAACAACACATACAGGATCTTCTGAATCAAATATATCCATTGAATAATGACTCGTNACGACAGAGACAATAATNATAGCTATAGTNATAATGAGCATTATGNTGTGNGTAGGACTATAAAGAGAATTAATAAAGTANTATAAAATAGCTCCTGCTAATGTACCAAAAGTACCCGGNAGCTTTGGTAAAAAGCCAACATAGAAAAAAGTGGATATAAGTTTATTAATGAACATCAATCATACTAATAATAGAATAGATAAATTAAAATAATAGTATAAATATATACTTTTCTTGTTTTTATATCATANCAATTGTAGATTTAAAAAATGCGTATGTCAGTCTCTGAGTTTAAAAANAACCTNATTTTCTTCTGCATTGTGACATTATGGTTTGTTTACTTTACCGGGGGNAAATTTGTAAATCCTTTTTATNTTGANTGGATTTTCCCAAGNGACACAGAAACACATTGGTTAGGTTGGCAATTCTATAAAAACCAATCAATTTTTAATTTTCCAATTTTTAAAAATACTGATTATGGTCTAGANCTTGGATCTTCATTGGTGNTAAACGACTCTTTAGCAATTATGGCAATTATATTNAAACCTTTTTCTCAATTTATTCCATTTGAATTTCAATATTTTGGTATCTGGACATATATTTGCTTTATTCTTCAGGGNATTGTAGCTATGAAAATCTTTAGTAATTTTACAGATGACTTNGTNGCTATANTANTATGCGGGCTATTNTTTACCATGCTTCCGCCTTTCTTATGGNGACTTCATGGACATTTTGGCTTACTTGGTCATTGGCTAATACTATTTGCTTTNCTATTATATTTAACTTCTAAAGAACTAAGCCTTAAATATTGGACAATATTGATAATNATATCTTTGCTTATCAATGCTTATATTAGTGCTATGTTAATTGGAATATTTATTGCTGATTTAGTCAAATACAAATTATTGAGTTCCAACTATGATATAAAAAAACTTACAATAATTTTTAGTAAGTTTTTAGTCTNATTATTGTTAGCACTGCTNACATTTGGNTATTTCATGATTGGNAAAGGGGCTGGNGGTAAAGGATTTGGNAAGTTTAATGCGAATTTGAATAGCTTCTTTGATCCNGACCAGATATGGTCAATTACTATAAATAATTTATCCACACCAGAATCTGGATATGAAGGTTTTGCATTTCCTGGTATNGGAATATTCCTAGCAATAGTAATCGCTCTATTGACTATTCTNTTTAAAAACCNTCAAAATAAAAGTTTGAANNTAAGAACCTATTATCCNATAATNATAGTATCTTTGGTCGCATATTTNTTTGCATTATCTAACAATATAACNCTTGGACAAAANATAATTTACACTTATCAAGTTCCAGACTTCTTTACATTCTTAACTAAAACTTTTCGAAGCTCAGGTAGNTTTGTGTGGATTCTNTTTTATTTNATAATATTAGGTTCTTTAATTTTTATATTTANAAGTTACACCAAGAGAACTTTAAGAATAATATTAATCTTGATAGTGNGCTTACAATTTATAGATTTACATGAAGCAAAAGAATATTTTAGTACTAAATTTAANAATCCTACTGTATACAATGGAAGGAGTTTAAAGTGGNNGTCACCAATGAAGGANCCTTTTTGGGAACTGATTGGAAAAAACTATAAACAGATTAACTATGTATATACAAAAAATAGACCAAAAGATTATTTTCCAATATCTCATTTTGCTGCAAAAAATAATATGAAAATTAATACNGGCTATTTCTCAAGAATTAGTAAAGCTNGTGCTAAGCTANTAAATCAAGAATTAAGACAAGCTATATTAAATAAAAAATTAAACAGTGCTAGTNTCTACTTCATCTATGATAATGAATTATGGCTTTATATAAATAAAAATTATAAAAGTNCTNACTTTATAATAAAAGAACTAGATAATTTTAAGATTTTAGCTCTACCCTAGAACTTAAAACTCTGCTTTAAAAAATCTTAAATATGATTATAATCAAAGAATAAAAATGAAAGATTTAGAATTTGACTATCTATACAAAAAATATGCTCATCTACTTCCATCTAAAGATAGAGATATCTATTTGTTGCGTGAGGCAATTTTTGGCTTTAGTGAAATGAAGCAATATCTTGAAAATTTAGAAGGTAAAGTACTAGAAGTTGGATGTGGNCCTGGCTTACTNTTAAATGAGCTTTCTGATTTATTNCCAAAGAATTCATACTTAGGGGTTGATCCATTCATATCTAGTTATNAAAAATTTAGTAACATACTAGATTCTATAAATAAGGTTAAATTTGTAAAGTCTAAAATCGAGGACTTTGACACTAGTGAAAAGTTTGATTTAATATTTTCTATAAATGTTTGTGAACATGTTGAAAGNTGGAAGTCATATATTGAAAAAACGCAATCNCTTCTTACTCCNAATGGAGTGTCCATTATTNTATGCCCTACCTATGATTTACCTTATGAAACACATGTAATAATTCCNATCATAATCAATAAAGATATAACTTATAAAATATTTGAGAAAAAGATAAGAGACTATGAAGAGAATTTAGGGATTCAGGGTAATTGGGAATCTGTTAATTTTATTAAAGCNAGACATGTTAAAAAATTTTTAAAAGAGAATTATAAGGGTACTTTNGATTATAATATTCACGATAGACTATTTAAAAGATTTACNCACGATAACTTTTTTCTGGAAAGACACGGATTGCTAGGGAAGTTCTGTCAGTTTTTATATAAAATNCGTTTAAATAAACTCATCTTTAATATTCTTAAGATNCCNTTCCCATATATGAAAGTCGAAATCAAAAACTTTTTAAAATAGTTTTTCTATGTTTTAATCAATTGATAAATGATATATAAAGAATCTAATTTTTACTTATCAATAATTATTGGCNTAATATTTTTTACATNTATTGTTGGGATGGATATTGTCAACTTTAGTAATATATTCTGGCTNATAGATTGCCCTATTATTTGTGATGCNCAGCAACATTTATTAGGTTGGCTTTTCTTTCGTGAAACAGATATTTTACAGTTTCCTTTTCTAAAAAATACTTCTTTTGGGTTATACACTGGAAGCTCATTAATATATACAGACTCCCTTCCAATTTTTGCAATAATTTTTAAATTTTTTAATTCTTTTTTAGATTTTGAATTTCAATATTTTGGACTATGGATATTAATTTCNTTTNGCTTGCAAGCAATTATAGCAGACAGGATTCTTAAAATTTATATAGATAATAATAAATTTAGACTTATATCAATTGCNTTTTTTTGTATATCTCCAATCTTCTTAAATAAATTATTTTTTTCTCATTTAGCACTTGCTTCACAGTGGATAATATTACTTACTCTTTATGTTTATTTATTAAAAAACTTTAAATTAAAATATTGGCTCTTACTTATAACACTATCTACCTTAGTTCATGGATACTACGTTGGATTTACATCGATAGTATTTTTAATGGCTATCTCTAAGGAATATCTTGAGAATAAAGATGGTAAAATTGCTTTAAAATCAGCATTAATATATTTCATATTCTTAGGAATACTGCTATATGCTTTAGGATATTTCATGATAGGTGGGGGTTTTACTAATCACGGATTTGGTAAGTTTAAAATGAATCTAAATGCTCTATTTGATCCTGTAGCAGAGGTAACGTTGAGAGCATCACAAATTTTTCCAGCACTAGAAACACCCAGTATTAATGAAGGTTTTGGAGACTATGAAGGGTTTAATTTCTTAGGTTCAGGAATAATATTAATGCTTGTAATTATTTTCCCAATAATTTTTTATCACTATAAAGAAGTACTAAAATCACTACGTAAGCCTGAAAATAAAATAATTTTAATCTTTTTCTTTTTAATAACTTTGTATGCTGTTTCTAATAATATATATCTAGGAAATTTAGAGCTGTTTTCATATGACATGCCTAAATTTACCAAAGTAATTACTAAGACTTTTAGAAGCTCAGGAAGGTTCTTTTGGATCAATTACTATCTAATCTATATTTTTATATTTGTAATGATATACAGGTACACCAATAAATTTAAATTCCCTATTCTTGTTATTTTTCTACTAATTCAATTTATTGATATGCAGCCAACTTTTAAGCAGGTTAGAAATGTATTCTATAAAGATAAAAATAGCTACTCTAAAATATACAAAGAAAATATAAAACTCCAGGATGCTAATTGGGATTTATTTGCAAAAAAGTATAAGAGGATAATATATGTTGTTCCAACCAGATTCCCTAAAGAATATTTTCCCTTAGCTTACTTTGCAGCCAAAAATAAAATTGATACAAACTTTGGTTATTTTTCAAGAGTTAATAAAAAAAGTGTTAAAAGAAACAATCTTAAATTAATAGAAAAGATAAAGGAAAATAATATTGATACTGAATCACTATATGTTTTCTTTCATGAAGAATCATGGGTTATNGCAAAGGAAAATAATCCAGATACNACTATAATTATCGATGGATATAAGCTTNTAGCGCCTTAATTCTTCTTTATTATCTCTCTTATTGAGTATAGAGGTTGATTTTCTACATTTTGAATAATTCTAAATAGATATTCTCCTACTATNGCAAAACCTATCAAAACTAATGGAATAAGACATATTAACCCCCATAGATACCATATTTCTAAGAATACTTGATTAAACATTCCAAGAACCACAAGAAGTAGCGATATTAAACCGAAAAAAAGAAAGGATCTGAGGAAAATTCCACTGTTATTAATAAATAATGAGCTTGCAAGAAAAATTAATTTTGAAACTGTATATGCTGATTCACCCTCCCCTCTTTTTCCTTGAACAATCTCTGCTGAACCAATACGATTGGTAACTTTTATAATAAGAATACTTAGGCTCGGATTTAGAGTGTTAAATTTTAGGACTTCTTCTCCAACGGCTCTTTTCATTACCCAGAAAGCGCTTCTCTTAGTACCTTCAGGGTATTGCAATATTTTTCTTTCAATAGAAGTATAAATAAAACTAAAGAACTTTTTTATTGCTCCATGAGTCTTTTCTTTGAAATTCCCAAAAACTACATCAAAGTTGCCCTCCTGTTGTTTATCAATCAGAGAAAATAAATCTTCAGGTCTATGCTCTAAATCACCATCCATCGTTATCAAATAGTTTCCCTTAGCTAGTTTAATCCCAGCCAGTATGCCAGCTTGCTGACCAAAGTTTTTAAAAAAAGACACAATAGTCACGTCTATTGAACTAGAGGCTTGAATTTTTTTCATAGTTTTTAAAGTATTCACGTCTGTCGAACCATCGTCGATAAAAATTATCTCAAATGAATAATTCCTAGTCTTCATAACTTCATCAATTCTATTAGATAATTCGACTAATGAATCTGTGATATTCAGAACTGGTACAATTATAGAATATAAATCTTTAGCTTCGTTCATAATGCAATAATATCATAAAGCTAAAATTAATAAATTACTTAAAATTGAAATCTTTAGCAAAAACTCTATACCCATCAATTGTTTTGCATAAATCTGAAGTTAGGCATTGACCTAAAGTTGAAACCCATTTCTGCTCTAAGGATTCATCGAATATGTAGATTGAATCTTTATCAAAGGAGTTAGTATCTAAAACCTTATCTATTTTTGAATAGATTTCTTCTTTTTTCGAGCCTTTATATCTTGAAAAATAACCAAAGTTTGTCGAAAGCTTATTCTTTGCGGCAAAGAGAACGAGGGGATATGCCCCAGAAGGCCTATTTTTAGGATATACATATACTATTGTCTTGTAATTTTGTTTAAGAACTTTCCACTCAGGCGAAACTAAAGGCGATTCCCAAAAAGAGTTCAAAGTTTTAACAATAGCAATATTCGCAGGGTCCTTACTATCAATATAAGGCTTTAAATTATAAGTTCTAGTATCAGAAATCTTTGATCTAAAGTTGGCGGCTATAACACTTGAATCAAGGATCTGTATGACTAATAAAATCGGTAAAATAAAATAGTAGATTTTGAGATACTTAGATCGTGAAATAACAAAAAATATTCCACAATATAGCAAGTAGAAGATTAGCCAAACCATTCTACCAGATGACCTAAGTGGTCTTGTTAACCCTTTAAAAAGTTCTGGTAAATCAAATTCAAATAATACTGTTGATCCGAATGTTACCTTATTTGTTACAGCAAAAAGAAAAAGTATCATAGACAACAAAATTATGAATACATTCCTCTTTTTAAATAATGTTTTAAATAAGAACTTATTTTTAAAAATCTCAAATATTACAAAGATGAGTAAGAAAATTATTCCTATCCCTAAAAAGGCGAATCCTTCATAGTCGTTTGGTATAGATCCTAAATCTGGCATTATATTAGACCAGAGTTTATTGTCATTGAAGAAAGTATTTAAGTTTGCCCTATATANNGAATAGCCNCCGCTTCCAATGCTCATACCATTTGAAAAATATCCAAAAACATATAAAGAAAAAATAAGCAATGCTAANGCTTTAAGAAAGATAGTCCATGACTCTTTAGCTTTNAATGAATTAGAATATGTTCTATATATTAAATCTAATATAAANAAACTTAGAATGATTGCTAANATATAAGCATTAANCAATGCAGTTAAAATTAGTAATATTGCCCAATTTCTAAATCTAAAGTTCGAAGAATAAAAAATTATAATTCCAAATATTATAAGCCAATGGGCCATAAGTGAGTAATGCCCCCAAAGCCTCCATAGAAAGGGTGGTGAAAGAACGAAAAAACAAGCTCCCATAAAAGATAAAAGCTCGTTGTTAGTAATTCTTCTCAAAAGGATTAACGAGAATTGTCCTTGAAGTATAAAGCAGATTAAAATCCATATACCAAAATATTGAAACTCAAAAGGAAGAAATGCAGAAAAAGGTTTAAAAATAATCGCCATAATAGGTAATGAATCATTTATCGCAATAGAGGATGAAAGCTCCATACCATAACTATAATTTTCAAATATAGGGAATTGTAAAAGAGGAGTCTCTTTGAAAAATAGCCAATTGATCCAGTGCCACCCTGAGTCTCCTGGTGATAGCCATTCATTGTTTATAAAATTAATCGGGGCACCGCCTGTAAAGTAAAAGAAACTAAAGAAGGAAAAAATTATCAGGTAATACTTTGAATATTTCACTACTGGCTAACCTCCGTATAATTATATAACTGGTTCGAGTTATTCTACTATAAAGTATAAAGATTTAATATTCAGTTAATTCACAATTAATTGAAACTTATTGCCCTCAATTTAATTAATAGCTAAGATATCTTATAATGCTTACTTCAATTATAAAAAAGAAAGATACTATTTTACTGTTAGCTCTCTCCATCTTAATATTTCATCTTATTTTTGGTTTTCATCTTATTGATTTTCAAAATATATATTGGCTTCCAGATGATGCTTATAATGGATTTTTGGGATGGTCATTCTATAGAGGTGAAACATTTTTCTCATTTCCATTATTCAAAATATTTAATTATGGTTCTGGCGTTGGTTCAACAATTATCTATACAGATTCATTACCTATTATGGCGATTATTTTTAAACCTTTTTCAAATTTATTACCGGTTAATTTTCAATATTTTGGCTTATGGATATTCGTCTCTAGTCTACTTACTTCATTCTTCATGAATAAAATATTAACCTACTACAGCATAGACCTTTTTTCTAAAGTAATGCTAACCACAATAATACTTTTATCCCCAATAGTCCTAGAAAGATTTATCGCAGGTCATATCAATCTAATGTCGCACTGGATTATCTTGGCTGGAATTTATTTATATATAAGAAAAGAACAAAACTTTACAACTTGGCTTGTTTTAATATTAATTTCGATTCTAATACATGGGTACTTGTTTGCCATGACAATAGCTATAGCAATTTTCACTTATATAAAAGAGTATTTAATAAATGGGGATATAAACAAATGTTTTAAATATGTAATTATAACAATCCTATTCTCATCTATATCTTTGTATATATTTGGTTATTTCGAAGTTCAAGCTGATGAAGTTTTTCATGGTGGGTGGGGAGGATATCGCTTAAACCTACTATCTTTTATAAATCCNATCGGGCGAAGTCTAAATTGGTCTCAACTTACAGGAGATCTNTTTACTTATAAGGCATTACAATTAGGAGANTTAATAGAAGGTTTTAATTACTTTGGNTTAGGAATACTTATAACTATTATTGNAAGTATATATTTTGGAATTAAGACAAAATTTTATTTTATAAACANGAAAGTTAAAGTNCTGCTTGTTTTTTCTCTTATATTGCTAGTGTTTGCTCTAACAAACAAAATAGGGTTAGGAGGCAGTGAGTTGTTTACCTACAATATGCCTGAAATTCTAAAGCCACTAACTAAACCCTTTAGAGCTTCTGCTAGATTTTTTTGGCCAATCTACTACTTGGTATCCATAGGATCAATAATTGTTATCTATAGNCAGCTNAAGGCCAAAAATGCAATCGTTTTTATTTTTATNATTTGTTGTATACAAATAGTAGATATTTATCCNGGAATTAAGACGATTATGGCTTTTAATAGTAAAGAAAATATACAAAATATTAATAGAATGGATACTTCACAAGNGGGGCTATCTTTAAGAACAAAAGATTATAATAATATAGTTTATGTATTCCCTGAATATGCAAATCAAAATTGGCGAGAACTTGCTTATTTCGCATATAAAAATAATAAGAAAACTAACTTTGGATATTTCGCTAGAAGAAATCTNAGAATACAGAAGAAGTTTATAAAAAATATTAAAGCATCCTTTGAAAGTGGAAANCTTGATAAAGACTCAATATATTACTTCAGNNACATTCAGATTTTTAATGAGTATTACGAAAAAGTTTCGTCAATAAGTGAAAAATTAGTCGTTAACGATACAAATGGAATTAAACATATGATNATACTTCCCAAGAAATAATTCCTTATAATTGATTTCATGCTCAAGGACAATATAATCTAAGAATATATGATAAAAGATATCTCAAATAAATTTAATCTAATTGCAATAATAGCCTCTTTTATTTTGTCACTNTTGGCATTTGTATATTTCTGCGATATTCGAATTCTAGATCCNAGCTTTAACAAGTGGCTAATGCCTGGTGACTCTGAGACCTACTGGCTCAACTGGTTATTCTATCAACAGTCAACAATATTTCAGATACCTATTTTTAAAAACTATANCTATGGAATGGAGCTATCCTCGACTATTGCTCTTAATGATTCACTCCCAATAATGGCATTGATTTTTAAATTAATCCAAGGAATTCTTCCGCCGAACTCCCAATATTTCGGTGTATGGATACTAAGCTGCTTCTTTTTACAAAGCTTTTTTGCAATGAAGCTATTAAAAAATTTCTCGAATGATATTTTCTTGATAATATTNTTTTCTATTTTTTTTCTTATAGCTCCAATTTTTCTTTGGAGACTTTGGGGACATTACTCTTTAATGGCNCACTGGCTAATTTTAGCATCGCTGAANATATATTTTAATAAAGAATTTAATTATATAAGGTGGCTGGTCATATTCTTCTTCTCTTATTTAATTAGTGCATATATAGCAGTAATGATGTTTATCATATTTCTAACTGATCTTATTAAAAGAAAAGTTGCTAAAGAAATTGACTATAAAAAATTTGGAATCATATTGTCGATTTTCTTTTTTTCGAGTCTAGCGTGTCTCTATATCGTTGGATACATAGAACCAGGAACAAAACTAAGTACTTCAGGTTTTGGTACATATAAGGCAAATTTGCTTACTTTTTTTGATTCTAATGATCTGTGGTCGAACATTATTAAAGATATAAGCTCTATAGAAGGTGAGCATGAAGGGTTTGCCTTTCTTGGTTCTGGCGTGATACTACTTTCTTTCATATCCATTTTTTATATAGCTTTAACAAAGTTTAAATTGAGATTACTATCTACTGTAGAACTGAAATACATATCTATTGTTTCTACCCTACTTTTCGTTTTAGCACTTTCAAACAATATGCACATAGCTGATGTTCATATAATTAATTTAGACCTTCCTAAATTTATAGAGAAATCTTTTGGTATTATAAGAGCTTCAGGCAGGATGGTTTGGATTCCTTTTTATATCATATACTTATTGCTCTTTATAATTATCGATTCATTTCATAACAAAAGAATTTGTAAAATTTTATTAATATTCGCTTTGTTGATAGGCGTATTGGATATAAACAAAGTTTCTAACTTATTTAAATTAAAGACTGGTGATATAGATGTTAACTATAAAAGTGTCTACTCTGGACCACAACACCATGACCAATATGATTATTGGAATCTTCAATGGAACTCTCCAATGCAGTCAGAAGAATGGAAAGAATTCGCTAAAATCTATAAAAAAATAAACTATGTATATCCCAAAAATAGACCTGATAATTATTTTATATTAGCTCTATATGCTGCAAAAAATAATATGTCTGTAAACTTTGGTTCTTTCTCAAGAGTTAAAAAGAAGAAAGTAATAGAAGTAGTAAAAGAGCTTAAAACAGTAATTAATAATAACGATTACGATTTAGATACACTTTACTATTTTAATGATGATGTAGCTTGGAAGATAGCACTAAGGAACAAGAAAGAAAATGATCTTGTTAAAAAAATTGATGGACTAAGAGTTGTTGCACCAGAATACTATAATATGAAGGAAAAATAATTATGATCAATCTCTCCATATTAAATGAAAATCGAAAATTAGTTAACAAATGGATTTCTGATTATTTTTTAAAGATCGACAACCAAACACAGCTATACAAAGCCATAAAATATGGTGTGTCTAACGGTGGTAAAAGACTAAGACCTTATTTTATTGTTGAACTGAGCAAAATTCTTAAAATACCAAAAATATCATACAAACAAATAGCGCTATCTGTCGAATTTATACATTGCTATTCTTTAATTCATGATGACCTTCCATCAATGGACAATGATGACTTCAGGAGAGGAAAAGTAACAGTTCATAAAAAATTTAACGAATCTACAGCGATTCTTGCTGGAAACTGCCTGTACAACATGGCAATTGAAATAATCCTAGATAGTAAGACCAGTAAAAACAATAGAATCAGGTTGGAATTACTTAAAATGATTACTCATAATTCTGGTTCAGAGGGACTGATGTTGGGCCAATATTATGATTTATTTTATGAAAATAAAAATACCGGTATTAACAATATATTAAACACTTATAGTCTAAAGACATCAAAGTTGTTTGAGCTATCTATAGCTATGCCTTTCGTTCTTCAAAGTAGAAGTAACAAAGAGATAAAAAATGCAAAGTTATATGGGAGAAATTTTGGATTAATATATCAGATTGCTGATGACTTCTCGGATCTGGATAAAGAATTTAACGAAACTGGAAAAATTCCTGGAAAAGATAAAGAAAAAGGTAAGAATACAATTATAAGCAAAGTTGGACGTAAAAATGCTTTAAATTTATGCTACGACTTAGCCAAAGAAGCAACAAAGGACAATAAAATCTTTGGCAATAACGATTATAAATTTAGGGAACTGATTTTTGATATTGTTGCAAAAATTACTTATTAAACCCAGGAATTAACAATTTATACCCATCAATCTCTCCAATAAATACAGAGGATATATTTTTATCATATGAAATAAGCAAAGCTTTCCATAGATCATCATCTTGAATGACATAAAAGGTCTTTTCGGGAAAGTCACCATTGTTAAAATCCATATACATCTCGTTATTGAGTCTCTCTTCGATAGTATGATTAATTCTTGAAAAGTAACCAAAGTTAGTTGATAGGCCCTCAGTAGAAGCAAAGAAAGCCATCCTAGTGTAATCCCTGGGCTTATTAATTAAAGGATAAATATTAACCTTCTCATACTCTATTCCTATTATCTGCCAAATTGGATCTTTCAATTTTATTTTTTCTAATGCTTGACTATGAATGGGGGTAGACTTTAGCTCACTATTAAAGATTCTAATTATTCTATAATTATCCCCAACTTGAACTAGAAATAAAATGCATAATATAATTAAAGCTTTCTTCGGATTAAAGAATTCACTAAATCGAACAAATGTGAAGATATATATCAAGTAAAATAATAGCCAGCTAAATCGACCAGAAGCTCTAAAAACTTTAACTATTGGTTCTAGAAATTCTGGAACATTGTATGAGAATATTCTTTCGCTTCCTAGGAAATCAACATTACCCAACAAGAAAATATTATTAGATAACGAATAAATGAATAGCAAAATCGCGACTAGAAGTATTGGGGAATGTATTTTGGAATTTAGCAAGTCTGATGTTTTAGAACGAAATTTTGATAAAATAAATACAATAAGTAAAAGAACACCTACACCTAGGAAAGCAAAACCCTCAACTTCTTTTACAAAAAGTACAGAAGAAGAAAGAAGATTGTCTAATACAATTGAATAGAAACCTGTTGGTGAAGAGGGATTTAAAAAACCTAAGATACTCATTCCATATAGATCAAAACCACCTTCTTTTATACCCTTACCAATAGAGAATAAGCCTGTTGTATAAGAGACAAATGACATTAAAGCTAGAGAAAGGAAGAATTTTTTAAAAAATTGTGATGATTGAGTTTTAAAGTGTAGCAAAAAAATATTTGCTGTAAAAATTGCAAATACCATCATTGCTAAATATCCATTAATTAATATCGATATAATTAGCAAAAGATTCCACGACTTATATTTAATATCATTTGAATAATAGAAATATATGGCAGCCAAAATCAGCCAGTGCGAAGAAACAGCTTGTTGGAGAAAAACTCTATCCATAAATGGAGGAGCAATAAGAAAGAATATAGATGATACAAAGCATATTGTTTTGTTTTGAATAAAAAGATTTAAAATTTTATATGAAAAGAAAGACATAAGGAAGAATGATAAAAGACTCCAAGAGCCAAGATATTGAAAATTCTCTGGAAGAATTTCGCTGAAAAATCTAAAAACAAAAGCTGCCAGAGGAATCGCGTCTGTATGGTAGATGCTCACATTAAGTCCTTCTCCATAGTTAGGATTTAGCAATAGAGGGAACTGTAAATAGTCAGTGTTCCTAAAAAACTCCCAAGAAATCCAATAAGTCTCTATATCATTTGTAATTGAAGGCTTCAAAAACCAAGAGAAATTTTCAAAATATAATATTTCATAGTTAAAACCAGAATATAAAAAGAATAAAAATGTAGAGAAAACTATTTGAAGAAGGAATATGTTTATATTTATTTTTTTAAACCAATCCATTATTTTCCTAAAAATTTTAACCTAACTAAAGTTTTAATATAAGACAGAAAGTATACAAAGGGTTTTCGTCTTGACTCATAATTAACTCTTTTTCTAAAAGTNCCAGGAATCTCATAAATAGTGATATCGTTTTTGATTCCTATTAATTTATAAATCATCTCCTCAATAATATCTATGTCATTTGAATACAAAGTAACTTGTTTCAGNAAATCCCCATTATAGGCCTTAAAGCTGTTGGAGAAGTCACTGCAATTTATTTTAAATAACATTCTACATATTTTATTTAAAAAAATAGAACCCAGCTCTTTAATATATGTGTTCTCACTTTTTGATGAAGTTAAATATCGTGAACTTACAACCAAATCATAAGAATCAGAATACTTAGATAAATCCAGAAGCTCCTTAGGGTTGTGTGATCCATCACCATCCATAAATATAATAGTTCTTCCTATTGCAGAAGATATTCCAGATCTAACAGCATCACCATACCTATCACCTCCAGCTCTTTGAATATACTTAACTTTGTGTGTCTGGGTTAGAATAAAAGTATCTTCATCTTTTGACATCCTATCAATTATAAGAATTTCGTATAAATGAATTGAATCCTTTAGAACTTCTAGTAATTCTGGAATTAAGAGCTTAAGATTTTCATATTCGTTATAACTTGGAATAATAATCGAATATTTAATCATTTTTCTTTAACCCAATCTAGCATCATATCTAAGCCTAAATCTACATTAACCTTTGGAGTCCAACCAAGAGCACTTTTAATCTTGTTAAGATCAGAAATATATACCTTTTGATCACTGACTCGCATAGGATTTATTTTATATCTGATTGCATTACCTGTTTTAATCTCAAGCTTTTCAAAAAGCTCTAAAAGAGACAGGCTATTTAATGATCCGCCACCAACATTAAAAGCTTCGCCTTTTAAATTATCAAATTTATGAATTGACTGGTAATACAAGTCCACAATATCATCACAATGCAATATATCTCTAACCTGTTTTCCAATACCATAAATGTCTATTTCCTCTTTTAATGGCTTAGAAAGCATCTCGCAAAAGAATCCAATCCAACCTTGATCAACTGTTGCGAATTGACGACCTCCATACATAGTAGAATGCCTAAAGACTGAGAGACTCATCTCGTATGACTTACAGTAATCTAAAAAATATAAATCAGCAGCCCCTTTAGAACACCCGTAAGGAGTTGAAAAATCTATCTTCATAGATTCAGGGAACCCATTTTCAAATTCAGGAGTTACATATCTTGAGCTACTTTCAACTGTTTTGACATATTNANGCATCATCCATAAATTTTATTGGATGATGCATAAATTGCNCTACAATTATTATCAATACTTTTTATNGATTCTAATATATTAAGAGATCCTATNGTATTAATTTCAAAGTCTTTCAAAGGAGTATTTAATGAAGTAGTCATCGCTGTCTGTCCAGCAAGATGAAAAACAAAGTNTGGCATTTCATCTGTGGAATACTTTTTTGATTTCCTCATAATTAGCAATATCAGTTTCATAAAAATTAAACTTCCCTTGAGTCTTTAGCCAATCAAGATTTCTCTTTGAGCCTAATCTGTAGAAATTATCTACTATTACTACTTCGTATCCAGACTTGATACCGTGTTGAGCTAAATTAGATCCTAGAAAGCCGCATCCACCAGTAATTAGTATTTTCATTAAAGCTCACCCTTGAGAAGAGGTTTAATGACTCTTCCTAGACCTACTTTCAAACTAATTGTGCTTCTAAGTCTTAGCCAAGNAGGATTCTTTTTATTNTCAAATTCATNCCTTAGAATCTGATTAGTCTTCTTGTAGGTATTACCTTTATGACTATNNATGAATATATTTGATTTNANNAAAGATTTAATTGTAGAAATGAATTTATGAAGACTGTTGAACTCGGTTGATGAAAAGAACAGCTCAGANTATGGTTCATCAAGCTTATATATTGAAAGTATCAGTTTATTAATATATTTTAAAAAATCATCTATATATAAAAAGTTTCTTATTAAATTTGGATTATATAGCGTAATATTNTTATCGTTATTTATTATCTCAAAAACTGTTTTATTTACAAATTTATGTAGCTTATCGTTCGGCCCATAAACTATATCGCAATGAATATTTATTTTGTTGAATGACGACTCTTTAGATATAAAAAATTGTCTAAAGCTTTCCTTGGAACTATGGTATTCCCTACCTTTACCGTGACCAATAATGGAACTTGGAAGGTCAGGTGAATTTAAAGCCTTATTNGTATCCAAATTAACAAAGTANTCCACCCTATACTTATTAGTTAAATTAAATATTCTCTTGGAATCTAGATAATTAACTTTATTTAAATCTTTTGGCTTACCTAAGAGTATCCCTCTATTATTAAAAACTATATTAATCTTTTTTAACTTAAGTATTTTTTCGAAGTCATTATAATGATAAATTTTTTTCTCATGATTGACTCTAGAAATTTTATCGGTCAGAAAGAAGAAATTGAACTTACTGAATTTCTTAAAAATATTTAAGCCTATGAATCCATCTATNCTAGTAAATAAAACTTTTTTTTCTATCATTTTTAAATCTTAAAATAATCTCTAATTAAAGTAATTGAGAATTTCTCTATATCCTTCGGGTTAGAATGATAAGCTTCGTTCCATTTTATAGTCTGATCTATAGCTCCCAAAGTTNTATATTTATTCTTCCATCCAAGCTCATGAAATGCTTTTTTTGANTTTAACAAAAGATTTTTAGATTCTTTAAAACCTTTATTTTGATTTAGAAATTTTATATCTTTAAACTTAAAATACTTTGCTACATAGTCCACTATCTCTTTAACAGTAACTACATCTNTCTGAACTGGCGCAAAATTGTAAGATAGAACTTCTTTTTTTCTTATTTTCTTTAACATTNCAGTTTGCACCAAGTATCCATTAAGAACGTCGAATATATATTGCCATGGTCTTATTGAATTGGGATTTCTAATAGTTAGTCTATTCTTATTTATAATTGATTCAAAAATATCAGGNATCAATCTATCCTCACCAAAATCACCACCACCTATAACATTTCCAGCTCTAGCTGTTCCCANGGCNATGTTATTTTTTAAGAAACTCTCATAAAATGACTTAGTCAAAATCTCTGAACATGCTTTACTGGATGAGTATATGTCTTTACCACCTAGGTTNTCCGTTTCTTTAAATGCCTTTTTANTATCGTCATTCTCGTAACATTTATCTGTCGTAACATTTAAAAAAAACTTAAGAGTCTTAATATTCCTGCAAATATCAAGCAAGTTTGAGACGCCTAATATGTTAGACNGAATTGTTTCTAAAGGATTCTTGTAAGATCTAATTACATAAGGTTGAGCAGCAAGGTGGAAAATAATCTCTGGCTTAATTTTTTCAATTGATTTTGCTAATTTTTTATAGTCTACAAGATTAATATAATTCGATTTTATTTTTTTATTAAGCTTNATTATATTGTAGAAGTTACCTCTTGTATCCTCTGGTTTCAAAGATATACCATGAACTTTGGCTCCCAACTCATTTAGAATTAAAGAAAGCCAGGCACCTTTAAAGCCAGTATGTCCAGTAACAAGGACCCTTTTACCAGAATAGAATCTTTTTAAGTTCATTTTTTACCAGGTTTTCCAAGGTGGNTTTTTNAGTTTTGATAGTTCTTCTAAATAAACTTTATCTCTAATTGTATCCATTGGATGCCAGAAACCTAGATGTTTAAATCCCATCAAATTTCCTGAAGCTGCGATTTTTTTTAGTGGGGCTTTCTCCCATTGCTCATTACTATTAGTAATATANTTTAAGGCTTTTTTGTTNACCACGAAGAAGCCNGCATTAACAAATTTATCAGANTTATCTTGCTTCTCTTTTATNCTAGAGATTGTGTTTCCTTTAAAAGTAATCGATCCAAATCTTCCTTCTGGAATTGCTGCAGTCATTGTTACTAATTTTTTATGTCTCTTGTGGAACTCTATACTCTTACTAATATTGACATCTCCAACACCATCACCATAAGTTAATAGAAAATCATCTTCAGGTATATATTTGGCAACTTTCTTGATTCTACCTGCTGTATTCGTTTCTAATCCTGTATCAATAATGGATATCTTCCAATTCTCTTTAACATTAGAATCTACTTCGATACTATTATCTTTTATATCAATATGAATTACGGAATTATTAACTTTATAATTAACAAAGTAATTTTTTATATAATTTGATTTGTAACCTGTACATATTATGAACTCATCAACACCGTGAGCCGAATAATGTTTCATGATATGCCAAAGTATTGGCCTATTTCCAATCTCAATCATTGGCTTTGGAACTTCTTGAGTCTCTTCACTCAACCTTGTACCTTTACCGCCTGCTAGTATTACACATTTCATAATAAATCTATAAGATATAATACTATAAGGAATCGATATATAAATGGGAAAATCAATTTATTTTAAACTAGTTCTTCTTCTTTCAGTCTTTTGTTCTGGTTATTTTAGAATTTATAAAAATTTAGCTGAATCAAAGCAATTTTTTTGGGATTCAATGGTTTACTATTGCGGGCCTTTTATCTATAGTCAAACAGGTGCAGGATACGGTCCTCTTGTGGATTGTTCTAAAGAATTAATTAACTTTAAATTTGTTTATTTACCAATCTATTTAAGAATTTTAAACTTTTATATTCTAACTCCTGAAGTTTTTCAAATTATTTGGATATCGATTCTAACTATTTCTGTTTTTATAATTATTATTACTATGAGAAAAATATACGGTGCAATAAGTATATTAATGTGTCTCGTTATATCAATATTCAGCTTTAGCTCTATTCCGCTATATGGTTATATTTCTGGAAATATATCCTCCATACTTTATGTTTCTACAACAATTGGACTTTTACTATCAACCTCCAATAGATCAAGGATTAGAGATTTAGGTATGATTTTAATTACTCTTCCAAGCTTATTTAAAATTCATATGATCCTTTTTCTACTAGTACCTTTTGCTTTAACAAAAAGTACAGATATTAAGAAATTGTTTATTTTATTTATATCTCCTTTTATTTTTATTGTTATCAATCAGAATCTTTACCCGCATGAATTCACTTTATTATCAGAAAATATTGCAATACTTCCCTATATTGGTGATATGGGTGTGGGCTCCCTCCAAGTAATTAATTATATAAAGTCTAATCTCTTAGGTTTGGGTGCAGCCTTTAAATCAGGCGATCACAATTGGTTAATAGTGCCGAGTAGGATTAATAAAGTTGATTTCTTAATTGATTACATTGTATATTCTGCACTTCTTATATTCATAATATATAGAATTTATAAAATAAAATTTATTAAGCTGTCTAGTGACTCTCTTATAGAGAGGAATGTTAAGTTTTCCATCGCAATAATAGGAGTTTATCTTGTTATACCCAGATTAAAGCAATATGACATGTTGATATGCGGGATTCCAACAATTTACCTNGTTAACAGTACTTTTTTTAATGATGGATTAAAAAAATTCACACCCTCTTTTAATTCAAAATATATAATACTATTGCTGAACACTCTGATTCTAGGGTTTTATAACATTAAAGGTGACAATTACTTTGTATATCCCATTATATTATTAATTTTTATAGTGAGCATTCTAAGTATTGATAAAATGAAAAATGATATATAAAAAAGTTAAAAATAATATATGATATGAGTATTAAAATGTTGAATATAAAAGAAAAAATACCACTTCTAAGAGTCGCNNTTAAGAAACTTTATGNTAAAAATTCTGAGNTATTCAATTTAACTTCTATTCCTATAATCAATAACTTCTTACTTATTCTTTTCTCCTACATGCTTTTGAGCCTAATATCTAATCAAATAGTAAATTCTTCATTTATTACAGCGCACATTCTTTCTTGGGACNCTTATGTCTACATGTGTGGGGTCAGCTTATTTCTAAATGGTCAAGATCCATACGATTATATTGTNNTAAGGGATTGCCTACCTGATAATTGGAATTTTTATTTTAATATGCCATCAACAGTAATATACCTTTATCTACCTTTTGCTAAACTCACAAATTTCCAATGGCTATTCATAATTAATGCGATTAACTTTTATCTNTTAATTTCTTTATTTANTAAACTAATCAAAAGGTTTGATNTAAATAAAGGAANTNGGATNATTCTTGCAGGATATATCTTTTTTGTTNTCAATACTTTTGATGGTGCTATAACAGTTGCTATATACTCGGGAAATATGGGANTACCTATCGCACTTATAGCTTCAAACTTACTCATTGATTACNTTGAAGAAAAAAATANTAGATTTATTTATTTTATCGTTATAGCAACTCTATTAAAACCCATCTANCTCTGTTTTTGTGGTGCTATACTATTNAAAGAGAAGANATTTAAAGACTTCTTAATAAAACTTAGCTATATACTTAATANNTGTTNTTGGGCTTTATGGAATTTTATTCTATTTAGATCCAATAAATTTTAAAGGTTTTATAAATAATACATCNGCACTTACCAATTCAATNGACTTAGGCTTTGGATTCATAAGTTTAACAAAAGAGCTANTAGATTACNTTAGATATCAGTATCAGAATATGTCAATTTTGACAATAATTGGATCTTTAATATGNGTAATACATTTATTCTTTATTCATTTTATTACAAAGAAAATCCCAACTACCAAAGTTGAAAAAATAGTACTAATTTCTTTAGCNACAATGCTATTCTTCCCTAGAATAAAAGTTTATGATTCACTTTTTATAATACCAATCATCAGTTATTTACCNTTTTACTTTTATAATACTTTCAANGTTAANGGTTCAGCTTTTAAATCAAATGTTAGCGATACANTATATCTTCTTCAGGAAAGACTTCACTTAATTACTANTNTATTAATAATCTATCCATTATTTATNTACAATAGATGGGAACCTTATCATTTNACTTTCATAATTATCATTTCTCTTTACTTGTTTATTTTTACNNTAAATAAGAAGTCTAAGTTATAAAGAGAAGAAATTTATTCTACAGTTGGNTGGAATATCNCTTTGAGTTAATCTNACATTTATCAATTCTGAACCTATTGGAAACTGATAGTCNTTATTTAGATTAAGATTAAGAGTTTTGACTGGATACTGCTCATTTAGTTCNTCAATAAAGTTATCGCANTTGCCTACCAAATCAATAAAACCGCTCCTTATTACTANAAACTGCTCATTCTNCTTTATATAGTCAATATAAAAACTGATTACTTCTGCAAACTTTGTATTTTCTCTAACAATTTCACCTATCTGATTATCACCGGAGACATTTCGAAAAACTAAACTAGTTAAGTCTTTTGTTTGTGAGGGTTTAAAATAAAGTCTGAATTCAGAAACTCTAAAGCCTAAAATTTTTGTTAACTTATTNGATCTCTCAAGTTTATCTTTTGATTCAACTTCAAAAAANGCNCATCTTTGTAGAATTTCATTAATATACTTTATAGATCCTTTGATGTCTTGATCAACCCATCCTGACTCCATACTAAAAGCTCTTTTGTTTTTTTCATAATCTTTGTATTCTGAATTGTATATATATGAGCTGTAAATATCATTTGGATCATATTNAATANCCTTAAGATGACAAATTTCATTATAATAGCGAACTTTCTTCGCTAATCCCGAAGAGTAAAGATAAGGAGAAACGACAAANGGTGAAAGCAAGGGCCTAATATTTTTTATAGCNGAATACAGCTCTTGTGATCTTTTATGCAGAAATGTAACCTCATTTTGTAACAATTCTGTAAAAACTTTAATACTATCTATGTTGAAAGTAAAAGCCCTAGATGGATTCAAATGCTTTCTAANNAAATTATCCTTAATTAACTTNTCAGGATTCAATCCAACATCATCATTNATAACATAGAATGCTAGCTCTGAGTCTTTAGGTNAATCAATTATAATTTGAAAATCTTTCNCATTTATTAGACCTGATGTTTTNTGTATATANGGAGNNAGATAAGATAAANTTTTANTCTCAAGCTNTGTCTTATTTTTTTTNACTAAAACACCTGGTTTNAGAANAAGGCTAAGAAGTTCTTTNTCTTCTCTAAGTTGATCAGTAAAATAGTATTTAAAAGCAATTGAAGGCTTAAATATTCTGTCCACTTTTATAACTATAAAAGATAAAATTAATGCAGATATTAGAATTAAAAATGTCTTTTTCATGATAAATTAAGTCGACTAACTTTTAGGATATAGTAAATGAAATCTATATCAACATATATTTTTATATTAACAAAACCTATATGTTACAATACCTCTAATGAAACTCTTGGTGACGGGTGGAAGCGCCTTTATTGGTTCCACTTTGGCTGAATCTTTATCTGACTCTTTTCAAGTATATGCTCCATCATCTTCTGAGCTAAACCTCTTAAATTATGAGAAAGTTTCTACATATATTAAAGAAAATAAATTTGACGTAATTATTCACTCGGCAAATCACCTTGTTCATCCACTTCTAAAAGAATCAAAAAACCCAGAAATTCAGCTATTAAATAATATGAAAATGTTCTTCAATATTGCACTAAATAAAAATTCATTCGGCAAAATGATTTATTTTGGATCAGGTGCTGAATTTGGCAGAGAGCATTGGAAATCAAGAATGAAAGAAGAATTTTTTGGTGACAACTTTCCAACAGATCAATACGGACTATCAAAATATTTCATGAATGCCCACTGTCGTTTAACCAATAACATATATAACCTTCGATTATTTGGTATGTTTGGTGAAAAAGATGACTGGAGATTCCGACTTATTCCTTACCTTTGTGCAAAAGCCTCTTTAAAAGAAGATTTAGTTATTAATCAAGATGCTATATTTGGGTTTTTATATGTTAATGATTTAGTTGAGATAGTTAAAAAGTTTATTGAAACTGAAGTTGCTTCTGGAGACTATAATGTTTGCAACAATGAGGAGCTAAACCTTACTGAAATTGCAGAAATTATAAGTGGTATAGATGAAAAAAGAGAAATAGTAGTTAAGAATCAAGGTATATCAACTTCATATAGTGGCGATAATGCTAAACTTACAGATACTTTCCCTGAAATAATATTTACTCCAGTAGTGGAAGGTATAAAAAAAATATATGAATTTTATAAAAATAATCCAAAAATAATTGATTCTTCAAAATTTCTAATAAAATAGTACTATTTAAGAACTTTATTTATAACTTTAATTAAGCCTTTTTTGTCGATGCCATGCAATGACCTTAAGTAATTTTGATTACCGACTAAGTCGTAACCATCAGACAAGACTCCACATGAAATAACTCTGGCAGGTTTCTTCAAGCCCACTGAGATTTCAGAAACATAGCTTCCAAAGCCACCTATTTTCTTGTGCTCTTCGAGTGTAACAAAAATTTTTTCTTTAGATAAAAGCTTTTTTAATTCAGGCTTAGTCTCTTCTGATATAACAGGACAAGAAAAAAGACCAATATTAATGCCTTTTTCTTTGTAATAGTTACAACAATCAATAGCTTCATTAAGTATTGAGCCACATGACAATATATTTATATCTGATATTTTCTCATGACAAACTATATTCCCAGACACTGAAATCTTTTTCTTATAAAGATCTGGCTCACCACCCTTGGCTAATCTTAAGTATTTAGGACTGGTATTTTTAATGATTTTATTAAAGCAAAATTCTAATTCATATCTATCAGCAGGGACATAAACAGTCATATTAGGCAAACATCTAGTTATTGTGATATCCTCAATTCCATGGTGGGTATAACCATGTGTCCCATATGGCAAACCACCACCTACTGCAACAACTGTTACATCTAAGTTATGATAGCAGATATCATTTCTAATTTGCTCATGGCATCTAGATGTAGCAAAGTTTGAAATTGAATAGGTGAAGACTTTGTTTCCTTCCAAAGCCAGGCCTGATGAAACACCCATCATATTTTGCTCAGCGACTCCCATGTTAAAGAAATTCTTAGGATTCTTTTTAATAAAAGGCTCTAAAACTGAAAAGCCTAAATCACCCGTTAGAAGATATACATTATTTTTCTTACTAGAGTATTCGACTAATTTTTCTACAAAACTATTTCTCATATTTTAGGTCCTTTCTAAGATATTGTTCAATTGTTCTTCACTAGGTGGCCTGTAATGTGATATCAATCTCCCTTCAAAATCTTTAATACCCTTGCCTTTTATAGTATTACAAATTATAACCGATGGTTTTTTAGAATTCTTTTTTGAATTAATAAAAGCTTTTTCAATTTCTGAATGATTGTGACCATCTATATTATAAGTATTCCATCCATAAGCTTCCCATTTTTTATGAAGTGGGTCTAAATTAATAATGTCTTTAGTTTTACCAAAACTTTGAATTTTATTTTTATCAACTATACAGATTAGATTGCTCACTTTATGGTGGGCAGCAAACATAATTGACTCCCAAGTACTTCCTGTATTCATTTCACCATCACTAACTAAAACATAAACATTTGATTTAATATTTTTATCTCTCATAGCAATTGCCATTCCAAGTCCAACTGAAAGTCCGTGACCAAGTGAGCCCGTTGAAAATTCAACACCAGGAACCTTGTGGTCAATGTGGCCCGGGAGCTTTGTTCCATTTTCTATAAATGTACTTAACCATTTCCTTGGAAAGAAACCTTTATTTGCTAAAGCTGAATATATGATAGCTGCAGTATGACCCTTACTTAAAATAAACCTATCTCTTTTTTTTGACTTCGGATTCTTTTTATCTATATTTAAAATCTTTGTGAAGAGAACACTCACAACGTCAAGGCAGGACAAACAGCCTCCTACGTGAGAAGTTTTTGCCTCACTTGTCATTCTTACTACGTCTTCTAGTAATTTCTTAGCGAACAATTTGGACATCTGCTTGTCATTATATATCATCTAAATTGTGATAACAAATATCATTTGATACCCTCTAAACCTTCCATAAAATCATTCAACTGGTCATCAGATGGAGGTCTATAGTGTGACATCAACTTACCTTCAAAACCTTTTAACCCCTTCCCTTTTACTGTATTGCAAACTAGTACAGAAGGTTTTTGCTTACTCTTTTTAGCACTAAGTAATGCTTTCTTTATTTGAGATGAATTATGTCCATCTATATCATAAGTATTCCAACCAAAAGATTTCCATTTTTCAGGAAGTGGATCCAAATTTATTACATCCTGAGTCTTACCTAAAGCTTGAAATTCATTTTTATCAACTATACAGATCAGATTATTAATTTTATGGTGCCCAGCAAACATGATAGCCTCAATAGTACTCCCAGAATTCATTTCACCATCGCTTAATAAAACATAAACTTTTGATTTTACTTTTTCGTTTCTCATTGAGAGCGCCATACCTAAGCCAACCGAAAGTCCATGACCAAGGGATCCTGTTGAAAATTCAACGCCAGGAACCTTATGATCAATATGACCGGGTAACTTGGTTCCATTATCAAAAAAAGTTTCTAGCCATTTAACAGGGAAAAAGCCTTTATTTGCAAGAGCTGAATATATAACAGCTGAGGTATGCCCCTTACTTAAAATAAATCTGTCACGATTTTTGGATTTAGGTTTTTTGCTATTTATTCTGATAATATCCGTGAAAAGAACATTAACTATATCTAGACATGACAAACAACCCCCAACGTGGGAAGTTTTTGATACATTAGTCATTCTGACAACATCTTCTAAAAGGATTTTACCAAAAGACTTTGAAACCATTGCAAAATTATATAATAAATAATGCATAAAAAAAGTAGTAACCGAAAATAATTCGTTTATATTATCGTATGGAAAAAATATCATATGCAAAAACCGTATACGGACAAGAAGAAATAGATGCAGTTGTTAAGTGCTTAAACGAATCGACTCAAATGGGAAACTATGCAAGAAAATTTGAGTCTAAGATAGCTCAATTATTTAATAAAAAAGATTGCTTATATGTTAATTCGGGTTCCTCTGCATTATTTTTGGGTATAGAATCTATGAATCTTAAAGAAGGTGGTGAAGTAATAACTCCAGCCTTAACTTTTGGAACAACGGTTAGTTGCCTACTAAAAAATAATCTAATTCCATCATTTGTTGACGTTGAACCACTATCTTATTGTATAGACGTATCACAAATAGAAAAATCAATAAATAAAAATACAGTTGCAATTATTGCGCCAAACCTTATGGGAAATATTTGTGACTGGAAAGCTATTAGAGAAATTGCTGATAAAAATGGGCTCATAGTAATAGAAGATTCAGCAGATACTTTAGGGGCGACTATTGAAGGTAAAAGTTCCGGATATTTTTCTGATATTTCAATTACAAGCTTTTACGGTTCACATATTATTAATTGTGCTGGAAACGGTGGAGCTTTAGCGATAAATAATAAAGAAGTTCTTGAAAAAGCTAAGCTACTAAGGTCTTGGGGTAGAAGCTCATCACTGTTTGATGAGAAGAGTGAGGCAATAGAAAACAGGTTTAACATCGATCTAGACGGTATAGAATATGATGCGAAATTTGTTTTTGAGATACCTGGTTACAATCTAGAAGGTAGCGAGATTGGTGCAGCTTTTGGATTAGCTCAATTAAATAAACTTCAAGATAATATCTCCATAAGACAAGATAATTTTAAAAAACAGTGTGCTTTTTTCGAAAAATATGGCGAATTCTTTTCAAACCCTATCGAAAATCAAAATGCAAATACTGCCTGGTTAGCTTTTCCAATTTTGATAAAAGAAAATGCCAAATTCTCTAGAAGAGATATTCAAATATATCTTGAGAAAAGGGACATACAAACTAGAGTTGTTTTTACAGGCAATATAATAAGGCAGCCAATGATGAAAGATGCAAAATATATAACTTCTAAAAATGGATACAATAATGCTGATTCTATTATGNAAAGAGCCTTCCTTCTACCTTTGCATCATGGAATGACTGATAGTATGTTCACTAGGCTTCATTCAACAATTGATGAGTTCATTGAATCTTTATAAAAGAACAAAACTATANAAAAATAAATAATTTTTAATNAATAGGTTATAAGATATAATATTTTCCCATGAGCATCATTTCTATTATAATTCCATGCTTTAATGAAGAAGATAACGTCGAAAAGATNGCGACAAGCATAANAAGTATTTTTTCACAAAAGCTAAANGAGGACCAATATGAAATCATCTTCATAGACAATGGTTCTACAGATACAACCCATGAAAAAATAAAGAAGCTATGTCAGGCTGATAAANATATAAAGTTAATAATTAATGCTAAAAACTATGGACAGTTAATATCACCATACTACGGATTACTTCAGGCTAATGGTGATGCTATAATGCAAATGGTATGCGATTTTCAGGACCCTCCAGATACNATTCCAGACTTGATAAATGAATGGAAAAAGGGAGCGAAAATGGTTCTTGGTGTTCCAAAAAATACTAAACANGGTTTTACTTTNCTTAAAAAAATATTTTATAAATTNATTAATTTTTTTGCTGATCAAAGTCAAATACCTAACTTTCACGGATTTGGAATTTATGACAAAGAAGTTCAAGCAGTTTTAAAAAAGATTAATGATAGAAAGCCATATGTAAGNGGNCAACTTTTAGAACTTAATTTTGAAAAAAAGATTTTATACTACAATGCNCCAGACAGAGAGACNGGNAAATCTACAAATAATTTTTTCTCNNTATTTTCNGTAGCAGTCGAAGGGATAGTTTCTACGTCGACTCTTCCTTTTAAGNTGATAAGCTTAACAGGACTNTTTGCAGTATTNNTTTCAATTCTTATCATTATAACNAAATCAGTTGATTCTATTTTTAANTTATCGCTNTTCACTTCAGAATATTCATCNTTAGCACTATGCNTACTTTTCTTTTCATCNATNCAGTTATTGTTTCTAGGCCTTATTGGAGAATATTTACTTATNAACCAGGCAAAGAATCAAAATATGCCTTTAGTTGTTGAAAGAGAAAGAATTAACTTCTAANAATTCTAATTATTAAATGGTTCAACTATCATGTTCTNAAGAAACTCTTCCTTNTCNAAAAANGGATACATATCTTCAAGTGGAGTTGAAACCATACTACCATCCTCTAATGTCTTTGAAGATGCAGTAGGAATTATTTCCTGNTCAGGTGGACAGATAACTTCTAATATTGCAGGCCCATGAAAACTCTTAAGCCATTCAAGGGAACCCGTNAGGTTTGATGCCTTTGAAACTTTTTTGAAAGGTAGNTTATATGCTTTAGCTATATCCTTTGTTTCNGGAAAAGTCAGACCACTTTCAGGTCCAGCTCCTATCTTTCTACCATCAAAAAAACGGTTTTGAGTAGATTTTATTGAAAGATAACCACTATTNTTCCATATAATTAATTTTATATTTGGCTTNAANTGTGAAAGNGTTTGNAGCTCTTGAATATTTAACTGAAAAGAACCATCACCNGTGATNGCGAANACANTCTTCTTTGGGTCTGCAAANGCAACACCTATAGAGCATGGAAGAGTAAATCCCATCTCCATTTGACCGCCTGGCATTATATATCTTTGGTTTTTATTAACTTTAATAGATTGTGCTGAGGCATAACCAGCGGAACCCGCATCGGCGACAACCACAGAATTTANATTATTGGACTTNTTAAAAATCTCATANAAATGATACAANTTAATACCGTTAGAATCGTCTCTTTGGTATTCATTACAAACAGGCCANCTATCTTTCCATACAATGGATTTTTTTAACCAATCNTTCCATTTNGATTGAAAGTTAATTTTTGGAAGTTTAGGNACTAGNAACGC
Organism: bacterium; assembly: GCA_002701865.2. GTDB lineage: Bacteria > Desulfobacterota_D > UBA1144 > UBA1144 > UBA1144 > TMED58. The sequence continues at coordinate 19,136 of NZWH02000020.1, read as the reverse complement.
TAGGTCTTGATTAATTAAAGAATCTATTCTNATTGTATCTTTCTTATGTTCAGCTTTATTAATGTCAATAATACATATCTTAGCCTCACGNGCGAAAGTTCTGTATTCAAATCCTGTTAAAGGAACACTCATTCTGCATCCAAAAGCAATTACTAAGTCTGAATTTTGAATCGCAAAATTTGCAGCTCTATTNCCTTTAGTNCCNAGAGTTCCAATGTGATATTTNTGTGTATTTGGAAAAATATCAATCGCTAAATATGANGANACAACAGGNANCTTCCAATCCTTTACAAGATTCGAGAATTCCTTTTCAACTTTTGCAAGTCTCANCCCATTACCAACAACTAATATTGGTCTTTTAGCTTTCTTTAAAAGATTCATTANTTTCTTNATNTCTGNATCAAGCTTATTATTAAATAAACTTGTTTTTTTATCTTTAATAATATTCCATTTTCTTTTGGCTACAGGAGCAGCTTGTACGTCTAATGGAATATCTAACCATACAGGGCCAGGACACCCAGAAGTTGCAATTTCGTANGCTTTTTCTAGTTCTTTATAAATATCGTTGGGCTCATTAATCATCTTAGAATACTTAGTTATACTNTCAACAATAGAGACTATATCNGCCTCTTGAACTCCNAAGTTTCTAAGATTTGTTTTAGGTCTGATNTTCCTNGAGGTTTCTTTTCTCTTTACTTGTCCTGAAATAAAAATACATGGNANATTATCTTGCCATGCATCCAAAACCCCAGTTACNGCATTTGTGGAACCACATCCAGTCGTAAACATAGCTGCACCTATTCCATTTTTCATTTTAGAATATCCTACAGCTGCCATTGAACTTGCTTGTTCGTGATGATTAAAAATTGTCTTAATTTTATTAGACCTTAGAGCAAGAGCATCATTNAGAAACATAGCNCCNCCNCCCATTAAACCAAAAATAGTATCAACTTTTTTATTTATTAAAAAATCAACAATNACATCTGCAACACGAATTTTTTTCATTTTTTATCCGAACAATTCCTTTAGTCTACTTAATGCTAAAATAATATCATCCTGGGAAGTAGCATAGCACATTCTAATATAGCCCTCTCCATTTTTACCAAAATTATTACCTGGCAATACNCCNACTCCTATTTTATCAAGAACATATTCTGAAAAATCATNACTATTCATACCAGTGTCTTTAATATTAGGGAAAACGTACATTGCGCCACCTGGATCAACACAACTTATACCTNTTACTTCATTCAGNCCCTGAACCAATATTTTCTTTCTTTCCANATACTCATCTTTCATTCTTTTAAGTTCAGACTGATCTCCAACGACCGCTTCAAGTCCTGCATATTGACAAAAAGGGGGAGTGCAGGAAGAAATAGTCTCAACAATAAGACCCATCTTTGCAATTATTTCCTCGGGACCAATAGCAACACCAATTCTCCATCCTGTCATAGCAAATGCCTTACTTAATCCGTTAATTATAATAGTTCTCTCTTTGCATTTATCTAAAGTGCTAGGACTAAAAAAGCCCTTCTCGGAATCAAATATTAGTCGCGAATAAACTTCATCGGTGAGCAAGTACACATCATGNTCTTTCGCAATTCGAGCAACTTCATAGATTTCTTCTTTTGTCATTACTGACCCTGTNGGATTAGCCGGTGAATTTATAATAATTAGCTTCGTCTTTTTTGTAATTTTATCTATTAAATCTNAAGNTGAAAGTTGGAAATTATTTTTCTCGTANAATGGTACATATACTGGCTTAGCACCAATGAAATTAGCAGCNGANGTATAGGTNGGGAAACCAGGGTCAGGGATAATAACTTCTTCACCAGGATTAACCAGCGTTGATATTGCTAAGTAAATTATATAATTTGCACCAGGTGTCACAAGGACTTGATTAAAATCTGGTCTGAAGCCTCTAGATANNTCTGTTGTTTTCTGAACAGCTTCCCTTAATTCAGAGATACCCATAGAATTAACATAATGAGTCTCCCCATCCTGTATACTTTTTATCGCGGCTTCACTGATATTCTTTGGTGTAGGAAAATCTGGATCACCAAGTTCAAAATGAAGTATTTTTTTTCCTTTTTTCTCAAGCTCTTGAATTTTTGACAACATACGAAACATTGGCTGCCCAGATAAACTTTGAGCTGATTTCGATAACTTGTGGTTCATAAAAAGATAATACAGTATGTATCAGTAATTTAAATATCTACTAAAATATCTTGTAAACTTAAAAATTATCAAACCTATAATTACCAATACCAAAAACAATCTTTCTAGGGTCTCCATTATCAATCCAAGGAGAATCGCTAATAAGTTTTACATAATTAATACCCGGTTTTAATTTTAATATTATACTTATTTCTTTTTGCGCAGTAATTAAATATTGGCTTTTATATTCAACTAAAGTTCCATATTTTATATTTTTAATAATATCTGAGTTTATAAATTCTTTGCTCATCATTCCTTTAAACTTAAACATGCTTCCATGTGGGTCAAAAAGAGTTAGCGGTTCTTTGTCATCACCTTCTTCCCAATACATTGAAGCTAGTAACTTCTCAGTAACTAATGAAACATAATCATATATAAACCAATCTAAGAATCTAAGATATGGTGGATATTTATCGTTAAGTTTTTCAAGTTTCAAAAGCCCTCTGCTACTGTCAACTAGATGCGCCACGGAAATAAATACAGGTTTTAGACTAACGCCCGGTCTTATAAGCCGAAGGGTCAGACGCTTGTTGATCATTTGATCAGAATTATTCTCTATCAATATTATTGAACTGCCAGAAGACCATCTAAGATAATCTTGAGAATTACCTTCTAGGTCATGAAAGGATTTAAAACCATATTCGACTTTATCTAGCTCATAGTCTTGAAGGTTATAATCTAGCGAAATTGCTCCCACTTCAGTTTTAGCAATTTTTAATAAATCATATGTCTTATTTGAAGAAATCGTAAAAAGTTCACCTGTACTTGAGTTGTAAACTTTATAGTCGTTAAACTTCAAAGAGATTGGTACATCTTCAATTAAAAGTATTCTATCTAATTTTGCTACAAAGACAGAACCCGTTTTATAGTCGCTACTTAAAAAATATGCCAAGCCATAAATGTCGTTTTTTTCTTCTTTTATTTTTACACAATTAGGAAACTCTAATTCTCTATTAAGACCACAAATATTCATTTTTCTTCCCGCCTTCATTGAATAAAACCAGTAGTGATCAGAAGGATATCTTTCATTTCTAATCAATAAAGAATTACCTGATAAATGATCTAGAATTCCAATATTGATTGATTTTTTAATCAAATCCCTGGGGTATTTATAAAACTTATTAACTTCATGAGCTACGAATGAGTTCTCAAGTCTAGTAAAGTAACCAACAGAGAAAATTATAAAAAAGACTAGGGTAAAATAAGTAAGTTTATGAAATGGGAAAAAAATATAAAAAAATACTTTTTTTAAAAACTTAACTATCATTAAGAACAAAGCTACAGCTCCAAAGTACTGCATGAAAACAACAATATAGCCATAACCGTAACCAGCCTCTACTAATTCAGCCTGGTGCCCGGTCAAAGCAACAGGTACTGCAGGAAGAAGCAAGAGAGCCAATGAAAAAATTAGTAATTTATTGGAAGAATTTATCTTAGAGAATCCATCTTTTATCTTGTAGAACTGCTTCGTAATAAGCAATGAAAAAATTGCAAAAATAATCAAGACAGAATATGTTATTTTAGATAAAGATTCATGTACGGGACCACTAGCTATTTTCCAGGACAAAGGAAATGCTGACGTTACCTGGATTAAAAATGAAGAAAAAATCATTTCAAAGTCAAAGTTTATATTTGAACCAGGGTAAGCACCTGAGCCTGATTCTTTAAAGAATAGAATAATAAAAAAATGCGAGGCAGTTGCTAAAATTGCCAGCGTTATAGGCTTACCCCAATTTTTTTTGGACGAGCTAAATAAAACAATTAAAATATAGAAAACTATAAAAATATAACTCAGTTCATATGTACAAAGAGAAATGACATGCAGAAATAAGAACAATGAAATTGTTTTAATCTCATTCTTTTCTAAATATTTAGTCAAAACCAACAAGGAAGCAAAAAGGAACATTGAAAGCAATGGAATCATAAAAGCAAATCCAATAATAGGATCGTGCCACATTCTAAACTGAAAAAGTAAAGGGACCATAAAGCCGCAAATATATGACAATCTTGTGTTCTTTGTAATAAAGTGAATTATTTTTGAATAAAATAAAACATTTAACGCAATTATGGCCAATGTAATACTCTTGACGATATAGGGACTTGGCTGTAATGAGTAAAGTCCTTTTGTATAAAACCAAGCAAAAGGAGAGAGTCTTCCATTCCCTACAAGCCAGGCTTTAATTTCTTTAAAGAGATCTTGCCAGAAGGATAAACCTTCATATAGATTCTTTCCTGCAATTTGAGAATTGTATGAATCGTCAGAAATAAACCCTACACCTTGTAATGGAAATAGTACATAAAGGACCCATAAAATTAGTAATAAATCTAAAATAATTAATCTATTTTTATGAAAAAAAGAATTTTTTAGAATACTGATTATTTTCTCCACCACATGGAGGATAATAATTAATAATTGAAGGAATACAATTTGAAATAACTCTTAAAACTCTAATACTCAACAAAATCGTTGAACTCATAATTACCAATCCCGTATACAATGTTTCTCGGGTCACCGTTATCAATGTGATGTGAATCACTTTTAAAATTTAAATAATTAACACCTGGCTTTAGATTGAGTACTATTTCAATTTCTTTTTGACCTAATACAAAGTATCTGCTCATTTCTAAAAATCCTCTGCTATCAGGAATTGTATGAGTAATAGACACCGAAGCGTGTTGGAATTTGGAATTTGGCCTAATCAAAATGAGAGATAATGTCTTTTTTAAAGATTTATCTGTAGAATTTTCTATTACCATAGTAGAGTCACCTGATGACCATCGTAGATAGCCTCGCTTTCCGCTCTCTCTAGAATAAAAACCTTTAAAACCATAAGATATTTCATCTATTTCATAGTCTCTAATGTCGTAATCCAAAGTAGTTGTTCCCACCTCAGTGTTAGCTATTTTCAATAAATCATAGGTTTTTGAAGAGCTAACTTCACTAAGCTCATTTGTTTTTGAATTATAAATTTTATAATCGTTAAATCTCATAGAAATCGGAATCCCTTCTTTTATAACCACGTCACTCAATCTTGCTACAAAGACAGATCCAGTCTTATAATCGCTACTTAAAAAATATGCTAATCCATATATATCATTCTTATCCTCTTTGACATCTATACAGTTTGGAAACTCTTTGGGTTCATTGATACCACAAAGATTCATCGCCCTACCCATTTTCATAGCATAGAACCATGGGTGATCAGAGGGATACCTTCCATTCCTAAGTAATAAAGAATCGCTAGAAACGTGATCTAGAATTCCACTTTCAATTGATTTTCTCAATAAATCTCTAGGATATTTATATGCCTTATTAACTTCATGTGATACGAAAGAATTTTCCAGTCTAGTTAAATAACCAATGGAAACTATAATTAAAAAAACTAAGATAAAAGCTCTGTTTGGATAGTTCTTAAAAAAATATCTGTTTTTTATATAATTTATTAAATATATAAATAGAGCAGAGGCACCAAAATATTGAATAAAAACTACAATGTAGCCATACCCAAAACCCATTTCTATTAGCTCATGTTGATGTCCGGTTAGCACAATTGGTATTGCTGGAACAAACAATAGGGCTAAAGAAAAAATAAACAACTTAATTGAAGTGCTAGTTCCTGACAAACTACCTTTAACTTTATTTAACTGAGCGGTGACAATTAAAGAGAAAAAAGAAAATATTAAGAGCACTGAATAAGTAATTTTAGTCAAGGATTCATGAGCAGGAGCATTGGCTATCTTCCAAGATAACGGAAATGCTGAAGTTATCTGAACTAAAAGCGAAGAAAAGATAACCTGATAATCAAAGTTTAAAGCTGAACCAGGATACTCATTTCTATTAGGATCCTTAAAGTAGATTGTGATAAAGATATGCAGAGAAGTCATCGCAACAATTAGTAATAAAGGTTTCCACCAACCCCTTCTTTCCTTAGCAAAAATAACAATAAGAACGTAGAAACTTACAAACACATAAGTAAGCTCGTAAGTCCAAAGAGATAGCAAATATAAGAATCCAAACAAAGAAATTGTACCAAGCTTATTTTCTTCCAAATAATTAATTAAAAGATATGTGGTTGAGAATAAGAACAGAGATACGAGTGGTATCATAAAAGTAAAAGCCATTATAGGGTCATGCCAGAGTCTAAATTGGAAGAATATAGGTACTATAAATGCACAAATATAAGATAAGTTTCTATCTTTGGTTATAAATTGAATAATCTTTGCATAAAATAAGACATTCAAAGCCACAATGATTAAAGTTATTAGTTTTACAACAAAAGTGGTCGGTTGAAGCGTATAAAGACCATACTTNTAAAACCAGNTAAATGGNNANAANCTACCAGANCCANNNANCCANNNNTGNNTTTCANNATACANTCTTTCCCANAATGTAACTCCCTCNGATATNTTTTTACCCAAAATTTGNGAANTGTAGGCTTCATCAGAGATNAATCCAATGCTNANGAGAGGNAANAAAACATAGNAAACCCAAGAAAGNAGAATCANGTCTAAAATTAAAACCTTATTTTTGGAGAAAAATGGATCNTTATTNATGNTATNAAGGAATTTTTCCATAATTATGNTATGAATAATAAGTAAAAAAATCAATAATACAAATTTTATNGCCNAGAAAGCAAATATTTATTGATTTTATTNNTAAAAAATACTACTATATTAAAAAGTCGTCATTTAACTCTAATTGCAGCGACTTNAAATACTTGCTAAACGGAGAAAAGACANTTTCTTTGTCTTTCTCTTGAGTTACAAATTTCACGATGGAGTTTAATATGTTATTNATTTCTAAAGNTTNTTCATGTTTTTGCCTATTAAACTGTTGTTGTTGTAGCTTNAAATANTATTTATTGAAGAATTAAAATTTAATTATTTTTGNCTTTTTAATTAATTTTTAAGGTCAANATGGAGGAATAAAATGGGAATGACTGCTGATAAAACTTTTTACCCCACTGCTAAAATGGCAATGGAGGCACCAAAAGAAGAACTTGCTTATATTGCAACACTAAATGTTCATGGTAAGCCTGACTCTCTTTCAACCGTAGATGTGAATCCTGAATCAGATTCATACTTATCAAAAGTTGGAGAACTAACACTTCCTAATATTGGAGATGAATTACATCACTTTGGTTGGAATGCATGNAGNGCTCACTTATGCCCGTATGCTCCTCACCCAGACGTTGAAAGGAGATATCTACTTATCCCAGGATTAAGATCTTCAAGAATGTATATTGTAGATACAAAAGATAATCCAAAAGACCCTAAAATAATCAAAACTATNGAGCCTGAAGAATTAATGAAAAAAACTGGCTACAGTAGACCTCATACTATTCATTGCGGTCCTGAAGGTATTTATGTTAGTGCCTTAGGTGGTGGAACTGAATCAGGAGAAGGTCCTGGTGGAATATTCCTAATGGATCACCTTACTTTAGAAATAAAAGGACAATGGGAAAAAGATAGAGGTCCNCAACACTATGCCTACGACTTCTGGTGGCACTTAGGTCANGACAGAGTAATAACCTCAGAATGGGGNACTCCAGATCTNTTTGAAAATGGGCTAAATCTGGAAGCTGCTGTGGCAGGAANATATGGTCACAAGCTTCATATATGGGATTTAAAAACACATAATCATCTACATGAATTAGATCTAGGAAAGGAACATCAGATGGTATTAGAACTTAGGCCATCTAAGAATCCAAAAAATACTTATGGTTTTGTTGGTGTAGTAGTCAACACTCAAGATTTATCAGCATCTATTTGGACATGGTACCTTGAGAAAGATGAGTGGAAAATTAAAAAAACTATAACTATACCAGCGCAGCCTGCGGCAGTAGAAGATTTACCCGCACCACTTAAACAATTTGGGGCTGTCCCACCACTAATAACAGACATAAATTTATCATTGGATGATAAGTTTTTATACGTTTCCTGCTGGGGTACTGGAGAACTTCACCAGTATGATGTTTCAGATCCATTTAAACCTAAATTAGTAGGAATGGTTGAAATCGGCGGGGTGGCAAAGAAAAAAGCTCATCCTAATGGTAGTCCAGCAACAGGTGGACCGCAGATGGTCGAACTAAGTAGGGATGGTAAAAGACTTTATTTTACTAACTCACTTTACAGTAGTTGGGACGATCAATTTTACGATGATATAAAAGGCTGGTTTGTTAAAGCCGATGTAGATTTATCAGGTGGAATAACACTAGATAAAGACTTCTTCATGGACTTCGGAGATCAAAGAACGCACCAAGTTAGGCTACAGGGCGGAGATGCTTCATCAGATTCGTTTTGTTATCCAAATGAAGAATAGTTTTAAATAATATTATTCTGAAGTTTGGAGCTTACAATGGAAACTATGGAACATTCTTTACTATTCTTTCTTACTCTTGGGGTTTATCATGGAATAAACCCTGGGATGGGATGGCTTTTTAGTGTCTCGATTGCTATGCAAAAGGAATCGACTAGAAAGATATTTACTAGTCAAATACCAATAGCTGTTGGACACCTAGCCTCGCTTATAGTGACATTAGCCATATTTGAGACTCTTAAGAATATAATCCCAATTCATTATACTAAAATTTTCTTTGCATCTGTGTTAATTATTTTTGGAGCGTATAAAATTTATGATCGTGCCCATATGAACTGGGTTAAAATGAATGTGGGGAATATTGATCTTGTAATATGGTCTTTCTTAATGGCCTCATCACACGGCGCAGGGCTTATGTTGATTCCAGGATTTAATACTCAATCAGGTCATCATTCCGTGGTCCATATATTTAAAAGTGGTCTTCTACCCTTAGTATCACATATGGCAGGAATGATAATTATCTCCACTACAATAGCATATTTTGTATATAAGGTAATAGGACTTAGGATACTAAGAACAGCATGGGTGAACTTTGATTATTTATGGTCTTATGCGTTAATAATTGGTGGGTTATTCATCTTCTTTAGCTAATTAATAAAACTGTATTAGGAAATAAGTTTATTATGCTATCATAAAATTTATGAAGAAAATTGATTTCTCTAAGATTTCAAATGTTAAACAGATGAATTCTTTAGCCAAAGATTCATTCGTATCACATCTAGGAATTAAGATTNCTAAAATTAATAAGCAANGTGCCGTNGCCAAGCTAAAAGTATCNAAAGTAATAATGGCTCCAAACGNTCTTATCCATGGTGGAGCAATAACGAGCTTAGCAGATACTGCATGCGGTTTTGGNACCATGTATCACCTTAAAAAAGATNAAATGTTTGCAACTNTAGAGCTCAAAACTAACTTTATTTCNGCAGTTCAAAAGGGAANAATNGTTTGTGAGGCAANNCTNATTCATAAAGGNAAGACTCTTCATGTATGGGACTCTAAAATCTTTGANGAAAAAAGTCTAAAAGTTATTGCTCTTTTTAGATGTACTCAAATGATAATTTATCAAAANANGGCNNGGGANAAAAAATGATAGAATCTAGTANAAATGAGAATGTATCNATAATCACAATTAATAAACCGANNGTAAATGCTATNGATAANAATATGCTAGNNATGCTNAAGANGGCAATCAATGATGCTGAGATAGATNAAACNACAAATGTAANACTTATAACAGGGTCTGGAAGTTTTTTTTCTTTTGGTTTAGATATCCCAGCNTTCCTANTACTNGANAGAAGNGAGNTTAAGAATTCAATTCATAAATTACTAGAAATATGCAANAGCCTTTATCTTTCTAAAAAAATTACAATAGCTTCNGTNAATGGCCATGCAACAGGTGCNGGCTGCATGATTGCTTTAAGTTGTGACTTTAAAAATATGGTAGATAAAAGAGCAAAAATTGCATTAAATGAAATTAACATTGGATTATCATTATTTTCTAGCACTATTTATATGCTGAAAAGCTCTGTGGGTTTAANTAATTCTAAAAATTTACTATTAAATGGAAATTTAATNAACCCTGANGAAGCTTTAAAAATTGGNCTAATTNACTCACTACATCCCANGGAAGANCTATTGGAATATTCATTACAACTTGGGAATACATTTAAAAGTAAAAGCAATAAGATAATAGAAAATATGAAACGNGAACTTTTAAAGAACATGGGNGATCAATTAAATGATTCCGATGAAAGCATTGAAGAGTTTTTAGATATATTCTACTTAGAAGAAACTCAAGCAATCTTAAAAGAAATAATTGTCAGAAAATAGTTTTACAAATTAATTTCTAAATGATATTTTTTATANATAANAATGATAACCAAAGAACANAGAAATAAGATTGTTGTTGAACAAAAAAAGTTTGTTAACTATCTAGACAAGAACAATCTCAGGCTNACNAAAGCAAGAATCGAGGTTTTTAACTTGATAACTAAAATGNATAATCACTTTGGTGCTGAAGATTTATTAAAAATAAAAAAAGATTCTGTATCTAGAGCCACTTTGTACAGAACTTTAAATGAATTAGTTAAATCTTTAGTTTTAAGAAAGACNGCTTTTGGAGAGAANCATCAGCATTTTGAGTTTGTCTTTGATGAAAAACCCCACCACCATGCATTTTGCATATCATGCAAAGAAAATATAGAATTTCCAGATTTTGGTGAAGAAAAAATGTACAAGAAAATATTAAAAGAAAAGGGATTTGAAANACTAGGCCATGAGATGCATTTTTACGGTTTCTGTAAANAATGTGCCNATAAAAAAACTTAAACTTTTTGTGCTTTACTTGNTTGCTTAAAGAAGCAAAAAANAAATACAATTGTCATTATCAGAACTATAGTTGGTGCTGGAGCACTATCTAAGAAAAAGCTTAGATAAACTCCAAAAATTGAACATNAAACTGATATAGCTACAGAATATTTAAGCATTCTAATAAAATCTTTTGAAATAAGAAAAGAAATTGCNCCTGGTATTATTAACATTGCAATACCTAATATTATCCCACTAGATTCGATAGATGCGACTATAGCAAGAGATAGTACAGCTAAAAAAATATAATTTAATTTTGAAACATTAATCCCTATTGCTTTTGCATGTTGAGTATCGAAAATATTAACAAGAATGTCTAATCTTTTAATTAATATAAATATAGTACAAATACTAGCAAGAATTAGGCCCTGAAGAACGTCGTTCCATGATAGTCCCAATATNTTTCCAAATAGAATATGATCCAAATGAATCTCTGTTTCTATCTTTAAATATAAGATTAAACCTAANGCNAACATGCCAGAAAAAACAATTCCCAAGACTGAATCCTGCTTAATCCTGGTATTAGCTTTTATGTAACCCGAAAGTAAGGCGCANCAAACACCAGCTATAAAAGCACCAATAGCNAGNGCTATTTGAGAAATATATGCNANAACAATNCCTGGTAAGACTGCNTGAGATATAGCATCTCCCATTAATGACCAACCTCTNAGGACAAGGTAGCATGAAAGAATTGACATAGGTATTGCNATNATAACAGACATAAGAAANGCTTTTTGCATAAATCCAAAAGTAAATGGAATTATTAGTGTCTCAATGAATTCAAACATCTTTAAGCAAGCCTCTTTTGTCTTTCTTCCAAACCATAGGATTGCCATTGTTTTTAAAGATAAATGCAGCAAAGAAAACTATTGTTAGCATTAGAACAATAACTCCCCCGGTTGCACCATCAATAAAATAACTTAAATAGGATCCGCAAAAAGATGTTACCGAACCTATAGAGATACTTAATATTATCAATGTCGAAAATCTATTTGTTATTAAATAAGCTGTTGCTCCCGGNGTCACCACTAANGCTATAACNAGAAAAGCACCNACNGTTTGNAATGCGGCTACNGTGGCAACACTGAGAAGGGTAAAGAATAAAACCTTTATCTTATANGAGTCAATCCCGACNGNCTTAGCATGAACTTCATCNAAGAAAACAATCATAAATTCTTTCCATTTTAANNTTANAACTATAAAAGAAATCAANGAAACTAGAACTAGCTGTAGAGTNTCAAAATCTGTAATAGCTAANATATTTCCAAGAATTATCTTTTGNACATCAACTGAAGTGGGATTTAGTGAAACTATAAAAAGTCCAAGTGCNAAAAANGATGTAAAGATTATCCCAATAATTGCATCTTCTTTTAATTTTGTTTTTTTATTTAGNAACAACATTGTAAGTGCAGCNAAAGAACCAGANAAAAANGCACCCAAAGAGAATGGAAGTCCTAGGATATATGCTCCAGCAACACCTGGTACTACTGCATGGGAAAGTGCATCACCCATCAGAGACCAGCCTTTCAACATTAGATATGAAGAAAGGAAAGCGCAAAGCCCTCCAACTAATGTACTCATCCANATNGCCCTATTCATATATTCGTANGCAAAAGGTTCCATTAGTAGATCAATCATTTTTCACTCTTTTTANTTTCAGCTTTATCATAGAAGACCAATGGTCTTTCGTCNTCCGTTAANACAGTNACGCCCCTATCNTCTTTGTCAGTATGAATATCTTTTCCAGGAAGGATGAATTGNCTCAAAGCTCCACCAAAAGTTAGCTCTAAATTTGATTGTGTAAAAACAATATCTGTTGGACCAGAAGCTATTATAGTTTGATTAATTAATATACTTTGATTACAAAATTCAGGAACACTTCCTAAATTATGTGTAGCAATTAGTATCACTTTACCTTCATCTCTTAAATTTGATAATAATAAAACTATTTCTTCTTCTGACTTTACATCTATCCCTGTAAAAGGTTCNTCAAGAAGAATAACTTCACTTTTTTGAGCTAGCGCNCTTGCAAGAAAAACTCTCTTCTTTTGACCCCCTGAAAGTTCNCCTATTTGTCTTTTAGAATAACTTTGCATACCTACCCTATCTAGCGACTCCCTTGCTAAATTAAAATCNTTTTCCTTTGGAATTCTTAGCCAATTCATATGACCNTATCTTCCCATCATAACTACGTCTTCAACNAGAATAGGAAAATCCCAATCAATTTCTTCATTCTGAGGAACATAAGCTATTAGATTTTTCTTTAAGGCTGAATCAATATTTAAACCTAATAATTTTATAGTGCCAGTTTTTAATGGTANAAAGCCCATNATGGCTTTAAANAAAGTAGACTTACCGCTACCATTGATCCCAACTAATGCAGCAATCACTCCTTTGTCTAAATTGAAAGTTACTTTAGATAATGCCGTATGGCCATTATTGTAAACAACTTCAACATTGTTAACTTCTAAAGAGTTCGCTCCTGAAACGGAATTATACATCTAAACTACTCAAGACTTTCTTTTAAACCATCTGCAATTCTTTCGGTAGTTACTCTCAAAAGATCAAGATATGTTGGAACTGGGCCATCTTTAAGGCTTAATGAGTCGACATATAAAATACCCCCGTAGCTTATATCAGCTTCTTGGGCTACTTGCTGGGCAGGTTTTGGTGAAATTGTACTCTCACTAAAAATTACACTAATATTATTTTCTCTTACTTTATCTATGACTTTTCTAACTTGGCTGGGGGTACCTTGACTATCTGAATTCATAGGCCACAAATATAACTCTCTTAGCCCAAAATCTCTAATCAAATAACTGAAGGCACCTTCGCTGGTTACTAACCATCGTCTTTCGCTTGGTATAGTAGAGAACTTATTCCTAATTGGTAGTATTACGGAATTCAGCTTTTTAGAATATTCTTTAGCATTTTTATTATAAGTTAATGTGTTTTCTGGGTCATATTTTACAAGAGCAGCTCTAATATTTTCTATATAGATCAATCCATCATTAGGAGACATCCATGCATGAGGATTTGGCTTACCTTTATAAGAACCTTCACTAATACCCATTGGGACTATACCTTTAGTTAATATGACGGATGGTGTAGAATCAATATTCTGAAAAAACTTTTCAAACCAAAGCTCCAAGTTTAAACCATTCCAAAGAATTAAATCAGCTTTTTCAGCTTTTAGAATATCTCTTGGTGTTGGTTGGTAAGTATGAATATCTGCCCCAGGTTTAGTGATTGAGACTATCTCAGCTTTGTCACCAGCAATATTCCTAGCCATATCCGCAAAAATAGTAAAAGTTGTAACAACTTTAAACTTTTCTTTTGCAAATGGAGCAAATGTTATGCCTGATAATACAAAAAATAGAAATATTAATGTTACATGCCCATAAAATTTAATCATGAGACAGTGTCTCATATTAATGAGTGAGTATCAAGTTAGAGAAATAGTTAATTTTTTCTTTCTTTAACAACTATTAATAAAATAAACACTAGAGATAATAAAAAGATAAGTAATGACCATGCNGCAAAAGATATACCAAAAAGAGTTGAGGAAATATCTGCACAACTACCTTCAAAAGAGAACAGCTGTGAGATAAAATCACCCAGAGATGAAGAATTAAAATTAGTATCAACGTTAGGAGAACACAAAAAGGAAGAGTTTCCACTTAGAACTTTATTTTGCAATACAACTTGTCTAAAACTGAAGAATATACCTAGAAAATTAAATGAAATAAGTACTATATTTATGAATAAACTTTTAGAGTTCTTAGCAAACTTTACACTTAAGGATATAAGAAGAACAAAAAAACATACTCTTTGCAATGTACACAAGAAACAGGGTGTAAAGTTAAAAAAGAACTGATAAAAAAAAGAAGTTGCAAGAGCCAATGCTAAAATACAAATTAAGCTTAGACTTAAAATTCTAGGAGAGAAGAACTTTTCTAAATTCATAATTTTGTTGGATTAGGTGAATCTCCATAAACCTTCTTAGGATCAAATACTTTTTCTTTTTCTTCAAACTTTAATTCAATCCTTTTGGATTTATCTAAGTTTCTTCCAAAAGGTATACTTCTATAGAAACAAGACCTATATCCAACATGACAGCTAGCTCCACCATCTACATCTACTTTTAACCAAACACAGTCTTGATCATCATCAATCCTTATTTCTCTTATAGTCTGAACTAATCCACTTGTTTTTCCTTTATGCCAAATCTGCTTTCTACTTCTAGAGTAATATACCGCTTCCCCCAGCTCTAGGGTCATAGCAAAAGATTCAGAATTCAAATAACCTTGCATTAAGACTTCACCACTCTTATAGTCGGTAGTAACAACTGGTATCAACCCATTATCATCAAATTTAGGAGCAAAACTTTGTGACTCTTCAACTTGTAAAATACTTAATCTTTTCTCAAATTTTGCTTCTATGCTCATTCTTGACCTCTTATTAATATTTTACCTTTATCTTTCTAATAACCATAGCTTGATATAGAAAGTAAATAGATAATACATAATAATAGCTAATATTTGTAAGGTCCCATTGAGGTCTCCAGTAGGTAGATGACAAATAAAATAAAATAATAATTAAAATTGATATCATTTTTAGCAAAAAATCTTTACTAACTATAGTATCAATTGAGTCCAAATAAATTTTTATTGAGACACAAGATATAATAAAAAAATCATAGACTTTAAGTCTTGGTAGGACTAAAACAAAAACAAATATTGATAGTATCAAGAGTATATTGAAGAATTCTTTATCTGAGACTTTATTAATCAAATACTTTCTAAAGAAAATTAGATTTAAAAAGAACAAAGGGAATATAAAAATTTTACATAAAGCATTAAACTGAACCTTGGACATTGTAGCCTCACCATTTGTAGTCCATAAAGATTTTAAGAAATCCATTTCCGCAAAGATCGGTGCTAAGCCCATATCGACATACTTCAGATTAACNAGCCATTCATTGATAAATGGTCCATGTAGCAAATAATTTAATCCAAATAAAGAAGAGAGAGTTATGGANAATAAAACATATCCTTTGAAATTGAAAAATTTCTGAANCATAAATGGTANAAGGAGNAATAAGGCCAAATGAAANTTTAAGAAAGTCGCAAANGCGACTATNGGGAAGAAAATTATCTGGTACTTGTNATGCTTTAATAAAAGAATTCCAAAAAATACTAGTAAGTAGATTGGTACGGCTATGTTCCCAGCCTGAAGAGATACAATATTTGATCCCTGATAAGCTATTANAATAAATACCAAAATGAAAAAATAATTTATTTCTAATTCAAATAGCTTCTTTGATATAAATCCATAACCTAATGCGGNTAGTCCAAGAAATATCACCCAAACNTTTTCAAAGAAGTCATATTCAAAAAGTGAAAAGGGAACTATATCTAATANTAGTTTTANGTATGTAAACTGTAATGGAATAGACTCCTGACATGATGCATTAACAAACCANTCGGTTTGAGGGCTAGCCCCAAGAGAATATGCTAAGTCGGCACAATAAACTACGTTAATNTCCCAAAGACTNTCTCTTGCCCAACCATTAATATATAAAATATTTGAAATAACAGCCCANGTAAGCGGAAGNGAGAAAAGTACATATTCCAATCTTATCTTTGATTTNGGTAGGAAATTTTTAAAGTAAACANATANTAATGTCGCAATTGAAGAAATTAAAGATANATTGGCNAANAGGACCTTAAGTTCATTTCTCATGATACAAATGTAAAAGCTAGTNTGAAGAAAGTAAATATAAAATTCAAATGGCAGGAAATTTCAAAGTTAAAACCCCCTGCACATAATCCATGCTTATATTAAACTAAAGCAANCTGAATTTTAGAGATCTTTCTAANATTTANCTTCCAAGCTTTTTGACGCTGGTAAGCTTTTATAGCAGAAAGATGAATAAATTTTGAATTTGCTGGTTTTCTTGAATCAGTTGCGACCTTAAGCATATTAGCCACCCTAGNTTTATTAACTAGNTTAACCTTGCTGGTTACATTGACTCTAACCTGCCTCTTTAACAAAAGTTTCATATTCAAATACCCCCTTTGGAGAAATATTTGAACTTTTAACGCATGTTCTATGCGAGTCTTGTTCCCATGACTTATGGAGAACTTTTCACTCATGTTCCATGAGGATCTTTTAAACCATGATCTATGGTATATAGAATTAATATCACTTATACAAAAAATTGTCAAGGATAATTATAGAACAGAACACTCAGTACTGGACATTTTACAAATATTAACAAATTGATAAATTAGTATGCGAATCCTAAGCCAAACATTAGAGCATTTTCTGAATCAAGCTGAACAGAGTTAACATCATTATATGTTGGCATTGTATACTCAACACTAGCCCTTATTTTATTAGGAAAAATATGATTAGCACCTATAGAAATATCAATTCTTTTACTTCCAGAGGAATCTCTATCTTGAGCAAAACTCATTATAGTCTTAATATCTTTATGGCTCCCTTTAATTTTACCTTGAAATTTAAATTGTGAAGCAATAGAAAAGGAAGTTTGTTTGTCATTAAAAGGTATAGCAAACCAAATATTACTTTTATATATATTTCCTAGAGCATAGTCTTTAGAGTTCTTACCAATCCTTAAAACACTTGATATTTGAGTGCCGTAAGAATAATTATCTTCAGAATATACGTAAGTGAATCCAGGTAGGGCGTCATAGGTTCCAGATCCCAATTGCATATTGTAACCTAAAGTCTCTTCCTTTGATCCAAACATAATATCCTTTTTTGAAATTGATCCTGTTGGCAAACTAAGACCTAAAGAAGCATGGAGTTTGGCGTTATCATTATGAGCCAGGTTTTTAAGTATAGATACTTTAGTGTCTCCATTACCACTAGATTCTAAAGTTTTTTTCTTTTTATTAGAATGTTTTTTAACTTTCATTTCACTATCTAAATAGCTACCCATTATCATTAAAGTTATATCGTCTGATGGAGCATACATGGCACCTATCATGTGCATATTCATAGTCATCTCTTCAGGCACTGTCATATAATTGCCGCCTAATGGTTTAGTTCTAGCCTTAGTATAGTTCGAAGAAGACGAGCCTGATTGATATCCGTCCATACCCATTGTCATATATCTATACGAAAACATTACTTGTCCCTCCTTGTGTGTATGGTCACCCATAATAGAAATTGGAGCATGGGAGTCTGCTCTGGTTTTAATAACTATTTCTGAAGGATCTCCACCAGCAAGTAAGTTCATATTCATCCCTAAAAGTAGAACTAAAGTTAATAAGACTTTATTAATAATATTCATATATTTTCTCCATTTATTAATTATTAAATTCAAATTTGTTAGCTATAAAATAATCAGAAAATTATCAAAAGTCCAGTAAAGTGAACTTTTAGTAAAACTAAATATTTGCTATAATAAAATGATGAACAACCTAAATAGTCTACTACTATTCTTCTTTTTAATTTCAATTAACTCATATTCTTTACCTATGTGCGAGGGTGGTGACCCCCTTGTATGGGATAAATGCGAAGGAGTTCTTTCTTTTCCAGGAGGTAAATATGTAGGTGAGTGGAAGAACGGTACCTACCATGGAAAAGGAACTTACACTGCTTCAAATAAGGTAGATGGTAAGTGGGAAGATGGTGAAAAATATGTGGGTGAATGGAAAAACAATATAAGACATGGAAAAGGAATAAATATTTGGTCAGATGGTACTAAATATGAGGGTGAAATAAAGGATGGTAAGAAACATGGAAAAGGAACTTATGTCTGGGGAAAAGGTCCCATGGAAGGTCATAAATATTCAGGTGAGTGGAAAGATAACAAGAAGCATGGAAGTGGAATTTATACCTGGGGGAAGGGTCACAATAATGGACATGAATATGTAGGTGAATGGAAAGACGATAAAATGAATGGTATGGGAACTTACACTAAGCCAACGGGTGAAAAGTATATAGGAGAATATAAGGATGGTAAAAGACATGGTAAAGGAATAAGTACTTATTCTGATGGCACAAGATATGAAGGAGAATATAAAAATAATAAAAAGCATGGAAGAGGATCTTATACTTGGGGTGAAGGCCCTAAGCAAGGTTATGTTCATGAAGGCGAATGGGAAGAAGACAGACTCGTTAAATAGTTCAGTAAATT